>JBHLMG010000012.1:0-68565 GCA_048938385.1 Promethearchaeota archaeon | reverse complement strand
CTAAAACACCCAAAGAACTCAAACTTGATGAAAAGTGGCTGAAAATGAGTGCCAATACAATCATACCTTCTGGTGTCCTTGCAACAAAGGACGGAAGATATTATTTCAGTAGCTAGCTAGATTCTAGCTGATTCAGGTCAATCACTGAGAGGCGCTTTCCGATATTTGTCCCCAGTTTGTAACTACCTAGTATATTTTTTTATTTTGTTTTTTTTCGAAAGGGGTTTTATTATTCAGAATAATCTTGATTTTCTTAGGTAAATGAACTTCTACTGTAATGGGGTTCCCCAATAGGATTACGGTAGAAGGTTTCAAAGAAAGACGAACAAGTTAACAGCGCGATTTGCGCTGCAAATGTTGTTCTACACGGTGTAAATCACTTGGTGAATTCACATTGACAAAAGTTTCCAACTTGGTGTCGAAGCGTTCGAGTGCTGAAGTGGACAAATAGATGACATGTCCAATGTTGGCGATAAGACATTTCATTCGTGGCTGTTGTTGATTCAGACAATCTGTAGCAACTTCTCGAGCTATTCTTGTAGCGAAAACCGAGTGTAAGGGTTCCACCCAACCGTTAGGCCATCGAGGGACTGCAGCATGATGATTCTCAACCATAGCCCACATGATTTCGAAGTACATAGGATGAATGAGTGGTGAATCGCAGGGAAGAAGTTGGGTATACGGTTTTGCTGCATGGGTGAACGCCGTTAAAGCCCCAACAAGAGGGCAGCGGTAATTAGAAGTAACATCAGTGAAAATCCTCTCTTTTGGAAAATAATCTGCAAAAACCTGACGGTCCTCTTTCGAATGCACGATCACTATTACTTCATCTGCATAAGGCTCAACAGTATCGATGACATGGAGAAACAAGGGTTTTCCAGCAACGATGGTTAAGGCTTTCAATGGACGGAAGCGGTCGCTTTTTCCACCGGCAAGAATTGCGACGCTCACTGGTTGCATTATTGATTCACTCGTGTATTCTCTGCTCTTGTTGTGGCGGCATACAGGTTCTCCAACTTAAAGTTAGTGCTAAAACTGAAAGATCTGAATGAATTCATTACTCCAAAAGTCGAGTAACTCGAATAATTCACTAACTGAACAAGAAATCCATTTGGTGGAGGAGGGTCTCCCCTCCAAAGCCATTTAATAGTTCACCTAATAGGCTATAAATACTGAAGATAGGCACAATTAGGCATTTAGATCGGAAATAAGTTGATAAAACCTTTCATTTCGAGGATTAATGGCTAATTTTTGCTTTAAAAGTTATAATAAGGTCACTTTACAGCCTAAAGCGGATTCCATTTAGCCACGAAGAGACAAAACAACACTAAAAAGCCAAGAAAGTGCATAAATGTCGCTAACCACTACTAAAGCCACCTAATTCGAAACTGCCTAGTCCAGTGATGCCAAATATGAACACTCACGCTCATCAAGACATTGAAGCCCTTCAACAGAGGATCCTTAGCCGGTTCGATGCCCAGGATCGACGCTATCTGACACGCTTGTTAAAAAATGTCGAGCTTTTCATTCGCAAAATGAAAGGAGAACAGCTAACCGCGGAGGAAATGCTCTATCCAGCACACCCACAATTTGCTCATTTCAAGCATCCTGGTGGCCTTGAAGCGGCGAAGACTCTGGAACACCGACTCCAATTAATTGACCAATACCAACCTAGCAATGTGCAGTACATTACAGAGATGCTTACCCTCGAATACCCCAGCTTGCCCTCAAAGTTATTTTCTAACCGTAAAGCCCTCATTCTTCGTGAGCTTTTCGACGATCCTAACATTCCAGAATACAAGTTAGCAGAAAAAATTAGCATGTCACCACGAACCCTTTCTCGTGAATTACAGGAACTAAGACACGAATATGCCTTTCAGGTTCGTACAAGCATCGATATTCAAAAGTTCCGATTACTCAATAAGACAGTAATTTTTAGACTTAAATCCATCAAACATGCTGAACATCTTGAGCAATTCTTTCGAACGCACTCTGGATTTTTCCGCTTTTTTCAACTAGACCGGGACATGCTTCAAGGGGCGGTAGTATTTCGTATTCCCAACCAACCTGATGCATTGAAAATGTATGAACAACGCATCCGATGGTTACAAGATGAGTTCTTTATTGAATGCCACCTCATTGAAATCCAGGGGTTCCGATATTTCTTATCATTTACCACATACGACCCTGATAGAGACGCGTTCTCATTCGAACCCGAAATCGTTTCAGAAGCCCCTTTTTCCTTTGCTCGAAACCAACGAGAAGCCCTACCTCAGTTGAAGGGCTTTAATTATTCAAAACCCATCTGGTTTGATCACGCAGACTTTCTTTTAGCCAATACGCTTTATGATCGAGGAGAAACGGGTCGTGTCCATTTCAAACAGCGCTTATTACAGCAATATGGAATCAGTTTGTCATTGAAAACCATTTGGAAACGGGAGCAAAGGCTACGTGCAGAGAACATCGCCTTTCCTATAGTTGAGATAAGGATACCGGGCTTTGATGAATATGTGACTTTTGTCGTTTGGTGTTCACAGAAGGCACGAGAGACACTGCAGAATATCGGAACCTTTCTTCCCTACATCCAATTCTTTGTCACCGATACCGGATGCATCCTTAATGTGCAACGCCCTGTGCATGCTTCCAGTCTGACAGGTCAACTTTTGCGTACGATCCACCAAGAGCCCGGGGTGTCCAATGTGATGCTTCTACGTTATCAATGGCGGGTTCTGTCACATCAACCGATAGACGATATTTATCGTTGGGATGTTAAGAACCAGAAATGGTTGCTACAACAGGGGGACATCTAGGTCAAGAGGAGCAACGAACGATATGTGCCCACACTCTCATAAAAACACATCAGAGCTTGACCAGAAGCAAGTAGAACTCACAGCGTTAGAAAAATTGATTCAACTCATCCAACAGCGGGCAGAACCAAAGGAGGATAAGGACGATCTAGCGCGATTCTTAACCAATGTATTCCTTTTCATTAAACGTGTTGAAGGATTCGAACTCTCCGTTAATGAAAAACAAGTCCCGGCTCATTCTCAATTTGCCCATTATACATTGACCAAGGGACCTGATACTGCCGCGGGGTTAAAGCATCGGTTGAAAATTATTGATCGCTACAGAATCACGGAGGTTCAGCGCATTATCAATATCATCGCTTCAACGGCTGTTTCTGTCCCAACAGCACAGCTTACACCACGGCAAATTAGAATCATCCTTGAACTCCACGAAAATCCCTTGGTAACTCAAAACCAGCTTGCACAAAAACTTTCAACGACATCACAGACAATTAAACGCGAACTTGACATACTACAACGTAGTTTTTCTCTTGCCGTGATTTATCACAGTGATTTCCACAAATTTAAGCTTGCATTAATTGAAACAGATTTTCGCACGAAATCTCTTGATGCTTCAGAACGCCTAGAACAATTCTTTCGGAGAACCCCCCCTCTTTTCATGCGTCGGATTGGATTTGATCACGATTTTCGTTCCGGGTATGTTACCTATATGATTCCGGACCAGCCTCGGGGATTTAAGCTCTTTGAACAACGACTTCGCTGGCTGAATGATGAGTTTCTGGAAGATTACTTTTCATATCGAGTAACCGCATTCTATTCTACCATCTCGTTCGATGGTTATGATCCAATCACAGGAAAATGGGTGCTTGGATCAGATACTATTGTCAACGCTATGTTACAGCATGTTTCTCGATATAGTCAAGAATTTACACCTTCACGGACATTAATCCTATCCGAACCAATACGCTTTGATCAAATCGATTACATAATAGCACAGACCCCCTACTCCTTTGGACAAAGTAAGCGTCTTGAAATCCGGGAGAAAGTCCTTGAAAAGCATGGTTTCAAACTAGCAAAAAAATCAATTCGAAACCGAGAGCGGAGGCTTGAGGAAGCAGGAATCTTTTATCCAACGCTATGGTTTGATATCCCCGATTTTGAAGAATCCGTTCAACTGACGATAGAGTGCACCCCAGAGGCAACTAAGCGCCTTAAGGCCATTCCGGCAATTCTTCCTCAAGCCAATGTTGGAGAAACTAGTTCGGGATTGAACTTCACCTTTCAACGACCGAGTTACTGCTCATCCATTACAGGTTTCTTAGTTCGAATGATTGGACTAGAAAAGGGCGTTTCCAAAGTTTTCACTTTGCGTCATGAACCCACTTTCAGCCCTCAAATGCTTACTGAAACGGTTATTCGTTGGGACGAGAGCCGGCAACGATGGACACCACAAGAAGGGGACATCTAGTCTGAATTCAATGTATTCTGGATGACCCAGAAAAACCGGTTCACGAGTTGTTCAGCAAGAATAGCGTTGGTCACTCGTTGAACCCCTTGCCAACCACTGCTGCTATTAACTTCGGTTACTATCAACCCAGTTTCGGTTTCAAGTAGATCTACACCGGTGTATTCGAGATCAATGATGTTAGCACATTGTTCAGCCAGCTCAGTTAGCTCGGGAGTTAATTTACAGGGACGAGGCTGCGCACCCTGGCGAAGAGCAGACTTCCAATCAGTGCCGACCCGGTACATTGCAGCTACAGCCTTACCTCCAATAACAAAAACACGAATATCCCGAGTACCATGTTCGAGATATTCTTGGACATAAATCACATAGCGGTTTGCTTCGAGGTTTCGAAATACACGACGAGCAATTTCTGGGTCGCTAACTCGCGTCATCCCTACGCCCCCTGAGCCGAATAGAGGTTTCACCACGACATCCTTGAACCGACGAAAAGCCCGATGAGCATCTCGGGCGTATTGTGCCACACAGGTTCGAGGAACAGGAATCCCTCCTAGTTCAAGTAATCGTAAAGTATAGTATTTGTCCACAGCCTTTTCGATGGAGTGGGGCCGATTCATAAATGGAATGCCAAGCTTTTCTAAGCAATGCAGCGTATCCATTCGCAAGATTACCTGTTCAAGAGACCCGCCTGGGACCGCACGGGTAAAGACCCCATCAAGTGTGGTTAAATCCTCTTTCTTGAACTGCACCCGGGGGTACTTTCCACCCACTCGGACTACGGTTTGGGTAACATCAAAGACGACGCATTCAACTCCACGCCGTTGGATTTCGTTGACCACTTGACTAGTTTCCCAGCCCTTGGGCTCTGCGGAGGCAACTCCAACTCGTTGAATCTCGTTTCTCATCTCTTTCACCTTCGAAATAGATCTCGCTTAGCATCTCGAACAAGCATTTGTGCAGAACCCTCACCCGCTTCAAACCGGTATCCGCGAATGACAACGACCGCGTTACCTTCATCCGCTTCCCCCATGATCAATTCCGCTGTGGAAGCTAACTCATCAGCAACAGCCACTCTCGTCGTCCGTAATTCATAGCCGAACAAATCGATCATTCCCACATAAGTCTTCAGCGGAACGATTCCCGCTATTCCGATTGCCACATTGATTGCTCCTTCACGGAAAGGTCGACCATGTGTATCTGAAATAATGATACCGACCTTTACCTTCAAATGCTCATGAATTGTTCGTCGAATACGCTGCGCTGAGGCGTCAGGATTTTCGGGAAGCAGCGTAACGGCATCTATATCAGGGACATTAGACGAATCGACGCCAGCATTAGCACAAACAAATCCATGTGGAGTTTCCACAATGAGATGACCTTGTTCAGCACGAAGTATCCGTTTGGACGCCTGTAAAATAACTTCAACTTGTTCCGCACGCTTCCCCAGTCTTGAGGCTAACCGGCGCGCACGGCGTGAGGGCTTGATTTCGGAAAGGGTTACTACTCGTCCTTCGGCTCGAGAAATAATAGTTTGAGCAATAACCAAGATATCATCATTTTGAAGCGGAAACTTCGATTCCAGACTAGCCTGGCAAATAAATCGACCGACATCATCACCTTCATGGATAATCCCGAGTCCAGGAAGTGCTTGAACTGAAAAAGCGGATGAGGAATGAGAACTATGCAATGACATTGGGGGATCTTTCGGCATTCCGTTTTTCCCGCTTAAGAGTTTGCCGACTTGAATAAGTTCAGGTTGAAAGGAAAATTATAAAGACGAGAATCACTGCAGCAGAGATATCACTGTGTAAGATTTCACCTCCCTTTTGGAGGATGAATTCCTTAACGAGTGAAGGTGACTCAAATGGCTCAGAAAATCATCAAATATCATGTGCAAAAAGGGCAGCTAGTTCGTGTCCCTGAGAATTATTACAAAGAATTTGGCACTGGTGATGTCTATTTAGTGGATACGGGATCTATCATCTATTTGTGGATCGGTAAGAAATCCACGGTTGATGAGAAATTCATTGGTGCTGTAATATCAGTCTGGAAAGACCAAAACCGGAGAGGTGCAGCAAAACTCGTTACCGTGAATGAAGGAGACGAACCCAAAACCTTCCTCGACCTCTTTAAGGGAAAAATCAAAGTTACGCTACAAGATACTGAAGGTATCTTGAAGCGTGTTGCATTAAAACAACGTGAATTCAAACTCTTTCGTATTCACATTGAAAAGAATCTTAACTTATTTTATGAAGTTCCTCGGAAAAGGACTTCCTTGACCTCAGATGATGTTTATATCCTTGACACCTACAATAAAATCTACATCTGGCGTGGAAAAGAATCAACGGCTTTTGAACGCTGGGAAGGTGCGAAAATCGCTGAACGCTATGATGCCGAGCGTGCCGGATACCAAGAAACCATTCTAGTAGAAGAAGGCGAGGAACCAGAAGACTTCCTAAAAAGCCTCAGCTAAGCCTTCTCTCTACAAACAGGTTAAAAGTTCTAAGAAGGGCGAGAAACCCAGATTGTTTCTTCAAGGCTACAGTTCTCTTTAACACCCTTCCTAGATTTCCCCAATAACTAAGCCTTACTGCATCCCCAGCGAAGCAAAACTTAGCCAGTCGGACTCTGCCCCGATGGATGTATGCGCATCGGGGCAGAGAGACAGACTGGTTAAGTGGCTTCATCGAGGACGAGGCTTAGGAATTGACCAAGTCGACCAGTGCCTTGAATGGCCTTAATGAGCCGGGCCTCGCGCGGCGCTTTTTTCGCGAGAAGATGATTCTCGCGAATGACGGCGAGCTCCGTTAGAAGGTCGTAAAGGCGACGTAATTCCATTCGATCTACTTGACGAGAAAGGCGTTCCAGGAGACGGAACACATCGTCGAGTGCGACCTTCTCCAGTTGGTCAACGTTGCCTGTGACTTGGTGCGACCGTAAATAGGTACGGGCTAAACGCCATAACTGGTCGCTTGTCTCATCTGTCCCTGTGGTCACGGCAATTCCCCTCAGGGTCGCCATATTTATGCACCCCCGAATACGGCGACGCTCGAGACTTCTAGACCATTGGGCTCAACGCGGACACGGACACCAGTAGGCGTTGCCTCCACGGTGATCCGGCCGTTTAGGCCGCAGGTATCCCTCACTAATTCTAATAGGAGGGTACCAATTGCTCCGATTTCTCGGAGATTTTCATCCCCCGTTGCAGGGGTAATTTCAAGGTCGACGGGATAAGCGTCTACGACGCCTACCAGTTGCTGGGTTTCTTCAATCACTTCTGTAGCCACTTTTTTCTCCCACCACGAACTCAGAGAAAAGCACAATCAGAAAGTGAACGATTAAGATGGACGAAAGCTGGATAGACTAATTGTAGCCGGTTAGTCTACACACTTCAGAGGGGATCGGGTCGGCTTCCATAGGGACTGTCCATCTTTTGTTCAGCTCCGTTGAGTTTTCCCTTAGCGAGTGTGTTTGCTGGAATCTATCGATAACAATGTGCAACTACCTTTATATGGAGCATTTTTGAGGGAGTAACCGGGCAGACAAAAAAGGCAATTCCTAGAAAAGAGCGGCGAAAAAGGCTTTGTTAACTCTCATTTGGGAGGATTGTCCTTAGACCTTGATTTACGCCAAGCTTAGTAGGTTTAGAAAGTGGCATATTCGTCAAAAGGAAACTTTATCTAGGTGTTCGTTTCTTTCTGACGATGGTGTGGCGCACTTGCAAAGCCAGCTGGAAACTGTTTCACTAGTTCAAGCCATCAAGGAACAGGTGCAAAATAGTAACCAGCCTTCCTACGGGAAATCTGAAATCGATCTACTTTTAGATAATGTGATAGTATATTCAAAGCGCACCAAAGGAATTCCTTTAAACGACGCAGATTACAAACTACGACCCCACCCTTATCTCGATGGAATGGTGAGTGTGCCAAGTCAACAAGTGAGCGATTCTTTGGTGCGAAGGCTTCGTGTGATTCAGCGGTTCCGAATTGTATCCTCTGAAAAAATTATTCGCGACTTGTTAACCGGTTTATTTGATCGACCTATTGACCCTGTGACTTTGAAAGAGAACCGGTTACTTTCTTTCATTTACGAGACCCCACAAGCTTCAACGCTCAAATGGTCCAAGCGTTTAAGCGTCACGCAACCAACCATCAGAAAAATGATGAAGAAACTACAAGCAAAAGTTAATCTACGGTTTTCTCATTTTGTTGACTGGCGTCGGTTTAAACTCCGACGATTTGGCGTGTTTTTTGAATCGCGCGATGTCGAAGCTTCTCGGGCACTGGAATCTGTTCTGCAAAATGAAATGACGAGTTATCTCACAACGGCAATTTTCGACAATACCTTTCAGCGAGGATATGTCGGATTCATTGTACCTGACCAACAAAAACCGGTTTCCCTCCTTCAAGAGCAAATCACTACACTCGAGGAATCCTACCTTGAGAGATTACAGGTTCATGATACAACCGGGCAGTATAGTTCGATATCATTTGATCACTTCGATTTTCAAACAGGCGACTGGATAATCGAAAGTGGCGTTACAACAGTTGGACTGTTGAATTTTATTCGTGAAAACCAGGAGGTTCTCCACCCGCCGAAAGGAATCCGATTGACTTCCTTCAATTCGTTTGATCAGCTCGATTATGCGCTAGCTAATATCCTAACGGAGGAAGGACGCGTACGAATGAAGAAGATTCAAAAACGATTATCATCGCTCGGAATTGATGTACCCCGAACAACAGTCTCAACGCGAAAGTCCCAACTATTAAAAGACAGATCCATAGTACCCTACATCGTTTTTGACTCGCCCATGCTACCTGTCTTTTTGACCTTTGCAATTCGTTGTAAGCCAGAAATTTCAGAAAAATTGCTTTTAGCCTCAGCCCAAATGCCGGCATCGTATGCTTATCCATCAAATATTGGCTGTGTGTTATTCATAAAAGTTCCAACGAAAAGTCTGGGTTCCATTCTATATCTACTTTCACTCATTGGAGAAGAAGAGGGAGTCTTTGACATCCTTCAAATCCAGCAATACAAAAATCTTGGATCGAAGACCACCCTAGATTTACTACCAAAATGGAATGGAGCCTACTGGGAGTGGGATGAAAGCGAGTTTGCCCTTCCTTCCCTAGGCTTAGAGTTCTAAGGAGGGAAACGCTTGTGAAGCAATTGAGAGTCCGAGAAGGCGATTTCATCGAGACGCCGGAAGGATTAATTTTTGATGTGAAAGGTGTAGTGCATCCACCCGACCGGGCCATTGCGTTCCTCCGTTACTATCCGAGTTTACAAGGCACTCGTGTGAGAGAGGGCACCACCTACGCGAAAGTATATGATTTAGCTGAGCGCTTCAACCTCCTGCAACAACAATTTCCCCATTATCTCTTTGTCGACCCTGTTGCAGGGCGTGAACTTCAAGGTGTTCCGATAAATCGGATTCAACAGCTGTATCAACCTGTTGAACAACTCCAATATTTAAGGCAAAAATCTAAGCGTGACCCCTTAGAACAAGTAATCGTTGGATTTGCTAATAGGCTTCAGCGAGAAGCACGGATTAAAGCTGGAGATTTGGGTGTATCAGGAAGCGTCCAAATTGGATTACACGGACCTGAGTCTGATATTGATTTGATTGTTTATGGACGCCGAGCAAGTCAAGCTGTCCAGCTTGCTTTACAACGAATTCGTTTGGCAGAAGACAGCAACATCAAAGGATATCTATTGAATAACTATCGCCCGATTTACGAACTTCGTTGGTTGCGCACGGGAGTTCCACTGAACACCATGCTCACAATAGATGGACCAAAAGCCATGCATGGTCTTATTGGGCATCGGCATTACTTTGTACGAGCCGTGCTTAATTGGGATGAGCTAGAAGAGCGCTATGGGGATCGAACATACCAACAGGTTGGTCCTGCTCGAGCGTTTTGTCGCATTGTCAACCATCGGGACAGCCTTTTCACTCCTTGTCGATATGAAGTTGACGATGTGGAATGGATTGAAGGAGCTCAAGAGGAGAATCTTCGTGAAATCGTGAGTTTTCGGGGTCGTTTTACTGAACAGGTAAGACAAGATGACCGTGTTGTGGTTCAAGGGATAATCGAGTTAGTACATGCAGGTAAGGAGCGTTGGTCACGCTTTGTATTAGGTGAACAGCCAACGGATATCTTATTACCAAGATACCTCCTTTGAGTAGGTGGTTGTGAACCCTGCGGTGTCGCGCCACCCGAAGGACAAAGACTTTGTCGAAACCAAAGAAGGATTACTCTTCACAGTAGTAGGGTATCTTCACCCTCCAGATGCCTACACTGTTTACTTGAAGTACCGTCCAGATTCAGAGGGACGCTGGGAACGCAATGGTATACGGTATCGTCGAATGATGCAAGTGTATAGCGCCGCAGAGGTTCAGAACAGTGCCAATTGGCTTCGTGAGCATTACCCCGACTATGTCGCTTTGGATCGAGTACGAGGATTCGAATTACCTCTCGTTCCTTGGAAGAACCTTATTGCATACTACCTGCCAGAAGTTCGATTAGCTGAAATTATCCGGAACCCACAGGACCCGTTAGAGTCAAAGACCAGCTCCTTGGTAACTTTGCTATCGGAAGAGAGTGGGGTGCCCGAAAACCGGTTTGGCATCACTGGTTCCTTGCTGTTGGATTTGCATAACCCAATGTTTTCAGACATTGATTTACTTGTATATGGACGAGAAAACGCTCATCAATTGCGAAACGCTATGGATGATCTGTTTGGTGAAAATAAGGTAAAACCATACTCTCCGGAAGAGATTCAAGGATGGCAGCAACGCCAAGTAAACACTCTTGGTATTCCATCTAAGTATTCAGAGTCTATTGCCTGGTCCTTTTGGCAAAGAGGTCGATTTGACCAGACTGTTTTTTCCATTAGTCCGGTACGAACGGATGCTGAAATCATGAACCAGTATGGTCGAGAAATGTACTCGGCCATTGAGACGGTTGAGGTAACCGCTACCATTATTGAGAGTAGGGATAATCTCTTCGTTCCTGCCCGATATTTAGTCGGTGATATAACTATTGAGGAGGGAGATGTCGAATTACCTGCGCTCACTGAGGTGACATCATTTGAAGGTATTTTTTCTTCTGTATTCAATGAGGGGGACCGTGTCCGGATCCGGGGAACCGCAGAGGCCGTGCGTGATGCGGATGGAAACCTCCTTCGCAATCAAGTGGTGGTGGGAACGCTAGCTACTCAGGGCTGGATTATCCGAATACCCACTACATAACAGTGGACCTTGAGAATTCCAACCAGGCGGTGCTTCAGGAAGAAATTTATTAAAGGTCCTAGTTATTCGGTTGCCACCAGTTGCGGAGTGCTGTCGTCGAATGTCTGTCCTAAAGATTTTATTATTGACCGGTCGAACCCGTCGACAAGGCGTAGGACTTGAAGCGGGAAAACTCAGTGATATCTATGAAGAAGCAACCACCCAGATTCGCCTTGATCTGAAGGACATGGAAAAATTGAAGATCGAACCCGGTGATGTTGTTGAGGTTACCACTCAATATGGAAGCGTGGTTCTTCGTGCAGAAGAAGCCCCGCGACCTAGTGTGGGTATAGGATTTGTTCCCTACGGACCCTGGGCTAACTGCCTTATTGGTGGAGATACCGACAGCACTGGTATGCCCACAATGAAAGGCCTACCTGCCACCGTGAAACCTGCCCCGGATAAGGCGGTGTTGAGCTTAAGGGAGCTTTTTACTGAAATGCGCAGTAGTACACCAACATAGCATCCTGGCTCGTAAAGTTGGGGAAGAAGAATGGTTCCAATATCAATCCTAGCCGTTTCAATCTTCACAGGGATTGTTGCTATTCTTGTTGCCTTCATCTTCTTTCGATTAGTCATGAAAGCGGATGAGGGGAATGCTCAAATGAAGAAAGTTAGCAAGCTCATTGAGGAAGGAGCTAAATCCTTTCTAAGCATTCAATACCGAGTTCTCACCGTATTCGTAGTGATCATGGGAATCATCATTGCATTGTCTGAGCTTTTGGCTCAGTTCAGTCCGAGTGGATCTGGTCTCGTTTCATTGGCAGTGGTTGTAGCAATCTCCTTTGCTATCGGTGCATTTTCCAGTATGATAGCGGGGTATGTAGGCATGTTTGTTGCTACACGAGCAAACCGACGTACAGCCGCTGCAGCAGCGGTAGGTGGAGTGAATCCAGCGTTCCGGGTTTCATTTCGTGCAGGATCCGTTATGGGTTTAATTATAAGCGGTTTAGCCCTTATTGGAATTGCAGGACTCTACTTAGCGTGGAATGTTCTCTTCTTTTGGCTCCCACCAGTGGCACTTTGGGAAATCATTGCAGGATTTTCCTTTGGGGCAAGTAGTATTGCCTTATTTGCTCGAGCAGGTGGTGGAATTTATACGAAAACTGCAGATGTTGCTGCAGATGTAGTTGGGAAAATCGAACAGAATATCCCTGAAGACGATCCACGCAATCCTGCGACAATTGCAGATGCTGTAGGCGATAATGTGGGCGATGTGGCAGGAACAGGTGCTGATATCTTTGATAGTAACATTGCAGCAATCTTAGCAGCGGCAATCTTGGGTGCAGGTATTGACGCAATTCTCATTTCAAATGGAATCTACACCTTAATTCCCTATGGTATGATTCCTCTTATCATTGCGACGCTTGGTTCGATCGCTTCAGTGATAGGTGTCTTTGGCGTACGAACCCATGATTATTGTGATGCGAATTGTTCCCTTAACCATGGCACCTACTTAGCCACAGGATTGTTTGGAATTCTTGTTGTGGTTGTTCTAGTTCTGTTACAACTACCCATTGTCATTCCAATTTCTGGCGTTCTTGGACTCCTCGCCGGAGTACTTATTGGATTTGTATCTGATGTCTTCACCAGCGACTATGGCGCGGGATGTATACAACCAGTACAAAGCATGGTCAGAGCCTCAGAAACAAGTCCAGCGACCCTTGTGTTGTCTGGCTATTCGTACGGACTATTGAGCACGATTCCTTCAATCATCGGTATTGTAGTTGCCCTCGTTGCGTCTTTTTACCTTGGAGTCTTGATTCCGATTCCAGGACCAATCGGATTTTGGTATGGTGGTGTGTTCTCTGTAGCAATCGCCGCTGTAGGCCTCTTAGCAACCAATGGACTAGTTGTTAGCTCGGATGCGTATGGTCCTATCGTTGATAACGCTCGCGGAATTATCGAACAAGCGGGATCATCCAAGGAAGCAATTGAGGCGTGTGACCGGCTTGACGCCCTAGGTAATACAACAAAGGCCATCACGAAGGGTTTTGCCATAGGTGCTACAGGGTTTACAGTCATCGCCCTTTTTGCCGCCTATGTTGAACTTGCCGCAAACCTAACAGGAGGAGCTATCTTCATTGATTTGTTGAATCCTGTCGTCCTCGCAGGTGCTCTGATTGGTGGAATGCTCCCAGCTGCATTCTCTGCAACGCTGATTCTGGGCGTCCAAAAGAATGCTGATAAACTCATCCACGAAATTCGACGGCAATTTCGAGAGCAACCCGGGATTTTAGATGGAACGAAATCTCCAGATTATGAGCGGGGGATAAAGATCGCAACTAGTGGTGCTTTACGGGAACTGCTACCTGCAACCGTGATAGCCATACTTGTTACTATCGTTACCGGTGCCATTTTGGGTCTAGAAGCTCTTGCTGCATACTTAGCCGGGGCTGTAATCACAGGTTTAATCTTAGCCCTGTTTATGGATAATGCAGGTGGAGCTTGGGACAATACGAAAAAATTCATCGAATCTCCTGAATACGATCACGAAAAACCTAACTATCGTGATATCCATGCGGCCGCAATCACAGGCGATACTATCGGGGACCCTTTCAAGGATACTGCAGGTCCATCCATTAATACACTATTGACTGTGATTTCATTGACAGCTACGCTCTTCCTCCCTTTGATCTTTGCCTTAAACCTTGGACTAAGCGGACTTCTTTCAGTTCTAGTTCCCTAAGAATTGCTAGCTCGATTAACTGTAATCGATATTCTTTGAGTATGGTTGCCAAGCACCTCCCAGCTTCACAACCAGTTTTTTAATTGTCGAAAGCGACAGGGAAGTTGCAACCTGGTGGAAACTAACATTTTATATCTGTACCCTTGGAATAGTGGGAGTTATGGACTCCAATGCACATCGAGGCGACGCTGATGGGATCCTATCGACTCCGCGAGCTCGTGTCATCAAGCATGTCATCTGCCCATTCAGGTATAGACATCCTGTCTAGCCGTGGCATGTGTGGACACTAAATAGTGTACACAGCCATAGCGGCTGCCTGTGTGATGACATCGAAGTAGCGGTTACTATGACTGGTCCCCTACCTCGAGTTCCAGAAGGTACTATTGTTGAAGCGCTGAACGCGTGTCGGATTGGTCATACGAAGTTCTTGAAAGTGCGTGATGAATACCGAATCTATAAACCTGAACTCCGAACGGGTCCGAATAAATCTGAGGTCAAGCAAGTTTCCCTAGAGGAAGCTGTGAAGACCGCAGCAAAAATACTTGCCCAGGCTAAACGGCCATTGATTTACGGTTTAGCAAGCACTTCAAATGAGGCTAATGTAAGAGCCCTTGAACTCGCAGAAGTATCAGGTGCAGTTGTGGATAATACATCATCAGTATGCCATGGACCTGGAATCGAAGCGGTTCAGCGGGTTGGTATCGGAACATGCACGCTGGGAAAAATCAAGAACTACTCCGATATGATCGTCTATTGGGGGTGCAACCCAATTGCTGCACACCCACGCCATACGCGTCGGTATTCTCAATTCATTGAAGGTTTGTTCCGTCAAGTAGAAGATCGAAAAGTTTACCACATCGATGTGCGACCGACTCGGTTTACAGACCAGGTAACAAATTCCATTATTGTTGAACCTAACAAAGATTATGAGCTACTCCAAGCAGTACGAGCCCTTCTTCGAGGCAAGGAACTACAAGCGTCGGAAGTAGCGGGAGTACCTATGCGCCAAATCCGAGAGTTTGTTGCTGATTTGAAGAACGCACAATTTACTACGATTTTCTTTGGGCTTGGGTTAACCCAAACCCACGGTAAAGACCACAATGTTATTGCAGCTATTGATTTAACCGCTGATTTGAACCATTACACTAAAGCCGTGATTATGCCAATGCGTGGTCACTTTAATGTGACAGGTTCTAACCATGTTTCCACATGGACTTACGGATATCCCTTTTCGGTGAGTCTAGAACATGGTGCTCCCTACTATATGCCAGGAGAAACAAGCGCTGTAGACATTCTAGTGCGCGGTGAGGCTGACGCTGTCTTTGCAATTGCTGCAGACCCAGCAGCTTCATTCCCATCCGCCGCAGTAAAACACATGATGAAGATACCCGTCATTGTTCTCGACCCAAAGCGGTGTGCGACCACAGAAATTGCAGATGTTGCGTTACCATCATCGTATGTGGGAATTGAAGCCGATGGTATACAAACCGCTTACCGGATGGATGGGATTCCTCTCCAACTGAGTAAAATCGTTGATTCACCACCCGGTATAAAAAGTGATGATAAGATCCTAGAGATGATTGTACATGAAGTCTGCCGGTTGAAGGGAATTAAACGCTATGCAGAATGAGAAACCAGAACCTCAGTTCCCTATTTGACCACCTATTGTATCAAGAATCGTTTGAATCGTCCAGTTTTGAAAGTTTTGAATAACCAAATCAGCGTTCTTGAGGTCTTTTTCGGGATTTGTCGTAGTGAGTCCCACACATAACATATCTGCAGATTTTGCAGCAGCGATACCAATTGGCGAATCCTCAAAGACAAGACATTGCCTTGGAGGAACCTGAAGGGTTTGAGCACCAAGCAGATAGGCTTCGGGATCAGGTTTCAACCGCTTTACTTTTGTGACATCAATTACTGGATGTTTTCCTTCAAGTCCAAGATGTTCAAGAGCAGCAGATAAACTAAGGGGGTGCCCAGTACTAACAAAGGCGACAGGAAGATGAGCTTTTTGGATCGATTGATAGAAATCGAGGAATCCAGGAACTGGTTGTAAGTCGCCTTGAGCAACATGCTGCCGATAGAGTTCCCGGCGTTTATCTACCCATGGTGCTGGGTCCTGAGTAATGCTGTGTTCTTTGAATAGTGTCGTCATAACAGTTGCTGAGCCCGCACCAAGAAACCGTGTCTTCCACTCAGATTCACTGATATGAATATCAAAGGGTTGAAGAAGCTCGTTAAATGTGAGTAGATGGAGAAGTTCACTTTCAACAACTACACCATCAACATCAAAAAGAACAGCACCAATGAGTTGTTTAATAGGTATCGTAATCACCACACCATGCAAAATTACAATAGGAATTGTTTGAGGTCTTCAAGGGACCCTCGTGCATCAATAGTGTATTTGGATTTGACCCTTTTTTTAGCCGAGTTACCAATTTCTTTGGAGAGTAGACCCAACCGCCCCTTCTCTTGATCCAAATCCACCAAGAAGGTCTTAATCCCGAGGTCTGAAGCGGCCATATCGCTTATGGCATCGTTTCCCGCCATGACACATTCTTCCGGAAGATAATCGAGAACATCAAGAATCGCTTGATAGTATTCGAGTTTAGGTTTGCAGTAGGAGCAATTCTCAGCATGTGTTGTAAAGGTGATATCTAAATCTTCGAGGTTTGCCCACCCTAGCCGGATTTCCGTGGCTCGTTTCGGAAAAATTGGATTGGTGGCAATGACTACTTTTATCCCTGCGTCGATGACTCCTTGAAGTAGAGCCCGCCCATTAGGAACCACCTTAACCGTGGCACCTAGTTGATGGAAGGTTTCAGCGTAAAAGGTTTGAAAGCGCGTAATGCATTCCCCATAGTGAAGGGCGGGAGTGTCAGCTATGAAGTTGTTCGTGAAAGCCTCAATGTTGAGTTGACTGCCATCATTATGAATCATGAAGATTGTTGATTGAAGGAGTTTTTGAAAAAAAGTAGATTGATCGAAATAATCCGATAGGTACGGGTAGGCGAGCCTAGCGTAGGCAGCGAGGAATTCATCCTCATTGAAGAGAACAAGGGTATTGTCAAAATCAATCAATAGAGCCTTGAAAGGCACGGTAGCACACATCACGCCAAGCGTCTGTGTGCAGTGAAGGAACAACCCGCTATTATTCTTCGGGTTTATTCAATACCTGGGACATCAATCTGAAGTTTGGGTGCAACATTTTCAATGAAATACGATACCGCAAATGGAAGTGCGTTGTATTCTTCCTGAAAGCCTTCAAAGGTTAGGTTTTGGATACCTTCATGTCCAATTACACCAACGGCACCCTCATCAGTAATGAAATATTTTACTTCAGCCAATTGGCCGTTTGCTTCAAGGAGCGTTGTATATAGGTCAAGTTTGTTGACAGACTTGAGGTTCGCGGCCTCTACGATGATGGTGAAAAAGCGTACCCATTTATCTCCTCGGTCTACCACCAACATGAACCGTCGGTCCTTGATTTGGTAGGGTAGAAGGATACGGTCCTCTTCTGGAACAACACGGTAGGTCAGGTTCATTTGTTTAAGAAAGTCTTCGATTTTGTCCATTGTTGTCATCATGGTAACCTCGTTGAGCAACAATCATTGACCGGCAGCCTTTAGAAAAAGATTTCCTTTCCTCTTCAAAAAAACAGTATTGGGTTAGGAATAAATCGATAGATCTCCTGGACCTGGGATCTTAAAGCTAAGCTTCAGCTTACTTGCAATGACAGTCAAAAAATGGATGATACCATACGGTAGGGCTCGGAATTCCTCCCGGAAGCCATCAATTGTCAACACATTCACTCCCTCATGACCAATGATACCCACATCGCCCTTATCAGTAACGAAGTACTTGATCTCTGCTAATTTACCATTCGCAAGCAAGAGTTCCCGATACAAATCCTCGCGTTGTTTTTTCCCTCGAACGACTTCGTGAGGCATGATGATGACCCAAAATCGGAGAAACTGTTTTGACACATCAATAACTACATTGAATGCCAAGGACTCATCGGGAGCAGTGTATGGGACCATGATCCGCTGAACTTTGCCTTTCACTGGTTTAACTTCGTAGGCTAGTTGCATTGATTTAAGGTAGGTAGTCACGCGATCAAGAATCTTTGACATTGAAACCCTCCAGGGTTTTCTATTAATCAGATGAACAGCTAGCCAGTAAAAAACCTATCTACCTGAAAAGTTGAGATTAGTATAAAAAAGAGGAGGAGAGGTGTGGGTTACTTGTACCTCTCCTAGTAATATCCTAAGTTGTACCTGCTGCTAATTCGTCTTCCTCACCAACTTCACCTCGCTTGACAAAGATCATCGCAATCAAGGCTAGGATGAGGAAGAGGATCGAATAGGGCCAAATGAAGACCCATTTCGAGGTAGGTGTCGCTAGAGAAAAGATGACGAGAAGGTCTACGATGCCTCCAAACGCGATTGGTCCGATCGCTGCGGCTAATTGGCTAAATACATAGTAGATACCTGTATAGGTCCCTTGTTTCTTCCGACTGACCTCCCAGAGTATGACGATACTGTTGACATTGATAAAGGCCCAGAAGAACCCTCCGATACCAAGAACGCCCATGAGCACTAATTGGTTTGTAATGAAAGCAGCTGCACCTAGCGTGAAGATCATGCCAACTAGGCCTATCATGATAGTACGGCGTCTTCCCAGCTTTAGGGCAAGCAACCCACCAGGAACAGCAAAAATCACAAAAACTAATGCAAACAGGGTCATTGTAAAGGTAGCAAGCCCCTCGGACATGCTGAGAGCGAAGACTCCATAGGAAGTAAACCAAGTCTCCAAAGTGTAAAAGGCTATGAACCAAGCGAAAATAGCGAAAAGAATACTAAGAACTGATCGATCGGAGAAAGCTTCCTTCGCCGCTTCTCCAAGGAGAGATTCAACTTTTTCGACTTCATGGGGGATCTCAGGTTCGTGGATTGTAAAAATAAGGAGACCTAAGCAGAATATCATGATTATTGCAACGATACCAAAAGCGAGTAGCTGATTGATATCAAAAAGCAAAAGTCCAATGACAAAAGCAATTATTGAACCAACTCCACTCATGAGGTTGATGATACCGTTCGCTGGACTGCGTTTCTCTGGAGGAGTAAAGTCTGGCATCATTGCCACAACTGGAGCGCGATAAATAGCCATGGCAATATCGAATCCGAGGATGAGAATTACCAATCCGAGGAAGCCGAATAACCCAGGTAAAATCACTGCAATTGGCATTCCGATGAGGAAGCCAGCTGCTAGTGGGATACCTATAATGATGTAAGGCATTCGACGACCGAATCGGGTCCAAGTTTTATCTGATCTTGAACCCATTAGTGGATTCATTATAATAGCGATAAAATTGTCTACACCCATAATGAACCCCGCGAGTAAGGAGACGAAGATAAAACCTGGGAGTGCATTACCAATGGTGAGCTGAAGCCAGAGTGGCGCTAACGAGTTGAAAACAGACCATGATATTCCAGTGGTAAAGAATCCCATACCAATTAGGAAAATCGTTACCCAACTGAATGCTTTCTTTTCTTTGTTCATCGAATAACACATCCAAGGACAGGAAGGTTTGTCACAAGAGTAGTGAGGTGTTCCCCCTCTTCTTAATTTAAGTTTGTAAGGTCAGAGGAACACAGCGTTGAAAAAGATACGAAGCTAGGATGTGAGGGGGATTGAGCGCCCACAGTGGCGGCATCGGGCTTGTTTCTCTTTGGATACAAGCCAAAAATAGAGCTTTCGCTGGATGAGGTTAAGGCGCCCACAGGCAGGGCATGTGATGGGTTTAGTGGTCGATCGGTGCACAGATGTGACCGTGCCAGATTCCATCATGGTCGTCAACATTACGCCCCTTTTCTTTCACTCACTAGATTCGCGCTCAGCGGTATATTTAAACCCTTGGATTTCGGTATACGCCGACATTATCTCCTAAAAGCTCGTATAAGAAGCAAAAAGGGTTTTTTAGGAGATTTACAGGTTTTAAGCTGCCTTAGGAGAGATATGGGCGGTTAAGGAATTCTAAAATGCTTATTTTTATACCCAGTAATACCCTCGCCGCTCACATCGTTTAGGCACGGATAACCGACGAGCTCTTATAGATTAAGCTCAATAGACCATCGTCACTACGCTACAGGTGAGGAGCTGGTTACTTCGCCAAGTGATGCAGATTTAATAAAGCGAGCCCGAGAGGCGCAACAACGGGCTTATGCCCCATACTCCCAGTTTAAAGTCGGAGCAGCTCTGCTCAGCCAAGATGGCAAAGTGTATACAGGATGCAATGTTGAAAATTCGACATTGGGAGCAACAAACTGTGCTGAACGTACTGCAGTCTTCAAGGCCGTCTGTGATGGTAGTCAGCATTTTTCGAAGATCGTTGTGGTCACAGATAGCGATGAACCCGTCATGCCGTGTGGAATCTGTCGGAATGTCCTCTTTGAATTTGCTCCAGACCTTGAGATTATAGCGGTTAGTGCGTCTGGGAGAAGCGAGCGGACAAAGCTCTCCTCATTATTTCCAAAAGGTTTTCGACTTGAGGAGAGACCAGAGTGTTGAGCAAGCTCTCAGGTTAAGTACTACGCTGCATTACGGTTCGGATATATTTGAAAACTAAGACGAGGAGTTCGTAATCCATCAAGGGACCGAAGGCAATGCGTTGTGTGTCGTTGGGTTCGGAATAGATGAAGACATTGGCGCTTTTTTTGATGATGACGCTTGCCTGGTTGGCCTCTGTGTAGACATCCATGCCCTGGAAGAACTGTTTGACATATTCGATGTCGAGGGGACGGCTAATTTGGATGTTAGCGTACCCCGATTCTGTGCAGTGGATTCTGAGTTTACCGAGAAAAAGTGCGTCATCAGCAACGGCGGGCTCTGCCTCTTGAAGGAGCGATAGAAGCGTCTGTTTTACCAAGTCTTTCCTCGCCATATTGTACCCGCCTGTCTTAACTTCGCATATTGCACCATTGTATTCAGTGTCTGTATGCCTTATTTTTCATCCAATTAAGTGTTCGGTTAACCCATCAGTCGGGTTTTAATATAATAGGGTATTGCTGAATGTTCCGTACTTGTTTGGTTATTAATGTGTTGAGTTTACAGGTGAGTATAGATGATTGTGGGTCGGTATCCTGAGCGTCCTGAAGAAGTAGTCACCAATTACGGTTCGACAGGAACAACGATTCGTTGGTTGATTAACAAAGATAATGGGGCGCGTACCTTTGCTATGCGGCGGTTCGAGGTTCAGCCAAAAGGTGAAATCCCACTCCATGACCATGAAGCGGATCATGAGATCTATATTCTTTCAGGAAGGGGTGTAGCTTTTTCTAGTGAGCAGGAAGTTGCGATTGAACCCGACATGTTTTTGTATATTCCACCGAATGAGCCACACGGATACCGAAATTTAGGTGACGACCCCTTAGTATTTTTGTGCATTATCCCCTTGAAGGAGACAGTCTAGGCGAGTTTCTTTTTTAGCTCGTTACCGGTAGGAGTATTAGCCAATCCTCCTTGAGCGGTTTCACGTAGGCTCTCTGGTAGAGCTTCTCCCACTTCTCGCATGGCTACGATTACTTCATCCACAGGAATTCGGCTTTGTATACCAGCGAGTGCCAATTCGCTAGCTAAGAAGGCTTGCATTAGACCTCCAGCATTTCGAAGAACACAGGGAACTTCAACAAGACCAGCCACTGGATCACAGACTAATCCGAGCATGTTAGAAAGGCACAACGCCACAGCGTGACCTACCGAAGTCGGGCTGCCACCCGCCAGTTCAGTGAGGGCTCCTGCAGCCATGGCTGCAGCGACGCCACATTCAGCTTGACAGCCACCTTCTGCCCCGGAGATGGACGCTTTTTTCGAACACACTATACCAATACCAGCAGCTGTGAAGAGAGCAGTGATGATGGTTTCTTCATCGAGTTTTAACCGCTCTTTGGCGAAGAGCAGCGCGGCAGGTACGATACCACAACTACCTGCTGTAGGGCAAGCTACGATTCGACCCATAGCGGCATTTACTTCAGCGACTCCCAGCGCTCGAGCGACAGCAGCAGTGATGCCAGGACTGAGGAATATTGGTGTTCGAGAAGCGAGAAGTTTTCCATCTCCTCCACTGAGTCCACTGAGTGAGCGAATATCTTCGGTTACGCCGCGTTCAAGGGCTTGTTTCATGACTTCCCAAGAGATGACCATTTGACCACGAATCGTGTCAGGTGAGTTGTCTTCTTGTTCGGCCTCAACGGCAAGAACGATTTCACCTAGGCGTTGTTTCTCCCGGGCTGCAAGCTTGATGAGTTGTTCGAGGTTATCATAATACATGTGTTTCACCTCAGTAAATCGGTGGTATTATTCGTACAATCTGGGCTTCATTTTCTAATTCTTTAACGGCTTCTACTGGAAGAGGTTGATCCATTTCAACAGCCATAGCGGCTAGGCCACCTCGATGTTGTCGGCTGACATTCATGGTAGAGATATTGACTTTATTTTGGGCGATTAGGGCAGTGGCTTTTGCAACTATTCCGGGTCTGTCATTGTGGATTGAAATAAGTGTGTGATATTCTCCGGAGAGTTGGATTGGAAGGCTGTTGAGTTCAACGATGCTGATATTACCCCCTCCAACCGAGATGGCGGTAATTTCAAAATGGGCACCACTTTCACCAGCGATGAGGAGGCGAACAGTGTTGGGATGATAATCGTCGCCAAGATCGATTGAATGGAATTCAATTTTGATACCTTGCTCTTGAGCGATCGTGATAGCGCTTTTAATCCGCTCGTCCGCTGCATCATATCCGAGTAGCCCTGCGATGATGGCTTTGTCTGTACCATGTCCTTTGCCGGTGAGGGCAAAAGATCCGTGAAGTTGGATAATAGCATTAGTCACGGGTTCTCCTAAAATCGTACGACTGAGTAGTCCTATTCGAACTGCGGCGGCAGTATGTGAGCTGGAAGGTCCAATCATGATTGGGCCGATGACTTCAAAGACACTGTCAGCCTTACCCATTGGCATCACCTTGATATGCAGGGTTTGGAGTGCTTCTTAAACAATTCGCCAAGGAATTGAAAAAACTGGTGCTTTGCTAGCATGTATGACAGATCGTGCTGACAGACCTCGAAGATTTCATTGAAAACATTGTAGAGATATTAACCGGTTTTGACAAGGGCTTTCTGATCAGTTTCAGTTATTCATTCGATGATTTGGCGTTCGGTGCGTCTACTAGTAATAAGTTGCTTGGTTTCTAAGCCTTTGGAAGAGTTGGGGATTTGCCACAGTTGGATGCCGGGTTTGTGGCTGATGCGAAAGTCGAAAGGCACTAACCAAATTTATGAATGTCGTTTTAAGTAGTCGCTGTTAGCTGATAATCGATGGAAGTGGAGTAACGAGGAGGAAAAACCAGAGGAGAAATCCAGTTAAAAAGAGGCTAAGAATAGTGATGAGGCCGTCCATCCAAGTGTAACGGGGTAGGGAGAGGAATGTGCGAGTGGATTCATAACCGAAGCCACGACCGTCCATAGCTAAGGTTAGGGCATCTACCCGGGTTAGCGCAGAGAAGAGTAGGGGAGTAAAGGTATAGCGGATTTGTCGGATAAAGCCGCGGAGAAGGCCACGATCTATGGCTATGCCGCGTGTGCGTTGTGCAGCTTGTACGGTATTGGTTTCATGGTCGAAAAGTGGTACTAGCCTGAGGGCTAAGACGAGGGTGTAGCTATAACGGTAGGGAATGCCTATTCGCGTGAGCGATGCTGCGAAATCGCTTGGGTTCGTAGAAACCACGAAGAGTGCGCTGGCTAAGATAATATTAATGAGGCGAAAAGCGAGGTTAACCGCGTTCCTAACACCTGTGGTTGTGATGGGAAAAAGAGGGCCGATGCTTGGTGCGAGCGGGGGAATGAGGAAAAAGAGAATTGTGCCAAAAGGTGTAAAGATCAGTTGAATCAAGGTAATGAGGAGGATGAAGGAGATTAATCGTCGCAGGCGGCTGAACGGATATCGAATGCTGATACCGGCTCCAGCATAACCTAGTAGTAAGAAGCTGAAGATCACACAACCAGCAATGTCTGATACCAAGATCACTATTAGAATTGCAGTGAGCAGTAGGACGAGAAATTTGGTAAGGGGGTTGAGGCGATGAATAAAGGAGTTACGTTGAATGTATCCGAAGGAGATTGTGCGTAATTTCATAGTTGAGCTGTCACCTCTCTAGTGGTTGGTTTATGTTGGTAGGCGGTTTTTCCAAGCGTTTCGATGTAATCGAGACCTTGTTTGACGGGTGCGTCGATGAGTAGCTGTCCTGAATGCAAGAAGAGTAGGCGTTGACAGTATGTTTCAGCGATAGCTGCATCATGGGTGGCGAGAACGATGGTTGTATCTTGTTGAGCTGATTGTTGGAGGAGGGTCATGAGTTGGTGGACATTACGGTAATCTTGACCGATGAATGGTTCATCGAGTAGAAGGAGCTTAGGTCGATGCAAAAGGACGGAGGCAATTGTTAGCCGGCGTTGTTCGCCTAAGCTGAGGGAGAAGGGGGACTGATCGCGGTAAGATTGGAGCCCCATTGCGTCAAGGAGTATTTCTGCTTGCGCTTGAGCTTGAGTGGCGAGGGGAACGCCGAGATGCCGAGAAGCTAAAAGGATTTCATCCCAGACGGTTGAAGTGAAGATTTGATGCAGTGGATTTTGAAAAATAAAACCGACCTTACGAGCTATTTGTGAGACGGGTTGTCTATGGAGAGGTTCACCATCAAGGAAGATAGTTCCTACATCAGGCTTGAGGAGTCCAATGATGTGCATGAGTAGCGTGGTTTTTCCCGAACCATTAGGCCCCATTAAAGCAATGATTTCTCCGGGATGGAGTGAAAAACTGAGTTCCTCGATTGCTGGCGGATTGGGTGACTTGGTTTCGGTTTCAGGGTAGGTGAAGGTAAGGTTTTGAACTTCTAGCCGTTTTTGGTGTGGTGTGGGTAGAGGGGGGGATGCCACAGGAGCAAAGGCAGAAGGATGAAGCGCTACGCCTAAATTGATGAGGGTTTCAGGGTTGGCTTGGAGTTGAGAAGGTGTACCATTAAAGAACAGGGTACCATTGTTGAGCAGAACCACGCGTGTAGCATAGGCGAGAAAAGGTTGGATTCGATGTTCAATTACGATGATTGTTAAGCCCTTTCTGTTGAGTTGTCGAAGAGTTCTGATAACATCTTCCGCTGTGGTGGGATCAAGACGGGCGGTTGGTTCATCCAGGAGAAGAATCGGACCTTGAATGCAAAGGAATGACGCGATGATGATTTTTTGTTTTTCGCCCCCTGATAGGGCGTATGTGTTGCGTGCTTGAAGATGCTGCGCTGAAATCGCGTTTAACGCCCAGTCCGCTTTTTCGCGTATTTCATTTGGTGGGATTAAGAAATTCTCTGGACCAAAAGCTAGTTCGTTCATGACACTTAGGGTAACGAGTTGACTATCAGGGTCTTGCTGAACGAGACTGATTTTTCGGGCCAGATCGGGAATAGTGCTAGTCGTAGAATCTTGGTTCTGGACAATTACCGAACCTTGAAATTCACCTAGATATTCATGGGGGATAAATCCCGCAAGGCAACGACCTAGGGTGCTTTTACCACTTCCACTGGGTCCTGCAATAACCACGAATTCACCAGCACCAACAGTGAGGTTGATGTTACTCAAGGCCGGTGATAGGTTGCCTTGATAGGTAAAGGAGAGGTTCTTGATTTGGAGTATGGGATTTGTCGTCGGTGTTGAAGTATCAGGTGATGACAAGGGAGACGACCTTTTGAACCCAGAACTCTCCTGGGAAATCTTTTGCGATGAGCCGTAGTCCGTTGTCGATTATAAGGATAACTTCCGAATTGCGGATTACCTCATCTAAATGGAAGGTAGCACTGTATCCATCTGAAGCTAGTACTTGCAAGGTAGTGGCAGAATTGAAAGGCTGAGCTTGGCTGAGGATAAGGGGTAGAGGTATACCCGTGTAGTTTCTTGCAGGAATATGGGTGACAGAACCAATGAGTTCGGCTTCCACGATGACTTCCTGAGAAGAAAAGACCGTATAGGAAAACTTGTAGGGGAAAGTGACCGACCCCGTTACATCACAGCTGTAAGGATCAATAACTGGTCGCCATACGAAAACTGCATAAAGACTTGCTCCAAAAGCGATGACGATTAAGAATACCAAAGCCGACAGGCGATAAGGTCCAAGTCGTCGCCACACCGAAGGAGATGAAGGCTCTTCTTGAGTATTGGATGGCATTCGATATATGCGGGATATGCGAACAAGACGGGTTGTGGCGTGACCAAAGTACCCCGCAAAGATAATTCCTGAACAAAACGCGAGAACTACAAGGAGCAACAGGAAGAGCAAAGGAGCCCCTGAGAAGTAGAAGAGCTGGAAAACGATAACATTAGAGGCGGATGAAGCCCCACCGATAATTGCATAAAGGGGTAAGGAGTCGCGCCCTTTTATCATGGTAAAGCCAATGTCTACTATGAGCCCTTGAATAAGGCTCACCAGAACTACCACAAGTCCATGAGTACTCCCGGTAAAGAATTCAACAAGGCCTTTAAGTAATCCTGTTGTGGTAGCAACACCCGTTTTTCGTACAAGCCCTACTGCAAGGATAATCCAGAATGCATGCAGCCCACTGAGAAATTGCCCTGCTCCAAAGGGTGTTCCAATAGCCGTATTCAATAGCAAACCCAAATAGCCGACAAAGGTGCTTAGAGCGCCACCTAGGGCACTAAGCACAGCAATCGTGACCAGGTCTCGAGTGCTCAAATAGTAGGTAGTGGATCGGCTCAATCCATTCACCATAATCTACTTATCATGGAGGTAGGCTGTCGCGAATGATAGTGATTGTAAGCACATTGCTAACCCATCGGGCCCCAGCACTTCCAAAGAACCAGGCTGGATAAGTCGTGAGACTTGCATCAGTATTACTATACCCACCATCCGGAGCTAGGAACGCTATTCGAGGCCCATCCGTCCAAATTGTCGCTACAGTTCCATTATAACTGTACGCTAGGATCATATCCCCTTGGATGGCGTGAATTGTGGCGTTGGGGTAGAGATTGTAGTACGCAAATGATTGAGTATACCCATCGGTAGCAGAGACATTGACAACATCATCACTGTCAATGGTCGTGATTAGGTCAACGAGATCCGCTAGCATTACACCTTTGTAGGTTCCGTTACCTCCCCAATTTCCTGTGAATTTTTGGTAGGCAGAGAAGGCTTCCATCTGCTTCATCAAAGTGAGATCCACAAGATACACATCTCGTGTAGTGTCGTCATCAATGACAGTGACATGGTATGATCCTCCAATGTAGACATCCGGTATCACTTCGATGGCTGCGACATTGCGGACCCATCGTGCACCTGCGCTTCCGAAGAACCACGCAGGATGAGTCGTTGAGTTAGCATCATCGTTGCTGTAAGCGCCATCTGTCGGGAGGAAGGCAGTTGTGGGGCCATCCACCCAGGTCGTGGGGGTGGTTCCGTTTAGGGCATAGGCAAGAACGAACTGACCTTGCAAAGCCGCGATGGTTGAGTTGGGGTAGAGATTGTGGTAGGCGTAGTATTGGTAATAGCCGTCTGTCGCGTTGATACGGACAACATCATTTTGATCCATTCCACCAACGAGTTCCACTAAACTGGCTAATGATACACCGATGTAAGTACCAGCACCTCGCCAGTTACCAAACCGGTTCTGGTATTTAGAAGCTCCTTGAACAGCCTGAAGAGCGATGACGGATGAGAAATCCAGGTCTACAACTGTATCGCCCTTCTTGACTTGAACATCGAGGTCCCCAGTCAGCGGTGGAGGTAGCTGCGATAGCTGGTACAGGGCCACGATTGCACCAGCAGAAATGATAATAGCAGCGAGAACGATGACCACTCCATAAGGCCAGAGGCTTCCGAATCCCTTTGCCTTTCCTGTTTTATTGAACATGAATTTGCACGCTCTCTTGAGAAAGTGAGCCTTCATGATATGCATCATGATGCATATCAGAGCTCTCTCTTAAGCCTTATGCAATTGGAGAATTTCCAAAAAAAGGAGAGAAAGGACACCGATGGTGCGGTGGCGCAACCTTACGCATTATCGGTGCCAGAGTTCTTCACGCCGCTTCTTGTCCAGGTTAGGTAAGTCGTGCCAGAAGATTGATTTGCTTTTAATTGGAGCCACTCGTTTCAGAATGAAGACAAGCATAGCTACGATATTAATGAACAGAATGTTGACTAACACTAAAACGAAGCTGATGCCCGCGATTCCCATATGTAAGGCAACATTTACGCCGAGTCCAAAGATGAGCGGTCCTGTTAGAGCGTATACAAGATTCATCCCCGCGTTCACTGCAGGGGGCATTAAAGAAGCAGCAATCGCAACTCCAACTAGGCTACTAATTTCACCACGCGTCACCGCTAGGGCTACTCCCGCACCAGAAGCCGCAGCAACTGCGATACCAACAATTAAGCCAACGAATAATCCACGAACCGCCATCTCGGGGGTAGGCCATCCTGGTAAGGTTGGATATAGTATCGGTGCAAAGGGCATTAGTATTGCACCCATGAGAACCCCTATTATTACAGCTATCAAGAGACCATAAGCTTCGTTTTTAACACCCGTTAAAACCAACCGTCTGTCTTTGATGACTACTCCAAGACTTAGACCAAGAATAGGCCCCATAAGTGGGGCCAAGAGCATGCTCGCAACAATGAGGACCGCACTGTTGGTACCAAGACCGATAGCAGCGATAATACAGGAAACGAAAATCAGCGCTAAGAAATCAAAAGATAGACGTGTTCCCGCTGCAATTTTACCATACATCTCTTCGACGGAGAGCCGTTCAGTGGGAGTGATTCTTGCAGCCTCTTCTTTTGGCATGGGTTTACTTGCTTCAAGTGGGAGAACATCGATGATACCATAGTGGACTCCGACACCGATGGCTTCGAGATCTGTGAGTATTTTTTGAGTCTTCACTAGCGAAACGCGGAATATCAACATGAACCCAGGAGCGGTGTGAATTTTGGCGATGTTGCGGATTTGTGCGTTTTCTTCGAGGAAATCCATGACTTGGGAGACTTTTTCTTCAGGGAGTGTGATTTGAAATTGGCGCATTACTGTTCCCCCGCTCAATGTAGAGCGGTTACCTCCCTCTTGTTATCTGCGTATAAGGCTTACGATTTTAGCGGAAATTATTCGAGAAGCCTTAGGAAATTCGGAATGGCAGAACGCTTAATTAGCTGAATTGATGTATTGCGTCATACGCCTCTCACTCTAGCCCTCCAAAGCCCATGTTGCGGTGGAATTACAGTGAAAACGAAAAACATAGTCATTAAGAACGGATTCCTTATCGACCCGAAAAACATGATATTCGAAGTCAAAGATCTCGCCATCCAAGACGGAAAAATTGTAGAATCCGTTAACCCTGAATCCGCAGAAATTATCGATGCAAAAGGTCGTATGGTGGTTGCAGGCGGTGTTGAAATTCATGCGCATCTAGCCACACCTAAAGTGGATTCAGGGCGCGTACTCCGGTGTGATCAATCCCGCATGGATCCTTACACTTATTCCGATATTTGCCGGGCTGGCGTCTGGGCTAGCGTTCCCCCGACATTTATGACCGGATACAAATACTCACAAATGGGGTATACCTTTGTCACAGAAGCAGCTTCTGCCGGTCTTGTTGCACGCCATACCCACGAAGAACTCGGCGAAATCCAACCCCATGACAAAATCATGTTTCCTCTCTTCGGGAACTACCAACTCGTGTTAGACTATGCTCGTGAAAAGGAATACGATAAGCTTGCAGCTTTTGCGGCTTGGATGTTAAGCTCCACTAAGGGATGGGCAATTAAAGCCGTCAACCCCACGGGTGTATGCGATTGGAGCTGGGGAGGGAATGTCGAAGCCCTCGACCAGCAAATCGCTTGTTTTGATGTAACACCAAGAGAAGCTATTATTGGCTTGTTAGAAGGCGCAGAACGCCTTGCCTTGCCGCATTCATTACACCTCCATGCTAACATGCTAGGACGCCCTGGTAATACGGACATCACTATTGAAACCATGGAGTTAGCAAGTAACCGCCCCGAAACCAAACGCGCATCAGGGTATAACCTGCATATGACCCATATCCAGTTCCACGCTTATGGGGGAGACAGTTTCATAACATTTCGTTCAGGATCCGAGTCCATTGCAAAACACCTTCAAACACATAAAAATGTCAGTTGCGATTTAGGTCAGATTATCTTCTCTGACACTACCACCATGACAGCTGATGGACCCTGGGAATGGATTCTTCGGGGCATCTCAGGGAGCCGCTGGGTCAACGATGACATCGAAGTGGAATGTGGTGGTGGAGTTGTCCCTTATGTATTCAAAAAGAGTTCACGCGTTAATGCTATTCAATGGGGGATTGGATTGGAAATTGCGCTCATGGTGAACGATCCTTGGCGAGTGATACCCAGTACTGATCACCCCAACGCAGGAACCTTTGTAAACTACCCATACATTGCTGCATGGCTTATGAGCAAAAAAGCCCGCGACGAGGTTTTGGCAGAAATCCGTCGCCCTGCGAAGAAACGGATGATTATACCTGCCATCGATACCGAATGGTCCATGCAAGATTATATCACCGCCACTCGCCCGGGCCCTGCACGCATCCTTGGATTACAGGATAAGGGTCATTTGGGTGTAGGTGCAGATGCTGACATTGCGATCTATGATCTTGATGCAAAGGAAGACTACGCAAAGCAACCGGGTAAGCTTATACGCGGATTCTCCAAAGCATGGCTTACTCTCAAGAACGGTCACATAGTTCAGCGCGATGGCAAGATGGTGGCTGTTCCGAAGGGAAGTACACATTGGATTGATGCTAAAGTCGAACCAGAACTTGCAAAGGAAGTTGAAAAAGACATTCGTGGGAAGTTCATGAGCGCCTATACGATATCCTTTGAAAACTATCCAGTGTCTAAACGATACCTTCATCGATCAGCCCCTATTAGGTTAGAAGCCGGTTCCTAAGCCGTCAAATTTATATCCAAAAGCAGCCTGCAATGTTCCACTCTGCCCTTTGAAGCAAATAATCAAAGGAGCGGAGCTAGGGTGTCATATTATGCGCAAGGTCCGAAACTTCACACCTAAAGATGCTGAAGGATTAGCGAAGTGTATCAACCAAAGCGAAGGAGGATGGCCAGGTGGCATTTCAGGTGGTATGGAACATACAGCACAGCATATCCTCGACGATTACGAAAGGGAAGCCAAGCTCACATGGTTGATAGCAGTCACTGAAGAAGATGAGGTAGCTGGTATATCGACACTAACTCCGCACTTCGATGACCCCGAAGCAGCCTACTTAGGATTTCTGAATGTCAGTGATGCATTTCGTAAGCGAGGATATGGTAAAGCACTTCTGATCGAATCTGTGAAACAGGTCGTCGATAAAGGATACAAACGCCTCTTCCTTCACACCTGGGCCGGCAACCTAAATGCCGTTCCAGCGTATAAACGCACAGGCTTTTTCTGGCGACCTGACACGCAGGTGCTCATGGAAAACTACATTCCAACTGTCTTGAAGCTTCCAATCACTCAACCCTATTTTACTAAACACAACTGGTATGAAACCTTCGAACGGCAAATCGAGATCGTCCCAGATGATATGACGCATCGTGGTCTACCGATCTACGATTTGCGATGGAGCGCTAACGGTGAAAACTTACGAGTTCTCATTGATAGAGAAAGCCGCGGACCAACCCTAATTGAAACCGACGAGTTACAAGTTGAATGTTGGATCACAGATCCCGAACCACCCCTGGGAGTACCATTTGTTGTCGAATGGACGATTCAAAACAAGCAAAAAGCTACGCCCCTACAGGGAACCCTCAAAGTGACATTGCCTGAAGGCGTTGATCTCATAGAATGTCCCCCTGGGGAGTTTGTAGTCCAACCCGAGGCTACCCTGACTCTGAAAGGAACAATCCAGGCCAAGGTGTCTGTTGTCCCACCTGCCGAATCACAAAAGGCGTTAGCTATCAATTCGAAATTCACCCTTGGAAACCTACCCATTGACTTGATGACCGGTATCCGAGTGAAACACCCAATTCAAATTTCTACTGTACCAACCTCACTTCGGTGTCGACCTGGAAACAAGTTGAACTTGGCGATCGCTATAAAAAGTAACCTAAAATCGCCAGCCCAAGGAACAGTATTTCTGGAAGCTCCTGAGGAATTACAGATCGAAAAACAGCAGTTTAAAATTGCTCTCAAATCCGAGGATTATTCAGGTATCGAAGTTCCTGTAAAAGTAGACGAGAACATAGCAACCAAAGCTTTGCTAATCAAACTCTATGCAAAATTACGCCTTGAGGACCATCAGCTAACAACACGCACAGAAACAATTCACCTTCATTGTATGAGTACTGGTGGTGTCTTAGTCACTGCCTTTGATGATAACAAGCGGTTACAAATCCACACCGAAACTTTATCGTTTTCAATTAACCTGTCTAAAGGAGCCCACATTGATCGGCTTGAGAATGCCCTCACTCAAAGACAACACCTCCGATCCCATTTCCGTAATAGCCTTGGACCGCCCTTTTGGCCATCCGAACAGATGCAAACGCATTTTCAGCATAGCATTCATCACCGGGTGGATGGAACTACCCGAATTGTTACCTGGATGGAGTGCCAACGCTATCCAGGTTTAACATTTACGAAGACCTTCGTGCTGAATAGTGGTTCCTCTCTCCTCCAGGTTGAATATGCTTTTGAAAATGTGCACCCCTCGAATACCTATCAGTTGCGGCTCACCACAGGTAGTATTGCAGGAATTTGGGATCATCTCCATGTACTCCCTTTAAAAGAGGGACTTCTCCGGGAAGAATGTGTTGAGGACGAATTTTTTGCAACATCACGCGAAATCCCTAAGGAGCGTGAAGAATGGCTTGAAACCTGGTATTGTGCTGAACGCCCACACACAGGAGATGTAACAGCGATTATGTGCGATCCTTCTGTGTTCTACGAAGCCGATGGTTACACCTTCCTCAACTTTCAGCTCCAAATCCCACCCCTTCCTCCAAAAAAGAAGGTTACCTTACCCCCAATGTCCCTCTACACGGGGTTGGGAACCTGGCGGCATGTCCGACAACTTTGGCATCAACTCTACGATTCTCAACCAAGTCAACTCATCCCAGAACTTCAGCCTTCCAGAGCTATTGATGTCCAAACAGCTGACTTTCCAGCTTTGCTTGAGATAGCTCGCAAAATCATCATGCCCGTTCACTTGCGACACCTTGTACAACGTCCACTTGAAGGAACTCTGAAGTTCTCGGCACCTATTCAATGGACCGTAACGCCTCGTTCCTACAAATTCAAGGGTGTGACCCGCACCCAGCCACTTTTAGTTCCATTGACGCTCACTGCCCACCCTCATAGTCGTCCAGAGCCTAGCGTTTTACCACTAAAGGCCACCGTAAGAACCCGCGCTCGTGATTATCAATTCACGCTCCCTGTGATTCTCCATCGAAGGCCTGGATCAGTCACTCTGTCAACGGCTCAGGAGGAGAACCAAGAAATTCATACCATCGATAACGGGGCATACCTGCTAAAAATAGCACCAGAGTTTGCAGGGACCATCATTGGGTTGATTAACAAAACTACTAAAACTAACTATCTGGAATCCAGCTTTCCCAAGGCGGGACCAAAAGTGTGGAGGAACCCGTGGTATGGGGGAATTCGATTCGATCCCTTTGCACCGAAGCACCCTGGATGGTTTCCAACTAAGCTTGACAAGGAACGGTGGCGAGCCAAAGAAATTCACCGTGGCACATGGAGTGGAGTGACTCTCTCAACCCAACCGAGGAAAATCGAACGCAAACTCAAGGGCTTCAGGTTAGAATTGCAAGTGTTAACCCAACCTTTCAGCAATATTGTCGCACTAGTTAGTCGTGTGATTAATCGTTCATCCGCTCCACGACAAATCAACCATCGTCTCAGGATTTCATTTCCTTCAGAGGGCGATCCCAAGGGTTTGGAAACCATAATTCCTCGCCAAGTAACAGAACTACATCGGCGGCGAGTATCCACCCATTCTTGGCCAACAGCCACACAACCCTATTTGGGAATTGAACATTTGAAAGATGATATGACGGCTATATTCGTCTCAAAATTAAGTGTTAAGGGTGAGCTCTTCGTCGGAGATTTAGGCAAGGATAGCATCTGGATAAATACCGAAGAGCTTCTCGATGTCAACCCAAAGGGTACGGTGGAAAGAACAAGCTTCCTCGTTATCAGTGATCAACCCTGGAAGGAAGCCAAAGCCTATGCAGTTCTCGCTAACCTCTCGCTCTAGCGAATTTACAGCGCTCTACCTTTTAAAGAGTAGTATTCATACCAACGCTTTAGAGTCGAAGAGAGTCGGGCATCTGCTCTCTCTTTGTAAGGAAAGGGTGGGGACGAAGCGCTAGCCTGAATAACTTCGTCCAACGACCGATTTTGGTCTAGTTGCGTTAGAATCCAATTTTCGAGTTCTTGAAAATAAGCTAGATGGAGTCTAATCTCATCTTTTGTACACAAAGGACCATGTCCTGGAACAATTACATCGACCGGTTGAGCTAGAATGGTTTGGAAAGCCTGCATCCATTGGGGTGGATCGTTGGTGTCATCTCCTGCATAGGGATACTGTTGGCAAAATACTAAATCAGCAGCGAATAGGACGCGTTCGGGTGCAAAATAGACTGTTGAATGACCTGCGGTATGACCCCCCGTATGTTGAATACACACTTCGTCAGCTTCACCTAAGATTAAGGAGTGTTTGAAGGTTTGTGTTGGGGGTATTATTTGTAGATCTGCAAGTTGTCCAGCCAGTTCGGGTCGCATTTGTTGGTACGCGGTAATTAATTCTTGGAGCCCTTCTGGTGACCAGGTGGCTTTGAACTGTGCATCGTATAATGCAGCTAGTGCCGTTGACCCGATGATTGGGCAATCTCCGAAGATTTGGGTTCCAAAAACATGATCGCTATGATAGTGGGTTAATACAACGGCAATGAGCTGGGTCCCTACCTGTTGGTGAATAAGGTTTCGAAACTTCTGCGCCAGATGTGGTGACATGCCAGTATCCACGACGACGATACCTTGTGGTAGACGAATGCAACCAACATTACCAAAAGTGGATCCATCCGTTATTGCCCATACGGATGGACTTGTCTGTTCGAGTTTCAGGGGGTTCATCTCCTAAATGAGACATCCTCTTAACGCATGGAAAGGTGCATCAGCCATTTAGCTGTTAAGTTATTGGTAATTAGGAAAGTTGTTAAACAGTATACTGTCCCAATATTTGGTATCCTCTTTAAATGGAGGGTTTCTGATGGCTAAGATTCCTAAAAACCGCCAGATCTTTAAGCTCCAAATAATGGACTTGCTGTTACGATTCAATGTCCCCGCCGGTCTCGCTGACGAAGTTGCCAATCAAGTTATTGTAAAATCCAAGATTAATACCCCTATCGAAACGATTCGTGTGATGATTCTGGACTTGCTCCGATCATATGATGCTTTAATAACGGAGAAGCTAGCACAACGATTTGCGTATCTAGAAAGGCAGTTTGAGCAGATTCGATTAGAAGAAGCTGAACCCGGTGGAGAAATCTATGATGAAGCAGCCCTTAACGAACTCCTTGAAGCTGACGAGATTACTGTAGCAGAGTTATTTTTTATGGAGGGTCGAGAGGGTCGTGCTTGGAAACGACATACCGATCATTTAGATAGTGGATCGACCGAGTTAGCGCGTGAAGATCGATATGACGATTAGGTCGTGCTTCAGCTCATATGCGTGATTTGATCGACGATCTTGAAAAGGTCACTTGCCCTCACGGGTTTGACTTGAAACTTCACTGCGCCGGCTTCTAAAGCCTCAAAGCGTACAGTTTCATCAGCGCTAACGAAGATAATTTTACTCGTCGGGTAAATAGATAAAATATGCCTAGTCGCCGCGATACCGTCCATGCGTGGCATTCGATGGTCCATGATGATAACATCAGGTTTTGGGTCTAACTTTGTAAATATCTGTATTGCCTCGTCTCCATCGAACGCAGAGCCAATGACGGTGTGACCCTTCACGGCAAAGAGAGCCTTATAGACTTGATGAAGATTTTCTTCGTCATCAATGATGAAGATTGATGCCATTGATCTCGCTGTCCTTGTGTTATCCTTAGCTGTCGTTCTTGGAATTATGGCAAAGTCCTTTTTGTTGGTTATCCCCTATTCCCCAGAATCCCCTGTTATCATTGATAGGCTTGTTATCTTTGGGTAAATTGGGAGTAGTCTTAAGTAGTTTTTGGCTCTTACTCTTCAATTACATCTTGATTCTCATATCGCTGAGGGGTGGCTTCGAACTGAGTTTTGCAGTGTGAGGAGCAAAAGTAGTAGCGTTTCTCTTTGTAGTCACTTTGAAGGCCCGTTGCAGTATCTACTTCCATTTTACAGATAGGATCAATGGCAAATACTGATTCCTTGATGAGTGGTTTTGAGGGCGGAGGCGTTGAAGGGCTATGCGGTTGTGGTTGGAATCGATAAAGAAGGAGCGCGTTTGTGACAACGCTTACACTAGATAAAGCCATGGCGAGAGCCGCCCATTCTGGGCGGAGAACAAGGCTGGGAAAGAGTACACCTGCAGCTAATGGCAGGAGTATCATATTGTAGATTAATGCCCAGAAAAAGCCCTGTTTGATTTTCAGCATGGTTTTTCGTCCTAACTGAATGGCTGATACCACATCCAAGAGGTTATCGCGAACCAACACAATTTCTCCTGCTTCGACGGAGACATCAGTACCTGAACCCAAGGCAATTCCAACATCTGCCTGGGCGAGAGCTGGAGCATCGTTTACGCCATCTCCAGCCATAGCTACCGTGTGTCCCTCGTTCTGTAGGCGTTGGATTTCCTTTGCCTTTTCACTGGGAAGGACCTCTGCGATGAGCTGCTCAATACCCGCGTTTCGAGCAATGGCTTGGGCTGTAACTTCCTTATCGCCAGTCAGCATGATTACATTAATTCCCAGTGTGCGTAGTTGGCTGACTGCCGATGCTGAATCGGCTTTCAAAGTATCAGCAACTGCTACTAGCGCGATTGCGTGTCCGTCCTTTGCAGCGAATATGGTGGTTTTTCCTTGTTGTTGAAGATGCTGAAGATGTGCTGAAAGTTCTTGGAGGTTAACCCCGTGATCTTGCATGTAGGTATCACTACCGATTTCGATCAAGGAGTTTCCAATTCGTCCTTGAACGCCTTGCCCTGGTGTGGAGAGAAAATCAGTAACTTCTTTAAATTGGATCTCATGTTCTTTGGCATAATGAACTATGGCTTCAGCAAGTGGGTGTTCACTCAGCTGTTCCAAACTGGCGATTAGGGAGAGCGCGGCTTGTTCTGTCGTGTGTTTTGCTGTAATGACATTTGTGACAGTAGGACGCCCTGTGGTGAGTGTTCCGGTTTTGTCGAAAACCATGGTATCGACTTTCGGAATTACTTCTAATCCATCTCCTGTCTTGATAAGAATGCCGAGTTGTGCGCCACGACCAATACCCACCATTAAAGCCGCTGGTGTGGCTAATCCTAATGCGCAGGGACAAGCAGCGACCAATACGGCGATGGCAAAGCTCAGCGCCCAGATCCAGTCAATTAAAAAGAACCAGATTGCGAAGGTGACAAAGGCGAGGAGGAGAATGAAAGGTACGAACTTTTCTGCAATGGCATCAGCGCGTCGTTGAATTGGAGGTTTGTGGGTTTGGGCTTCTTCAACCATTCGAATGATTTGAGCCAAAACGGTGTCTTGGCCGACACTCTTGGCTTGAATTGTGAGGGTCCCGGTTTGGTTAATCGTTCCGCCAATCACCTTGTCTTTTAGGGTCTTACTGACGGGAATGGATTCGCCTGTGATCATGGCTTCGTTTACTGCGGATTGCCCACGAACGACTGTCCCATCAACGGGGATTTGAGCACCTGGGCGCACCAGAAGAAGATCCCCTACCTCCACTTCTTCGGTAGGCACTGTTAGTTCGTCACCATTTCGAAGTACGACGGCTGTTTTAGGTTGTAGGTTCATTAATTCGCGAATGGCTCGAGAGGTTTGACCTTTAGCTAATGCTTCGAGTGTGCGCCCCAATAAGATGAATGTTAACAGCAATGCTGCAGATTCAAAGAACGCCATTCGTCCTGGGAGAAAAAAGGTGGCGAACACTGAATAGAAGTAAGCGACACTAGTGCCCAGCATGATGAGAGTATCCATATTCGTTTTACCATGGCGAGCAGCGTTGATACTGGATTTGTAGAAAGGATACCCTGCAAAAAATTGGACAGGGGTGGTTAGCAAGAAGTTAATGTGGTTGGGTGTAATTCCCAAGGGTAAGACAGGTATGAGAAGATGAGGAAGAAAAGAAAAGATGACAATGGGGATTGTCAGAAAGAGGGCGAATACTAACCGGCGTGAATAAAACTGAATTTCTTGATGTCGAGTTAGAACCTCTCGGTCAATATCAGCGACTTTATCATCCACGATGCTATATCCAAGTTTCTTGAGTGATTTTTTAACCGATTTGTTCGAGACGAGCCCTTCATCGTATTCTATGATTAACTGCCCAGTCACCGCATTGGCTCCAACAGAGAGAATGCCTTCCTCGTCCTCCAGCGACTTAGTGATGAATGACCATTCATCTGTTCGTGGTGTAGGACTTAGAGACAAAGTCATGGTTGGACGTCGCGGTTGATAGCCCGTTGATTTAACAACAGCTTCAAGGTTTTCCCGTGAAACCAGTGTAGGATCGAAATCAATGGTAGCTTTTTCTTCAAGAAGACTGACAGCGGCGTTAGTAACGCCTTTCTGTTGAATCAAGGCTTTTTCAATGGTTGCTACGCAGGCTGCGCAGTGCATTCCTTCAATTCGCATCGAGAGTCGTTTGGAGTCACGCGGACTAGTGTTTTCACTCGTATCTTGTTTATTGGTCATAGTTAGCCGCCCTCGTACGCTTAACAGTGTTAACCCCTAGTATATAGATGCTATGATTCTTCTAGGGGGAGGGTTATCCGAAACGCTGCGCCTTGCTCATCTTTAGACGGGAGCAGTTCGATGGATCCTCCGTAAGCCTCTAGGATGCGTTGACTCAAATTCAAGCCCAACCCACTTCCAGTTGTGGAAGTTCCACGCTGGAAGAGTTGCCCTAACAATTTCTTGGGAATACCTGGACCAAAATCAGTCAGTTCTATATTTACCTGATTATGTTCTTGGGCAATCGATACTTTGACAGAAGGTCGGGGTCCAGCGTGTTGAGCCGCGTTACGAAAGAGGTTATCAAAAACCATGGGGAGTAATCGTCCGCTAGCCACTCTAATCCCCTTGATTTCATCAGGAGCCTCAATCTGGATACTTAGTTGTTTATGAGCTTTTGTGGCCTGCTTAGCAACCCGTTCAATTAAAGCAACAATTTCTTTTTCAGCCTCTTTGTCGGGTCGTCCAAACAAATCGAGGAGACGACCCATCCGTTCGGCGGCAGCGCGAGTGGTTTCGGTAAAATCACGAATCTCCGAGCCTTCAGGAGCAAGCAGCTGTGCCACCTCGGTGGTGCTAAAAATCACTTGCAGATCGTTTCCCAAATCATGGCGAAGTAACGAAGCGTAGATTTCAAGGTCACGGTTAATGTTGCGAAGTTCAATTTCAGCAAGTTTTCGATCATTGATGTTCCGAATGAGGGAAAAGAGGGCGACCACCTCGCCATCTCGCGTTATGGGTGTGGTATTGATTTCCCCCCAAATTCGTGAGCCGTTCTTTGCGATAAACGAATACTCTCTTGGTCCGACGAGTTCACCTGAAAAGAGCTTTTTCGAATTCTCTAAAGCCACTTCGAGATGCTCAGGAGCCAAAATGTTGAGATCAGGGTAAAACTTACCCTTGAGTTCGTCGGGATGATACCCAAGATGCTTCTCTACCGAGGGAGAAACATCGACTAGGCGAAGTTGTGGGTCAAGCTGGAGAATCACATCAGAAATATTTTCAAAAAAGAGGCGATACCTTTCTTCGCTAGCTGCTAAAGCTTGTTGAGCAAGTTTCCGATCCGTAATATCTTCGAGTGTACCTTCATAATAACTGACCTGCCCTTTGTGATCACGAAAGGCACGACTGCTAAGTCGAACCCAGATTTTTCGACCATCAAGACGTTCAAACTGAGATTCAAATCCCCGAATGACTTCTTCTTCAGCAATTTGCCGTTCCCATTTCCGTCGATCTTCTGGATCGAGGTAAAACGAGGAGGCTTTGCGCTTTCGTAGTGATTCTTCATCGGGAAACCCTAGGATGTTTACTAAAGCAGGATTGGCATCCAATATTTCTCCGACTCCTGGTTTGGTGCGGAATAGACCAACTGGAACGCTTTCAAAGAGATGACGATATTGAGCCTCTGCTGCTTTGAGTTCAGTGATGTCCGTGACTGTTGCCATAATATGGCTGGGTTTTCCGTCCTCATCTGCGATAATGGTAGCCTGGACATGAAGGTCCACTGATAATCCGTTTGGAAGGCGATGAGAGTATTCTGTGCTAAAAAAGCCCTTCTTGAGAAATGCCTGCAAGGCCTCCGGTGTTAAGCCTTCACGCCCGAGATCCTCCATTGCTTGCTTTCCAAGGACGCTAACAGAGCTTTCGTGACCCACGAGATCTAGATAAGCCTGATTAGTATATGTAATTGTGCCGTTTAAATCGGTGATAATGATACCGCTTCGGGAGCTAGCGATGGCTTTTTCTTGAAGTCGGAGTAGAGATTGAGCTTCTTTTCGCTCAATGATATCTCGAACACTGGCGATAATTCTAGGTCGGTTGTTGTAGTCGATTTTACGCGCTCTTATTTCTACAGGAATCGTGTGTCCATCTTTATGAGCGATTTGAGCTTCAAAAATAACTGAACCTTTTTTCAGTACTTCCTGAATACGCTGAATTACTTGTTCCTGAGTGGCTAATCCCATGAATTTGTGTGGGGTGATTTTGAGTAGTTCTTCATGATGATATCCTGTTAATTCTGAAGCGATGTTGTTGACTTCGATGATTCGACCTTTTGTGTCAGCTATGATGATGGCGTCTGTAGCATTGTCAAAGAAAGTTCGGAATTTTTCTTCGCTCTCACGAAGGGCTTGCTCGGCTTGTGTTTGTTCAGTAACATCTACACCAATTGCAAAGACTTCTTTCACAGTTCCTTGGGCATCAAAAAAGGGGGTTATATTCCATTCAATGGTTCGATGCTGACCCTGTTTGGTCGTCCAGTCGAAAATTACATGTTTGGGTTTCTTCGTCCTCAATAGTTCCTTGAAAGCCTGACGAATTGTGGTGCGTTGTTTAGTGGGAATGAAGTTTGAAATCATGGAGCGACCAAGTACTTCACTGCGCGAGTACCCGGTGAGTTCTTCGCAGCCTTTATTGAAGAATTTAGTTCGTCCTTGTTGATCCAATCCAATAATTAATACACCGGGTGCTTCCGTGATAGAAAAAAAGGCTGTGCCAATTTGTGTGTTAGGTACAGCCTTACTAACGCGTGTAGGGCTTTTCTTTGGTGGCAAAACATTCCACCTAACATGAGTTGCTAAGACATAGAACTGGCTGGATTCCCCAACCTCTTCTCAGAATTCACATCAATCAGGTGCAGATAAGTGTCTTTCGTTCAGAAGTGTTAGTTCCTGCTATTATTGCGAGAAAAAGGGAAAGGAGGGAATAGATGCTGTCAATCGATGAGCGCTTTGAGGTGGAATTTGTGTTGCCCGAGTTTCCCGCCAAAGTTGGCAGCAGTTACCTTGATCAACCCGGGAACTTGTACGGCAGCATGGAGCGCTGCACGCATACCATCTTGGACTATGTTTTTGCTGAGTCCGTTCAGAACTATCTCTAAGACGCTGTTAACTCCAAGAGGAACAAGAGAGTCTTTTACATGTTCTCGAAGAGTTGGGCAAAGCCTTACATTAGTTGAGGCTTCCAAAAAGTCGTATTTTGAGCCGACTTGGCTACCGCTACGGCAGATACCGCCAGGAAACGGAGCAACGCACCCATCTACTGTATGGATAGCATCGACAGCCGCTTCTGCGGCTTTTAAGGTGTCTTTGGAGTTTTTCCCCATGAGAATGAGATTACCACCACCTACTCCGGTTCGAATCCCAAACTTTTCTTCAATTAGGAACTCGCCTTCAATCACTGGAATACGCCAGACTAATAATTTATCACCTACTCGTTTCCGGTCTTCAAACCCGTCTCCAAAATATCGGAGCTGATCTCCAACATCCACCCATTCTTCAGCATCATCAAGTGCATTGTACACTGCAGATGTCGGGCAGGTAAGGATACACTGGCCTGTTCGCTTACGAAGTTGTTTAGCAAGGTCCTTAGATTTCAATGCCGCAAAGAGCAGGGTGATACCAGGTCGCTCATCGGGTGTATCTGTGGCGGGGACGACTTGATCAATCCCAGCTTCAACTTTGCATTCAATGACAGAAGTGGCGAAGCCTGCAGCAGAATATGCACAAGTTTGCGCCCATTTTTTGGTTTCAGCAGTCATGAGAATGCGCGCAACTTTCATATCAAAAGCTTCTGCGTAGGTATCCTCGATTTCTATTCCATTCAGTTCCATAGTATGAACCCCGAACCAGAGTCGTAATGACTATTATGTTAATAATAGTACCGTACCACCAAGACTTATTCTCCATTTCCTTAAATATATTAGAACCTGTTGGAATTCCGTTAGTTGAATTTCCTTTTGGATATCTCCCTGTGCATTTCTTTCAAATTGTAAGTCACAAGGGTTAACCTACTCTGATATTATAGATTCTATTCGCCCAGGTTCTGTGTGACCTGGTAAACATGTTCTTGAGGTTCTAAGGTGAGGGAGGAAGAAAAAAAAGGGAGACTGGTTACCCAGCCTTCCCTGGCTTTTTGGTGTTAAGTCTTTTCAAATACACCAATAACCTTAAGCAGTTGTAGAATTCCAATAATGAGAATCAGCACACCAATGATGCTAAACCCAAGGTAGAGGGGAATTCCACCAAAAGGTTGGTAAATAATAAAGATCGCACCGATTATAATCCAGAGAATTCCGATCAAACCGCTTAATCCGAATGCTGCTTTGATTTTTGACATCTACTACCACTTTGAATATGGTGGTATGTGCAGCAATCTAACACTTGTATTTAAATACATACTAGGTCGGCTTAGACTGAATTTTTAGGGCGTCTGAGCCTATTATGAAGAACATGTCTGTTTAATTGGTATTGCACTCCATTACATTGAAGAGCATTTGAAAGGTTGAATTTTGTTTTAATGTAATAGCTGGTAGTGTTGATGCATCCTTGATTCAACATACTGCACAATTATTTCTGAAACACAGTGTAACAAATTAATGGTTACTCATAAATATTCAAAATCTATTTCACTTTTGCATAAATATGCTCTAAGAGGAGATACACTGGTGAATCACATCTCTCTCTTTCTCTCTCTAGATTACTCCTCAACCATTAGCTTCAGATAGTAAAGCATCTGTTTCAAGAGCCCCTGAGTGTAGAGACCCACCTCAACGAGATTAGCTGTGCGACAGATGAAGCAAGCACCAGCAGTGTCTTTCTCTGGGCGAGGTTTTCTAGGGCACTTTTTGTTATGCCAATGGCATTTATCAGCTGCAGTCATTCTACCAACTCCTTTCCAATGAATGCTTCAACATCAGCCGCCACAGACATTTCTGATAGGGTCATGAGTTCCCATCAGATGGGCGCCTTACCTTATACACTAAAACTAGTGACACTCATGAAATTAAATTACTTAACCCAACTACACCTACCTACATATAGATTTCTGCAGCAGTAGAGTTGTTGGTCGGGGAGTTATTACTGCAATTGGTCACTTTCACCGTCTGTCCGCAAGCTACTCACCTAGCTTACCCTACAGGCGACTCTCTCCCAGTAGCTCCACTGTAACACTCTGCAACGACACCATCTGGGGAGCTTAGTCCTCGTTCCTCGGCGTTTGTCCAGAGTTAGCCCTAGATAGGTGCCCTCGGCTATCCCCCACACACCATGTGACCTAGTGCACTCTTTTGCGTCAATCCGAAAAACCATATGCAGTTTTCGGTGCGGAGCAGCTTAAAAGAAATAACCGACAATTAGACTTTCTCGGCAGTAATAGAGTAGAATACCTCTTTGTCTAAAGAAGTACTTAAAACTCAATCTCGATGTGTTTAAGTCTAGAGTTCTGAGTTTAGAGACACTAGGTAGTATAAGTGTTATAGTACAGCATAATAACCTCAGCAGGTCAAAGCTGGCATTTCACTCAGAAATTGATGCCTTTCTTGTCAAAGTTGCTGTGAGAGTGCAGAGTGAAGAATCAATATTGCTGAAACTACTGCGCCAAAGGAGGTCAAAGGGGTGAATGGATGGACTTGGCAGGGCAAAAAAAGGGTGGGAGATGAGGGAGTATTCCCTCATCTAGAGCTTGTGGATACATTGTAGACAGGTAGAGTTGTACTTGGAGGTCGAGTTCTTTCCCAGATAATGGTGTCCTGTCGCGCTTTTAATAATATAGAGAGGCCAGCGTAACTGGCGATCCGGAGTCCGGCTGAAACGCTGACATATAGTATTCCAGAAAGTAGAAGGACGAGCGAACTGGATGAAACACCACCAATTGAGGTGATAAATAACACGGAAACATCCACTACGGTTTGGAGAATTAAATGGCTGGTGTTTAGTTGTGCCTGTTGTCTCTTGTAAAGACGGTAGCACCACAGGATAGAGGGTATGTTGATGATGCTCCCAAGGCTGATTGCACCTAAGAAGGCGAGGGGTAGCATGAATTCAGCCCCTGGAGGAAAGGAGGGATTCAGTGTCAAAAATAGGGCTAAAAAGGGAACTAAGTACATCATTGCCTCTATGAGTAGTCCACGAACCGGTGGAAATTGTTGTAATCCAGACCCCTTATCTTTCACCTTCACCATCTTCACCAATTTCATTAGCCTCCTTAGCTTATCACAAAGGCAAGGGTGTCATGGCAAAGCCACCAATGGCTTTGTGTCTTGAAGTACCACCAAGCAAATCCAAGGACATCCGCGGCAATTAATGCTGTGTTGATGGGGTCGAGGGGGGTGTACTGTTCGACATTGCCTCCTCCTTCCATTACTCGCATACTGTTGAGGCTTAGTGCCCATAGATTCACAAATAACAAAACGACTATTGCGATGGCTATCGCTACTGCTCCTGGGGGCGTAAACTCTACACCAAATTTTGCGAGGACGCCCAATACTGCAGTGAATACTAAGTTAAATCCTAATACTCCATTAACGAAATTCGTGATATCTCGAGTATCCCAGTGAGTGTGTAGAGCTGGCGGATTTAACAAGCCATACGGTGTCCAACCAACCTGATAACATGGAGACCGGACGACCGTATACGAGTCAATACCAAAGGGACTACCTCCGGGAGGACAGGAGGGTCCGAGTAAATCAATTGGGTTTTGAAGTCTTGTCAACCCACCTGTCTCAATAAATGAAGTCAGAATGTTATAAGCTTGGTCATGTTCATTTTGTAGCAAGTAATGAGCCATTGAGAACATGGTTGCAGTCACTACTGCGTCACATGGTCCTCCTGAACAAAAGACGAGTTTGTCATCGGCCTCTATGCCCGTTGAGTAGCAAACAGCGAAATAGTGAACTTTTGCCGGTGCTAATTCGACCATATTATCGATTTGGAGCCAGGGTATGATTCCAAATGGGGTTTGAAGTCCGTCTTTAGTTCCATGCCCTACATAGAAGATTTCTCCAATTGCTTTGCTTAAAGTAATTTGAAAATGAATGTAATTGTGGATGCTGAAGCGCTGTGCATCAGGGATATTTCTCGATAGCTGAAGTGCACCATTGTTGATTGCTTCATCATTGCCAAATGTTAGAATTAATGGACCCAATATCGGAAGAGATATGCCTTGAGCAATGGGTAGTACGAAAAGTGAACCAATGAAGACACCAGTAATTAGTGGAACCAGAAGTACTTTACTTACTTTTTTGACATTCATCGAAAACCATTCCAATATTTCTGTCTTGCCTTTGATTAGGCAAAACTTGCTTAATTATCGGGTATGCATATTATTAATTTCTTACTATTTTGAAAATCTTTCCTGTTACCGCCCTGTAAGATGCTATTGAAGTAGCTGCAAATACCACCAAAAATAGCACACTTTGCTGCTGTCTGGAAAACTCTCAACGGTGCTCTGCAAAGTACTTATGTACGAACGCTTCATTATCTGCGTTCACAAAAACGGATTTGGGATACCTTGCCAATTCAACAAACCTCGAAGATATATTCTGAAAATGCGTATAAGAATATTTATGCTTCGCATAGATATCCAAAATCTGTTTATGCTAGTTCCACGAATTGCGACTGGTCTGTTTAGGAATCTAACGAAGTTATGATGAAGTGATCTGATTATGTCTTCCTCGAAAGTTGTACTACGACCAATATTTGATCCCAAAGAACGCATCCCTCTTGATTTATCAAATATCTCACCAGACACATTTGCCGGTAAATCGTTGGATAATCTAAGTAAGCTCAAAATCTGGCATGGAAACCGCCGCATTACCTTAAACAAGACCTTTGAGATATCAGGAAAATCTGCAAAAACCCCCGCAGAAACCATTATTGAGGTTGATGGTGATGTTCCACAGATCCGACATCTGGGTCAAGACATGACCGCGGGATACATCCTAGTAAAAGGTAATGTTGGGATGCATCTAGGTGCCCGAATAAAAGGTGGCAGTATCGAAATAAGGGGAAATGCTGATCACTGGCTCGGCGCGGAGATGTCAGGTGGAAGTATCTATGTTTCAGGAGATGTAGGCGATAAGGCGGCTTCCGCTTACCTTGGGAGTAAATATGGAATGAACGGTGGAAGCCTCCATATCAAAGGGAATACAGGGCACGAGCTAGGCATGGGAATGCGCCGTGGCATCATTGTTGTTGATGGAGACACCGAATCGTACACAGGCACCCAAATGCTAGCTGGAACCATCATTGTTCGAGGTCGACTTGGACCACGCGCAGGAGCTGCAATGCGTTATAAGGGCACAATCATCGCCTTAGGTAGAGCAGAACCCCTAATGCCCACACACCTGTTTAACGGCGAATATACGGACATGCTGGTCCTACGATTACTCTTAGACGCTATTGAAGCCGAAATTCCAGGTGTAAAATTTTCAGAAAAAGACCGTGTAGGACCATATCTTCGGTTTACTGGAGATTTCGGTTCGAATGGACGTGGTGAAATTCTCCTATTTAAACCGAAGAACACTCATCACCTTGAGGCGAATAACAATGGTGGCGAAAACGGAACCTAGTGTTAACCAAAGGGCCATGCCCTTAGTTAAGCAACTAATAAGCGACAGCGATCTGTTACAGGTAAAAATTCACCAACAAAAAGGAAAAGCAACCGTAATTGATTGTGGTATTGAAATTCCTGGAAGTTTAGAAGCCGGGCGGCTCGTTGCTGAAATATGTATGGGCGGAATTAGCACGGTTGTGATTGGAACTACGCGAATCGGGGATTCCGTGTTTCCAGCCGCTTATGTCAGCACAGATATGCCTGCCCTTGCTTGTATTGGCGCTCAAGCTGCGGGTTGGGATATAAAGGTAGAAGGATTCTTTGCCCTTGGTTCTGGACCTGCTCGAGCACGGGCCAGAGTCGAAGACAAACTCTTCACAAAACTTGACTACAAAGACAACCATCCTGAAGCCATCCTTGTGATGGAAACCCGCACACTTCCTAACCCCGCGGTGTGCGAATACATCGCTAAAGCTTGTCGCATCGCGGAAAAAGATCTCTACCTTCTCGTTGCACCTACAGCGAGTATCGTAGGTTCTGTTCAAATTGCTGCACGCATCGTTGAGACGGGAATCCATAAACTCAAGATTCTTGGCTATGACTTCCTCAAGGTACGAAGCGGGATCGGATCATGCCCTATTGTTCCTGTTGCCCGAAAAGACATGCGAGCCATGGGCATCACCAACGACGCCATCCTTATGATGGGTGAAACCTTTCTGTTCATTCAATCCACTGAGGGTGATAATCTGGGAGAGCTCGTCAAGCAGGTGCCCTCCTCCACCTCCTCGGATTATGGTAAACCATTCCGACAAATTTTCAAGGATGCCGAAGGTGATTTTTATAAGATTGATAAAATGCTCTTTGCTCCTGCTCAAATCGCTGTTAATGATCTACGCACAGGGCTTTTCTACACGGCGGGACGACTTGATCCCACCCTTTTTCTCCAAGCCTTGAAATCTACCCTTGAGTAGGTAAATATTTGTGACAAAAGCTAAAAAGCGGTGAACAACACCGTTAGAGAAAGAATCTAGGGAGGCTTTTCCCTTGAAGAAAGGAATTGCTCCAGTTGAAGTTGCTAAACTATTTTACAAATATCTAGTTGAAAAGGATAAAGAGAAATGGTTGTTGACCTTCCGGAAGTTTCACCAAGACCAGGCAGAGCGCTATGGGTCATCCCCCGATTTGTATTGGCGAGCGGGGCAGAAGATGCAACGCGATTATGGGTATACCTACAAGCATGTACCCGATAGAGATACCCAGCTGAATGAGAATCGTTGGAAGTTCTTTTTCCAGCGATACAAGCCTGATGGCTCAAAAAGTGCTAGTCCTGCTCCTATAACTATTGTTCGAGATAAAGAGCTAAATGGCGAATGGCGCGTCGATGTAGCCACAGTGTAGAAGGTTAGACTCCATTAGTAGGAGTATATGATGGTGTTGGAATTTGCCCTCCTAGTCATTATTTTTGCAGCTCTCGTAGTCATTGTAACTTTTTTCTCCCATCTTTTTATGCAAATCACACAGTTTCCACGCTTGATCTTTTACATCGCTGTTGGCTTGTTAATTGGGCCCTTAGGATTTAACTTCCTGAATCCTACATTATTCGCAGTTTTAGACCCTGATGGTCAAATCCTTCGTGCCATTATTGGAGTGGCTGTGGCGATTATTGTTTTTGAGGGAGGATACAGCTTCAACCGTTGCATGCCTCATGAACAAGCGTGTTCTCCTATCGAATTTCGAACCCTCATCCGGAATGTATTACGACTCTCCTTGATTGGCGGATTCCTCACGGCAGCTCTGATGACTCTAGTCTTTCTGTTCCTCGCAGGCATCTCTGTTCCTTTTGCCCTACTAATGGGAGCTTTGACCATGATCACTGGACCAACTGTCATTAACCCCTGTGTACGCCGGTTAGGAATTAAGGAGGAAGTAGCATTTACCCTGGAAGGAGAAGGCTTGATTAACGACGCGTTAGGCGTTATTGTTGCTTCAGGAATTTTTAGTGCAATTCTTGCCTCAATCTCTGGGAGCCCCTTTGCCCTCCCCGTTGTTGTGGCATTTAACCTTACGGTAGGGATTTTCGTCGGAATTGGTGTTGGTGTTATGGGGGTTTTTGTGTCTCAGTGGCTGGGTCCTCGCTTCCTCAAACGGTTCCAGGATCGGTGTGATCAACCTGGGCTTGAACACCTATCACGCATCGGAATGATAGTAGCAGCCTTCAGCGCGTATGCAGTTGCTGAGTTCTTCGCCCACGAAACAGGAATTATCGCCTCACTAATCGCAGGAATTCTAATTGGGAATCGTGACCGGCTTGGATTCAAACATCCTGCTAATTGGCATGAAACAACTTTTGCGGAAATGGACTTGAAGCACCATATCGAAAAGGGTGTTCATGCGTTCCAATCGGATCTTGCTCAACTTGCGATTGCCACAATCTTTCTTCTGCTTACTGCTTTCCTTACCTGGGATTTGTTATTGGTCACCCTCTTTACGCCTTTCTTCATGGCGGGACTGGTAGTAGTGATTCTCTTAATGCTAGTTATACGCCCCCTTGCGGTAATGGTGTCTACAATCAAAACCAAGTTCCACCTTCGTGAAAGATTGTTCATGAGCTTCTTTGGACCCCGAGGTATCGTAATTGCGGCAACGGGTGTTTTCATTGCCATAACTCTTGATGTAGGCTACGGATTATCTCTTCCACAAATCCCTGGCTACATCTTTCTCATAGTATTAATCACCGTTATCATCCAAGCCGGACTCGCACCTTACACAGCCAAAGCCTGTAAAATCTGTACAGTTCAATATACAGCACCGTAAAACCAGAAAAAAAGCGAATTCACAGAGCTTAAATTGTAAAAGAACTCCTAACCCTACTATCACAGAACTTTACTTATCCAGCGCCCTCTCTTTGTTTAAAGGTGTGCGATGAGAAAAAATAAAATGGCGGTGCGGATGTGAGACGAGCAAAGACCCAAGGAGCCTCAAAACGGGTCAAGCTCGTGAAGAAAGTCCGCAAAATCGCACCCTATCTAAGCCCTGTGGTGGATGGCGTAGAAGCCGCCCAGGACCTCAATCCAACAATGCAGGCATACCTGTCACCTTCCTCCAGCCAGACCCGATGTCTTGTCTGCAAGGGTGGGAAGATGCTTTGCGGCAAATCTTCCTGTCCACTCCTGCACCGACTCTACTCTTTTTTAAAGGTCCAACCTCTCTTCGATAAAATCGACATGTCAGGCTCATCACCTCCCGGCGTCTTCGTTGGTCGTTTTGGATACCCTAAGGTCTATGCAGGACCATTAGTGCCTCCCATCATCGGCGATACCTCTATCTACGATTCCTCCGAAGATTGGATGCATCTAGAACTCAACCAAATCCTCGAGTACCGTTACTCTCTTGTTCGTGGTATGCATCGCGTGATGGTTACCGAACCCGAACAAGCCGGACGCATAATCAGTGATACTCGTGACATGACCCTGTCCTCAGGCCCCGTTGAAACTGAAGTGCTATTCAAAAAGAAACCTCGACGACCACTCCAACTCGAATCAGGCGTTCAACCCATGGGACCTTCTGCCGTGCTAGAACGATTCTCTTTAGGCACCATGAAAGGCCACAGACGCCTTGAGAGAGCCTATGAAGACCGAGATCTCAAAGCTGCCCCCGCCATCGTTGATCTCTACGCCAATGATGTCACCTTAACAAAAATCACGCGCGCATTCAGTATGGGTAGTTTCGGGATCGGAGAAAATCGCCGGATGGTTCCTACCCGATGGAGCATCACAGCTGTGGACAGTACTGTAGGTCGCCATTATCGAGCTACAGTGAAGGAAAGTCCACTCATCAACGAATACCGTGTTTACGAATCAGATTTTTTAGGCGATCATGTGAAGATTCTCATGAGCCCAGAAGCCTTTAGTTATGAACTGCTCGAAGCCTGGTTTCCAGGTACAACATGGAATCCATCAGGCCAACACATCGGTATCTGCAGTGATTGGGAGCCGTATAAAGGTCGAACCACCTATGCATCGATCGGTGGCTGTTACTATGCCGTTCGAGCCGTCACCACCCAACACCTTGCCGAAGAAGGTCGACAGGCTTCGATTGTTGTTCTCCGAGAATCCCGCCCATCACACCTCATGCCACTCGGTGTGTGGAAAATTCGAGAAATCGCGCGGGAAGCATTGCGTCAACCATATTTACGGTTTGACACACGCCAGGAAGCCCTTCGGTATATGATGTCGGGTTTTCGAATTAATTTACACCATTGGATCGAAGGAGGAAGCCTGTTAGCACGCCAGTTATACCAGCGACGGTTAACAGATTTCGTTGTGAAGGCGAAGAATTGAATTGAGAGATTGATCCGCAGAATTCTTGGTTAAGGACGAGCCTGACTAGAATCGGTTTCTTACTTTCTTAGAAGAAGATGTTCATACAAGCAATGCCTCGAGCCACAGGATTGCTGAGCGGATGAGGGAGATTTTCGATAACATGAATGGTTAGATCATGGACGAAGAATCGACCCTTTTTCGTGACTTCTTCTCCATCAATATACCCAGCAAGTTTAAGGAGATTTGCCACGAATCTAAGACGCCGAGGAAGGGTTTTAAGAAAGGATTTTTCGAGTTTAAGATCGTAGAGGTGGTGGGCAAACTCACGCCATGCATTGAAGATTTCGCTAAATTCGATTTTATAACCATATGTTTGATGTTCATTCAACCGTAATATGTATTCATCAAGGAAAGGATTAACCACCTGGACATTCTCTATCTTACTGAAAGCGGAAGGACCAAAACCGAAATATTCAGCAGGATGTTCTCCCGGGGCTTTTTGCGCAAGTTCTGGCGTAGAGAATACCCACACATTTTCACGCTCATAGCCCATACCTGTCAAGATATCTGCAGCGGTTTCAATCATATCAAAACAATCACGAGCAGTCACACCGGGTTTAGCCCGTGCACCAGGAGCCTTAGTGAAAGGATAGGTGGTTATTTGATCTAGACCAAGATCTGCTAACCGTGTAATGTCAAATAAAAAATCCCCACGGTGTTGCTTGGGTAATCCCACCATAAGATCCGCATTAACAGCAATCCCAAGATCGTGAGCTTTTCTAATGATATCACGAATCATTGGTACATCCGTTCGGTCGCGTTGAACATTCTCAAGAACTTTTTTGGTTAAAGATTCAACACCCATGCTTATCCTCGTCACATCGAAGTGATGGAGCGCCTCAAGATATTTGTCAGTGAAATAGGGGGGTTTGCCTTCTAGCGTGATATCTTCGAGCTGTACATATTCTTTTAATTTCTGTAAAATCTGACTAATCTCCTCTTTGCTAAGAAGATTCGGAGTGCCTCCTCCAAAATAAAGCCACTCTACATCGCCTTCTAATTCTCGAAGGTCGATTTCGTGAAGTAAGGCTTTCAAGTATGCATCCTTTAGTTCTGAATCAAATAGAACGCGGTGGAAGGGACAAAAGGCACATAAGCGTTCGCAAAAAGGCACATGGACATAAAGTCCTACATGACGCGTTATAACCTCTTTCCAATCTATTGCGCAATAGTCATAGTTGAGTTCAGAAAAACTCGATGCGACCAGTCTTTTAGCTATACCTGTAATCACCGCTTTATCTACTCCTTTGTTGACAATAAATTTGGACGATGGAATACCCTTGTGAGAAACTATGGCCTCAAAGACCAAGGGGAGAGTGAGGCTTATCCACCAGGTCCGCCATGCCAGGGAACATCTTTCCAGGTGAGGTCCCAGAGATCTTCTTCGGTAAGGGTTTCCTTTTCGATGACGAGAGTGTAGAGTTGTTTGAGCAGCGTGTGGTGGCGTTTCTCATCTTCAAGGATGTATTCTAGTACTTTTTTAGTGCCAGGGTCCTCGGTTTTAGGAATGAGGTTACTATAAGTCTTAATGGCATTGGCTTCAAGTCTGATGTGTTCCTGGATATTAGCACCTAGTTCATCGCGTTTGGTTTCTTCGATAAAAGGCGTCTTGGATTCGAGCCGAGCGAGAATTGCATTAAGCAGAAGTGCATGTTTATTGGAATCAATTGCTATTGCTTCGATGAGGTAACGCACGAGCTCGTTTCTCGTATTTTTAACGCTTGTCTTTGCTACTTTAACGATTTTTGCTTCTAAAGCGATTTGTTTTTTGAGGAACACTTTGAGTTGGTCCTTCTCCATGGGCTTGTCACCGTCGCCCACTTCGTACCTGCTGCCTTTTTTGTGTTGTCTTTTTCTCAAGTTTCGTGGGGTTCACCTATCTTGAGGGGAGGCGAGCCTTTATTACATCGAGCTACTGGTGAAAGGACGAGGAACTGTGCCATCACCACTTCTTATTCGCGAAGTCACAGCGAAAAGTATCTTGAACCCGAGCCGAATCAGTGGCGTTACCTATGCCATCAATCCCTATGTAGGCTGCCAGCACGCGTGTAGCTACTGCTACGCTCGGTTCATGATCCGGTATAGTGGCCATCATGGAGAAGAGTGGGGATCTTTTGTTGACGCCAAGGTGAATGCCCCACTTGTGTTACAGCAACAGCTCCGTAGGAGACGCAACCTACCCAAGGATGCTGTGCTTTTTTCTAGTGTAACAGATGCCTATCAACCATTAGAGCAACGGTTTCAGTTGACCCGCCATTGCCTTGAAGTCTTGACTCGACATCAGTATCCTATTTCAATCTTAACAAAGTCGGATTTGGTTTTACGGGATGTAGATCTGTTAGGAACGGGATCAGGGAATGAGGTGGGTCTGACCATTATCACACTCGATGAAAAAGTTCGACGGGTGTTTGAACACGGGGCAGCTCCAGGCTCGCGGCGTCTACAAGCGTTACAGACCCTGGCTAGTCAAGGGATTCGCACATATGCCTTCATTGGCCCGATCATCCCGCATCTGAGCACTCCTGACCTTCCAGAGCTTATTCGGCTATTGGGGGATTGTGGGGTCGCTTACATTCTCTTTGACCGGTTAAATGTCAAGTATGGAAACCGACCAGTTATTCATCAGGCGTTACAGAATCACTTTGAGATTCAATCGAAAGCGATTCTCGATGCACTTCGTCCAGGTAGTCAATACTACGAATTAGTCCGAGAACAAATATTGGACCTTACACGCCAATATGGTGTCGAGGCTGACATCATCTTTTAGGTGGAGAATTATTCTTCAGGTGGAGCAGCAACCTCAGGGGCCCACCATAACCAGGTTTTTCGCTTAATGCTCAGCTTCCCCTGGATTTTTCCTTCCAAGCGCAGTTGGTTTAGGAGGCGGCTTGGTGAATCAGGGCAACCAATTTCGTGGAATATCCGTTGTACCTCATAAGTTGTTAAGGGGCGATTCGCATCGCTGAGAATCATCTCGATTGCTAGTGCTGACTGCGACTCCTTACGGTTGGGCTTTGTGGAGGGTTCTTGGGTCACACTGAACAGCCTCTGAACATTGGAACATATATTACAAAAAAGAAGATGTGGCGGGGGCATAAAAATCCCCGTCTCGTCTTCAATTTCAGGCATGAGAAACTTAGATTGTCTTAAGATCCGCGAGAATCATTTCTTTGGTGTCTTTATCCTGGACATCATTTGTGGCCTTCTTGGCTAGTTCTATGTATTTGTTCTTGTTCGTAGTATCACCAATAACAGCGTATCCCCGGGCAAGGGCTTCATAGGCGTAGGCTAAATCCCAATCTTTGATACCTTCTTTTTCACAGATGTCAAGGTAGTTCTTGCCGTAATGTACGGCGCGCTTTCCATCACCAATGATCGCATAAACGCGGGAAAGCTGCCAGTCCCCACGACCTAAATTTATTGGTGTGGCGTCCCATCCCTTCTCGACACGGACCCCCCAATGATATCGAGAAGCATGAGAGAGGTTCACCATTAAATCCTCTTCTTCTGGCGTACGCTCTTCTTTATCGAGGTAGTTCCAGGTTTCATTGAAGAGATCGACGGATTGTTTTCGATGCCATTTTTCTTTGTTTAAATGTTCTTCCGACATGATTGACCACCTCTTGGCAATCAAATATTTTAGGCTAACCTAAAAATGCTTGGGTTTTGTTACAGAACAAACCAGATGTTGTAGAAACGCCTTCTGAGTGCCTTGCAGACGAATCACCAAGACTTCTCCAGTGGAAATTAAGGCTCTTCTTTTTAAACGAAATAATTATTGCCGACTAAGAAAAGAGAAAGTGAGAAAAATCTCTTCCGACCCTCAAGTTACAACCCCTCAAGAGCGTTGTGATTGAGAGCAACCAGAATGTAAATCGGGTGGGGAGCCCAGAGATGATTAAAGCCATTTTCATCGTCTTGAATGGTGCGTATGCGTTTTCCCGACAGTATACCGACCAAGTGGACCCCACGATGCTTTCAGGATTGCTGACGGCATTCCGGGTGTCTTCGAAGGAATTTGCCACGGGAGATTTTCGTCAAGCACGGTTTGAAGGCTCAGAAGTCTTTGTGGACGGTCTTACCGAACGCCCTGGTGACTTTGTCGCTATTTTTGCCACTCCGGAAGAGCGACAACCCGATCTTACGAACCTGATGGGTCTTATCAAGTCTACCTTCATTGGCGAATATGGTGACCGCATCCATACCTGGAATAGCCTGGAAGGCCCCTTCGAAGATTTCGAACCTTTGCTTGACCAGATCGTCGCAGGGTGTATCTGGTGTGATACGGAGGAGATTACTGAACCCCCTAAGGTGGCTTTTCTCACAGATCTCGATCCAGCAAAGGAGACGGTCTATCGAGGCAATAGTGTGAATGTCCGCTACTACATTCACAATAGCAGTCAAGCGCCAATGAATTTAACAGCCATTGTGAACGCGGTTCCCCCACTCTTTGAGCTGGATGGCGTCACACCCAACATCATCCTTCGTCAGACCGCGTTTCTTCGCAATCGAAAACTGAAACCTGAAGAGGATTATGTTACCACCCTTTCAATTAAAGCTCGTCGAATAGGACACACAGAGATTGCACCTATCCTGTTTCTCACACAGGGCGGACAGGCCTTTTCGATATTAGGCGAAAACCGAGAAATCGACATCGTTTGAAAGGGGTTTATATCCTGGTTCAAAATCGGCACCTGAACTTATCAAAATCCACCTGAGTAGATTAGAAGCGCTAGCCCCCTCGGTTAACTAAAAACAGCTGCTTCGATATTCTAGAAAGCACACACTGAACCAATCAGCTGTTCAGTTATCCTGTAACTTTATCCTAGAACTCAGTTAGTGAGATACGATCTTCATCCCTGATCAACTCCATCATATGCACTGAACATGAGATACAGGGATCGTATGCACGAACCAAAGGTTCGAGTCTAGCCAGTGCCTTGAGGCTTTCTGGGCGAGGTAGGAGGAGTTGGGGGAGGAGTTCCTCCGCTTTTTGTTGGACGCCGTGTTCAATGGTACGGATATTTTGACCAGTGGCGATCATGCAGTTGACTTTAGTGAGGAAGCCGTCATCGTTAGTCCAATAGTGATGGAATAGGGTGCCGCGTGGAGCTTCGACGACGCCAACGCCTTCGCCTGCACGGGGCTCAACGGGAATACGGAAGTTGTCTTGTTGGAGGCTGCTGTCCTCGATGAGTGTGATGGCTTGTTCAACAGCGCTGAGGAGTTCAATGGATCGGGCAAGGTTGTAGAGGATTGGGTCATGGATAGGTCGACCACCAAAGTGTTCGAAGAGTTGATCTGCGTAGCCCTGGGCTTCCTCGCTAGCCATCTTCTGCGCAACATTAAGGCGAGCAAGGGGTCCGACACGGTAGTTGCCCTTTTCAGGGCCGAGGTTTTTGATGAAAGGGTATTTGACGGTGGTATAAGGCATTGCATCTTCTGCGATATATTGAGTATAATCTGCAGGGTTGAAGTCCTGGAGGGGTTTTCCGTCGGGTGTGATGAAGCGTAAAGTGCCATCGTAGATATCGTGTGTGCCTTTCTTGTGAAGTCCGAGGTAATAGGTGGGATCACTCAAATAGTAGTGTACGAGACCAACCTCATTTTGCCTTGCAAGTTTGAAGTAGAGCTCTGTGATAGCTCGCGCAGTTTTAAGGGCTTTGGGTGCTTGTTTCACCAGTGTATCTCGGTCTTCTTCAAGGAGCGGCCCAGCCATTCCACCAGGAATCGCAGTGCAGGGATGAATCATTCGACCTCCAATGGCTTTGATGATGTTTTGACCGAACATGCGGAGTTCAATTCCTTTTTTAGCGAGGACAGGATCTTTTGCGGCGACAGCCAGTACATTGGGTGTTTGGGGGGTGAGGAAGTCAGGTAAGGCGAGATAAACTTGATGGAGAGCATGGCTGTGGATATACTCTCCAAAATTTTCTAAATGTCGTAGCTTTACTGCTTGTTTGGGCGGAGTGATGTCCCAAGCGGCTTCAACGGCTTTTACGGATCCGAGATGGTGAGCGACAGAGCAGATGCCACAGATGCGTTCAGAGAGCTGTGGAGCATCTTCAGCGGGAACGCCTTCCATGAAGCGTTCGAACATGCGTGGAGACTCAATGATGTGGAAGTGGCATTGATTGAGTGTTCCGCCAGTGACATCCAGACTGATTTTCGCGTGTCCTTCTAAGCGGGTCATGGGTTCGAATTCGATGTGTTTATGTTCGGTCATTTTTGCGTTCCTCCCTTTCGAATATTATCGAGTTTTGAAGAGGCGTAGGTGTAGCGGGCAAAGGTGCTGGCAAGGCGGGGTAGCTTGAAGTTAGTGACTTCACCTTCTTGCATTGCTGCCAGAGCATCCAGCATGGCAACTCCTTGGTCCCAGACCGTTTCGGAAGGACCTCGGCAGCCTGTACATGGCATACTCCGGCGAGTGCATTCTGCGTTGCAACCAGCGCGCGTGGCTGGTCCCATACACAGAAAACCCTGAGAAAGAAGGCACTTCTTGGGTTCAGGGATTTCGTGGGTGCGTCGGAGTTGCTGGGGAGCCTCTGTGAGCCGTTCTAGGGGACATTCATCACAGACGCTTTTTGCTGAGAGTTTGGGTGTTTCTCCGGCAAGGAGAGCTGTGAGGACACTGGCAATCTCATCAGGATGTGGTGGACACCCAGGGAGCACAAAATCCACTTTTACAACATCGCTAAGGCGAAGATCGGCAGGTAGCACTTGGGGTACATGTTCTGATGGAACACCCTTTTGAGCCATTAGGACGGTTTTCTGGTAGATGTATTTGATGCCTTCCTGCGCATCGAACACGTTTGCTAGTCCGTTCACTCCCCCATGAGCGGAACAGGCACCGAACGCGATGATAAATTTGGCGTGTTTGCGCATTTGCTCCGCCATTTCTTTATCGTGATCAGTTCGAATGCTACCTTCGATGAGAGCCACATCAATGTTAGGGGGAATTGGGTTCTTTGTATCGACAATGGGATACGAATAGACAAGTTCGACATTTTGGAGCAGTTCGAGGAGTTTAACGCCGATGTCGAGGAGTGCGATGTGGCATCCACTGCAGCCAGCCATACCCATGGTGGCGATTCTGACGGTCATTCGCATTTCACCTCTTGTTTTGTGTTCTTGAGGGGATTAGGTCCAAGTTCGAGTATCTGTTTATAGAACGATGTTGCTGTATCTACCCATTTATCCGCCATTCCTGCGCTCATTAGTTCGAATATTAATCGTCCACCAAAGCCGATCGTTTCAAGATCTTTGGCGAGTTTTGCCATGCGTTTTTCTGCGTGCAAGTTTCCTGTGACAAAATGGCATTGTTCCTTAAGGCATCCAGTTACCATGACACCATCCGCTCCTTCTTCGAAGGCGTGTAAAACATGGAGAGGATCGACTCGACCAGAGCAGGGTACGCGGATGATTTCCACATTAATGGGGTAGGGCATTTTGCTAGTACCAGCAAGATCTGCAGCTCCATAGGAGCAATAGTGGCAGCAAAAGCTAACGATTCGAGGTTCAAAGTCAGCAGAAAGTAATGCTGGTTTCTCTTTGAGTTTCGAAGCGGTCATTTTCTAGACACCCCCACATTGGCTAAGAGTCCATCAATTTGATAGAAGATTTGTTTGTCGCGGTAATGGCGGAGTTGGATAGCCTCAGCGGGACATTCAACCACGCAGATGCCACAGCCTTTGCAGGCGACTTCGATGACTTTGGCGACGCCGCCTTCCATGTAGATGGCACTATAGGGGCATACGGCAAAACAGTTCGCGCAGCCTATACAAAGAGATTCGTCAACAATGGATTTTGCTAAATCGACGATGACTTCGCCTTTACTCATAGGGATGGCTGCATGAGAGGCGGCTGCAGCGCCCATGAAGGAGGATTCTGCAATGTCGCGTGGGCTGCTACAGGCACCTGCCAGGTAGATTCCATCAGTTGTTGTGTCAACAGGAGCGAGTTTTAGATGGTATTCGCGGAAGAACCCTTGTAGATCCACTTCCAAATTGAGGGTGCGGGCTAATTCCTTCGCACCGCTCGCGGGAACCATGGCAGCAGATAAAACTAAGAGATCTAATTGGAGATCTTCTTTGTCGCCATTATGATTGGTAGTCACTAATTTCAGACTTTTACCACTTTCTTCGCTGACCTCAGTGACATCAACTCGTTGGAATTTCACACCTAGCCGTTGAGCATCGAGGTAGTAGCGTTCGTATTCCTTGCCCTGTAATCGAATGTCTTTGTAGAACATCGTAACCTCTGTTTCAGGCCAGTGTTCTTTGATATAGACCGCATGTTTCATAGCGACTTGGCAGCAAACTCGAGAGCAGTGAGAATAGTAGGTTGGGTCTCGGCTTCCTACACATTGAATCATTCCAACATGTTTTGGAAGTTTTTTGTCAGAAATGCGTTGTAATTGACCGTCTGTGGGGCTCATCGGATCAAGTATTCGAGCAAGCATAAATTGGGTAATTACATTTGGATATTCACCAAACCCGTACAAACCCTCTGGTTTGAAGTCGTCAAAGCCCGTAGCCACAATCACTGTACCAGCGGTGATGTTGGTGTCCTTGCCTTTTTCATCAAGATGGATCGCATTGACTGGACAGATTTTTTCGCATTTTCCACATCGTGTGCAGGTGTCAAAATCGATCACTGGTGCGCGTGGAACAGCTTGAGGAAATGGGTAATAGATGGCTTTTCGATTGGCTAATCCAAAATTAAATTCGTCAGGGACTTCAATGGGACATACTTGCATGCATTTGCCGCACAGTGTACAAGTTTCAAAATCGACCCCCCGAGGTTTTGTATGAAGTCGAGCTTGGAAGTTACCGATATAGCCACTGAATTGCTTAACCTCGGTTTGAGTATAAACATGGATCTTAGGATCGTGAAGGAGAATTCGTTTTGACAAGCACTTCCGAGCCATTTCGCCGTGACGGGGGGGTACACAAACGCCACAAGTATCAGTCATAAAAACAAAACCTAGTTGAGCAGATTTTCCACCGAGCGCGGGACTTCGTTCAACAAGGTGAACTTCATACCCATTATCCGCCAGAAGCGTCGTAGCTGCGATTCCTGCTATCCCAGCCCCGATTACCATACATACTGGAGGCACCTTTTGGGTTGTGGAACCAATGGATTCGAGTTGTGCAGCACGATACACCCCAGCGCGAACAAGATCTTTTGCCTTTTCGGTTGCTTCAGCGTACTCATCCTTTTGTTTCATATGCGCCCAAGAGACTTGTTCGCGAATATTCACCATTTCAAAATAGAACGGGTTGATCCCTGCCTCCATCACAGTTCGGCGAAAAGTTGGTTCATGTAATTTAGGACTACAAGACGCAACGATGACTCGATTAAGTTTGTGTTTTTTGATATGTTTTTTAATGATGTTTTGGCCTTCTTCTGAGCATGTGAATAATTGCCATCCAGAATACGCTACATTGGGCAAGTTTTTGGCGTATTCAGCTACAGCAGGGACATCAACGACTTTGGCGATGTTAGTACCACACTTACAGACGAAAACACCAATTCGGGGCTCTTCGATTGTCATTTTTATCCACCTTTACTTCCCTTGAACGAAGCTACAGCTTTCCTGGCAATGGCAGCGAATTCTTTCGCATCACGCCCGATTAATTGCGCAACCTGGACGGTATTCGGGTCCCCACCTGATTGTCTTATCACATTTTGTACCACTTGAGCACGGTTATTCGCCATCCGTGCTCCTCGTCCATAGTGGCAAAGTTTTGAATCACAAGCAAACAGAAGCACGCCATCAGCCCCTGCTTCGATTGTTTGAAGAATTTTTGGTGCGGAAATACTTCCTGTACAGGGAACCTCTAGAATGCACAATTCAGCAGGATATTGTAACCGTTCCTCACCAGTTTCATCGACGGCGCGATAAACGCATTCGTTACACGCAAACCCAACAATTATCAAATCGGATCCTTCGATGCTGTTTCCTAACAAGCCCTCAAGTGCAGAATCGATGACTTTAGGATTAGTATTGAGAGGTCCAATTGCGCCAACTGGACAAATCGCCATGCATTCTCCACATGATTGGCAGCGAACTTCATCGACCACCACACAGCCGATTTTGGGATCCAAGGTAATGGCCTGCGAGGGGCAGGCATGAACACATAGCATACAGCCATTACACAACTCCTCATCTACTACCGCAATGTCCAAATCCTTCGTAATTGCTTGCGTCGCAAGCCATACTGATGCTTCTTCTGCGGCTGCACCAGCGAGTTCAACAGATTCAGGAATATCCTTAGGACCGTGGCAGGTTCCAGCAAGAAACACCCCATTCACCTCAGTTCGCGCTAAAGCAACTTTCTCATCTAGTGCCTTGTAAAAGCCTAGAGGCCCCAAAGGAACACCGAAGAGCTTGGCGAGATCTTGCGTTTCCGACGAAGGTGTCATTGCACAAGAGAGTACGACTAAATCGGCTGTAATCGATTTCGTCTTACCATCTGGATCAGAATATTTCACAGCTGGTTTGCCATTTTTTTGAACGATTTCTAAATCATTGCCACGGTAGACTACTTTAATATCATACTCATCTCGAGCCCGTACATAGAATTCTTCAAAACCCTTCCCTCCGGCTCGAATATCACGCGCGATGATCGTAATGTCAAGGTTGGGATCATATTCTAGCTTCGCAAGTTCGGCGTGCTTAATTGCAGCCATACAACAATAGGACGAACATTGCCAACTATACCTTTCATCCCTGCTTCCTACACACTGAACCATGACAATTTTTTCTGGTTTCCTACCATCTGAAGGAGCTTCTAATTTCCCACCAAACGGACCTACCGAATCCATCATGCGAATAAACTGCATCTGTGTGATGACATCAGGATTCTCGGCGTAATGTAGCTCGGGGACCACAGAGGGATCAAACTCTTCGAATCCCGTTGCGAGAATTACGCTTCCAACCTGAACTTTGATTGTTTCCTCTTTCATTTCGTAGTCAATCGCTTCTGCAGGACAGATTTTAGCACAGACTCCACATTTTCCACTCGTAATCATTTTACAATGTTCAGCGTCAATCGTGACCTTTCGCGGCACACTTTGTGAAAAGGGCATGTAGATCGCTTTTCGTTTAGCAATACCCCACGCCCAATCATCATCAACCTTGGTGGGACACTTCTCGGTACACTGCATACACCCCGTGCACTTGTCCCAATCCACATAGGTTGGCTTCTTGTTAAGCGTCAATACCCAATCCTTACCTGAATTTTCCGCTGCCACTAACTCCGTGTGCGGATACAGCACAATATTCGGATGCAACGCGACCTCAGCCATCTTCGGACCTAAGATACAAATTGAACAATCCAAAGTCGGATATGTTTTGTTAAGAACAGCCATGTGTCCACCGATGGTGGGTTCTTTTTCGACAAGGTGCACCTTGATGCCGCGATTCGCAAGATCTAAGCTAGCCTGAATGCCCGCGATACCGGCACCAAGGACTAAGACTTCCTGTGTTACGGGGTATGTTTTAGTGGCAATGGGGCTTTGAGCTGCGGCTCGAAAGACTGCTGAACGAATTAGGCGTTTAGCCTTTGCTGTGGCACCTTGAGGTTCGTCTTGATGAACCCAAGCGCAGTGTTCACGAATGTTAGCGAAGACGATTTGGCCCTTAGTGAGGTTAGCGTCTGCGCCCGCTTGGAGGAAGCGTTTGCCAAAGAGGTGGGGGCTGCAAGCCGCAATTACTAGGCGGTCGAGTTTGTGTTTTTGAATGGCTTCGGTAAGGGATTGAAGAGATTCCTTTTGACACCAGTCAGTTCGTATGTCGGTGTATTTTACTTGAGGGAGAGTTTGGGTGAAAGTGGCGAGGTCTGTATAATCGAGGGTATCACTGATGGTGTCACCGCAGTTGCAAAGAATGACGCCAATGTTCATGATGTGGCACCCAGGGTAAAAGATGGGATAGCGGTGACAAAACCCGCATATATACTCATTACATGTACGAGTGCTATACAAGGGACTAGATATAAAATTAGAGAGTGTAGAGGTGAGCGGGATGTAAGACTATGATAGAAATAACCCGATTTGAGGATGTAGTGACATGTATCAAAACAGCTTCGCCCTTGGGCGATCAGGCGATTATGTGGGTATACGCATATCAAGTGGGAAATGTCCTCTTTGATGCGGGATGTGCGAACGCTATCAATGAATTGCGAAGGTATAAAACGAGGTATAGGGTGAGCCAGGTAATAGTCACCCATAATCACGAGGATCACTTTGGGGGTTGTACTGCCTTTCTTCCAGAGGCCGAGGTGTTTGCTGGACCTGTGACTTTGCAGTCGCTGAACAAGCCATATGCCCTACCGGAATTTTTCCGGTTTGTATGGGGACAACCCTCCCCAGTTAAGCAGGCTAAAGCATTCAAGGATTCTCTGATTTTAGTGGAAAACTATCAGTTTGAGGTCATGGACTTGTCAGGGCACTGTGAGGAGATGATTGGATTTTGGGAGCCAGAACAGCAGTGGCTCTTTTCAGCAGATGCCGTTCCTCTACCTTCGCGTAAGCAAATGGCGATGCCAGAAGAGAACATTCCCAAGATGATTACACGAATGAAGGAAATTTTGAATATGAAAGTGAAGGTTTTGTTTGATGGACATCGGGGACCAATTGTAAATCCTCAACACCATATTGAAACCCGCATTAATTTCTTGGTGAATCTCCAACAGCAGGTTAGACAATTCGCTGAAGAAGGAAAGGCAATTCCGGAAATCAAGGAGGAGTTAGGATTTCCTGAACCCTGGTATCTTCCGAACACCGAAAATCGCTTTGCGGTTGACAATCTGATTCGATCCTTGCTAGAAGACCTCGTGTAAATCTTAACCATTGAACCCAGCAGGCACTTCCTGAAAAGACTTAATGAGTTAAAAAACCATAGTCTGACTATTAACTCCAGCTATGGGAAATAGGATTTTAATTCAATTCACTTTTCCCACTAGAATAAAGGAATGGGGGCATCAATATAGTGCAAAAAGGACCTAAAGACCGATTTGAACAGCTTGTAGAAACAGCGGATGCGTTAATCGTCAGCATGAACCTCCGTGGCTACATCACGCTGTTTAATCGCGTGTGTGAGGAAGTCACAGGTTATTCTCAAAAAGAGGTTGTGGGGAAATCTGTTTTTTCTTTGTTCATCCCTGAAGAGGATCGTGCAAAGATGAAAAAATGGTTCAAACAGTTAAAGGAGGGGAAACCCCCAGAATACCCGCCAGTCGCGCGATGGAAAACAAAAACCGGCGAACTCCGAGTAGCTCGGTGGCGTAATGCCCTCCTTTACGACGATGAAAGGAACCTGAAAGAAATCGTTGGTATTGGCATAGATATCACCGAACATCAGAGGGCGGTAGAAAAGCTTCAAGCGAGCGAGGCGTTATTTCGCTTATTAGCTGAAAACGCCCAAGAGGCAATTTACCTCTACTCTTTTGTACCCAAACCAAAATTCGATTATGTGAGTCCCGCTGTCGAAACCATGACAGGGTATTCTCCCGACGAATTCTATGCCAAGCCAGAATTAGTTTTTAAAATAGTTCACCCAAAGGATCAAGCTGCCCTTTTAAGGAGCCATGAAGACCCTAGATCTGTTACTGGCCCAAACGAAATCCGTTGGGTCTGCAAAGATGGAAAAGTCATTTGGACCGAACTAAAGAGCACCCCCATTTATGATGAGGACGGCGCACTTGTCGCTTTACAGGGTGTGGCTCGTGATATCACCGCTCGTAAAGAAACGGAGGAGGAGATGCAGCGGGCCCGGAATCTTGCAGAATTCTTGGTAGATTTGATGGCACATGACCTAAACAACATCAACCAGGGCATAATGTCTGCGTTAGAAATATTACAGCATGACCCGAGTTTTCCAGAAACACTAATAGAACGCCTACAAGGGGCACTAAATCAGGTTGAGAGAAGTGCAGGCCTTATTGATAATGTAAAGCGGTTTCAGCGTATTGACTTTGAACCCATTCAGCTTAAACGAATGGATATCTTTGAGCCGTTAGAGTCCGCCATCCAAGCTACAAAACTCGCGTTTCCTGAAAAGACCTTACTGGTTACGACCAATGTAAAAAAGCAGCAACATTTCGTGCAAGCTGATAATTTCCTCACGGACCTATTCTTCAACATGCTCCACAACGCTTCAAAATATGACCGCTCTGATCGTGTAACGATTGATGTTCGCGCATCCACAAGTCCGGATAAAAGCTTTCTAAAAATTCAGATAATGGACCAGGGTCCAGGAATCCCCGATAGTGAAAAGCCGCGAATCTTCTCACGATTAGCTTCACGGATTTCTGGAGTGAAAGGTTCAGGAATTGGGTTAACGCTAGTAACCCGAATTCTTCAACGGTATGGAGGAGAAGTTGAAGTAGCGAATCGAGTGGAAGGTGACCATACCAAAGGAGCCAATTTCATATTGACGCTTCCTTTGAGGAGAAATTAACACGGGAGATGTAGAGTGACTTCAATCTTCATCGTCGATGACGACGAAAATCTTCACCGGGCGTACCAGTCCCTTTTCTCGATGAAAGGGTTCACAGTGATTGCAAACGCTTACGATGGCGCGCAGGCTGTGACTATATTCAACCAGCTCAATCCGCGACCCGACATCCTGATAATGGATTACCGCATGCCCATCAAAGATGGAGTATCGGCTACACGCGAAATCACTCAAATTGATCCCACGAGCAAAATCATCTTCCTAAGCGCAGATGAAACAGCCCGTGATTTAGCCCTCCAAGCAGGCGCCATTTCTTTTCTAATTAAACCCGTTAGGTTCACCTACCTCATTAAAACTATAGAAGACATCCTCCATGACCACTAGCCCCTCTTGAGATTTTACTGAAGGAGGATAATTCGTATATAGCCAAAATCTATACGATATAGTCGCTAGTCCAAATCGATTTCAGCACTTTTTGGTGAATCAAGTGATTATCCCCAAACAAATGCCTTTGGAAAAAATCCTCCAAACCATCAAAGGTATCGAAAACATCCTGATTGTTGGTTGTGATGGGTGCTCAGGAATCTACATGGTTGGCGGCATTAAACAAGCTGAGACCCTAGCCACCCTGATCCGAATGCACCGAAAGCTAAACAACGAACCCGGGGAAGTTCGACATACCATCGTGTTACGCCAATGTGATCGGCAGTTAGTGGCCACAACCCTTCAACCTCAACTAGAAAAGGTGGATGCCATGGTTTCACTTGCCTGTGGCGTCGGCCCACAAACGCTAGTTGATGTCTTCCCAGACATGAAGGTCTTCACGGCTGTAGACACTTATGGTATGGGTGGAAAAGATCGAGAGCTTGGTCACTTCTTCGAGTATTGCAGCGGGTGTGGCGACTGCCTTTTGAACGAAACCGGAGGTATTTGCCCCATGACCCGATGCCCCAAATCCTTGGTGAACGGCCCCTGCGGTGGCATGTTGAACGGGAAGTGTGAAGTTGGCGATTACAAGAACGATTGTGCCTGGTACCTCATCTACGATCGCCTAAAGACCCTCGGGCGATTGGATCTATACCGGAAATACCGCGAACCGCGCGACTGGCGGGTTGCCCAATCCCCACGAAAACTGGAAATCTAGGAGGTTCAGAGCATGGCAAAACATGAAGCATACAGTAAACTTATGGAAGAAATTCACGCCAAAAAATTCGTTTACACCGGTGAATTGGAGCCTGAAAAAATCGGTGACATGGAAGAAGTCATCGAAGGCGCAAAAAAATTAGTCGGTCATGTCGTCGCAGCCAATGTCACCGACATCCCCCAAAGCTTTGCCTACATGAACTCCCTGGCCCCCTCCTACATGATTCAAGAAAAAGCCGGGTTAGAGGCAGTGTGCCAGATGACCTGCCGTGACCGCAACCGCCTGGCTATGTTCGCCGATTTACTCGCAGCAGGGGCCTTAGGCATCACGAACATCCTCGCCCTAACCGGTGACCACCCCAGCCTCGGAGATCAACCCGAAGCCAAACCCGTCTTCGATTTGGATTCCGCCAGCCTTACCGCCCTCATTCGGAAAATCACGGATGAAGGTGTTGACCTCAACGGCCACGAAATCCAACACCCCCCTAAATTCCATGTTGGTGTTGCTATCAATCCCGGCGCCGTCCCCCTCGAACCAGAAATTCTCAAGCTCGAACGCAAAGAAGCCATCGGCGCGGAGTTCGCTCAAACCCAGGTCGTGTTCGACATCGAAAGTGCCAAAACATTCATGCAAGCCATCAAACACATCAAAGTACCCACCCTCATTGGCATCTTCCCTTTAAAATCGTATAAGATCGGTAAGTGGATGGATGATTTCGTACCTGGTGTATCAATACCACCCGATCTTCTTCAGCGATTGAAAGAACTGCAAGCAATTGAGGACAAGCCAAAAAGGAAGCAAGAAATTGCCGAATACAATGTGGAATACTTTGGGGAGTTTCTGCGGGAGTTACGGAAGACTACGCATGCAGCTGGTTGCCATGTGATGGCGGTTAAGTGGGAAGAGCTGATTCCACGGATTATCGAAGCGTCAGGAGTTTAAAAGCGGGGAAACAA
>JBHLMG010000047.1:0-4910 GCA_048938385.1 Promethearchaeota archaeon | reverse complement strand
AGGCTTGTCGGAGGGCAATGATAGTTGGGGGATCAAGGCTGTTAGCCCGAGTGGGGCGGTTTAAGGTGAGATAGAGAGTGTTTTGACTTTCTTTCTTTTCGAGGCTCATCACATTTCTTCCCCAGTAAATTAGGACCATTTCATACGTTCACAGCTCTGGTCACGAAGATACATTGCTAATTCGCCGAGGTGAAAACTACTGTGTCGGATAACATATTGAAATTTTTCCAATACCGAAGCAAACCAATGAAACTCATCCTTGCCCATCAATTCCTCATCAGTCACGCTTCTAAGGTGTTTGTCCAGGTGTTCAGCGATTTCATTCATGTACGCGGTTGCAGTTGCCTTGGTTATTCGCTCGGCGGCTTCCTTATGCGAGATAGTTTCCCACCAGTTCACCGTCCCCAATCTAGCCCCCCATTGCATTCCTTTGGGAGTGTCCTTAGAATAGAACTCGATAGTTTCAATGAGGTGGTAGACTCGAAGGGAATAAAACCATTCATGATCAACTTCGACACCGTGCGGCCATTCACTGTCAGGAATCTGTGCAATTGCTTGACGAGTCATTCCCCAAATTCCCCAGAATTGTCGAGCAAGAGAAAAAGCTAGTAGACTCTTGAAATCTGTCTCTTTGAGCTTGGACACAGAAAACACCTGAACCGCTTTATGATTCAAATCCTTTTAAATCTTGAAAAGTAGGAAGGAGTAAGAGAATCTCTCGATGTTGGCCCAACAGCACCTTACAAAAATAAATAAGAATTTGCCACGAGAGTGATAGACTATTCAAGCAACTCCTCGGCCTTTGATTGTCGTTGTACGGGGACATCGACGATCGTGGGGATAGGAATCTCACCTATTTCTTCTGAGGGCACCAGCGGTTCTTCATCATCAAGTACGCCAAGTTGCTCTTCGATGGATTCGTCTCTAGGAATTGGGTAGTTGAATCCCTTCCGGACCAATAATGCGCCAATCCCAGCAACAATGGCGCAGAGGATGAACACTATGGGAAAACGCACAATGGGAAGGAGATTGCTGATGAGCAGGATGAGGGGAACGGAGAGTAACATAGCTATGGTAGGTCGGAGTGAGTACATGCAGTTTCGAATCCGGTTGGGGAAGACATCGAGCATGACCCGACCATTAAGCACATCGGTGATGCGTCCAATCACATCACTACTGACGAAAACAATCCAAATTAGTAAGATAGGGATAACGGATAGAAATGGCAGGGTCATGTAGGGAATAGCGGTAAAGGGGATGAAAGCGGTGATGAAGGTAGCTGTAGCAAGGTCTGGTGGAGGGAAGATAGTGGTAATAGCCATCAAAGCCATGAAGAATGTGAAACCGCAGAATTGGATGATTCGGAGTCGCGGAATCCATTTTTTAGGGTCAAAGCGTTTGGAAATGACGCCGCTGCGTTCTGCAGCCACCACCATGGGTGCGAACATGGAGGTTCGAAAGGTCGACACGCCGATGTCGGTGAGGAGATAGCTGAAATACAAGGGGAAAAGGAGGATCTCCCACCAGCAAATACCGATGGACCACATGAGCATCTCACCAATCATGGTGAAAGTAACAAACTTGGAAGAGCCTACGAATTTAATACCGTCTTTAAGGAGCCGTCCATATTGACGGAAGCCGGAATATTCACTTTTTTGCCGGGCTCCGGGCATGTCCTGGATAAGAATCATTGCCATGATAGCCAAAGCTACGAAAAAGACAGCTTGAATCTGAAAAACCCAAGTGCGTTGCAGAATGAGCGCGAGAAAGCTACCAGGAATCAGGACAAGGGTCGACACTAACTGGAAGAGCATACCCGCACGGGCCCAAAAGACTCCATACTCTTTGCGATCCTTGTCTTGGGGCATGGCTATGCGATAGTTGTTATCAAACCAGGCTCCCATCGCCCCGCTTTCTTGAGAGGCGCCAAGCCCCATGAGGACATAGATGATGACGAAGACGAAGAAAGGAGTACCAATGCCTGAGATGGAGGTGAGCCAAAAAGCGAGGGCATAACAAAGGAGGGCCGAGGCGATGATGTAGCGTTGTCCGATCCAGTCGCCGATTCCGCCTGTGGGGTAGTCAAGGAGAGTTTGAACAGCTATACGGATAACAATGAGGATGCCAACTAAGCCCATACCGAGTAGGAAGTCTCCGCCTCCTAATGAAGCGGCGATATGAATCATCCAGAAGGTTGTGGAGATTTGGAAAGCGATGGACCAGGCTGAGCCAAGCAAAAGCATGATCGATGCTATGCGAATAGCACCCGAAGAAGGGTCTTTGAATCCGAGAAGCCGACTGAAGCGTACCATTTTGGTTCCATCGCGGTCTTATTTTTCTCAGGAATTGCGAATTGTGTCGCTAACTATGATATAAAGGTTACCGTCAAAGAGAAGATTTAATACTCAAAAGAGAAAAACTCAACCTCTCTCTCACTCAAAATGCGGAAGGAATTTCCTTGAACAGCCAACCCGATAAAAGCATGACGAAAGCAGAATGTGCTAGACAGGTTCGGCAGATGGGTTCTCTAATGGGGCTGCTGTACCTTCATTTTGCTAAAACACTTCTAAGCGAACTCGGTGAGAAGGAGGGCAAAGACCTCATTTTAAAAGCCGTTACTAGTTACGGTGCGGAACGCGGACAGGCTATCCGCGAAGCGGTAGAACAGGCAGGACTAGAACTCACGGTTGAGAACTACTACGAGTTTAGCGACCTACCTTCGCTAGGATGGGAAGCTACCGAGGAGGGGACAATCTACTGCTGTTATGCTGAACCTTGGATTCAGCGAGGGGAGGAAGAGTTAGGTCAATTGTACTGCGAAGTTGATGTGGCGAAGCTGAATGCCTACAATCCAGATCTTAAAGTTAAGCGAACGAAGACCTTGTTAGAAGGCGATTCTTTTTGTCAGTACATCATTGAATGAGGTGAGTGATAGGTTGAAAAAGAAATCTGGCGATTCGAAAGTATTAGGGGTAGTGGGAAGCCCCCGTGCTGGCGGAAATACGGATGCGTTAGTCGAGCAAGTTCTTGAAGGAGCTACAGCTGCAGGGGCACAAGTTGAAAAGGTCATGTTAAATGACTTTGATATTCGTTCGTGTAAGGGTTGTTGGGCATGTCATAAGCAAGGCCACTGTGTTCAAGATGACGATTTACCCGAGTTGGTAGAAAAGCTTGTGGAAAGCCGTGTCTGGGTGCTTGGAACGCCGATTTATTGGTGGGGACCCAGTGCCCAGTTGAAAGCCTTTCTGGATCGTTGGGTGAGCCTTCAACAGAGTGCCTTCACGGGAAAACGGATTATCTTGACGATTCCAATGGGCGGTGGATCAGAAAGCTATGCTCGTCATACTACGGGGATGTTTCGAGATATCTGCAACTACTTGGGAATTGACCTTCAAAGTGTCGTGTTAGCACCTGGAGTGTCAAAGAAAGGCGAGGTGCGGCATAACGACGAAATCATGAAGTTAGCATACCAAGCAGGTTTTCAGTCGATTTAACTCGTTGGTTTATAGTGGTTGTCCGCAACTGCCACAAAAATTTTCATCACCCAAAATTGGCACTCCACAGTTTGGACATTTCCCACCCTGGAGCGACTTTGGTGGCATCGCAGATTCGCGTTCGACGCGAAGTTTTTCATCAGGAGTCAACTCCATGGACCGGATGCCCATTTGCTTCATCGCCTTGGTTAATTCTTCTTCAGTCATCTCTTCGGGGGCCTTGCCAGTTTCATCTTGAATGCGTTCAACATCCCGGCGATGTAATTTCACTGCAGTTGTTGTCCCTGCCAACGCTAAAAGAATTGTAGACCCGATTACAATTCGTCGAAAGGTTCGGCGAGCAATGCGTCGCCGGCGGCGAAGATGGCGGCGGAGGAATCGTCGTCGAGGTCGAATAAATCGTCTGCGTCGCAAGAGTATCACGCCGAATATGTCTATAAGAAACATATTCTTAAAGTTGCTTATACTACTGCTATTCTGTTGAACTCAGGTTTGCCTTAGTCGTCGCTTCCAGAGGATTAAGCCGATAGCGACGGTAACCGGAACCCCAATAACTAAAACAATAGCTAGTCCCACAACCAAGGGTGATTGAGGAGCAGGGTATTGATTAGTGACTGCTGCAAAAACATAATCGTTAACTAAACTTAAGGTATTAATGATTCCCGTCGTGTCATCGGCTGTCATCACGACTACAATATCATGTTCCTGACTGACAACAATCCACTGGTTATAGCGTCCACGAGCTTCAAAGGTTCCTAACCCAAGGTCCTTCCACCATTGGTACCCATATCCTGTTCCTTGCCAAGGTACAACAGCTACGGCCTGTGATTCTGTCGCCCACGCTTCAGGGACAACTTGTACTCCGTCCCAATAGCCGTCGTGTAAGAAGAGAAATCCAAATTTCGCCATATCACGGGGACAAAGATTTAGACCGCTCCCTCCAAGACTGAGACCTGTTCGATCAGTAAACCAGAAGGCAGTGGTAATACCTAATGGTCCAAAGAGGTATTCATTGGCAAAGGCAAAGGGCGTTTGCCCAGTAGTTTCTCGAATAATCGCGCCTAGAAGGTGCGTTGATCCAGTATTGTAAACCCAGACTGTACCTGGATCAGCAGCCATGGGTAAGTCAAGGAAAAATTGGGTGGGATCGGAACTCAGCATCATTTGTAGTAAATCGTTCTGTGGATCTTCGTAAGGGTAGGTCCATTCATCCCACTCTACTCCCGCTTGCATATTAAGGACATGCTCAACTGTCATGGCTTCCTTACGGTCGTCAAGATTGGCAATTGTACGAGTCGGGAATAAGGATACCACTGGAGTATTCACACTTGGAATAAAACCTTGTTCGACTGCGATGCCAATTAACGCCGAAGTGAAACTCTTTGATACTGAATGAAGGAGTTGCAAGGTATTTTG
>JBHLMG010000046.1:0-4966 GCA_048938385.1 Promethearchaeota archaeon | reverse complement strand
ATGATGGAGTATGTGTCATCATCTAACTTGGAAAAAACAACGGTTGAGGCTACCGTGGTCCCTGTTCGAACTAGATCCAAAGAACTATTGTAAACGTAGATCGTCACGTTCGAGATATTTGAACCTGCAACATCCTGAGTGATAATCGTTAGAATGTTATGGCGGTAGAGTTCTTGCTCACCAACAGCTAAGCTGACAGGATTATTCACTTTCGTGGTCTGGGATCTTACTTCGTCGTAATTTGTGCCATACGCAGAAGTATAGACTGTGTAATCATAACTGAAAGTTTCACCTGTAGGCATAATGAAGAAGTCACCTTGATGACCCTCACGGAGAATTTGTTGCAGCATAGTATTGTCACCCATGCCGATAACAGCGAGAGAGAGAACCTCCCAGCCAACAGGATTCACTTTGGCAATTAATCCAAGTGTAGGATGCTGTGTGCCATCATAGCCAGGTTCACCGGCATCATCATACCAGACAAACCATGGTTCAATTGGAAAGTCTCGACGGCGTCCGTCAACAGATTCATTATAAAGTCCATATTTGGACCCATTCCAAGCTTTTCGATTTTGGACTGCATCAACTGTTCCTGGAGTTCCTGAACCACAGGTAAATGTCATGATATGAGGCCAGTCACCATAGTTCTTGACGTGGCATTGAGCGCCTAGCCATTGAGGATTCGCTGTAATGTCGAGAATGACGTTGACGAGGGCAGAATCGCCATGCCAATAGAAGGTGTAAACAATTGTGTAGTTGAGAAAGCCCGCAGCGCCATTACTACCCCGATTGACAGTATCGGAGGTTTGGTTACACCAGGGTGATGCAGAATTACAATATCCCCCATCACTTGTGACGATTTTCACTCGTGTAAATAAAGGTCCATCATCAAGGATCCAAACCCCTGCGCCTGAAATCCATGCTTCGGCCGGGTTATCAGGTGCGACATTGGCACGAGTGGCAATATCAGAGTCCATACTGGTATCAACGCCCATAGGATCAAGGGCAAATTCGCCTAAGAGCATGTACTGGCGGTTTGTGCCTGTTGCAGTGCCGTTATTCGTATCTAAAGCATCTACATCGCCATATCGGACAGCGATTAGGCCACATGCAGGTCCACCCCAATCGGATCCTGGCTCCCCGCGTAGCATATCGGTTAGTAGGATAGAGGCGTGTTCATATGGTGTAGCTGCGGAACGAATGTAGATCATGTCGACATTTGTGTAATTTGTGCTTGTGACATCAGAATAGACCCAGGGCATGGTTGTATCATCAGTGATTGGTCCGTTTGCTGGGATTGCCGTGATTCGGTCTGTGTAGCTTGGAGCAACGGAGTAATTATCGTCGTAGTAGATGTAGAAGACTTCCTGGTAGTTCTGTGTGATATTCACAAGAAAGCAAACAGTGCAAGAATCATAGAAGGTGGTAGGTCCTGTGGTGTGGGTGGTGGCATTCCAGATTTGGGAAGGGACTTCGTGCCAGCTGGCAAGATCCCAGTAGGCTACAGCAATAATTCCTTGTCGAGCAACATCACCTGTGAAGGTGAGGTAAACGTTAACCGGTTCCATGTTTCGGGATGCGATATCTGGTTCAATGATGTTGATTTTTCGTCGGTAATCATAATTGGTGTCCCACCATTCGGTTAGGGTTTCACGACCTGTCCCGGGTGGATTATCCGGTGGTGTTGGGGATTCTCCTTCGGAGGGAAGGACAATAAGGTCATTTGCTGGAAGGGAAGGAGTGAAGAGCGAAAAAGGCGTCTGTGTGGCGTCACTCACAAACGAGCCTGCTCCGATAGTTGGAATCATTGGAATAGTAAAGTCGAGTAAAAAGAAAATTAGAAAGAGTCCTAAAACTAGATGGCGTTTTCGCATCCCAAATCACTCCTTAATGTAAGGATGACATATGTCGGCTACAACTAGCCAGACATGGTGCTTTAACGGTTTTGTCCGATTTGTGGGGAAGTGGCTTATTCTATGGTTTCTGCGAAGGGATGGAAGATGCTTGTTGGTTCAGATTCGAGGCTGAAAATCCTAGTTATCCAAAACTTTGGGTTCTCGTTTCTCCAAGAAGGCTTTGATACCTTCTTTGGCATTTTCTGAATCAAATGCTTCTCCGAAAAAGCGGGCTTCAAGTTTAAGACCTTCTTCCAATGGAAGGTACATCGCCTGTTTCATTGCCTTCTTGGCTAGCTGGATTGCGACAAGCCCACGACTGGCAATACGTTTTGCTAGATCCATTGCGGTGGGGAGGAGTTCTTCCGGGGGAACGATCTTGTATACGAATCCCATCATCTCAGAAGCGTGAACGATATCACCGGTAAGAATGAGTTCGCGGGCTCGCTGAGGTTCCATCCAGCGTTGAAGGCGTTGGGTACCGCCCCATCCGGGAATGATGCCGAGTTTGATTTCCGTCTGTCCGAAACGGGCGTTTTCAGATGCGATGATGAAATCGCAAGCTTGAGCAATTTCCATTCCACCACCCAGTGCGTACCCATTCACTGCTACGATTATGACCTTGCTGTGTTGTTCTAAAAAGAGTGTGAACTTTTGACCTTGCCGGGCGAGTTTTTCAGCCGCCTTTCCGTCAAGTCCAGTGAATTGTTTGATGTCTGCACCCCCAACAAAGAATCTGTCACCTGCACCAGTGAGGATAATCACCTTGGTGTCATCTTGGTCCAGTTCGGCGAACAGTTTCTGTAAGGCGTTGAAGACATCTGGATTAAGTGCATTCGCAGGCGGATTGCTTATCGTAATAATGGCAATCTGGTTTTCCTTTTTCAATTCGACTTTGGACATCTTCTATTCTGCTCCAAAGGGATGTAAGTTGAACAGTTCTTAGCGATACGAAGTTCCTTTAACCCTTTTCCTTTCTATGAGTTATGAATAACCGTTGTCCGAAACTTACCCATTCAAGGTCCCTTGATGGTGTTCGGTTCCTGCTTCATCGACGGGCACTGACCCACAGGGGATCTGTAACCTCCCGCCTCTAGACAGGCGTTTTCGGTCTCCGCCCAACTGGCGGCGACTAATTCCAAGTTATAACTAGCATTCAGGTCACGGTTTAAGGTTAAACCACATTGATCACACCGATACACTCGAGTGGATAGAGCCAGTTTGGTTTTAATATCACCACAGCCTGAACACATCTTCGACGAGGGAAAAAACCGTGGTGCAATAAGCAGTTTTGATCCATACCAATGCGTTTTGTATTCAAGCTGACGTCGAAACTCATAGAAACTAGCATCTGAAAGAGCCTTAGCTAAACGATGGTTTTGCTTCAACCCAGCCACGTTAAGTCCCTCAATAATTACGACTGACTTGGTTTTCGCCAGCCACGTTGTTGCTTTATGAAGCGCATCTTTGCGTATATTCCCAATCCTGCTATGGAGTTTTTGTAGTTTGAGTTGTACTCTTCTAGAATTCTTACTTCCTCGCCTTTTTCGCGCAAGCTTTTGCTGCACACGTTTTAGCTTCCGTTCATATTGACTTAAAGCCCTAGGATTCTCAAATAAGGTGCCATCAGAAACTGTCGCTAACCTTTGAATTCCCACATCAACACCAACTACAGGACCAAGTTTTTCAACAACTGTAATCTCTTCTTGCACTTGAAGCGACACAAACCATCGACCTGCCTTCTCGGATATCGTTGCTGAGAGAATGTGGATGTGATCTGATTCTGAGGGCAGGTAACCATGTTCCTTTAAACGGAGTTTTCCAAGTCGTGGTAACTGTATGGAATTTTTAAAGACGCGGATGATTCCAGTTAATCGGAAGGCTCCCATGCCTAGTTTCCGTGATTTGAACTTTGGAAACCCCGGCTTCGAACCTTTCCTCACCCTGTGAAAGAAGTGGCGAAAGGCATTATCAAGATTCCTTAATGCCTCTTGTGGGGCACACTTGGATACTTCATACATCCAAGAAAATTCTGTCTTCTTGAGCCGATTCAGTTCGCGATGCAAGTCAATAGCGGTGGGTGATTTTCCTGTTTTTTCATATTCAGCGATCTTTCGTTGTAGTCCCCAGTTGTAAGCGAATCGGGCACAACCAGCGTGTCGGCGGCACAGAGTCTGTTGCTGATTGTTCAGCTTCAGTTCTGTTTTATAGCCACGTTGAATTATCCTAGTGTTGTTTGTTTTTCTAATCTTATGTGTCAAAATCACTTCCGAAATCTTGAAGGAAGGACCTTGGCTTCCAGACTTCAACTGAATAGGTTCGAACAGATTCTGGTTGAAGAGTTTCACGCTTTTTTATTTTCAGAGAAGTATAAATGGACCAAGAAATTGCATTTGTGAATAACCCTGACCTTTATAGCGGAAAGAAGGGGCAGGGAAGAAAGTGAGGATGGTCAGTATGCGGTTTGGAATAACGGCTCTAGATTGGTCAACGGTGATGTCCCAGCTATTTTCTAAGGGGACATTAGACTTTAGCCAATTTGACTTCGCTGAAATCATGCGCATAACTCACAACCAGGGATTTTCCCTAATGGAACTAACCTTGGATATTGGTTATGTGCTTCCTGGGGCATTATCTGAAAAACAGATAGCGAGTTTACTTGCAGTGAAAGAAGAATTAGATCTCGCGTATTCTGCCCATTTACCACTTTGGTCAATTGAACCGTCTAGCCCGAATGCTTTCATCAGAGAAGCCTCTGTTGACTGCTTAGTGGATGCCATTAATATCGTCAAGTCCCTCGACCCCGAAGTTTATGTTATGCATAACGCAGGTTGGCTCGGTGCGGACTTTGGTGAGTTTGATGTCACTCCTCAATACAAGCCCTATCTTTTCGAAGTATTGGGTGGATTGGCTGAACAGAGTGTCAAAGAATTGATACAGCGCACGGGACTTCCACCACGAAAAATAGCTTTGGAATCCATTGAATTTCCTTTTGAACATACGTGGCGTCTTGCTGAACGACTAGACACAACGATTTGCTTGGATACGGGTCATGTTCTCTCAGGTCAATC
>JBHLMG010000011.1:0-75974 GCA_048938385.1 Promethearchaeota archaeon | reverse complement strand
AAGCCCATCAACTCGATCGAGTTCAAATGGGAAACACCCAGGAAAAGAGGGAGTTAATCTACAAGCACCCACGATAGTCCCCTCTTGATTTTTCAAGGTTAGAACAATGTCATTCTCTAACCACAGGCGAATACCCGCAGCTGACATTGTGTTTGAAAATGTTTGAGCCACTCGTTCGATCTCATCTGTTTTGATGATTTGTGTAGTGTAAAGGTCCTTTGCTGGAAGGAGAGAATCGAAAGGAAGAATGTAATGCCAAGTCGTACCGATTCGTTTGAACCCGAATTTTTGATAGAGTCGTTGTGCTTGGATGTTGAAATCTTGAGTGTAGAGGTCGATTTGGTGTACATGGTGTTTGGTAAACCATTGGATGGCAAAATCCATAAGTAAGCTACCAAAACCTCGCCCTTGATGCTCCCTGGCAACGCCAATTCGACCAAGGTGTCCAGTCCTGTTTTCAAAACTGTTGAGTTTCAAATAACCTACAAGCTCTCCATATTGTGCTTCGAGCCCGAAGAAAGAGTTGGTGAGAAGAAAGCGTTCAAATGCTCCTTTTTCGAGCCGGTCATCGGGAAAGATTTCTTGGTCGAGAAGTTCGAATGATGCCCAGTCTTCAGACCTCATTGCACGAATTCTCGGAGATCTCACGATTTCACATCATTAAGGGGTTTTACGTCCGTATTCGTGCTGTAAAGCAGCCTGGGCTGCCGCTAACCGGGCAATGGGAACTCGAAAAGGAGAAGCGCTCACATAGTTGAGCCCGATGATATGAGAGAACTCAATTGAGCTGGGTTCTCCGAAATGTTCACCACAACCACCAATTTCAATATCTGGTTTCGCCGCTCGCCCCTGTAAAACGGCGATTTTCATAAGCTGGCCTACTCCATCGCGATCAATCACTTCAAAAGGGTTGTTAGGTAAAATATCTCGTTTTACATAGTCAAAGAGGAACTTTCCCTCGGCATCGTCTCGACTGACGCCGTAAGTCATCTGGGTCAAGTCATTGGTACCAAAGGAATAGAAGTCTGCGAATTCGGCGATTTGACCCGCGGTTAATGCCGCTCGTGGGGTTTCAATCATTGTTCCGAACTTGTAGGGTACTTCGATGCCTTTCTCTTTCATAACATCCTTGGCAACTTTTTCGAGTTTTAAGCGTTCGAGGACGAGCTCATTGACATGACTGACAAGAGGGATCATGACTTCAGGGTATACTTTGATTCCTTCCTTAGCCATATTGCACGCAGCCTCGAAGATGGCGCGGGTTTGCATTTCGGTCAAGCCTTCCACCATGATGCCGGCGCGACATCCACGAAGTCCCATCATGGGATTTACCTCCCATAGATCTTCAACGACTGTGAGGATTTTTTCTCGATCGAAGATTTCTTTTTGGATTTCTCCCTTCTTGGATGTATTCTTTGTTCGTTCCAAAGTTACTCTTAGTTTGCAAATTTCATCGTAGAGGTCGTCTTTGGGGGGGAGAAATTCATGCATTGGTGGATCGATGAGCCGAATTATCACAGGACACCCATCCATGACGCGAAATAGTCCTTCGAAATCCTCACGCTGGAAGGGTAAGAGTTTGTCCAAGAGACCTCGGCGTTCAGCTAGATTGTCTGACATAATCATCTGCACGACAATGGGACGGCGTTCTTCTTCAAAGAACATGTGTTCTGTTCGAGTCAAACCGATGCCTTCTGCACCAAAGCCACGGGCAATCCCAGCATCTTTGGGGTTATCGGCATTAGTCCAAACACCAAGCTTCCTTACCTCATCGGCCCAACTTAGAAGTGAAATGAGGTCGGTTTCTTCATCGAAGTTGGGTTCAATTGTTGCGATTTTACCTTCAAAAACCTCCCCAGTTGATCCATTAATCGAAATCCAGTCGCCTTCGCGAATTACTTTCTTACCGATACGAAAGAGACGACCATCTAAGTCAATTTTAATGCTTTCTGCACCTACAATGCAGGGTTTTCCCCATCCACGAGCAACTACAGCAGCGTGACTTGTCATCCCCCCTCGTTGAGTAAGGATGCCTTGAGAACTAACCATACCATGAACATCATCAGGGTGGGTTTCAGGGCGAACCAAAATGAGAGGTTCACCGCTGGTGGACTGTTCTGCTGCTCGATCTGCATCAAAGATGGCTTTGCCTGAGGCAGCTCCTGGTGAAGCGTTCAAGCCAATGGCGAGAAATCGGCTTTCGTTTTTCGCGTCCTGCACCGCGTCAGGACTAAAGCGTGGATGTAGGAACTGGTTGATTTGAGCAGGGACAACCCGTAGGAGCGCTTCCTCTTTAGAGATGAGCCCTTCTTTCACCATGTCTACGGCTATTTTTACTGCAGCACGAGCGGTACGTTTGCCAGTTCGGGTTTGTAGCATCCACAAAGTTCCTCGCTCAATGGTGAATTCCATGTCTTGCATGTCACGATAGTGGCTTTCGAGAATTTGGCAGATTCTAAGGAACTCTTTGTAATGCTCTGGCATTTCTTCAGCCATGGCTGAGATGGGATTTGGTGTTCGAATCCCTGCGACTACATCTTCACCTTGAGCATTGAGGAGATATTCACCCCAGACTTGATTATCTCCTATGGCAGGATTTCGTGTAAAGGCGACGCCTGTGCCACTAGTTTCACCCATATTTCCAAACACCATGGTTTGAACATTCACAGCCGTGCCCCAATCATCTGGAAGCCCTTCAGCCTTCCTGTACGCCGTAGCTGGAGCGCCATACCAAGATTCAAAGACAGCACCTATTGCCTGCTTTAACTGCTCGAGTGGATCATCAGGAAAAGGTTCACCTAGCTCGCTTTCGTAGATTGCTTTAAACTCGTTAGAAATCTCTTGGAGCATAGGTACAGTCAAATCGGTGTCAGTGCCTCCTTCTGTCCGCGCCTTGAACTTGTCAAGAATTTCTTCAAAGCGGCCGCGATCAACACCCTTCACGATGTTGCTAAACATTTGAATGAGTCGACGATATGCGTCCCAAGCAACTCGTTCGTTCTTCATGAGGACTGCAAAGCCTTTGAGGGTTTCTGCATTTAATCCAATGTTTAATACGGTGTCCATCATACCAGGCATGGATACACGAGCACCAGATCGACACGAAACTAACATTGGGTGTTTTGGATCACCAAATTTCTTACCTGTCTTCTTTTCGATGTCTCTTAGAGCGGTAATTACTTGATTCCAAAGATCTTCGGGAAATTGTTTTCCCGCTTCGAAATACTTGATGCTAGCTTCTGTAGTGATGGTAAATCCAGGTGGTACAGGAAGTCCAGCATTGGTCATTTCGGCAAGGTTAGCACCTTTGCCTCCAAGGAGGTCTCGCATGTCCTTATTGCCTTCACTGAACAGATAGACCCATTTGGTTGTCATGATTGTAAACCTCGATAGGAAAAGGGATTTACTATGTAAAGCGATAGCTCACCCGTTCTAGTGGCAACCACGACATTTTAGGGACTTAATAAAAGTATTGATTTGACTTGTTCTTTACAAGATATTTCGAGGGATTATCGCTGAAGGTTGCAATCTTAAATGCTACTTACTGGGTAATGTCTGAATTACACTTCTTCTTTGAAGGATGTGCTAGTTGTGCTTTCCTATCCAAAACGCGTTTCATATGCAATGGGACGAATAGGTTCCTCTTTACTCCTAACATTCGTGGATTTTACTGGACTTAACATCTATTACGCTTACTTTCTGCTCAGTCCCTTTTTTTCAGGTCTAGCGAGTGCCTTTGGTTTCGTTGTCATCGGATTCTCGCATTGGATTTTAGGATACCGTAGTGATGTTACTAAGGGTCGTTGGGGTCGGCGTCGACCTTTCATTTTCGTTGGCGCTCCAGCTCTTGCTATTACTGCTTTCCTAATATTCTTCCCACACTGGATTATTCCCTCCTCTCCTAATCCTGCTTACGATCCCATCTGGCAAATTCTCACCTTTAGCTATTATCTTATTACCCTCGCGTTATTCAAGTTCTTCTATGCGTTTCTCATAACCGCGTATCAGGCATGGTTACCAGAAATTGCTGAACCCGAGGAACGACCGAATGTCGGAGCGATGCAAAATACAGCGAACTGGATCGGTACAGGTACGGGAATAGTGTTTGGCTTCATTTCTGGACTTTTGTTCATTCCTGTAATTGGCTACCCAACGACCCTAGGAATGATAGTGCTAACTTCAATTTGCATACTGTGTTTCCTTTTTTATCTTCCATCAATTCTTTTCGTACGTTCACGATCCGGAATTCAGCCAATTCAACGTTCGATAATCGATGAAACTAAAACGGTGCTGAAAAACCCCAACTATGTTAAATGGATTTTAGTAGTTGGATTTTGGTCTTTAACTCTTTCAGCCGTTACAAGCATGATCATTCCAATGATGCAAAGCGGATTACTCCTTAGCACTACTGAACTGGTTATCGGTGCAATAGGTTTTTTGATTGCACTCATAATTATTCCATTCTTTCTCTCCATCATCGTTCGACGATACGGTAAACGACGCACGCTCATTGTAGCATTAATACTTCTGGCCTTCGTTCTTCCCTTTACAGCGATACTCGGGCTTCCGATGCTAGGGCCGGTTCTAGGTCAAGCCGTTGCTTTTGGCATTCCCCTCGGCAGCTTGATCTCTGTCCTTTATCTAATGCGCTATGTAGTAGCAGCGGATATTGCCCAACGAGATGAACTAGAAAGTGGAAAGGCCCGGGCTGGAATGTATGAAGGATTTCAAGGTTTACCACTGAATCTCTTTCAAGCGGTTGGATCTGCATTCTTAGGATGGCTTCTCCTGATTTGGCAAGTGTCACCTGGACCTCCTCCTATTAACTTTGGGTTTTTCTTGTGGGGTCCGGTCTTTGCGATCTTTGTCATAATTGCTGCGTTAATTCTTTACAAAACTGATATTGACCCCGATTTTCAGAAGCTATCGAAGTAGCATAAACAATAGCAGTGTATCTTTTACGCCGCTTTCCCCATTCTTTTTTCATTCACCCAGAAGGTACGATAGGTACTTGTTGCTTGCCATAGCTTGATTGTCTTAGCAGAAAGGAAGAAGCGTTGCAGTGCTGCTTCATCATCAATATCTAGAGCAGTTTCAATGGAATGATAGATGATTGGCTTTAAACCTGCAGCATTGAAGCCCGCGATGTGTTTTTGAAGGCTCTGATATCCAAATGAAAATCGTATTGGAGTGGGTAAAGCGAAGAACAGGACATTTGTACCAGATTTCTTCCAGTCTGGTGCAATAACTGGGCGTTGATATCGTTGTCCTGATGATATAAGCCCATCTAGAATCGTTCCTGTCAGTAAAGGCAGGTCGGGAAGAATGATTAGCACATTCTGAACTTTTTGTTGAAGTAAAATCTCAGTATATGCTGTAAGTTCTTCATTGAGTCCCGTGATTTGGCTGTGATGGACTTCGAATATGGGGGGAGAGGAGCCGACGAGGAATTTTTCATCAGGCGTAAGTAGAACGAATTGATCAATTAATGTCGCATTGCGCACGGCTTGAATCGTATCAGTCAACATAGCCTTGACAATTGCTTGTCGCTCGGTTTGGTTTAAGATATTACGGAGTCGGTGTTTGCTCTCGAATGAAAACCGGATCGGTAAGATCGCTGTTGTTAGGACCATTCCAACGCCTCAGTTGATTCGTTATACATAATGCTCATAGGGATCGTATTCTGCACCTGCTTTTTTCTGGTTTGATTGAACGCGAAGGGAACGATATACTAGAGCTATCACATATCCACCAATGAAGCCAAAAACATGAGCACCATGGGCGATATTCGAACCAAATGAGAAGAAGAGTTGAAACACCTCTATTGCGAAGTAGAGGAAAATCATATTCCAAATGGCCACTGACCGACCCCCATACCCATAAACACCAACTGGGCGCCGAGGAAGGAGATATGCATAGGCAGCCATAATCCCAAAAATTGCTCCGGATGCCCCAATAGTAGGGATGGAAGGACTCCATGGATTTACTACAGAATATAAAGTATAGGAAATAAGAATATGCCCAAAGCTGCCCACCACGCCTGCAAGTATGTATACACTCAGATAGATGAACGGGTGCATTTCATGTTCGACTACACTCCCAAATATGTAGAGGAAATACATGTTAATTAGCAGATGCAAGAAATCGCCGTGCAAGAACATGCTTGTGATGAGAGTAAACAAATTCTGCCCCGAAAGAATCAAAGCAGGTACCATAGCAAATAAGTCTGTAATTGTATCGTTAAATTGCTGAAAAATGAAAATCACTGCGTTAAGGAGAATTAAGATGTAGGTCATGTAGTGCGTAGGGGAGCGGATGACTTCATTGTAGTAAGCCACTGTGGTTCGTCTCCAAGAAGCGACCTTTTCTCTCGATGATTAATCGCAGCAGATGCAGACTTTATTATCTTTATGTTTTGGTTAGGGAGAACACATATGAGGTTAACCTTTGTACTGAAAGGTTAGGCGACAAGTAATGGCTCTGCGTGATTTCCTTTACCCGCATCTCGAAGTCCGATTAGTTCTTGCCCGTGCGCTAGATGTTGATTCTGCGCAAGCCGCACAGGGCACATTATCAACAGAATACCAGGAGGTTGCAGCCCGAATTATAATTGCACCAGGGGATGCCAAACGATTGAACATCAAAGAAGGTGGCAATATTGAGGTAAAATCGACAACGGGGCAAATTGTCGTTGTGGCTCGAATAAAGGAGAGTCAACCGGAGGGCGTAGCCGTTATGCACCCAAGCCCCTGGGCTTTTGCTGTCATCGGATCTATTGCTACGAGTCAAGGGACAATTGTTATGATTAAACCCAGTAAAGAACCCATATCTTCAATTCATGAGCTTCCCTAAGTATTTTTGATGTGTTTGGTAGAGGATTTTCTCGGTTTGCTCTCTTTGTTCGAACCCGAAGGTGAGTTCCCCTTCACATTCCTAGCAGTAACCTTCAAAACCTCGCTAGCCTCGTTTCGAACTGCAGCACACAAGGGATCTACACGCCCTCGTTCAAAGAGCAGTCGGAGGCGCCAATTCTTCTGGATAATACTTTGAAGTTTCCGAATCCGGTCTTGTGCTACTTGGCGGATCATCGGTTCTTCGTTCCAATGTTCAGGCTTGGATAGTCCACCCGTTGAATCTTGCGAAGTAGCCACCGTAATTTCTCTTTCATAGATATCACTTCGCGGTGCTTCTCGCCCAATCAAGTGATCATAGAACCGTCTGGCCCGGGCGCGTTCCCAGTCTCGGGCTTTTTCTAAATGGGAAAGGGAATAACTATCGCGTTTCACCTTAAGCACTTGTTCAGGGCAAGCATTTTCACAGGCGCCACAAAACACGCAGATATCCTCGTTGATCGCAATCTTATCTTTATCACCAGAAGGATAGATAGCTTGAGTTGGGCAGATTTTAAAACAATTAATACAACCGGTGGGATCGCATTTTTCGAGGTTTTGAATTTCTACTATTCCAGTAAGAGGTAGGGTTACTTCTAAGGCTTCGTAAGGACATTTTTGTGCGCAAAGAGTACAGTCAACGCAGAGTTTATCATCAATTTTCATAGATCCCTCTATTTGGGGTTCGTTAATCTCGCGTGCAGGACTACTCTTGCAGGTCACATTCACAGCATCTGAAGGGCAGATGACTTCACATAGCCCACAGTAATCACAATGAGTAGTATCTACACGGATACTAACTGCTGGATGAAAATCAGGGGGTTTAGGTTTCTCTTCAATCCAATAAATCGTAATGCATTCAGGACATAATAACTCGCATAAGCCGCACCAGGTGCATTTGTCTTCATCAATTGCGATAGAACCTTTAGCATCGGGATTTCCATCAGCAACATTCTGTGCAACCTGAGGGTCTTTGTAGTGAACTAACTCTATTTTTGGAGTGACCTTGAGTTCAACAGTTATTGCATCGCGGGGACAGATTTTAGCACAAAGTACACAGGGGGCACACTTCTCCTCATCGAGGTGGTGCTTACCCTTTAATCTAGCGTATTGAACATTTGCAGGTATATCATCGAATTCCGCTTCAATAGCATTGAAGATACAGGCGGAATCACACAGTCCACAGAAGGTGCATTTATCTTCATCAATAAGAATGAGTGGCGCGCTCTCCATTCGACCAGAGGCTACTTCTTGAACGGGTCCTAAAGTAATGGCGTCCCAGGGACATGGTAGGCAAAGACTACAACCGATGCAACGTGCCAAATCGTACTTTAAGTTCTTGTTAAGGAGTGAGGTAATCCAATTGTACTGAATGTTTGTGTCGTCGATGACTTCACTAGTTACTTTCGGGCGTTCGCCGACAATGATTTTGTCGCGCTGTACTTTAGTCATAGAGAATCCCTGTAATTCGTTACTCTTTGACTAGCCTTACGAATCTTTACCTTTAATGCTTGTTACCGTCCTAGGTTCTGATTATAAGGCAAGCTGGTCTTTCAAGCTAAGATGTTTTTGAAGTGGGAAAACAAAGTCCACATTTTGGACAAGGTGTCCCTTCACCAAAACCTTGTCGTGTATGTTCATGATGTGCGAGAGATGAACAACTGGGGCAAAAAATCACGCAATCCTCCGGACCAAGAGTTTCATTGCAAATAAAGCATCGATGTAACTCAACCCCACATTGGTTACAGGTCGAATTTCCACGATCATTAGGATTTCCACAGATGGAACAGGCGATTCGACCCGTTAGGACAGGTAGAAGATCTTCAATGTATCGTGGTGAAAAGCAGGTCTGTAATAGCACTTCGCGAGGAATAGGATCCCATCTAGGGACAAGTTCTTCGCGGCTTTGCCGATACAAGAGAAGAGAACTAATTAGAATGCTGATACCTAACAGCGCTCCTAACGCGATAAGGAGAAAGTTTGGCGGGATATACACACCTTCCAAGTTCGTTGGAGGTGCTGAGTCTGGAACCCGTAAAATCCATGCATCAGACCCGCCGGTGGCATAACTTCGGGTTGTACCTGCAAGTACAAAATCACCATTTTCCGCTTGAACGAGTGCTTGCCCTGCATCATTGTAATAGCCTCCATAGTCCTTGCTCCATTGATGCATGCCAGTTGCATCTAATCGCGTAAGCCAAAGGTTTGTGCTGCCACCCCTGTAATCCCAGTTAAGGGTTATACCTGTAATTGCAAAGCTTCCATCACGACATTCGATGATTGAGTAGCCCCTGTTTTCAAGACTTCCAAAAAATGTTGTTTCCCATTTTCGGGTTCCGTTGGCAAAAAAGTGTATCACGAAGGTGCTGGGGTTAAGATTTGGAGTGTTATCTGTAATTCCAATAATGGTGAAATCTCCATCCTGGTTCCGGATGATATTCTGACATGAATCATGCCTATATCCCCCTATCGTTTGTTGCCATAAAACATCCCCTAAGGCATCAGTGCGTACTAACCATGCGTCACTGTTCCCTGCACCGAAACTTTTTGTTGAACCAACAATGACAAACCCCTCTTCAGGTGATATTTCGATTAGGGAATGACTAATATCATCATCGTTTCCCCCATAAGTACGATTCCACAAAGCCATCCCATCAGCATCGGTTCGAACCAACCAATAATTTGTCCCGTTCAATCCATAGCTGTTAGTATTTCCAGCTAGAGCAAAACCCCCGCTTTGACATTCTAACAGTGAAGACCCTCGGTCGTTCATCTTGCCCCCAAATCTTTGTGACCAGATCATTTCTCCAGTGGCGCTAGTTCGAATAAGGAGGACATCCGATGTCGAATCATCGAAGAGGTCTGTTCCAATAACAACAAATCCACCTGTTTCACATTCAATAACCTCCGAAGCTATCTGTTCTCCAGCCCCACCATAGGTGTTACTCCAGAGAATTCCACCACTCTCATCAATTCGCAGTAAGAGGATATCTCGATCTTCACGAATCCAAGTTGATCCAGCGAGAAGATATCCTCCATCATTACAGTGGATTATAGAATTCGCAGCATCATCAAAGTTGTTGACTCCAAAATTTAAACTCCAGATATGGTCTGAAGTTACTAAATTTCGAGAAGGGAGTATTGTTGATGTTTGTGAAATTAAAGGCAAAGCAATAACGCTAAGGATAAGACTCGAAATAGCGAGTACAATAACTAGATTCACAGTGCCCGTTCGCAAGCAGTACAACTCATCAATATCTGTGAAACAAGATTGACCACACAAGCATTTGTTTAAAACTTTGCTGATTGTATACTAGTTACCCTTATGTGGCTTTGAAGCGATTGTTATTTCCGAGCCTAAAGGACCGCGCTCAGATATAACATTTACAAAATCTGTGATCATTTCAGCCAACCGTCCCCCTTCTGATGCCGCTGTCATTCCAAAGAACACACGATCAGGGTCGATACCCATTTCTTCTAAAAGTGGTTGTAGATTCATCACTCGAGTTCGAGCCTTTTTCAATCCTGTTCGATAGAAACAGTCGGTTTCATGGCATCCAATAATCGCGACACCATCAGCGCCTTGGCTAAAAGCTTCTAGAATCAATAGAGGATCAAGGCGGCTACTACAGGGCACACGAATAGGGATGAGTTGTGGTGGATAACGGATACGCTTAATCCCCGCGGTGTCAGCAGCGGTATCCGCACACCAATTACAAAAGAAGCCGATTATGATTGGCTGGAGGGGATTATCTTCACAGGCTGCATCAACGGCAGCTATGAGCTGTTGTCGAGTGTAACCTGGTAGATCTAAGGCAGCAGTGGGACAGGCGGCAACACAGGCCCCACACCCTGTACAGGCTAGTTCATCAATCACAGGAACCTTTGAATTCTCAAAAGATATCGCATTAGCATCACAAGTTCTTTCACAAAGTCGACAGCTTTCACATAGGTTAGGGTTTGCAAGGACCGGAGCCTGAACTTCCAATGAGAGCTTTCGCTTGTGAAGGAGCGTGGAAACCTGAGAAGCGGCAAGGCCTGCATGGCTCACAGTATCGGCTATATCTTTTGGTCCTTGTGAGGTTCCAGCAAGAAAAATACCTGCTGAGTAAGTTCCTGTTGGATTAAGTTTGGGGTGCTTTTCTAAAAAGAAATTATTTTCATCTAATGGAACATTCAATGTTGTGGCAAGCTTGGGATTGGTAATAGAGGGATCCACACCTACGCTGAGCACGACTAGATCAACTGGTAGTTCGATAGGTTCACAAATTTCTGTATCCTCAGCTCGGACAAGTAATTGCTTAGTTTTCGGGTCTTCTTCAATTTCAGCAACTCGTCCCCGAATGAAGTTCACGCCATGTTCGCTTCCTGCCCGCTCGTATAATTCCTCAAACCCTTTTCCAAATGTTCGCATATCGGTGTAGAAAATATATGTTTCTATGTCAGGATGGGCTAGTCGAATTTGCACGGCTTCCTTGAGTGCGTAGGTGCAGCAGATGCGACTACAATATGGTCGCCCAATTCGAATATCTCGGCTTCCCACGCATTGAACGAACGCAACGCGTTGAGGGAGAGCCCCTGAAGATGGACGAATGACTACTCCCTGTGAGGGTCCACTCGGGTTCAGGAGCCGTTCGAGTTCTGGAGCCGTGATGACATCCGGATAGCGTTCATACCCGTATTCACGGAGGATATCAGGATCGAAGGGAGCAAAGCCTGTAGCAACGACGATTGCACCGACTTTGAAGGTGTGGTGTTGATCAGTCTCTTCGAACCGGATAGACTCCTTCTCACAAACGCCAACACAGGATTGACATCCCACGCAGGCCTCCATGTCAATATAAGGAGCTAGGGGTACTGTACTCGGATAAGGTCGTATTATGGCTTTTTGGGCACCCAGCCCGTAATTGTATTCGTTGGGTTCTTCAATTGGACAGATTTCTAGGCATTTATTGCATCCATTACAAGTCTCAAGGTCTACATATCGGGGCTTTTGATGGACTTTGACCTGATAAGCACCAGGAGTACCTTCAACCTCAGTTACTTCGCTAAGTGTCAGAACCTGGATCTTAGGGTGTGTACCAACTTCGGTCATTTTGGGTCCAAGGATACATAGGCTACAATCAAGGCTGGGAAATAGCTTATCCCATTTAGCCATATGACCGCCTAGGAACCCACTGCGTTCGACTAAAATGATTTCGTGTCCTGAGTTAGCCAATTGGAGTGCTGCTGTGATTCCTGCAATACCACCGCCAATCACTAGTACCCGTTTTGTAACCGGAATTTCAATCGAATGGGCAGGAAGGCTGTGTTCAGCGCGCTTTATAGCAACATCGATCATTAACCGAGCCTTGGCGGTAGCTGCTTCAGGGCTGTCCCAATGAACCCAGCTACACTGTTCTCGTATATTCGCAATTGCGAGATGGCCTCGGTTTAGTCCAGCTTCTTCGACTGTTTGACTCATAAGCTCGCCATGGAGGTGAGGTGAGCATGCGGCGACGACAACTCGGTCAATTTTTTCTTTTTGGATCGTTTCACGAATCAAGTTGAGACCTTGCTCGACGCAAAAGTGGGCGTCATCAATGACGATGAGGTTTGGTTGTTTTTCGTAATAATGTTTCAATTGGTCAATGTTGATGATACTCTTGATATTACTTCCACAATGGCAAAGAAAAAGTGCAATACGAGGGGGCTTCTTGGTCTTCGATTTATGGCGTTTTTGTGAAGTTTTTGAGGGGGATGGGGTCCTTTTTGGTTTCGCCACCATGGTCACCGCATGGTTTTACCTTATTTCGATACCCTTACGAGTGCTTTAACACTTCTTACCTTACAATCTTTTCATTTAATTGTGAAGGCAAATGCTATTATAAACACTACTTCGTTATTGCCGAAGAGCTAAAGGCGCAGCTGCACCAAAATATCAGAAATTAAAATGTGATAGTATGGCGGGCCAAAAATTGAATCCCATGCTTGTTTACAAACTTCTTCCTCAAACGAATTGTAAGAAGTGTGGCATGATTTGTATGGCCTTTGCAACACGGCTCGCTCTGCGTGAAGTTGAACTCAAAGAGTGTACACCATTATACGAAGAGAATCAATATGCAGACCAATTAAAAGAGCTTACAGATCTCATTGCACCCCTTCTAACTGCTGAGGAAACCGGCCTATCATTAGATGACACAAAATGCACGGGATGTGGCAATTGTGTTGTTGTTTGTCCTGTGGATGCAACAGTAGAACCGAATACCGCAACTGGTCATGCAGCGAGGTCAGGATCTACAGTGTTTCAAGTAGAAAATGGGATAGCTCATATTATCAATCTAGACAAGTGCAGACGATTTCCCCCTGAGAGGATGAATTGCCGAGTTTGCGAGCAGGGCTGCTATGTGAAAGCCATTGAAATTTGGTAACCAACCTTAGCCTAACCGGGATGAAGCATGCAGGATACAGTGTGTTGTGGTTGCTCAGTAGTCTGCGATGATGTTGCAGTCACTTTAACGAAATCAGGATTACAATCCTTGGGACTTTGCAGGCTAGGACACGAATACTGCAGCTCTTTTTCTAGTCGATCTCGTCTTAAAACTTCCTTAATCAAAACTAGCACAGGAAGGCAGAAGCGCAATGCATTGCAAAAAACAATAGATTTGGCAGTGAAACTCCTGAAAGAAAGTTCTAAACCCCTCCTAATTGGTTGGTCAAATAGTCCAACTGAAGCAATACGGTTAGGACTGACTCTCACAAAGAAATTGAAGGGCGTTTTTGATAGTACGGCGAGTTTTGAATATGGACAGTTGTTAGAATCAAACCTTCAAGGGGGTGACCAGCACCAGCAACTATTGGATGAAGTGCGTAACCAGGCAGATCACATTATCTATTGGGGAGTTAACCCTGCAGAAAGCCATCATCGACATGCGAGTCGCTACACAGTCTTTCCGAAAGGTGAAAAAATCCCAGAGGGACGAGAGAGCCGAATTGTGTCAGTTATCGACATACGGGATTCCGAATCCATGCGATTAGCTAATCACCAACTAATACTCTCTCCAGGAGATGGTGATATCGAATTTCTCCAGACATTAATTCCAGAACTGGAAGGTAACGCACGAACTCCACCCGCCCAAGTTGGGGGGGTCCCAGCGATCGAGTTTCTAAGTTTTGTCAAACAACTCGGATCAGCTGATTTCATAGCCCTCTTCTACGGCAGCGGATTACTTCACGCTTCCCATAGTTCCAAGTCACTACCTCTTCTTGCCAAGGTTTCTTCATTGCTGAATAATAATGGCCGTAAATGTGTCACACTTCCCATGGTCACTTATTGCAATACAATCGGAGCCGTGAAATCAAGTTTACAGGCAACTAAACTCCCCTATGCCATAGATTTCACTTCATCGAAACCTGCAGCTCATGTCTCTCCCCTTCAAGGGCTTCTCAAAAGAGAATTCGACTCAGCCCTCATAGTCGGATGGGATGCCTTAAGCCTCCTCCCAGGGCCCGTTGCCAAGGCTCTTTGTGATCTTCCAATCGTTGCTTTATCAACTCATCCTACCTTGACAACCCGCGAAGCCCAACTCGTTATTCCCACTGCACTTACTGGTGTGGAAGTAGGAGGAACTGTCAATCGGATGGATGGGACTCCTGTCTCCCTCAAGCCCTTCACTAGCCCGCCTCCCGATATTCAAAGCGAAGAATCCATTCTTGAGCAGTTCATCCAACAATTTTAACAGGGGACTTCCTGGCTAAATACGAAGGCTTTAAGCCCCGTATATTAGTACCTACACTCACCAGGTGACCATAGTGAAAGTCGCAGTTGCTGGCAAAGGGGGAGTCGGAAAAACCCTCTTGGCTGGAACTCTTGCTCGATTGCTAGGTCGAGAAGGCATCCAAGTCTTAGCCGTAGATGCCGATCCCACACCCACACTGGCATCAGCATTGGGTATTCCTTCAGATGTCGCTAGAACAATTGTACCACTCACAGACAATGACGAATTAGTTGAGGAACGCACGGGAATGGATAAAGAGACATACGGAGGTATGTTCAAACTGAATCCTCATGTTTCGGATCTAGCAGAGAAGTTTGGCGTTCCTGCACCCGATAATGTCACACTCCTCGTTGCTGGAACCGTCACAATTGGCGGGTCAGGATGTATGTGCCCGGCTGGCGCTCTACTCAAAGCGTTAATTCGCTATCTCATCGTGGGAAGTGAGGAAGCCTTCGTGATGGATTTAGAAGCCGGTATCGAAAACCTTGGGAGAGGAACCTCCCGTGGGATGGACGCCCTCATTATTGTGGTTGAACCTGGACAAACCTCAATTAATACAGTCGAGCGCATCAAGAAACTCGCACAAGACATCGGCGTTAATACGGTCTTCGCTGTTGCCAACAAAGTCATGGATCAAGGAGAAAACGAGTCCATCGAATCCACCCTTAAAGCACTCCATATTCCTTTACTTGCCAGCATTCCTTTCGACAAAGAAATACGTCAAGCCAATATCAAAGGCGTAGCTCCCCTTGACTTTGCCCCTCAATCTCCTGCAATTCAAGCAATCCAATCCATCATCCCGAAATTAAGGTCACAGCTCGTCAACCGAGTTTAAACAATCAGACTAATAAAAAACGGGACATATGAGATTCAAGGGTTCGATGTGCTAGTATCCTGGATTAACCTTCTCCTCTTATTCTTCAGTCTAGCTTTTTTTGCAGGCTTTTACATTCCAAGTTTACAGCCAGCTCGTCGAGCAGAAACTGCTGGTAATAAAGCCTGGAAACAATGTAAAACCCTCCGCACAATTGGTACAATCTTCATGGTAGTCGCTCTAATCACCATTTTTCTCTGGATTTGGCTTCCGATCCCTGAACTCGCTTGGTCAATTCATTCAGACCCCTGGATCGGCAGCATCCTGGCCGTTATCATCTTCATCATCACTTTTCCCATTTGGCTGAAGGGCCTCAAAGACTCAGGACCAGAATCTATTACACCGTCCCCGAACACCAAGATGTTCAGGGGAATCTATCAGTACATTCGACACCCTCAAACTCTTGGGGAAATCAGTTGGTTTATTGCCTTACCCCTCTTAGTCAACTCGTTCTTTCTCCTCATAGTGACTACTATCTTTCTCCTCTTCTATACACCCACTATGCTATATGTTGAAGAGCGGGACCTCATCCGACGATTTGGTGATGCCTACAGGGAATATAAAGAACAGACTGGCGCTCTATTTCCAAAGTTCCGAAAAGCAGAAACGGAACCAAATCGGGAAAGTAACAGATCTCAGAGCCATTAAAGATGCTTCATTAGTTATTAGCAGAGGGAAATAGTTACACCTTCGTCTAACCTTTGATAAAAAATCTGTTTTACGCGTCACCCAAAGCTTTTCGTAATTCTTGAAGCAATGGTATGGTGGTGACCAATTTGCGGGCCCTTACAAATGCAACGATTTTGTGTCCTGTGCAGGGACTTATTAAAAACGGTACGCTGCTTTTTGACCGTGGAAAAATTGTCGATGTTGGCCCATCAGTTCCGATTCCCAGTAATGCGAAAATCACAGATGTTGAAGGACAATTTGTTGTACCTGGATTCGTGGAAGCCCATGCTCACCATGGACTCTTCGATGGCACAATCGGACCGATGGGTCAGGATGGGAACGAAATGACTACTCCTATCACACCCGAAATGCGAGGAAAGGACGGTTTCTACCCATTCGAACCTTCATTAAAAGAAATCATCAAGGGCGGGGTAACCACTGTGAACACAGGTCCAGGATCAGGTAATGTGATTTCCGGTGAAGCTTTTATTTTCAAACCAATACCCCAAACCGTCGTCGAGGATATGATCGTCATGTCTCCTTCTGCACTAAAGATTGCATTAGGTGAGAATCCAAAACGAGTTCATGGACAGGATAACAAAAGAATGCCCATGACCCGCATGGGTATAGCAGCACTGCTTCGTAAGACTTTCACAGATGGTCAAAACTATCTGGATGAGTGGAAGGCTTTTGGAGCAAAGGCGAAGGAAGCCAAAGCAAAAGGTGAGGCTATTCCAACGCCTCCTAAACGAGACTTGGGGTTCGAAACCATTGCGATGGTCATTAAACGGGAAATTCCGATTCACGCCCATTGTCACCGTGCAGATGATATTGCCACCATCATCCGAATCGCTGAGGAATTTAATCTTCACTTGGTTCTAATCCACTGTACTGAAGGGCATAAGATTGCGAAATTTCTTGCCAAAAAACAATATCCAGCGGTTGTTGGACCAACGATGCTTTGGGCAAGCAAACCCGAAGTCAGAGAAAAAGGATTCAAAACCGCGGTTACCCTTAATGATGCGGGTGTCAAAGTTGCCCTGCAAACCGATTCAATTACACCCATGCTTTATTTTCCCCTACTTGCAATGCATTGCATTAAGGAGGGCATGAGCGGCGACGATGCCTTGAGATGCGTCACTATTAACCCAGCGGAGATCCTCAACCTGCATGAACGAATTGGAAGCTTTGAACCTGGTAAAGATGCTGATATCATTGTGTGGTCAGGGCATCCCTTCGAATTTTATAGCGAAGTGACAGAAGCCTACATCAATGGTAAGAAAATTCCCATCGATTGACCTTGTAATCGTCTCTTATTAAGTAATACATGGTCTCCATTTTTCATCTAGGAGATATACATCCAATTAGAAACCTTGCAGAAGCATCAAATCTTAAAAGATATACCGGTACTATTTGAACACTACTTCATACTATTAATGCGCGCAAAAAAAGGTTGATTTTGCATTGACAGAACAAAAACGAGCAAGACTCAAAGCCGATAAACTTGACACCGGATTCGGGTCCTTCCGTAATGTCGAAGTTACTATTGGTCGAGTCATTGATGATGATTGGGACGAACCCATGGGTCCAACCCCCATGCCCGATGTCACTACACTTAGGAGTTGGGACCATAAGCTCCTGACACGCTATCGACCTGCATACATGCCAGCATGCCAACTATGCTGCTTATGCACATTCGGGAAATGTGACTTGACGGGAGGTAAGCGGGGGGCTTGTGGACTCGATATCGAAGGTCAGTCAGCGCGGATTGTGTTGGCTGCTGCGAACATCGGGTGTGCGGCGCACCTTGCGCACTCACGACATATGGTCGACCACATGATTCACGAATTTGGTCCACGCTTTGAATTAACCCAAGGAGAGGGTGTGGAAATCGAAGCCCCTGTTTCCCGTCTGGTGACGGGGATTCGCCCACGCACCCTAGAAGATGCGGCAGCAATTTTAGATTACTGCGAAACCCAGTTAACGCATACACTCTCAGCGGTTCACACTGGTCAAGAGGGAAGTTGGATTGATTTTGAATCGAAGGCCTTCCATGTAGGTATGATTGACCAAGTGGGTATGGAAATCGCTGACCTCGCTCAGATTTCCACCCTTGGATTTCCGCAGTCTGATCCTGAGGCCCCCCTAGTTGAAGCAGGGATAGCAAGTATGGATCCCAAGAAAGCGATGATTCTGGCTATTGGGCACAATGTAGTACCGGCGACTTACATCATGGACTATGCTACTGAAACAGGCGTTTTTGAAAACATCGATATCGCTGGAATTTGTTGTACTGCTTGGGACATAACACGTTATGAGAAGAAAGCGAAAATTGTTGGTCCAATTTCCTGGCAATTACGATTCGTTCGTAGCGGATTTGCTGATGTCATTGTTGTAGATGAGCAGTGTATTCGCACCGACATCCTCGAACACGCGAAGAAAGTCAACTCACCAGTCATTGCGACCTGTGATAAGTCAACGATGGGTTTACCAGATCGTACTGAAGATGATCCTGACGATATCGTTGCGGATCTTGTTTCTGGCAAAATGCCCGGTGTCTATATTCGGGATCACGAGAAGATTGGTGAAGTTGTAGTCAAGACAGCCATCAAGATGTATCCAAAACGGAAGAAGAAAGGATCCCTACCTAGTGCGGCAAAGATAAAGGAACTTGCCCAGGCTTGTCGACAATGTTCCGAATGCGTTCGTGCTTGTCCGAATGATCAACCCGTAATGGATGCGGTACTGGCCGCTGCGGAGGGCAACCTTGGCCCGCTTGCTGATGTATACAACGAGTGCATCGGTTGTGCTCGGTGTGAATCCGCATGCCCCAACGAATATGACCTTCACAGCTGGATGGTCAAAGCCGCAGAAGGACAATGGAAACAAGAAGCCTTCATGGTTCGATCCGGACGCGGTGCGATCAAAGACACCGAAATTCGAACTGTTGGACAGCCCATTGTTTTCGGAGAAATTCCAGGGGTGATCGCTCATGTTGGCTGCGCGAACTACCCTGATGGAGGGCGTGCAATCCATGACCATGCTGAGGAATTCGCGAAGCGCCGGTTTATCGTAGTCTTCTCGGGATGTGCCGCCATGACAGTCGGTGCCATCAAAGATGAGGAAGGGAAATCGATCTACGAACGCCGACCTGGCACTTTCGATGCCGGAAGCGTACTCAATGTGGGTTCTTGTGTTGCTAACTCCCACATAGCAGGCGCGGCAATCAAGATTGCCAGCATCTTTGCGAAACGCAACCTCCGAGGGAACTATGAAGAAATTGCTGACTATATACACAACCGGGTCGGTGCAGTAGGAATTTCTTGGGGGGCTATGTCTCAGAAGGCGGCATCTATTGCAGCTGGGTTCTGGCGACTCGGAGTTCCTGTCATCGTCGGTCCCCATGGTACTAAGTATCGACGGATGCTCCTTGGTCGAGCAGATAGAGATGAAGACTGGATGGTATGGGATGCTCGAACAGGAAACCGTGTCCAAATTGCCCCAGGACCAGAACATCTCTTCTACGCTGTGGAAAACTTTGAAGAGCTCATGGTTTTGACCGCAAGACTTTGCATCCGACCCAACGACACCAGTAAGGGTCGGGCCATCAAGTTAAGCCACTATATCGATTTACACGAAAAATACTACGGCTACTTCCCTGATGACATCCACCGATTTATTCGACGCGAAACGGATATCCCCATCACTCTTAAGGACAAAATCAAAGCCCAGATGAAAGAGAATAAATGGAAGGAGAAACCTATCCCCGACCCAACTCTCATTAGACGACTCGTCTATGGTGGTAACGGAGGTGGCAAATAAATGATGCGAGCTGAACCTTGGCAAACCGCAGAGGTCTGTGGACCCACTAAGGCTCAAGAACTCAAAAAAACCGCCGTGGTGGGAGCCCTCATGAAGAAGGCGAAACACCCACTCATTATTGTAGGTGCTCAAGCCCTTACAGAGAAGACGCAAAAGAAATCCATGATTGAGTACTTCATCGAACTCTCGACTGCCACAAACATCCCCATCGTCGCCACTGGTAACACTATTAAAGCCTTCAAAGAGAAAGGCTTCAACAACGCCTATGCCTATGGTGCTATGGAAATTACTGGACGACTCCAAGACCATGAATGGATGGTCGCTCCAAAGAAAGGACCCCACGACCTTGTAATGACCTTCGGGTTCCCCTACTATATGGAATGGCTCATGCTATCTGCGCTCATTAACTTCTCTCCCCACATCAAGACCATCACCCTTGGCCGCTATTATCAACCTCACGCATCATGGAGTTTTCCAAACCTCAAGAAACAAAAATGGAATGAAGCACTGAAAGAAATCCTCACTGCAGCAGGAGGTACCAAGTAAATGTCATTTGAAGACTTACCTATCCAGGTTGGAGTGGTATTCGAAGGTGAACGCATTCGCAAAGCCGATATGCAAGTCGAACTCGGTGGACCTAAAATTCAAAAGAAATTCGAGTTGGTCCTAACCCGAAAAATGAACGAAATCGAAGACGGCAAAATCAACATCATTGGACCCGATCTAAAAGACCTCGAAGAAGGCGCCAGCCATCCATTCGGTATCCTCATCGAAGTGGCAGGCAAGGAAGTCGAAGAAGACCTCGAAGGGGTCATCGAACGGCACATCCACGAATATACCAATTTTGTGGAAGGCACTATGCACCTTAATCAGCGCTATGATATCTGGATTCGCATTGGTAAGAAATCCTTCCAGAAAGGCTTTAACACCTTTAAGGTTCTGGGTCAAGTATACCAACGCCTCTACAAATCCGAACTACCCATCATCGAAAAAATCCAAGTCACCTTCTACACTGATCCCACTAAAATGGACGAAATCTACGATACAGCCATGGTCACCTACAACGCGCGTGATGAACGCACCCGCGGTCTTAAAGACGATGAAGTCGATGTGTTCTATGGCTGTACCCTCTGTCAATCCTTTAGCCCAACACACATGTGTGTCATTACACCACAACGCTATGCAAACTGCGGAGCAATCAGTTGGTTTGATGGCCGTGCAGCAGCCCGGATAGATCCGAAAGGACCGCTCTTTGCTATCGAAAAAGGCGATACTGTTGACGCTGTGAAAGGCATCTATACAGGAGTAAATCAGTCCTATAAGGAGAAGACCCTCGGCGCGGTGACCGATGTAGCCCTGTACAGTGCCTTCGAGAACCCACACACGAGTTGTGGCTGTTTTGAAGCCATCGCCTTCATTATTCCAGAGGTTGATGGACTGGGAATTGTGCATCGTGACTATAAGGGACCAGCTGTAAACGGGTTGCCATTTTCCACAATGGCAGACTCAACAGCAGGTGGTCGTCAGATTCCTGGCTTCCATGGGTTATCCATTGAGTACCTACGGTCACCAAAGTTTTTGACAGTGGATGGGAGCTGGGAACGAATTGTCTGGCTACCAAAGGCTATCAAGGATCGAGTCTATGATTTCATGCCAACGAATATTCGAGACATCATTCCAACAGAAAACGATGTGACTAGCATAGATGAACTGAAAACCTACCTTAAAGACCACAACCACCCAATCGTTGAACGTTGGGTGGAGACAGGTGCAGCAGCACGATTAGAAGAAGAGGAGCGTCGTGAAGAAATCTCTCCTGCAGCTCAACAAGTACAACCTTTCATGATGCCTGGTCAGTTAATGACGACAGTACCAGGAGCTAGCGGTAGTCCCGGGTTCCAGATCATCTTCAAGAATGCAAAAATCTATGCTGAAAAAGTGATCATCAAACGCCTTGACGAAAAGGGCAAGAAATAGACGAGGCTATCAAGAATGCCACCGGATAAGAAAAAAGAAAAAACCGAACTCACATTCTCGACAGACGATCCCGAATTAGGTATTCTTGGTCCACTTGAGGCGCTATTTGGGAAGTTCGAAGAACTTGAACTCGAGAAAATGACAATTGATGTCGATGAGCTCGAGGTTACCGTTCCTCCGGGGGGTGGAGCTGGCATGTCTAACCAAGCCCGACAATTCCTTGCCCAAAACGCTTTTGCAGTTCAGCAGTTTGCCCAGCAAATACTTGCTGCTTTAGGGATACAGATGCAGCTTCCAACGGGACAAGCTACGATGCCCACACCGGGTATACCTTCACCAGTGCGTCCAACTCAACTGCTAAAGCTCCGATTCAAAGCCCCACTCGCTGAATATACAGGAGAAATTCGTGAAATCACCTTAGGAGCTACGAAAGGACAGGGAGGTTCACGGAGTAAAACCATTACAGTAGGAGGTCATAAAGCACCTGCTTGGAACCTCTTTCAAACTCCAGCGAAACACTTTCCCGTGGTCGCTGCAGATGTCTTCGATATGCGTATTAAACTTGCTAAAGCCGTACGAACACATTACGATGAGGTAATGGATGATCCCGTTGATTGGGCTCGATTAGTGATTGATAAGTTTGGTGCAGACCTTATCACCTACCACATGATTAGTACAGATCCGCTTTTGAACGATACGAGTGCTAAGGATGCAATGAAGGGGTTTGAGAATGTTCTCCAGAATGTGAAAGTCCCTATCATCGTTGGCGGCTCAGGTGATCCCGTTAAGGATGCTGAACTTCTTGCACTCGCTGCGGAGGTGGCAGAAGGTGAACGGGTTCTTCTAGCGTCCGCAACAGTAGATATGTGGGAACCTGTCGCAAAAGCAGCGAAGACACACGACCAACTGGTCTTGTCGTGGACAAGCATCGACATTAATCAGCAAAAAGAGCTTAACAGACGTCTTCTCGATTACATCACATCAGACCAAATTATCATCGATCCAACGACTGCGGCTCTCGGGTATGGCGCTGAGTACAGTTTCACCATCATGGAACGGATGCGTCTTGCTGGAATTTTGGGTGATTCCGAACTTCAATTTCCTCTAAGTAGTGGAACAACTAACGCCTGGGCAGCACGTGAAGCTTGGATGAAAAACCCTGAACTTGGACCCCGGGAATTGCGTGGACCTATCTGGGAGAGTACTACGGCTTTGATGTTCCTATTAGCGGGAGTTGATGTGTTCATGATGATGCATCCTGCTGCCATCAAAACCGTACACGATCTCATCTCATGGCTCAGTACTCGAATCGACCGTAAACGCGAAGATTTCATCGATTGGACACGGTTAGCACTCCCTTCCAACTAGCCTACGGCATAACATTCACTGGAGAACATTCCCTCTCCGATGTTTAAGGAACACTTGTACGAGTGTTATCAAAGGCCATAGCGTTACAAAACCATCAGAAACGCTGATATTTTGTAGATAGACTCCTGATAAACGAGTTAAGTCCACTTTCATTATGTAGACATTGTATTCATTCCAAAGACTCATGGTGAAGTAGATAATACGACCATTGTCTTCCACTAGCGTTGGATCAATGTTAGGAGCGTAGAAGCCGATGTATTCAGGAGGGCTGATAACCACAGCTGGAAGACTCCAAGGGCCCCACGGGGATTGAGCTGTTCGAACTACGATATGTTTGGCAACATCATCGAGGTTCATCATCATGTACAATTCTAAATAATCATTCCACATCACAGAAATTTCCCCCGTTGGTGCTTGAATGATGGCTGTTGCGTCGGTATGATTATTAGACCAAAGAGGAAGGTCATCTGATCCCAAGCCAATATAGTATTGGTAACTACTCTGGTTAAGAATCTGGGATTCTAATACTCGAGCAAGGTAGCAATGTTGATAGCGACCGCTTCCTGTTGTGAGGAAGTAGATGTATCCGCCAGTCGAAGGAGCCGTAGCACTTCCCTTGACCACCCCCCATTCAATGAAGTGAGAAGTTCCAGGCCAGCTCATATTCATGGCTTTGCTGAAGTTGTGACCATCCAAGGAATAAGCAACACTAGCATTATTGCAATTCCAATCTCCAGCGTCTCCCCAACTCTGCACGGACATAAAAAACACATACAAACAGTCACCCGAACTATAAGCGGTCGTCGGAATCACGGTTTTTTCGACATCATCCACTTTGAGGCTAGAAATCAGTTCCTTTGCAAGGTGTGTTGAAGAATCGGTAATCCAACCCGTAAGGATAATTCCATCAGAAGGATCGTCATCAAGTGTGTAAGCCATGGTATTGGAACGCCAATCCCATTTGTCTGGTCCAAAGGTATCGCCGAAGATGAAGTGCATACGATCTTGGTGTCGGACCATGATGCCTATGTCAGTGCCATACACATTGACAAGTGTTGTGTCATTTGTAGCATCCTCACCAGTGAGTTGACAAACCATTTCATGGGGTAATTGATTGAAAGGCAAAAATGGGCGGAAAATAACTATTACGACTAGCCCAAGGCTTAACACGGTAATAACTAGGATAACCACAAGCCAACGGCGCTGCAATGTTCTAACACCTAACTGGGGACTATTTAATGCGTACTAGGGGGAAGCTTGCGTATAAGAAGCCTCAAGCATTTAGGGTGAAATAATTGGACGCAACCCTGAGATATATCTTGTGAAAAACACTACAAGAAGCAGTTACTTTGTAACTTGTTCAGACCATTTTTTTGCGAGTATATCCCGTTGAGGTTTATACACCTCTGAAAAGAACCCATTCTGTGAAAGTAGTACTTCTTGGTCAAATCCACGAACATATTCTAAAGCGTCTCTCCATGCTTCTATAAAGTGATCATTGAATCTCCTCTCGATTTGGCGCTGGAAGTCAGCCTCTGTTTGGATTTGATCTCCCATCACGAAAAGCATTGGGGCTCCACTTGTAGGAGCTTTGAAGGCCATCTCGCTTCCGAGATAGAATGCCTCTCGCGTCTCCTCAATAGGTGTCGCTTTGATCTCGCTTCGTGTGCGTTTAACTGGTCGTTTTCCTTTAAAGCCGCGTTTCGCTGCGGCATAGAATATCGCACGGTTTAATCCCCAACTTTTCGCTGAAGCCAGTTCTAATCCAAGGATATGAGCCCGGGCCGCTTGTAAGACTGCCATAACTTGGAATCGACCAACAGCCATTTTAGATCCCATCTGAAGGTTTGAGAGTTGTTGTAATTAGGTGTTTTGATACGAATAGCTAAAATCTTCTAGTTACTGAGTATGCCCGGGTGACAACTTATGGCATCTCATGATGTCTTGTTTCACCTCGAAGAGGGAAATACCTTCCGAGATAAACTCTTAATGAGCGACATCAAGAACCTTCTTGATGACCCAGGTGAAGATGTGGAAATAAAACTCGTAGTAAATAGTTCTGGAGTCAAATTGTTTCTCCAAGCTTCATCGCCAATCAAAGATCAAGTTGAAAGTCTTCTTAAGCTGGGGGTTTGGGTAGTAATTTACTGGAATTCCTTGGAGTATTTCCAATTGGATGAGACGGCTTCTATTAAAGCCTTAACATTTGCAGTATCAGGTGTAGGTGAGCTGGTACGAAAACAATCGAGGGGTTGGTCCTACATCCAACCCTAGAACCAACCCTTAAAGGTTAGGTTACTTTTTCAGTTGAAGGGCTTCTCCACAGCATTCGAAGGTGCAGGGAGCCTCGCATCCACAGGTACCCTCTTCTGTTTCGCATTCAGTGCATTCGGTAATAACCTGGAGTTCGAGTCCACAGTCCTTACACATGAAAATTTGGCCTTTCTTCATATCGTGACAATGAATACCCATTTAGTTCACATCGAGATAGTTTGGTGTGAGGTTTTCATAATTTGTGACTACATAAATCTTTACGACTTCCAATGCTTGATTAGGAGTGGTAGTTCCTTTGATGTGAAACATACCACAGCCCGTAAGAGGTGAAAAATGGACCTATGGCGGGGTGGATATTGATCAACCTAGTTGACTTGCTCTCCCCCTATATATTAAATACCTATATCACGACAGCTTTTTCAACGGTGACTAACCATTGCCCTTTTTCGTTGAAGAGCTTCGCACCTTTCCTGAGCAGCCCTTGTAGAGGTTTTTGGTGTCCGCAACGACGGCAGACATTCATGACTCCCTCAATGGGACCTTCAGGGTCATCTTTAAGGCGTGCTGTTAGAGACACATAATCATGACCACGAATTATGCAACTCATGGATTAGTCCACCTAGGTTTGAATGGCGTGCAGTTACTGTAATAGCTAATGAAACTACCGGAGAGGGTGCGTACGAGAGACGCTCCTATGATAAGGATATCTTTCCTTAACAATGTATAACCTTCATTGATTAATCTCTTATTCCTATCCATTCATGAACTGCTCTAAAACACTTTTACACATACAATATGTCGACAGCCTTGATGGCTGCTTCAATTTCTTTTTGTACAGCCTCCACTAAAAGAGGATTCTGCTCTCCAGACAGTTCCATTTCGTCAGCTTGCTCACTTTTTTGATTTCCATGCAGATTTCCATCACAGGCTAAAATTGATCCAGCCTGTAGACCACGAGTCTGGGCGAACACGAATAGAAGGGAAGATTCCATTTCGACGCTCTGAACTTGAGCGCGAGTCCACCGTCTGAGAATATCTTCTTCACGCTGATCATAGTAGATGTCGGTAGACCACACAATCCCAACATGTACTCGTTCCGGAGGCAAGAGGTCTTGGATAGCGTTAAGTAGCGCTAAATAGAGCTCTGGAGTTGCTAAAGCGGGATATTCCAAAGGAGCATAATTTGAGCTAGTCAATTCATCCCGAACAGCTCCAGTTGCTACTATGACATCACCTGTTTTGATAATTGGATTGACACCACCACAGGTTCCGATACGGATAAACACTTTCGCACCAAGTTTGGCGAGTTCCTCCACAACAATGTGCGTTGATGGAGTACCCATTCCCGAAGTGGCAATAGTGACTTCTACCCCTTTAGGAGTGAAGGCCTGATAAGAGACCAGCCCTCGATAATTTCCGATCTCAGTGGGCTCATTCATTTTCGCCGCAATCTTTGGAACACGGTCCGGGTTGCCTGCAATAAAAACGATATCAGCGACATCTCCTTCGCCCAAGCGGATATGAGGTTGAATCCGTTTCTTCAATGACCCATCACCAACCTTGAGGTGATCTTATCTTTCATCTTTCACATATAGCCTACTTTTGTGTCTATCTTATCTCAGATCGTAGGATTTCTATTGCACCTGGATAGCTACTACTTCGCCAGTTGCACATTCGATTTCATTGGAATATAAAGAACAAGTCACTGTGATTTTTCGACCTTTAATTTCTTTAACACGCGCTCGTAAGGTGACAGGCTGATCTACTGGTGTAGGACGCAGATACTTCACAGAGAGCGAGCCTGTGACATATCCTTTCAAGGGTTTAGAGCCGATTTCATCACCCTCAGCTTTGTAGGCTGCAGCGTTAGCTGTATTCGTTGCATGGCAATCAATTAGCGTGGCAATAACTCCACCACAGAGCGCACCAGGAAAGGCAAGATGGTAGGGTTTTGCTTGCCAGGTTGCGACAGTCTCATTACCTGCCCAGTAACTTTTAAGCTGCAATCCTTGTTCGTTATTGCGTCCACAACCATAACACATTGAATCAGGTTCAGGCCATTGATCTTGGATTGCTCGCTTATTCATTGAATCACCATTTCAGAACGCTTACATGGAGGATGAGGATAAGAGTACTTCCCGTTCCGGTTTTTTTAACCAATGTTAAATCTTTAGATTTGACATTTCGGACACAGGTAACTAGTTGTGCTTCCTACTCGTAATTCTTCGATTAATGCGTTGCAGGTAGGGCAGGGTTTTCCCGTTTTATAAGCGATCTTTGGCCATCCAGGAAGTTTGCCCCATTGTCCTCGATTTCCCCAAAGATCTTGCTCCCCTGGTCCAGGCCCAAACCGAATTCCCTCATGGAGGACATGTTGGATTGCTTTATGTAATTTGTGAATATCTGTCTCACTGAGAGTATTTGCGTTTCGCATTGGATGAAGTTTGGCATGCCAAAGAATGTCCTGTACATAGACATTACCAATTCCGGCAATGAATCGTTGATCGAGTAAGTAGCTTTTGATTCGTCCGCGTTTATTCGCTAATAATTCAAGAAGTCGATCCGTAGTGAATTCGCTTGAAAGGGGGTTTACCCCCATGGTGCTTAATTGCGGATGTTCTTCCAATTTCCCTGGTGGTATGAGATGCACATGACCAAACCACCAAAAATGTAGCCAAAGCTGTGCGGCATCGTTGAATACAAAAATAACCCGTTCCCGGGTTGGATCAGGAACCTCTACTGGCCAGTGTAGCCGTACTTCACCACCCATGCCTAAATTCAATGCGATAGTCCAATGATTGTCCAAATTCCCAGCAATCCACTTACCGGAGTAACAGAAACCAATGAATTGACGCCCTTCTACTTTTCGCTTAAATGATGTTGGTGAGCGATTCAACACTTTTGGTTGATTCACTTTCGTAGAGTGAATAGTTCGCCCGGCTAAACCATCGTTTAGACTTCTAGTAAGGAGTATGATGTCGGGAAGCTCAGGCAGAATTAACCACCGTCCTGATGAGGGGTAACACCCTAATTACCATACTCATACTAATTCAATATTCTACTTCGAGTAATATGGGGAGAAAGATACTACATCTAGTTAGAGAAAAGGAGGGCGGAGACCAGAAGAAATACCATGATTTTGGGTGGCATGTGGTCCCGCCAATGCGACCATCCTTCCAGCTTCTCGGCGTCTCCGCCCGAAGAAGAGAAGCACATTAGGTTCTTTGCCCTATATTATATGGGTTCCCAATGCGGCAGCATCAAGATGCTTTTTATACCCATTCATGAGCATTTAGGAACATTAGAATTGCATGATTCACGGCTTCTGGTTGTTCTTGCATCACGAAATGGCCACTACCAGGGATGACCTCAAGCCGAGAACCGGAGATTTGATCCTTCAGGTAATGGGACCATTTGGGAGGTGTGAGTTTATCTTCATCACCCACGATGATCAGAGTAGGCACCTTGATTTCGTGTAATCGTGTGCGGACATCGAAGGTATTACAGGCTAGAAAATCAGCAAGCCCTACCGACTTAGGGCATCTGAGTGCTTCCTCCTTAGCATGTTTAACAAGATTGGGGTCAGCATTCTTTCCAAACATTAATTGCCCTAAGGTAAGTTCAATAGCTTTTTCATAATGGGTCTTCAAGCCTTCTAAGATGGCAGGAAACACTCCTAGTTTAGCTCCTGTGCCTATAAGGATTAAACCGTTTACGAGTTGATGATAGTCCAAGGCGAGTTGCAGAGCGATAGCTCCCCCGATTGAATGACCAACGATAATCGCAGGGACGAGATTGTTACTTCGAAGAAAAAGTGACAATACTGCCACAAAATCTACAATTGTGACAGGAACGGGTAAAGGATCTGACTCCCCATGTCCTGGTAAGTCTAAGAAGGTCAACACAGCGTGATCAGCTATCGGACCTTGATACTTCCATTCGATATGGCTACTCAAAGAACTATGGATCAAAATGAGCCGTGGACCTTTCTCTCCTTGTACTTTGAAGTAGAGTTGACGGTTATCAGTGAGATCAAAAATGTGGAATGGCATATCGAGTCCTAAGGATTATACAAGTAAGTTATTTAATTTAACATCAATGGTGATCAAAACAGTGATTACCGTGTTTTTGTTTACGAAGAGGGGGCCTTCAATAGTAGGATTTTAGGTGCAACCCCATCCACAGGCTTGTTGACTAGCGTATTCTCAATGCTCCTGAAGTAAATTCTTGATTGATCAGGATGTAAGCAAAAAGCTAGCCCCCGGCACCTGAGTACCCACGGCGTCCCAGGTTCCAAAGACCGCGAGTTAATAACCATAGGATAACAAGCCAGCCTACGCTGATCAGGGCGATGACAATAAGGCCTTCCACAGTGTAGTAACCCTGTAAAATAATGGCAGGGGTATAATAGCAGTATTGAAAGGGAAGGAAGAGGAGGATGCCTTGTAAGAGTGGAGGGAAGAAGCTCATGGGAATCAATCCTCCTCCCGCAATCGTCATTGTGAGACCAAGGAGATTTCGAATCCACCAAATCTGACTCATTTTGAAAGCAGCAAGAGATGTAGCAAAAACGAGTAGGAAGGCAAGAATATATGCGACAAGGAAAAAGGGAACGAAGAGCAAGAGATTCACTAAAGCTGGAACTGGTAGTGGAATGAATAACAGAGTGATTAAGTAAGTGATCAAACCAAACAGGAGATAAAGGAAAGAACGAGGGAATTCACCAAAGAGCTTGAATCCAGCATAATCAATTGGTCGAGCGAGATAAGACACAAGGGGCCCCCGATCGATGTCTTTTTCGATTTCAGTGCTGAGTCTCCAGCGAGGAAGAGCGCGTTGCATGATGATGGCGATGAAAAGATAGTTAATGAGCTGAGCAAAAGTGAATCCTCCTATAACAGTGGCTCCATCGATTAAGAAGGTTTGAGCATATACAATAGAGTAGACAAAGTATAAGGCGATGATTTGTGCAGGAAAGTAAGCAAAGCTTGTGAGGAAATCAACCGTATACTTTTTGACATTGCGGAAGGAAATCTTCGAAACTGCTAGATAGCTGCTGAATTTGACCTTTTTGCTCATTTTTTTCTAACCCCCTACTGGTTGGTAGCGTTTCAGTCCAGCATTCCAGGTGATATTGAATGCGAGAATCCAAATGAGAATCAAGAGCCCTGCGATTCCGAGATAGAGTAAGATCAGGTTCAGGGGTAGTTGCCCAAGCATTATCATGGTAGGAACTGTGGATATGAAGATGACAGGGAGAATGAAAGTTAGAAAGTGTTGGACGATATGAGGCATGACATCGATGGGCATTTGCCCGAAATTCATTTCGATGGCATCTGAGATCTCTAAGAGTCCTGCGTTTCGACCAATCCAGAAAGCTAGACAGGCCAGTGTTGCCCAGAGAATATAGAGGGCTGCTTGTCCAAACAGGAGAGCTAGTATTCCGAGGAGAATTCCAATTGGTGTGATTACTAACCCAAAAGAGACCGTTGATATAACCAGCATTACAATCCCCACACTAAGTTGGACGATGCCTCCGGCCCAGAAGTTTTGCGCAATAATTTGCAGGATAGAGCTGACTGGACGGATTTGGTATTCTTCAATGCCGATTTCTGTGATATACCAGTGAATTTCCCAGATCCCCATCCAGAAGAACGCGCCAAAGCTCCAAGCTAGGTTTGTCATGCCAACGAGGAAGGTGAGTTCTCCAGCTCCCCAGACAACCCATCCTACACCTGTTAGGATTGGAACTTGGAGTGTAACAACATTCCAGAATATGGCGTAGAATGCAAAACCGACAGCGCTAGTGATGAAGGCGCCCCATAGTTGGATTTTATTTTCACCTAGCCTGAGTAGGGATAGGCGAAGGTAGCTTGGAATAATGCGTAGTTGGCGTAAGATGTCTTTTCGTGTCATTCACATGACCTCCAGGTATGGTATGTTAGTGAGTGTTGTCGAATTGAGTCGTTGGTTGTTGCGTTCTTCTTCACCGAAGATTTCACGGATGATATCTTCGAGATTTGGTTCTGTCACTTCGATGTCGCGTATCTTCACCAGATCTAAAATGATTTTGAGCACATCGGACGCATTGATAACCTCTTGGTTATAGCGGACGCGAAGTTCTCCATTCGTTGATTCGTATCTTAGGACCCCTAACAAGTCGCCAAAGTAATTGTTCCAATTAATTTCTTCTGTTTTTTTATAGACGACTCGAATATTACGTTCGTTACTCCAGCGTGCTTTAAGTTCGTGTTTGGGACCATTGTATTTGATCTTTCCATGAGAGATAAGGATGATTCGATCAGTGAGTTCTTCGACATCTCTCATACTATGACTACACAGCAGGACTGTAATGTTTTCTTCTTGATTTATACGACGGATGAAGTCACGGATTCGCTTTTTAGCCACGACATCAAGTCCGACGGTAGGTTCATCTAAGAATATAACTTCAGGGCGATGGAGTAATGCTGCGGCTACTTCGCAGCGCATTCGTTCGCCTAATGATAATCGTCGTGGAGCTGTGGGGAGATGCTGTTTGACATCGAGGATTTCTGAGAATTCTTCTAGACGATCTTCGAAAACTGATTTGGGGATATTGTACATTTTCTGATAGAGCTTGAAACTTTCTAGAACTGGAACATGCGTCCATAAGAGGCTTCGCTGACCAAAAACTACACCGTATCGCATTGCACAAGCGATTCGGTTATGGTATGGATTCATTCCGAAAAGGCTAACCTTACCTGCTGTAGGATGAAGGATTCCACTAAGTAGCTTAACGGTGGTTGATTTCCCAGCACCGTTGGGACCTAGAAGGGCCACACATTCTCCGGGGTGAATCTGGAAGCTGACGCCATCTAAGGCACGGACAATGCGTTGCTCGCGTTTTAGGAAGCCTGCGAACCGTCGTGCAATACCTTTGCGTGGTTTCACTAAAGGTTTAGTGAAGATCTTCACTGCGTTTTCGATTGCTGCAACGGGTTCAATTTCTGGTGGCAAGGCTAAGCCTCCGATAGTTTGATATGGGCTTGCCACCTTTACTATAAAAGCTTATCTGAACTATTCAATGATTAATTAATATAAATCAAACTGCCCCAATCATGCCCAGACCTGGCAAACCTCTTCCTTTTGTCCTGTTGTAATCAAATACATTAGACAACACCAATACAAATCCGCCAATCTCACTATCCACATGGCAGAAAGGCCTATCTATCCCGAAAAATCACCATCATCCGAGATCGCCTTAAACCGAGGTAACAGTCTCCCCGTTAAATATTTTTCTGTTTTAATCCCCTACTCCCGTTGACAGTATCCCATGCTAAAAGTCGCATATTCAGTGAAGCCTAAGCGTTGGTAGATGTCGATTGCCTCCTCGTTTGTCGTCTCCACAAGTAGCGAAACATACTGGCACACTTCAAAGAGATCCTGGATAACAGCGCATACCACGCTTGTTCCATATCCACGGTGCTGAAACTTAGGAAGCGTGACAAGATTTCCAATAACTCCTATACCAGGGCTTCGGGGATAATAAGCAATCGTACCACAAACCGAAACAAGCTTTTTCTTGACTCTAACACCATAAAACGGCCCAAATTCTAGTTGTCGTGGATTATACGCACCTGCAGGCACCTGGGCATAGAATTGTTCCACTTCCTCAAGGTGTGCAGTAGTTAACTGCTCTGTTGGAAGCGTGTCAGGCGGATGATATCGATTTCGGTCCAAGACCATAAGGAAGAGATCACCAAGAGATTGAACCTCATAGCTTCTCTCAATGAAGGGCAAGTGATATTCAGGAACAATGGCAAATAACACCTCGTAGGTAATGTGTGCAGCTAGTTGCTCAACGGATTCAGGCGTCCCCCGAGTTAAGAGGGTGGGTATTCCCCGTCCACCCCTATAGACAATTAAACACCCGCGTATCTCATTAAGATCCCAGGCGATGTACCAATCACAGTATCTCCATCCCAAAAAAAGATCGTAGAGGGGTAACCCGTTTAACGGAATGTCTTGGCGTAGATACTCTTCAATGTCCTCGGATGGTCGGAACAAACGCCGGATCGTCAAAGACATGGTTCAACCTCAATCCATTGCTCTCTGCTGGAATCGTGTAGCTTTTGACCATACAGTATCCGAATTAGGTGAGTTGGAATTCTTCATTTGCTTTTAAGACGATAACTTGAATGTCAGAGCTTGCTTCCACCTTTTGCTTGAAGGCTTCTGGAGTTTGACCAAATCGGCCAGCCCAATGGTGATGTGGGATGACATACTTAGCTTTAATGGCGAATGCGGCGTCCGCTCCGTCGCTAACTTCCATGGTGTATTTTCCACCAATAGGTAACATGGCCACATCGATAGGACCGAGGGTTTTCATCTCTGAGATAAAGTCGGTGTCACCTGAATGGTAGATAGTTTTTCCTTCAAGGTTGATGATGTAACCTACTCCGAAACCCTTGGGATGGAATGGATTGCCAGGAGAGCGGAAGCGTGTTTCGTTATAGGCATGAACGGCATGAATCTTTACCTCGTTTACAATCTTCTCTTCGCCAGGTTTTAAGGACAAGACTGTCCCGCTTATTTGCGTTTGACAATCCGCTGGGGCGATGACTACAGTCTTATCAGTTCGTGCTTTCTGGATTAGTTTTGAATCGCAGTGATCGCCATGCGAATGTGTGATGAGGATGATATCAGCCTTTTCAAGAGGAGTGGCTTCTTCCGCCAGATCTATGTAGATGACCTTAGATTCTGATCGTATTTGGAAACCTGCATGATCTAACCATTTGATTGTGACAGTCAATTGCATCACTCAGTGAGTAGGAAGGTGTTGGAGGTATTAAAATCCTCAGGACTCTTAAGAGAAGTGTTCAAGGCAGGGTGAATAATCAGTTTAACCTGCTCGCACAGAAGCCCGTCTGGAAAAACCTGAATAATAACACAACAAAAACATCTAGTAACTGGTATGCCTTTATAGGTAATAGCGAATGACTTAATTTCCTCAAGCTTTTACCCTTGTGGGCTTGAGCCAACAAACTCGAAAGGAAGTTATTTTGTATGACAGAAGGCCCCCACAAATCTGCAGTTCCTCTTGATAATTCCTTGTATCTCCTTCATCCGTTGAATGCCACCTTAATCAGTACGAAAACCCCTGATGGGCAAAATAATGTAGCAGCTGTGGCATGGATAACTCCTACCAGTGTTAAGCCGCCCCTAGTTACCATGAGTCTTCGAAAAAGCCGATTTACTTACAAAGCCATCGAAAAAACGGGCGAGTTCGTCGTTAACATTCCCACATTTGATATGGCTGAAAAAGTCTTGAAAGCTGGGCGCATAAGCGGTAAAAATATTGATAAATTTGCTGAACTCCCACTCACTCCCCGAAAAGCGAAGATAGTCCATGCACCCCTTATTGAAGAATGCATCGCGCACCTTGAATGTAAGGTCTGGAAAACATTTGAGGCAGGCGACCACGATCTCATCGTAGGAGAAATCGTGGCTGCTACCGTCATGGATGGATACTTCACAAAGGTCTGGGACATAACAAAATATCGACCAGTGCAACATACTGGAAAAGAATTTTTCACAACTTGTAGTTTAGAATCTGTAGAAATCAAATTCTAGCCTTTGGCTCATCCACCATTCTGAAGCTTAGTTCTTTAAGGAGGGACACCCCTCCTTGATACTGAACCGTCTAGCTATTGGTGAGTTCTATGACGCGCGTTTTTGTTATGAACGGTAGCCCCCGGTTAGAAAAGGGTAATACTGCCATGGTCCTAACACCCTTTATTGAAGGTATGAAGAAAGCGGGTGCAAAAGTTGAGCTCTTCTACGCCACACGCCTGAAAATTAATCCATGTATCGGTGATTTCCAATGCTGGTTTAAAAAAGTCGGTGAATGCATTCATAAGGATGACATGTTAACACTATACCCAAAACTTCGTGAAACAGATATTCTTGTTTTAGCTACACCTGTTTACATTCCTTTACCTGGTGCTATGCAGAACTTCCTAAACCGCCTTTGTCCCATCGTTGAGCCCTACCTTGAAATCATCGATGGTCGAACCCGGGCACGCTTTCCCTCATCAACGAAGATATCGAAGATAGTCTTGATTTGCACAAGTGGCTGGTGGGAAATCGAAAACTGCGACACTGTACTTCGAATTGCCAAAGAACTCGCATTAGACGCAAACACTGAATTTACTGGTGCTGTACTGCGCCCTCACGCATCTGAACTCAGAAATGGCAACGAGAAAACCAAAGAAGTATTTGATGCCTTGAAAATCGCTGGCTCGCAATTGATTGAGAAGGGACGAATAACGGGCGAGATCTTGCGGGTTATCAGTCAACCTCTAGTTCCTGAGAAAGAATACCTTAATGCGATGAACAAGATGTACCTCGACGCGAAGAAGAGCTAGCCACCTGATTTCTTTAATCGCCCCTCGACAGCCTGAAGCTCCTCATCAATGGATTCGATAACCTCCTCGAATTTATTTCGCATTTTGATTAGGAGATCGTGAACTTCCTCCGGTGGTAACTGGTCCATGAGAAGTCTAGGTAAACGAGGTATAGGTTTGTCATGAATGGAACTTAACATATTGGAAATCATTTGAGCCATTTGGGTCAGTGCTTCATCTAAATGATTCCTCCCTCGGTCTGTAATCTTGTAAACGGTTCTTTCTACCTTCCCTTTGAGATCCGGCTGATCTGATAAGAGTCCCTGATCTCTAAGGCGACCTAAAGTGTTATAGAGGAGCGAATGCGATGGAACCCAACGCCCATCAGTATCTTGTTCAATGCGTTTCATGATCTCATATCCATGCATGGGCCCATCAGTCAGCAACCGCAGAATTGTGATTCGAAGCAAGACGCCCTTGGGTCGTTGAAAGAAGGGAGGAAACGACATAGCATATAATTAATCGCAAAAGCTTATATGTGTTGTTTAATTTCATGTTTTTTAGAATCATAAATTTCCCATCACCGAAGGACCTTCTAACAAATGGTGAAGAATTTGACAGAATACCCAGAATCTGAGAGCGCGGAATTCACTGCCGCCTTGTATGATTACCAATCTCGCACATCAGCGTATACCATTGAAACCATTAACTTGCATAGAACCTACCAAATGGGTACCGTTGAAGTCCACGCTCTCCGCGGGATTGACCTACAAGTGCGTCGAGGAGAATTTGTTACAATTTTAGGCGTTTCTGGTAGTGGAAAATCCACCTTGCTCCACCTGATTGGAGCTCTTGATCAACCGACAGAAGGCAAAGTCTTCATCGAAGGCCTCGACTTGTCCACTTTGGACAACAAAAAGCTCGCTGAAGTCCGGCTTCATCGCATTGGATTCGTCTTCCAATTTTTCAACCTCATGCCTCAACTCACAGCACAAACCAATGTTGAACTCCCTCTCAAGTTCGCAGATGTCCCAACAGCCACAGCACGAAAACGAGCAGAAGAACTCTTGACAATGATCGGTCTGGGTGAAAGACGCCACCACATTCCATCTGAACTTAGTGGAGGCGAACAGCAACGAGTAGCCATCGCCCGTGCATTGGCAAATAATCCCCGCATCATTCTAGCCGATGAACCTACTGGCAACCTTGATTCAAAAACAGGTGCTGAAATCATCACCCTCCTACGAAACCTTACCAAAACACAGGGACTGACCCTTATTGTAGTTGGCCATGACCAACGGCTGACATCGGTAGCTGACCGGGTCATAGAGATGAGTGATGGAAAATTCGTTAATGAACGCGTTGGTGGTGCAGAGGTGACGCTTCAATGAACATACGCAACATCCTCGGATTAGCCTTCACAAACATGCGACGGCGGAAAACACGTACAGCGCTCACAACCTTGGGTATCGTAGTGGGCATTATGGCCGTCGTCTCCATCTCTGCTCTTAGCGGAGGTTTCGAAGCGCAAATAACCACACAACTCACTGAAGGGCTTGACATGGACATTCTGACAGTAATGCCAGGTGGTGGATTCCTTGGTGGAGGAGGAGCATTCTCACTCAATTTGAACGACACTCAGCTAATCGAGAACATCACTGGAGTTGTTGGAACTTTAGGCTTTTCACAGACGGGAACGACCGTCTACAATGAAACAGGCGGAACACTTGAAACACGATTGGTGGGTGTGAATTTCACTAACCTTGAAGTGGTGTATGGACACCGTTTAGAATTCGCCGAAGGTGGATTCCTAGATCTTGGATCTAATGATTCGTGTATGATAGGCTATCTTCAAGATCCGATTGCGTCCGTTGGTGACAACATCACAGCTGAAATCCTTGTACGAATTCCACCTTTTGGTTTTGCTCCAGTGAATGTGTCATTCATTGTAGGTGGTGTTCTGGAAGAGGTCGGATCTTCAGGAATGCTTCCTTTTGATCGATCCGTATTCATTCCTCTGGAAACCTATCAAACCCTTTTCGACTCGGAAGCTGTAGATATGATCCTTGTCCGAATCGAAGATGCATCTCAAGCCGATGAAATTGCAGACGAAATCGAGAGCGCTTTTGAAGATCAGGTTCTTGTGATCGTACCTACCTTCATTATTAACACGGTCTCAGGCGTCTTTGATATCATGGAGGTCTTTTTGTTAGCTATTGCCTCTATTGCCTTGCTCGTTGCAGGAATATCGATTCTCAACATCATGTTAGTCTCGGTAATGGAACGAACTCGTGAAATTGGCATAATGAAAGCCATAGGGGCTAAAGACCGAAATATTCTAAGTCAATTCCTCACTGAAGCTGTTCTTCTTGGTATCATCGGAGGACTAGTTGGAATTCTTGTGGGTTGGGTTCTCGCTTACGCAATGGGTTTAATGTTGCCCTTGCTCTTTAGCGGGATGTCAAGTGGTTTTGGAGGCGAATTTGGAGGATTCGGAGGTTTCAGCGGTGGCTCCATCACATTAGTTCCTGTACTCCCATTGGACACGATCTTAATCGCAATTGGTTTTGCTATGCTGGTGAGCGTCATCTTTGCTTACTACCCTGCGCGCAAGGCCGCAAAGCTCGATCCGGTCAAAGCACTGCGCTACGAATAGGCAAATTTGAGCAAGACTGTTTGTGCAATGTTGCGTTGATTGCGCGGCAGTGTGATTTGCTTTTCATTCTAAAATCGTTCATGAGCTATATTATAGTCACTTTATAGTGTTTATAATGATTTAAATATAAGAACGGCACGGGATTGAACAAGGTTCAGCACCGTGACATCGGACAACCAACTCTCCCCAATGATTACAGGGACTCGCCGAGCCATTTTAGAGCACCTACTGGATGCCGATGCTAATGCAGTTACCCTAGCAAACCGTCTAGACATCAATATCAGCGCCATACGCAACCACCTCGATGCCATGGAACTTGCTGGACTAGTATCTTCTCGCCGCGAACCCGCTGAGCGTGGCCGTCCAAAGCGTCTTTACTCACTCACACCCCTCGCCCTCACTTTATTCCCTCAAAAAACCGCTCAAGTCACCGCTGCACTCTTACAAACACTGAACCAATCTTTCGATACTAAAACCATCAACGACCTGATCCGACAAAGCTTACGCATCCTGTGGAAACAAATTTTTCCCGATAAACCAAGCGGAAGCCTTCAGGACCGTCTGGATCAAATTGTTCAAGCCCTTAACGCCTATGGTTGCTACGCTAGTCTAAACCAGGATCAAGAATTCTTCGTTATCGTGATCCGAAACTTCATGTTTCGTGAAGTAGTGAATACTGCGCCGCCAGGCATTGGTGGTTTTTTCAAAAGAGAATTCTTGCGACAGCTTAAACGGATAGCTGGGGATGTTCGGGTGCAATGGGTGGGTCACATCGATTTTGGAGATCATATTCAACGGATTCGCATTACGCCGAGAAGGGAGCGGGAATAAATGTCAGTAAGCAAACAAAAAAACACAGTAGTAAACCACGCTAAGGCTTGTGAACGCCTTCTTCGTATTGGGAAGGACTTTCTTGCTGGTGACACCAATACTGCTATTGCCCAACTAGCCTCCGTAGAAAGTCTTCAGTTCACTGACGCGTTTTACCTCTTAGATAAGCTCGGACCGAACCTATCGCGTCGAGAACAACGCCTCCTCTTAGACTTACTCACTGAAATTGTGGTTTTAAGCCAACTCGATGTGGGTGTGGATGAATCCATCCTCCGTGGTGAAATCAAAACGAAAATCAAAGATACTGGCCAGTTTGGTGAATTCATCTACCAAGTCATTGAACAGATTAATGGGTGCCATAACACCTAGCACCTCTTAGCCATTCAAAGTCAGCGTATCAAGCACCAAAAAAGCTAAGGAAAAGCCTAGTGGTATTACGCCCTCCTGAAAAGGCGATGAACAATTAGATTACATGCTCAATGTGTTTTCATGTCTAATACCTGATAACCTTCCACCCCTAGCCCTGACTAATCGTGATCAGTTCCTGATTTCAATTCTCCAGAAATACACAAGGTTAATGTTACCATACACGCTGCAATATACAGCAAAAACTGTGGAGACACTCATGCGTTACGAAACCATTCAAGCCAAAACTCTGCTCTCCAAGCCAATTTATGGTGACGCTTGGTTTCACAGCAATCGCTCCATGAACTCTTATCGAGGCTGCGAACATGGCTGCGTCTACTGTGACGGTCACTGCCAGTATTACCGCATTGATAACTTCTATACACACATTCGCATCAAAGAAAACGCTCCACAGGTACTACGGCGAGAACTAGAACGGCAAAAGTTTCAATCCCAGAGCACAATGCAATCAGATACTTTAGTTCGGTTCCTAAAGGACCAAGACGCAGAAAAATTGATGGACCAGGGACCACGAAAAATCATCATCGGCGTTTCGGGTGGCGTATCCGATGCATACCAACCAGCCGAAGAAAAGTACAAAGTGACAAGACAGGTTCTTGAAACTGTACACGATTTTCGTCTACCTGTCTTCATATTAACCAAATCAAATCTCGTTCTCCGAGATCTTGACCTCTTGAAGGAGATCCACAGGCAGGCTTTTGCCAGCGTATGTTTTAGCATCACCCTTCATGACGAAGAGGTGAGAATCGTTTTTGAACCCAAATCCTCTTCGACCCAGGAACGATTTGATGCGTTAAAACAAATTCGTAACGCAGGCCTATATGGTGGAGTGATGGCCTATCCGACGATCCCCACCATTGGCGATACCTACGATAATATGCGAGGACTTGCTATCGAGGCGAAGAAGGCGAATGCTGAATTCATCCTGTTTGCCGGCATGACCCTTAAACCAGGACGACAAAAAGATTACTTCTTCAATGTAGTTCGCCACCAAGTGCCAGAACATTACGATCAGCTTCAAAGCATCTATGCGAACAATCACATGTATGGCCATCCAATCGTCGATCGCCTGCCCGTGAATGTGATGATTCAAGGTCGGAAAATCTGCCAACAAGTCGGAATCCCAGACCGGTCGATTCGCCACATGCCATCGGAAGAACCAAAAGCGAATGTTCAGGTGTTAAATCGATTGCTAGACTTTGTATTTTATCAATCAGTGACCCTAGGGAATCCAAAACCCTCATGGGAGCGTTATTATGAGCTTGCAGTGAAAATTGAGAAAGGGGTTCCAGACTTGGCGACCCTTCGGCAGCAAGGACTGCTAGGTAAAACATTAGGTATCTCTGCAGCAATAGTAGCTGACTTGGAAGCCATTTTAGACACTAATACCTTTAATGGCTTGACAAGCACTATAACCCACATTGATAACTCAGCCACTTTTAGTCCTCGATGATTCTGAGTTTGGATTACTTCGTGGATTTAAGTTGGATAGGAATCACACAAGCTTCCAATGCTTCAAAGAATTCGCGAGTGTTCACATAGCTAAGGGTCTGACATTTGGACAATCATTGCGCTAGTGGCAGGAAACATCAAAAGGGATATAGAAAATTAGTTTTCGTCCCGTTCTCTCTAATCCTTTGTTGAATTCATGGCTCGTTGAATTTCCGTTTGCAATGCCTTGGATTCGGTATGGAATGGAACGAGTTTCATCTTCTCGCTTAGTTGCAGGGATTGGGCAACAAGACTTAACGCTTGTGTATACTGATTAAGGCGAAGATGCATTAACGCTAATCCGTAATACACACGGACAAGAATATAGGGTGCTTTGAGTCTTTCTGCAGTTTCTTGGGCTTTAAGAAATTGTTGTTCTGCTTCGTCGAATCGTGACAGGCCAAGCAAAGCAAACCCAATGTCTGTTAAATAATCAGATATTAAGATCCCTGGTGAAAATGCCTTGAATTCCTTTTGACCTTGGTAAAGCTTTGCTAATGCCGCTTCATGTTGTTCAAGGTCGATCAGGACTTTTCCCCAAATCCACAGAACATTAAGGTGCTGAGAAGCCTTAAGAAGTGGTTCATGTTCAGCCTTGGCATAGGCTTTCTTGATAGTTTTTAATGCAACCTTAGATTTCCCTTGTAAAAGCTCTAGATAGCTAATCAATGAGAGAGCCCAGGCAACCATCCAGGGCTCATCGAGTTCTTCATTTTCTTTGATTTCAGCTTCAAGGATTTCATGGGCTTCGTCAAATCGTCCCAACTCTATGAGGGCTCTAGTCCGTATCAACATCCTAATGCTCGCAAAGGTTTTGCTTTTCGCCTCTAGAAGGAGTTGATGAACTTTTTGTTCCACATCTACTCCTTCTTCTAGTTCACCCTTCAAAAAATGAACCATCGCAATGTTTCCAAGAGCCAAGGCGGCGTTGTGGATGTGTCCTCTTTCTTTAAGTTCATAAAAGGCTCGATAAGCCGCATCGGTGGCTTTGTCGAGTCTACCAACTTTGATCATGGTTATCGCTGTGTTCGCCAAGTATGACGCATATCCGCGTCGATCGCCTATCTCTTCCATGATTTCTAGGGCCCGCTGGTATTTCTCTAAGCTCTCTTCATGTTGTTCAGCATTTGCCAGTGTTGTTGCAAAAGCATTAAGGTGCTGAGCTTCTATCATCGGATCCGAGAGCCCTTGGAGGATTTCACTTGCGGCTTTGTGTTTTTTTATCGCTTCTTCAATTTGGCCTAAAACAGCCAGAATCCATCCTATTCCATCTAAAGCAGAAATCTGCATTTTCTTATTATCTTGTTCGACTGCGAGAGAAAACGCTTTTTCATTGGCCTCTAAGCAGCTCTTCGCATGCCCTGTTTCATAGTAAAGTGTTCCTTGCATGTCATATGCTTCAGGAAACTCTTTTAGTTTCAACGCTTTAGAACATATTTCAAGGGCTTTATCCCTTTGATTGAGAAATCGGTATATTTGAGCCCAGCCAAAGACCAAGGCCTCGGGAGTACACGCTTCTTGAATTCGCTTTAGTTCTGTTGAGCGAAGCTCAATTATTGTTGCTAGAAGTTCTACATCATTTTGTCCAATATCAAGAAGTAAATGAGTAACCTTTTCAGCATTCTGAATGGTAGGTGTACGAGTACAAAAGAGGATGTAAGTTTGGACTAGATCTGCGATGAGGTTTTCAGATTTTAATTCAGAGAGTCGGTTGTCGATGATATCCCGAAGGTGCTGACACAAGTCTGGTGCGATTAGACCAGCGCCAAACCAGTGCCGGGCTTTAGAGGAATGGTGATAACCTAGTTCAATGGATTGCCTCGAACGATCTCGTGCTTCGATATCTTCAATGACAGTGAGGTCACGGGTTTGCTTTAATCCTTCAATGGTTTCCACTGCAAGTCCCATACCTGCTTGTGCTGTCAGGTAGTCCTGAGGTACACCCCATTCGTACTGAAAATAGCCAGCCACACAAATGAGAGCGGTCCAGGATGCTGGGTTGGCCCGGTAAGTAACACGAATATGGTTCGCAATGGTATGATACAAGTCATCTACTGTAGGAGTGTGCTCAGGATGAGCCAGCCAGTATAAGAGGAGTTGACCAAGGAGCCAGAGATCGTTGCCACATTCCCTTTGAAGCTCATCGAGTCGGGGCTGTAATTCTGGATTGAGATTTGTTTGGCGAGAAAACCAGTCCACGAAGTTTTGTATTTGTATTCGATCCAGTTCGATTATTACATGGGATAAGCGATCTCTCCGTAAGAATTCGGTTTCATTAGCAGGATAATGGTCTTGAAAACCTAACCGTCCTGAATAGATGAGGGCGGTTTGGCTGCCAGAGAGCTGTTTAGTGATTGAATTGGCTAACCGTGGGTTGAGGTGCACATCATCAAGGAATAGGTATTGGAAGCGACTGTCGTCTTCCTTGATAGCGGCGAGGAGCCGATCGATACCTCCAGCGATGATGTCCGCTTCAGGTGGGAGAGTTTTGAATTCCACCAGGTAGACGGGTCGGGATTGACGAAAGAGTCCTCGTTGTTTTTGCGCTAGTTGAAATCCGAGCTGTTTCATCAGAATGGTTTTCCCTGTACTGGGAGGTCCAGTGACATAGAGGTGCGGCGCTTTAGCACTTCGTTCTTTCTTTCCTAATTGGGTGGCACTAGACCCTTTGAACGGCCAGGGGGTTTCAAGGAGACTGATAAGTTCAGGAACCTTAGGATGAGGGTAAAAGTGGTTGTATTCAAAATCCACCCAGGCGGGATCCTCTCGAAGAAATTGAGGGTTAATGTATTCGCCTTTACGCAAAATGGATTCTAGCTTGTACATAGGGGGAGCTTCGGCTCGTTCTTTGGGCACGATAAAAAGCGAAAGGACACTTAAGATGAGTCCCACGATGCCACCGATACCAAAGATGAGGTTGTACAGAAGAGGGCCTTGAACAATGACCAGGTAAATGATGGCACTAATGAAAATACTGGTGATCACCACGAAAATAAGCGTCAAGCGCCGTGCTTGCAAATGAAACCCTCCCGTTCATGTAGTATTGGACAGAATAGTCCAAAAATCTATGCGTTCAAGTTCCCATGGTTGTATGAAGGAAATAAGGCTTTTAGAACAAGAAGCTAGCTAAAGTAAGGTCTACAGACCTAGCGCTTATTTAACTGGATGTCCTTAGTCACTTTGAAGTGAGAGTATGCTCTTAGAACTTCAGGAAACCCCTGATGTCTTTGGACGAATTCTCAAAGCTCAGCTTGATTCCACGGAACCAATCTACCATGGGCTTGAACGAGACGATGGGTACATCGATTGCCCCACCGCGCAGAAGTATTTTACCACTGTTGAGGAGTGGCCAGCTCATGAACGAGAAATCCTTCAACACGCCGAATCCCCAATACTCGATATCGGTTGTGGTGCGGGCCGTCATGCGCTTTATCTTCAGGAGCAAGGCATGGATGTGACAGGGTTTGATATCTCTGAAGGTGCCATCTCTGTCTGTAGGCAACGAGGCCTGAAAAAGACCGTTCACGGCTCTGCAACCAACCTTCCATCCTTTCAGCAATCCTTCAATACCTTCCTGTTACTTTTCAACAATTTTGGAATCTGTGGAACCCCAACGGATACTGTAAAGATGCTCAACCGTATTCATCAACTCGGTTCCCGCCAAGCTAAAATCTTACTCTCTTTTGCAGATCCATCAGGAACTAAGAAACCTTATCACCTCGCCCTTCATCAACGCAACCGTGCCGAGGGCCTCCCTATTGGTCAAATCCGGTTACGCTGGCGATATCTCGCGTATGCTTCGAGTTGGTTCCCACTCTGGCTACCCACATTCCAAGAATTCTTTGACACCATCGAAAAGGCCCAATGGACCATCAGCAAAGACCTCAACAATGATGGTTATCACCATGTCGTGCTAATCAAACAAGAACGCTGATGACTATCTTGATTCATCACGGATTCCACAATTAACACAAAGTATATCTGGTACTCGAATTCGTTTTATTTTGATTTTCTTCCAGATGGGAGCATATCACCTTGCAGTGCTGGTCTTGTGGAAAAACAGTAAAGCCCGATGAACACGGGCAATGCCCTAGTTGCCACACTCTATTGCAACGTTTCGATATGCGATTAACTGTCGTCAACGACGAAGCCACGGCACAGACATTAAAATCTCGTGCTCACCTTGACCCAATTAAACAGCAAGAAGCAAAAATGGCTGTTAAGTTTCACACTTGGCTGGCGGACAAACAAATTCTCCCCGGGGGCATTATCATTGAATCGGGACAGCGCCTCGCTGGTGAACTCACCCAACGAAAATTCGGATTGAAACTTCTCGTGGTTAGTGACCGAGCCTTCGATGTGTTACCACTGTTAAAACGATCGGGCTTTGAACTCAGCCCTCGAGACTATCGATTAACCCTTGGATTTACACTAGCAGTGCGTGACTTCAAGAACGCTGACAATCGCATTCGTGTCCTAGCTTGGAATGTACTCCCACCACAAGATCCTGACCGCCGTACATATTATCAGGGGGCTCATGGTGCCCTATACATCTTTGATGTTCTCAACAAAGAAGGATTAGCTCACCTACCAACACTTCATGAGATCATACAACAAACCAGTGGTAATATCCCCTCCATCCTCATTGGTCACAAAAACCAACATGCTGGTCGCCGAAAAGTCACCCGTAAACAGGGTAAATTACTAGCCCAAAAGTTAGGGATTTCGTATTATGAAACTCGAAATCCAAAGGGACCAACACTCTCTGCGGCGTTAGAAGAACTAATACCACGAATGCTGGGATTTTCAACTACCTCTGAATAGGAATCTCACTACTCTGAGCACATACCAAAAAAGTTTGGTTGAGGTTTATGCACTTTCCTTTCGGCGTATACGAATCCAATACACAACTAGCACTACCCCAACGGTAGTGACAAGTAATGCAGCTATCCCAATGAGGAGGGAATTTGGAATTCCAGGGATTAACATGTCACAACTGTTGCTCCAGAGGCTGTATGCCCCTTCATCATCAATTGCCGCAACTCGGAAGTAGTGCATACCTGGTTCGAGGCTAGCAATAATGATTGAGGTATGATTCACCGTCCACGAGTGATAGACGAGGAGGAATGTTGGAAAGTTGGAACATTGAAGGAGATAGGAGACAACTTGACCATCAGGATCAGTAGAGGTTGTCCAAGTGCATGTGATTGAGCCATCATCGTTTCGTACTAGGCTCAGTGTGGGTGCGGTGGGAGCAAGATTTGCGAGTTCAACAGTTACAGAAATGACATTGCTCCATAGGCTGTAGCGATACTCATTGTCTTGAGAACGGACCCGAAGATAATATACACCATCGCTTGACACCGTCACATTACTTGTGGTGATGGTGGTAACAACGGTTTGATAGATCGTTGAGAAGAGGTCATCTAGGGCTACTTGTAACTGATAGGTAACAATATAGCCATCAGGATCGCTTGCCTCAGACCACGAAGCAGGAAACTCCGAAGTTGTGATGATATCGCTAATAGCTTGTAGAACAGGCACAGAGGGGCGGAGATTGTCATCTACCATCCAGGCGACCATATTGATGGCAAGAAGGAGGTTATCCATGTTTCCAATCCTGTAATCAGTTAATGCTAAGGAGGAAGTAAAGCCGATAACCCGACCAATATCTTCGAAGGCTGCCAATACGCATTTGCCTTCCACTGTTCGGGCAAGGTTCATCGCTACCGGAGAAACATCAAGGCGTGCCCCTAAATAGCCGATGTCCAAGGAATCGACACCTTGTGTGATTGTGTGAGGAGTAATATCAGTAACTGTACTGACATTCCAATCTTCGATGAAGGTGATACCTGCAAATGATGTGAGGGAAGTACAAACCTCTGGTGCCCATTCGCCCACTACTAGTAACGCCCCACCACTATCTACGAAGCTTTGGATTGTCGTTAGCTCAGGGGTTGAGTAGTTGTAAAACGGCGTTACGCTTATCAAGCCATCATAGCCGATGAGAGTAGCGGCACTGATTGGTCCAGCGTATAACACATCGATAGCAATGCCAAGAGCCAGGACTTCTTCGAACCAGATAGAAAAGTTCTGGGGTAACTGGTTGCCATGTGTAAAATCGTAGAGAAGGTGAGCGTAAATGTTCCGGATTAGCACCCAATTGGTATCTCGGTTATTCCAAGTGATATTCTCCAAGGGAACGGGGAGTACATAGGCTGTGATGTTGTAGTATCCAAGGCCGGACGGCGTCCATTGTTTAGTAAATCTAGTTGAGTGGCTAGCGTTAAGTTTAGGAATTAAGTATGTGTCGATGAGGGACTCGTTGATAAATAATTGGAGTGTGAGATTCGTTTCGTTTTCCGTACCTCTGTTCCAGACCGTCATGTTGAGAGAAAGCTGTTCGCCCGGATTGGCGTAGCTAGGTGTTTCAAGTTCAACAAGGACTTCGTGGGGGTACTGTACGGTGAGCCATGCAATCATGTTGAGGGCCAACTGACGATTATCGGCTTGATTGATGGCATATTCGTTAATGCAATCTTCATCGCCAATTCCAATTACCCGACCCGGTCCTACTTCCGCAGCAGCTAGTAAAGTTTCACCACCATTTCGGATGAGACTGATGGCCTGACCTGATACTATGAGTCGGCTTATAGGAGCTCCGAAATATGCAGAAGACACATTCTCGGTTACGGGGTGCAATGTGATGTCCGTGGTGGTGCCACTTACTCCTCCACTTTCCCAGTCAATCCCTGCAAATTGCGTCAGAGAATCGAAGATGGAGGGTGTATCATCCCCAATAACCAGTAATCCTCCTCCATTCGTTACAAATGAGTGAATTGCGGTTTGTTCAGAGGAAGAATAGCTTACATGGGGTTGAGCACAGATGAGGATGTGATAATCATCCAAGAGGGTTGAGGTGATTGATCCAAATGAAACCGCTTCGATGACATAACCCAACGCGACGAGATCCGTCAGCCAAGTCGAATAAGACATCATGGAATCAGTACTGTGAATGTCATCCCAGAGGATCCATCCTTGGATATAACGAACATGAACGAAGTGAGTAGCAACATTATTAGTATTAGAATATTCATCCGGAACAGGAGCGACATATGCAGTGATATTGTAGATAGCTTCTATAGATGGATTCCAAAGGTATGTGAGGGTCTGGCTCGTAAAGTTTGCTAGTTCTGCTATTGGAAGAGTAGCTACTTCGAGATCATTGATGAATAGTTGGAGAAGTAAGTTTGTCTCGTTATTTTTCCCTTCATTAAACACGGTTGCGTTAATTTTGGTTGTATCACCTGGTTCACAGTAGTCCGGCACATCGAGTGTAACTCGGAGGTCATGGTCAGGAATCGCAAATTTCGACCAGGCTAGGGCGTTATATACTAACTGGGTATCATCACGATTTGATAGCAGCTCGGGATGGTGCGAGGTAAAAATCATTCCTCGATGAGTTAACACGGTTCCATAATTATAGCCAGATGTATCTTTGGCAAGATAAATAGCCCCATCAAGGACTGAGCTATCCCAACCCGTCGCTAGAGGGTGAAATGACAGCCCATAATAGGTAGAAAACGGGTCAGGAAGGTTCTCGAAAACTGGGTGCAGTGGCTGGAGAATATCAAAGGACGGTACAAAATTTGCGGAAAAGGTGATGTTATCGATGAGCCCAAAAAAGGGTCCCAGCGTTTCTGGGTTGAGGTATAAGGCATATCCACTAGTAAAAAGACCATGACCAGCGCGAACATAGGTTGTAACAGCGTCTATTTCTTCAGGTGAAAACGCTTCAAAGACATAAGGGATAATTAGTGCATCTGCGTTAATGGCTTCAAGGTCCGCTAAAGAAAAGCTGGTATTTGTTACTGGAAATGCCGTATAGTTTATAAAAATTGGAATGCTTCCATAGTCCTGCCAGTTGAGGTTGATCTCGTCCCAACAGAAATCGCTTGGATACATAGTCCCTGCACTGGGAAGAACTACTGCGATATATCGGACACCAATTGAGCTTGTGACATTAATGTATCCCGTGAGATTAGCACCAATCGCAATCAACCCTGAAGCGGTCGGTGTTACGGTGAACTCAACCAACCCCGAGGAGTTGGTATACCCAGAATCACTAACTCCACAACCTATAACATTAACAAAGCAGGTATCGAGAGGGAAGTGCTCGTAATAGTCCGTCGTCCGAATAGTGAGCAACTGGCTTTCATACTTTTCAAGGTAGCTAGGATTCGTTTCGACAGCAATTGTTGGGATATCATAGACGATGATTACAGCTGTGAAATTGAGATATCCTAATTTGTTTATTGATACGAGGATGAGGCCTTCAGTGGTGGGTGTGATAAAAATTGAGCAAGTACCATCTGTGAGGGTTTGATTAGTAGCCATAACTCCACACCCCAAGAAGGTTACATTCGCATTAAAAACAGGTTGACTTGTAGCGGCTTCCAGTACTTCAACGAAAATTACCTCAGATGTTCCCGTCTGTAAGGCATCATCGGAGAGAGTAGCCTCAAGTCGAGGTTGAAGGAGATAAGCGACTGCATTTTGGATTATGAGGTTACGATGATTCTGATTACCAATGGCATCAATTGAGAAGGCAAAATAGACAACACCCCCATAAGATTGGGTAGGTGTAAGTGCTGTAATCGCGGAACCAGGGGAAGGTTCCCCAAGATAACCACTCACTCGTTCTGAACCATTGATTGGAATAATGATATCAGCGTATGGAGTTCCTAGGCCACCAAGCAGGGAGATCGTACTAGGCAATCCTGAGGTAATTGTGTGCAACTGATTAACAAGCGTGATTGAGGGAGAATTAATCAAGCTACCTGAATAATCTGTGTGCGTGAAGCTTTCAAAGGTCTGATTATATTGAGTGGAGGCTAGAGTTGTTGAAATCTGGCAGCCCTCAAGCAAGAGGTTGCCACCTGAATTGTGATACGAATGTAAGACATCTAACAGAAAACTATCCGGAGCAATGAGGGGATATCCGTAGTTATCTCCAACGGAAACTATTACCGCATCGAAGGATTCGAGGAATAATAGACTAGGTGTCAGATTGTATCGTGGACGGTAAACGAAAACATGATATTCGTCCTTAAGTGCGATAACAAAGTCACCTGTGTTGGTTGAATCGCCGTAGTTATTGTCTGCCCATCCTCCAGGATAATCTGGTCCCCACCCACCACTAGAATCCGCAATCACGAGTATCTCACCTCGTGTCACTTGGAAGGGTTCACTTACACCGCCATGTTCAGTTTCATTCGTGAGAAAAATGAAAAGTTGAAGCCACCCAAATTCTGTAACATTCAATGTTTCTGAATAGGTTCCTCCCGTGATGGTGAATAACTTGCTGGCTTGGATATTCCCACTAGTGTCAACTAGAGAGGCATTGGCTGCGCCATCTTTGTTGGCGCTCCCTGAAAAAGCAAGTAAACTGTGGTAGGTCGGAGTAGAATCTAACTGAACAGCGACTGATAAGTTTCCTACATAGAAGGTGTTGATAGTCGTGTGAAGAAAAGCCTGGGATATCGTTGTAGATACGGTGTAGTTACCTGCAAGTTCATTGACTGAAAAGGTGGCGGTGTAGTTACCCTGACTGTCAGTGAGGTGGTTGTTGATGTAGACTATTCGCCCGATGGGATCGCGAACTACGACATTAACGGCATCTACAATTGGTGTCTTATTAAAGAACATGGAGCAGGTGCCATTGAGTTGTACTTGTTCATTGACCTCCACAGGAGTGGCTGTGTTGGTTACCTTGTATTTCCAATACAATTGCATGGAGGGATCGCCAAAATAGATGGCTTGGTAGACGGTTTCGAGACTGATCGGATCAGACATCGAGTAGGTCGTTACCATTTCATAAAGTGCAGATTGAAGCGCTTGTTTAGGAGAGACCAGTTGATCTTGAAGTGCAGTTTCGAAAAACGAACGCCAGAACCGATGGTGGAGTCCATCAAAGGCGTGGTAACCTGCCCAAGCAATACGGGTTGCTCCGATGTAGGCAACGGCACCACCATTTGGATTGCGGAAGAACGCTTCGCCAATTGTAGGTTCGACGAATTCTGCGTCAAAGGCAGCGGTTTCACAAGCCATTGCAAAGGCAAATGGCCGTCTAGCTCCATTTACCAATCCAGAAACCTCACCGTAATCTTCCTCGTTTAGGGCACCAACCCACCCACCATACCAGCCATGGTCAAAGAAGTCAACGATACCCACGCCTGTATTTAGTCGGCTAATTACATTCGTATTAGATAACGAGCCATCCGTGGGATATAGACGATGAACATCAAAGAAAGAGTCGTAAAGAAACCACTGGTTGAGTTCCTCTTCGAGCATATTCGCCCCATCCCCCATTCCAAAACAGTCGGGGCCGATTAGGAGAAAATCATCCATCCAATTTCCAGGAGAAGGATTGCTTTCTAGCTGAATAATACCTGAAAGCACATCTTCAGCTTCGGTGAGAGTTTGAACGGGAAGCCGACCTACTGATACTTCAGGGAAAAAGTCAACAGCATCATCTGCCTCTCCAAAAAGGTTGTTTGCGTTAGCATCCCAATCGCCATCCAAGCACTCAAAATACATATCACTTGGTTCAGTTCCGTTATCAAGACCTCCAGCCAGATAAGGATCCCAAACTTCCCGTGTTGGGACGACATCACAATCCCCAACAAGGAGGAAGTACTGGGTAGCATTTTCAGTGAATGACGCTATGACGAAGTTCCGGAGTTGTTCTGCCCGGTCACGTCCAGAATAGGTGGCATAGACATTTTCTATCGTAGTAATGGAAACATCAAATCCAAGATCGCTTTTCCATTGGACAAAGGTATTCAAGGCGGATAGAAACGCTGTAGGAGCGACGATTACATACCCTTGCCCTGCTCCATTGTACTGAGAATCATAGGGATTTGAAGTCAACTCGGACCATGCAACGGATGCGCTGAAGACTAGATCAAACTCGAGACAAGTTATGAGGTGGGCTTGTTTTTGCACGGGATTATACTGTAAGAGGTGTAGATTGACTAATACTCCAGGTTGGCCCTTCATTCCAACCGTCTGATAGTCTAGGAATTCAACGGGAGTAAAGGTCGAATCAGAATAACCTTGTTCACTGAAATACAACTCGTCCTGGGTTCTATGACTACTTGCCAGATGCATCGGAGCTGCTCCAGGAATGAGAGATAACCCCGAAATTAGTTCGGTCTCTTGTTTCTGAATTTGGACAGAGAGGGGATGAACTCCCTCAGGAAGTGAATACAAGAGGTTCTTGAAGGGAATAGTAGGTTGCCCATAGGTGGTGGTCACTTCAGTGTCTTCGATGAGCAAAGCCTGATACGAATCTGTTTCGAAGGCGTAGGTAATGATGCTATACTCCCCCACCTGGACTGTAATATGCAACCGGTTTCCGATTAATTGTTCATTGAGCGAGAAACCGGGCTCTGCACTATTAAAATAACTTGTTTCGTAATGTCGTATACCTTCAGCCATTTGCCGGTAGGATTCAAGCCAACCGCGATAATCTTGCCATGCACCATCGTTTTTCTGCCAATACCAATCCCTTTCTGCTTCAGGTATTTCTTCAACAAAATTAGACAAACCATTTGCGATATCATTCGTCGATTTCGGCTCAGAATCAGGGATTTTGAAGGTCGTGAACGCATCATTTGGTTCGCTTTTCGATGATGGAATTGCTGTTGCCACTAAAGAAGGGACAACTAATAGATTGATTGCAACCAAACACATGAGCTGCCTTAGCCATAATTTACTCATTTGCTACCCACCAAAATCCAATACTTGTGAAACCATTACAGAGAAAACCATCCTCTAGTCCCAAGCATTATATGAAGGCATACTAAAGTCATCTATAAAAATCTTAGATAAAAGGCAAAAGGATGCAAAATATTTCTGCTAGAATTGATCGACTCCTTTGTGTACATTATCGAAGGTTGTCATTTTCTTGCCTAAACCTAAAGTTTGAAGGTTTTCTCAAAAGGTCGATTATTAATAACCTAAGTTCTTAGTGATTGCTTACCCGAAGCATTTGAAGTGATGCTGTGGAAGGAATTAACATTCCACTCATAAGAGCCGCCTTCATCATCCGACAAGGATTAGATGAAAAACCTTCTTGGAAATCTGTTCGTGAAACAATACAACAGATAGCAGCTGTGCAGATTGATTCAATATCTGTAGTTGCGCGAAGTCATCACCTTACTCTCCGTCACCGTGTTCGAAATTACCATCCTGATCAAGTTTGGACCGCACTTCGAAATAATGAAGTGTTTGAGCATTTTGCTCATGGTTGCTGTTTTGTACCCATTGAAGAATATCCATATTACCGCCATCGCATGGAACGATTTTCCATTCATTGTAATGGCTGGCAAAAGAGCCGGCTCATCAAATACAAGAAGCTCATGGATGCCGTCGAACAACGAGTCCGAGATGAAGGCCCGCTCAGTAGCAAGGACTTCGAAGACCCAACCGCAACAAGGCGTGGAGGATTCTGGGACTGGAAACCAGCAAAACACGCACTCGACTTACTGTGGGAGACTGGTCGGTTAGCAGTCACTGAACGACGAGGCTTCCAAAGATATTATGACATATCCGAACGCGTCATCCCAAGTAAATACCTAGACCAGCACATTGACCCAGAGATGGTATGGCGATATTTCATAGAACGCAACTTAGATTCTCTAGTTGCATGCACTGCGAAAGGCTTGTGTGAATACATCAGCTGTAGTAATTTTGCTTTGAATATTTCTAAGAACCGTACAAAAACAATGGAGAAGCAGCTTGAAATTTTAATACAAGAAGATATCGTGACCAAAATCACAGTTCCTTCCGTCAAAAATCAATATTACATGCTCACTCGACAATTACCCTTCCTCGAACGAGTGCAGGATCGATCCAATTCATCTTCAACTGCATGGTTCCTAAATCCCTTTGATAACATCTTGTGGAATCGACCCCGTGTAAAAGAATTATTCGGAATAGAATTAAAATTAGAGGCCTATACACCTCCATCACAGCGCCAGTTCGGTTACTATGTGACACCCATCCTTTGGCAGCATCGTGTTATCGGACGACTTGATCCTAAAGCTAATCGGGAAACGAGCACCCTCATTCTCCGTAACTTCGAGGTCTTTTTACCATCAAAAGAAATCCCAAAGGTAGTTGAGCCTATTCGAGAAGAACTTCACCGATTCCAGACTTTTCACGATCTTACCACAGTAAAAATCGAACATGCAACACCGTCTAGATTGAAAAGCCAATTCGAAGGCTAAATTCACTCTTCAAAGCTTTGAAGCGGTTTTAACCACTAAAACAGAGTAACTTTAACCTGAGATAAGAGTCCAACTGCTGCGTATATGCCCCCAATTTAAGTCATTGCGCGGGCTTTCAGGGATTTAGGCATTTTTTCAATTGCATAACGAAGAGCCCGCCGCGGCATCTCATCCTTCCTTTGCATCACATACTCAAAGACTTGAGCTTGAAAATGCTTTGTGGCTTCCTTGAGCATCCAACCATAGCCGGTTTGAATATACTTACGGGGATCTAACAACATGGCATCCGCAACATCAAAAATGTACTTAAGATGCACACCGCGTCGCAAACCATAGATTAGCGAAACGGCCGCAGCTCGTACAATCCACGGATTTTCCGAGGTAGCCCAGTTTTTCACATGATGTGTAAACTCGGGGTAAGTAAAGAAAAAGTAGCCCATGGTATGGGTGCAAAAATCATCGACGCTACCCCAGGTTGATAGGTAGAGTTTTGCCCATCTATGAAAAACTGGAAAATGGCGTGGTTCAAATTGGCTTCGAACGCGAAAGGACCAATCGAAGGCGATGGTGCGATATTCCCAGCTCCACTGTTCTAACAATGTATCACATAATGAAAGCATTGTTTCAACATCACGAATCCCTTCCGCTTTAAGTTCCTGAAAAAGGGTTGAGCTTACTCTTCGAACCATCGGAGTATCGACTGCGAATACCCGTACTCGTCGTTTGTAATTAGGAGAAAGGGAGAGAGGAAGAAAATAGTAGAGCCCTTTATAGCCTGACGAAAAGTCTTCATGCCAATCCACTTTTTGGGCCTGAGCAATCACATCAGGATAGCGGTGCTCCGTTTTACTAAGTTCTAAAAGCGCGTGTTTTACTTTAGGGACAATACTCTTTACTGATATCACAGTTTTTTCACCATTTTGAAGTAGGTTGATTTGCAATCAAAGAAACGGGTTCAGAGATCTCACTGGCGTTTTCTTTGAGATTCTGTGTAATATCTCCTCCCTTTAGTAATCTTTGAAGAGGAAATTTGACTGTTCTATTTCCGCACAAATGGTATTAGATAGGCTGATACTCATAGTAGAAAAAAACAAGAATGGGTGCCCCGGGAGGGGGGCACCGTTAAACTTGGATTGTGCTTTGTGAGAGCCAGTTTACTTGAAGTGTTCGCGGACGAAGAAGAGATAGATGATAATGATGAGAGGAATGATGACGTTGACTAGTGTAGTGTAGTCCGTGAATCCAGAGTTCCAGAAGTTGTAGATACTAAGTATAAGAGAGATGATGTTGAAGATGATGGTAATTAGCCAGGCCCAGCTCTTCATACCCCAAAGACCCCAGAAGAGTATGAGGCCGATAATACCCCAGATGATCATGAAGGCACCAATTGCCATCAGGATGAATCCAAAGAAGGGTATGGCGAGACCGAGCATCAGCATCAAACCACCGGCAGCAAGCATCACAATCGAGCCAAGAAGCTGTAGAATAGCGATGATGATTACGCCAATTGGTCGTTCAGCCAATTTTATACACCATTTATTGGTTTTATTGGTTGTTCCTCACTCCCGTTTCAGGAGTAAGTTAACCCCTCTAAACACAGAACCTCCTTAAAAATCAAGCAGCTTGTAGCCATAGCTTTTTAAACCCGACAAAAAAGAGCTTAACCCTTAAAAACTCATCGTGTTGCGTTTCCACATCCTTAAATTTACCACCCAAAGCGGGCTTTTTGTCGCGCGCAAAGGGAGGGTGTATCCGTTTTTTATGTAGGGTGCAAAAGACTAATATATAACTATACTAATGTTAGAATAGTAGTATTCTATAGTTAGAATAGTGATAGAGATGAAACCTCCCACCGAGCCGACCCAAGCGGAGATTGCCATTCTGAGCCTCCTGAGCGAAGGCGAACAACACGGCTACGCGTTGAACGAAACCATCGAAGACCGTGGTTTTCGTAACTGGACGAACATTGGTTTTTCCTCCATCTACTGGATCCTTAACCGCCTGGAAAAAACTGAGCTTATTAGTAGTCGCATTGATCCCTCGTCGAAAGGACCTGCTCGTAAGCTCTATCGCCTCACCAAAGCCGGTCAGACAGCCCTCCTTCGCTCTATCAAACGATCACTATCTGAGCCTGAACCGCCCAGAACTCGTATTGATCTGGGAGCAGCTTACATCGAACTACTTTCACCGGATGAAAGCATCCAGTGTCTTGAGCAATACCGCCTTTTAATGCGAGAACGCATCAACCAAATTTTAAAAATTCGCCAAGAACAAGAACCACTTCCGTTTGGTGCCGAGATTATTTTTGATCATGGCTACATCAAAGGCAAAGCCGAGTTGGAGTGGGTGGAGGATGTATTACGCCGTTTAAAGGAACGCCAGGAGAATACGGGCCAATGAGAAGCCGCTACATCATTACAGATTTTAATTTGTTTGGCGGACTGCATTGTGAAACCAGTGCCGTTCGCAAGATCTTTCTATATAACAACTTGCCCATATCTGAAGAGTTCCTTTTCGGACTGGGAGGTGGTATTGGTTTCATCTATTGGTATGTAAAACAAATGCCGGCACCAATGGTAGGTGGTAGAGGCGGTGGCCGTTACTTCATCGAGAATGCAGCCTACCGCGCTGGAGCATCAATTACGGTACATCGCACAATGAGCAGTAAAAAGGGTCATGCCTGGTTGCTGGAAAAACTCGAAGCCCAACAACCTGTAGTCATTTACGCAGATATTGCTTGCCTTCCCTACACAGGCGTCCCCGAAGATGCTCACTTTGGTCAACATGCCTTGGTGGTCTATGGCGTCGATGAGGGGGCCAACACCGTCTACATCTCTGATCGTGGGCAACGAGGGGTTACTGTGACTGTTGATGAATTGAAACGAGCACGGGCTTCGAAGTATCCTCCTTGGCCACCCCAACATGCCATTTTTGAATTTAGTCTTCCCAAAGCTCTTGAAATTTCGAAAGAAAAGGTTGTGGACGCGCTAACCACTACTGTGGATAAAATGCTCAATCCTCCGATTCGAAACATCGGATTGAAAGGTATCCAAAAGTGGGCAGAGCTCATCCTGCAATGGCCAGAGATCTTTCCAGATGAAAGGTTATGGCAAGCCCTCTACCAAGGATTCATCTACATCGAGACGGGGGGATCGGGTGGAAGCGCTTTTCGACCGATGTTCGTTCGATATCTCCAAGAGGTGGAGGAACGATTTCCTATGTCAGGATTAGATGCAGTCATTTCAAAATACCAAGAGGCAGGGAAGATTTGGAGCAAAATTGCTACTCGTTTACTCCCTGACGAATACCCCATGTTGCACCAAGTGCGTAAATGGATCTTGGAGCAAAACCAGGTAGGTGAAGAACAGAAACCTGGTGCCCTAAAACGGATGCTTGAAATCAATCATGCCATAGACGCTAATAAAGACACAATCATGGGGGAAGTAGCGCAAGCTGCAGAATTCCTACCACTTGCACAGAAATGGATTATCCGACTCTATGAAGTAGAAAAAGAAGCCATTCGATCACTCCAACAAACACTCAAGAGGGAGTGAAAATAAAATGAAAAAGATTGACCACAAAAAAACCCTAAAAGAATTTTACAATCCTCCACGAACACCAGTCATCGTTGATGTCCCAGAAATTCAGTATCTCATGATAGATGGACAGGGTTATCCAGGCACATCAAAAGAATACCAAGACGCCATGGAAGCCCTCTATCCAGTTGCCTACACTCTGAAATTCACAATTAAGAAAGCGGGAATCCTGGATTACACGGTTATGCCCCTTGAGGGACTTTGGTGGGCAAAAGACATGGAGGTCTTTCGCATCGAAACCCGTAAAGACGAATGGTGTTGGACTTCGATGATTTTGCAACCTGTGGAAGTTACCGAAGAACGGTACCGAGAAGCCGTTGAACAAGTGAAACAAAAGAAAAACCCTGTGGCACTACCCAAGATGCGACTTGAACCCTACCGCGAAGGTGTTTCTGTCCAGATAATGCATATTGGTCCATTCTCAGAAGAGGGTCCTGTCATTGAACGGATGCACCAATACGCCTTTGACCAAGGTTACGAACTTCGAGGAAAGCACCATGAAGTCTATCTAAGCGATCCAAGACGAACAGCACCTGGGAAACTACGAACGGTGATTAGACAACCCCTTAAGAAAATGTGAAGTGGATGAACCGAAAGGAGCCCCCAAGGATTCACAACGAATATTATTCGATTAGTTTGCCGGCACCTGTGTAAATATATACTTGAACTTCTCACACGCATTAACATGCCACTATCACGGCGAGCAAAGATCATTATCGGTGTCGTGGTCATTGCTTCCTTAGCAGTTGGCCTTCCCGTGGCAGGCATATACTTCTTAAATGCGAATACCAACGCTATCCGCTTTACCTTGTTAGATAATGCCGGGGTTATGATTGAAGCCTATGGATTGCGTATCTATGTTGACCCCATTAACCTACCTGGAAGTTACTCGTCATTACCAGCAGATCTCATATTAGTCACTCACCCCCATGGTGACCACTACCAAGCGAGCATAATCACGATGCTTCAAAAGGAAGGGACTGTGAATGTGTTCCCTGCCAACATGACTACTGAAATTGCTCTTCATGAGGGAGTGGGTGTCAATCCACTGGATGAGCTCCAAATGGGAATTGTTCACATCACGGCGTTTTACATGTATACCTTTCCTGTAGAAGAAAACCCAGCAACTCACCCACGAGAAGCCAACTGGACCAGCTATATCATCAACATTAACGGATTTTCCTTCTTTCATGCCGGTGATTCTAAGAACATCCTGGAATACTACCAGCTTACAGGAGAAATTAATGTAGCACTCCTGCCTCTCGGACCAGGTTGTCAAACTATGGCTAACGAAGAAGTCGTGGATGTACTCGATCGAATTCAACCACGGTACTTCATTCCCATTCATTACGCTGAAGAGACCAACACCCAATGGATCGATGATTACAATTCCCAGGTGACGAATTGCCAGATAATTGACCTTGCTTACTGGCAATCATTCGCCTTTCCACCGATTTGATCCTATCTCAGAACCTCTACGCTCATAAGCAACGAGACCCGTCTCCCTACTAGAAGTTAACACCATTCACACACAATTGCAAAAAGCCAACTTAACTAGATCGTAGAGCTGTGCCTTATTCTCACAGGACCGGCCTTATCCTATTTTGTAATGGATTTGGGAATACCGAAATCTCCGAAGTTGTAACAGTACTATGTAGAAAGATTATAGACCTAACTTAGCAATAGTGAACCTATGACTGATTTTCTCAATGTTGCCATACAGAATGGTCAGTTCGTTCCCCTTGGGCACGAACAAGTTGCCACCACAATTGATGAAGTCCGGTTTGAAGGAGAAACCGGTCGACTGGTCGTATCAGATGTTCGAGTCGTGTGGTATAAACAACAAAAGAAGAAAGGTGGAGGTTTACTCGGTGGCTTCGCTAAAGCCTTTGCTGTGGGTGTGGCCGGCTCCGCTGCTGCAGGCGTTGCACGCCGACATGGTGGAATAATTGGACGAGCCGTCGGACACGGCATCCAAAGTGCTACAGATGCCACTGCTAAGGCTATTGTCTTTGACTCACTCCGCGGAAACCAACTTGTCACGCGAGGAGCCGATGGATCCGCTGAATCCTTGGCAATTCCCCTCATCGCAATCGATAACATCTCAAGCCCAAATGACAAGCTCATTATTACCTTAAACGGCGGAGACGATATCGAGTTCACCAGTAAAAAGGAGAAGATGTTTGCCATCGTTGAAGCACAAATTGAAACCGCCAAAGCCAAAAACAAGTGTCCCTACTGCTCAGCCCACATCCCCAACGGTGCCACGCATTGCCCCAATTGTGCAGCTGCCGTACGAAGTGGTACAGCTTCGACACCCTCACCAGTAACTCCTGCTACCATGCCAACTACGCCAGGTGTTATGCCATCCATGCCACAGGTGCAATGTCCGCATTGTAAAAACACAGTTGCAATTAGTGAACGCTGTACTCAATGTGGGGGAACGCTCATTGCTCATTGTCCTAAGTGCAACGCCGAATATCCCCTCTTCATGTATCAAGGAAACTTCTGCCCTAAATGCGGTGCCAAAATTGGATAGATTGCGTTGATTTTCAACATCAATACTTCGATTTTAAAACCGATACAATTTTTTATAACGGATTACATGATTTGGAGTAAGCAATGTACGATTCTTTTTATCCAGCGGGAATCGTTTATCTTGCTCAACAAACGAATTCAAAGCGAGATTTAAGAATATGAAAAGAATAACCTTACAAGTTGGCTTATTAGTGATTTGTCTTCTAGTGTTTCAGTTAGGGTTACCAAGCCCGTTTGCACCCATTCTACAGGTGAATCAGAGTTTACCCACTGTGTCAGCCATGCAGGCTCCGGTGAATAGCATAACAGCATTTCGCATCAATGCTTCTTATCCAACGGAATACTTTGATGTTCCAGTTTCGCAAGCTGGTGTGTACCAGTTCAATGTGAGCGTTCATGTGGACTCCGGATTACCAGTTCCAGGTCCTGGAGTATCTGTCAGTTATGGAGCATCCGCTGAAATGTGGTATCCTCATATTGGAGGTATTCCAGAATATTTTAGCTTCTCATCCGCAAGTTGGTGGCCCCAGAGTGAAAATACCACACGATGGAATGACCAGGAAGAAATCGCTGTTCAGGCTGGCTCCTTCCGACTCGAAGTCGGAATGTTTAATACCGATCCCAATGACCAAATTAGTGGAAATGTCACTGTCACCGAGCAACTGGTTTTTTCCACATTATCTTTCGGACAAGCATTAGGTCAAAATTCGACCATCAGATTTACTGAAGATTATTCCTGGATGGGCCTTCGAATGCATCTGCCTGGGAATGACTTATACAACTTAACGGCCTTTGGTGAGATGAACTGGGCTACCACAGCTGGCTGGACTGGCGATGCATCCTTTACACCATTCAATGATCTCATGCTAATCGACCTAAAGCATGGTAGAAATATATACTACGATTTTTGGGGTTCCGCATCTTTCAATATCCCAGCAGGTGCAGATACAAATAGCACTACTTGGGGACCACGAATTGATTTAGAGCCCTTAGAGGCTGGTGAGTACTTTCTAATTGGTAAAACCAACGCCTTTGAGTTCCTCAATGGCTCATTCGTTGATTTCACCATCAATGTTTCCCCCGTACCTACACAAATTCTCTATCCCAGCGTCCCTCTACAACTCGGATTTAACACCACGCCCAATGTCTATGACACCTACCTAGCAGTCACTATTCCAGAAGGCAACTACTTCAGTTTTGACTTTTCCAATCCAGTGGGTCAAAACTGGACTGTGATGGCATATGATGCATGGACCGGTGCCTACTCAGGTCCTCTGTTCCAAACTCATGCGGATCCAACAACCCACTTTAGGAACAAAGACAATCTTGAATATGGTTGGGCTACAGCGATGAGTATGGGAACACCTGCCCCAGGCCTTCTTGGTGATTGGTATGCAGAAACGTGGGTGACAGATTCCACCTATTCAATCTATGTCAATGGAACAAATGTCACTGCCATCCCACTAGGTGGAATGGGAGCAACAAGTCGATTCAACACCTTCTACTTCCGCGTAATCGCTACTCCACTCGGAACTCCAACTACTACATTTCGCATTAATGCCAACTTCGAACTCACTCCATTCCCTCAATTGACGCCCATTGGATTAACCTTTGACTTCAACAGCACCGTTGGACCCTTCTACCACATCTTTCAAGTGCCCCAAGCGAGTGGCGCAATCTATACCGTAAAAGCCCTTGCCACTAATTACACCTCAGCAGGTACTATCTACCTTGAAGATCTGCCACAGTCTAAAGAGTACGAAAACTGGCAGTGGATGATGATTTTTGGATCTCCCATTGCCTATGCTGAACCAGCTACTGGTCTAGGAGTTTCTGTGAATACTAATGCCACCGCAACCCTAAGTTACATCTCTGTCAAAGATGGCATGAATTATCTGTGGATTCAAGGACCTGGAATGGTAGGAGGCGATATGACCGAAGGGAGCGTGTCGCTTACGACCACAGCACCCATACCCTATCCCCTAGGGACTATCGCCACAGCAATAGTAGCTGAGAAACAATTTGCCACCTACACTTTCAATGTTGAAGCGGGCATCACCTACTACTTCGAATTAACACTGAAAGCCGATGGAGAACAAGCCTTTGGCTACTTCTTGGATCCCTATGGTTACTCGCCATTCGTAACTGGCTCATTTGTAGATCTTTTTATTGGTGTATCAACCTCAATGCCATTTGGCATGACATACATTGGCACTTTCACTGCGACATATACAGGTAGAGTCAGTTTCGTTATGGTAGGAGGACCGCTGAATTCATTGATGAGGAGCCCGGTGGAATTCTTCATCCTTGCTGTTGTCCCAGTTTTTTCGATGGCTATGATCTCTGTGATTGTCTTAACAGCAATCATCATGGTAGCTGTAGGTATCCTGGTTGGCTACTTCCTAGCTAAACGCCGTTTCTCACCCTGACCTCATATATGAGACCCCATTACTAAAGAAGGGGGTAACAACAGATTTGCCCCCTCCTCTCTCTTTTTTCGAATCCTCCTCATACCGGCATTACATGAGAAGAATTTCTTTTGGACGAGAGTGAAAACTACCGTAATAAGAAGAAACTTAAGTGTAGACAAAGGGTGGATGCCGAACAGCCACAACTTTTGAAAAACAAGTGACCGAGTTGAGTTTCGATGATTGAACCCGAAAAATCGACCTTTCGTGGTTATCTGTTCTTTTGGGGAGGTCAACTCGTTTCATTAGCAGGTACAAATATCGTTACCTTCAGTTTGACCTGGTGGATCACTGTACAAACAGGGAGCGCACTTCTACTTGGGTTATCAGCGTTCTTTGCTTTTGGTAGTTTTATCTTAGTAACACCTGTAGCCGGAGTTTTGGTGGATCGGTGGTCGCGAAAAAAGGTCATTGTCACGGCAGACAGCTTCTTAGCGTTTTTGAGCTTCATCCTTGTCATTCTTTTCCTGTTCGGAATTGCTAACATTATTCATGTGTTAGTCATCCAACTAATTTCAGGTGTGATCAACGCCTTTCATCAAATTGCCGTTCAAGCTATTGTTCCAATCATGGTTCCCCATGAGCACCTAACGCGGATGAACAGCGTGCAGTATTTTGCCACCAGCTTAATTCAAACCGTAGGTCCTCCCATCGGAGCGTTGGTGTTTGTCTTGTTCTTTGGAAATATGGCACAGATATTGCTGATTGACATAGGCACCTACCTGATCGCTGTTATTCCAGCACTATTAATATTCATCCCCGCAGTGAAAATCAAGAAGAAAACTGAGAAAACCTCCTTCAGACAGGAATTCAGCGAAGGCTTGACATTCTTAAAACAACGAAATGGACTCATTACCCTTCTAGCAGTGTTTGCCATCACGAATTTCCTTCTACCACCAGTGAATGTACTACTTCCGCTTTACAGTACCATACATCTCGCGCTAGGCGATGAAACCCTCGCAGTATTGATGTTGGCCGGGTTACTGTCATTATTTAGTCTAAGCATGATGATTATGTCAGCTGTGATAACCATCTGGGGTGGTTTCAAACGCAACATAGTTGGTGTTTTTTTAGGCATCTTCATTGGTGCCCTAGGAATTGTAGTACTTGGATTAACACCCCCTGGAATATATTGGATAGCCGTGGCAGGATTTCTACTCTTAGGCCTAACGATCCCCTTAGCAAATGTTTCGAGCCAGACCATATGGCAACGTGTAGTTCCACCTGAAAAAATTGGACGCGTCTTTTCCGTGCGGACTACTATTGCTCAGTTTACAGCCCCCTTTGCGTTTCTTCTTGGGGGAATATTAGCAGAATTTATCGCAATCCCCTTGCTTTTTCTGACCTTTGGCTCAATCTTAATCGTAGTCTTAATCTTGGCTTGGACGCTCACCAGCCTTCCCCAAGTCGAAAAGCAACTTGAAGAAGACCTTGAGGACATCGTTGAAAAGTCTAGGGAGGAATGAAAAACCCTTGAGCATTTTTGCAAACCTCAATATCATTGAACAACGACTAGACAAAGAAGGAGATACACCAGAAGTTCGTAAAGCCTTCTGGCGAATTGTTGGTAAAATGAAACGCCTTCATCCTTCGAGCCTATCTGAAAATGCTATTGAAAAGGCTGCGGCAATTCGTAACCGATTATTCGGAAAACCGGTCATCCTGAGCGTGCAAACAGGCTTACTGGTGTTCTTGATTTTAGCAATTCTGGCTTTCGCTGCCTTTACTTGGGTTCTCTTGTTTTTCGAATCTGCGTTAACAGCGTTCATCGTTCTTCCCTTAGGAATGAGCATCATCGCTCTCAATGTTGTTCTCGGCATCATCACAATTTTCGTCGCATATGGTGTCTATCCCTGGGGTCGATACCTTGGCGGGGTAATTGCACGAATACGATTCGAAGGTTTCTATCGGTATTCCCCCGGTGAGCTTGGGTTGAAAATCGAATACACGAGTTACCTGAAAACCACGCAGAGCCGTCGCAAATGGGTTTTTGGGTTTCCCATCCCATGGGTCTTCAGTTTCATATTTGTACTGATACCAATCGCACGGCTCTTGAATTCAGCTGGTATCTGGGCACCACTCATTATAAGCATCCTATTTGCCCTGTTTTATCTGGTAATATACAAAGCAAAAACTGGCGAGTTATACCGCTTCATACGAGAACTGAAGATTGCACGTGAAGTGAAACAGAATCAATAATTGTTTAGAAACTAGTCTAATGCATCTCTAAGCTGCTTTAGACTAGCGTGTTTAACCCACAGCCCTTGTAGAGTTCGCTTCTAGTGATCTACAAAGAGTTCTGTTAATTCACGAGGTATTGTTCGTAGTTTTGAACGAAGTAACGGATATGTTTACGCCCCCGCTGTACAATGGTATGCCCCTCTTGCTCTAATAGTGCCTTCTGTCGCATGGTACCACCAGGGTATTTGGGGTTGAGTTCCCCGGAATTTTTAATGGTCCGCCAATAGGGAACAGCACTACCCGTTTCTTCGGTGGCGTTAGCTGCTATGGTAACAAAAATTCCAGTAGTTAGTGTACAGCAATACTGAGCATGGTGTTTCATGGCAAGGCGTTCACAGATTTGGGTTAGGGTAATGAGCTTGCCTTTTGGAATAGTGCTCATGATTGCTAAGACTTCTGAAGGCGGCGCGAGGACCACGCTGTCCCCGATTTTAGCCCCCATTTTCTCGAGGGGTCGGCGGCAAGGAAAATTTGCCTTCAATGGAACGATTTTGGGCATCCCTTTTGGATCTTTGAGTTTTTCTTGCCAAGTTTTTCGTGGAGAGGGCATGATAAACACCATCTCATTATCGAGGTTTAAAGGCGTTCTTTGGTTATGGGTATGAGAGTGGGGTACGCTGTAATACCTAATGGGTCATCCAATCCAAAGCGAAAATAAGAATTATGAGTTGGGGCGCCAAAACAAGCGTCTACCTCACATCGCGTTGGTCTGAAAATCATGGACCAGAGGGTGCCAAATCCATCATTGTAGAAGTGGTTACAGAGTCCTTTCGGGTGCTGGGCGGCAAATAAGTCTTGGAGATCCCCCTTTGTGATTTTGGGGGTGTGCGTTTTGTACCAGTTGGTGATGAGAGCTTCACGTTGTTGAGAGTGGGTGATGATGCCACAATTTAGTTTGTTGTAAATTTGCATTTCAGGGAGACGGAAGTGATTAACAGAGAACAAGTAAGGTTCAGTGCCATCCTCTGGCACGCGAATTACACTCTGCGTTCCATCTGCGATTTCAACGATAGCAGCATGGTTGTATTTATCTGCAAAGAGAAGAGAACAATACCCTGTTAACGGGAGGGTTTTCAGTTTTTGCAGAGCATTTTCCACTGAAGCACAGGAATCAAGGAGTGCTCGGATAGCGAGCCAAAACATCGGGCCTCGATGTTTGAAGGGTACTCCGAAAATTCCGCCTCCTGTCATGGATACCACTAAACCATGCTCGTTTAAGCCGTCATGTCTACCAAAGAGGATACAAGAGAACCCGAGATGGCTGGCTTTGCCCTTGACTCGCGTCGTGATGAGTTTCAAATCCTCATCAGTATGATTCCATTCGTAACTGCGTCCTACCAAGGGTTGTTCCTCTTGGGTCGCCGAGGCTAACACAGCAACTTGTGAACATTCCCCGCCTAGCGAGGGAGCAAAGGTCCAATTCCAGAATGGCACTGTTTCCGGGGAGGTATTGAGCCCGTCAGCGAAGCCCTGAATTTCATCAGTGATACCCTTACAGCACGCTTCACAATAATTCCATAATGTAGGAAAATCGGGATACCCAAGTTTCTTCAGATCCGTTGTCCCTGATGTGAAAACCTGTTTGGCTTTAGGATTTTGGCTGATAAAGTCTGCGAGTTGTTGTCCTACTTCATAGTGAGAACCTTCCATGACAAGGTGATGATAAGGCACCTCAAGGAGGGTATATTTTGGATCTTCGATTGTTGTTCACCTTTTTTAGGATTCTATTAGGGTTAAGGTCAAAGCCAATTTTAGTTTAAGTAAATGTTTATATAATTTACTATCCCTTTTTTAAGTCTAGGGAGATGTAATTAACTTTTACATTTAGATTTTTCTTACCGAGAAACAGCCGGATGCGGAAGGCATTTAACGCACGCCTATCGGAATAGGAGTCCTTATGGTGAAAACGCGTTGAGTGCAGACACTAAGTTTGATGAGCTAAAAAACGAAATGTTCGACGAATTCCTTACAAAAAATCCCGAAGCAGCAAGTTTTCTGGGGTTGCATGATCCTTACGATTGGCATCTCTCACGAGGGGATACTCAATCTATTTTCGAGAATCTACAAATGCTTGAAAAATTTGCTGAAAAAATGAAATCAGCTGTTAAATATAAGGATCTTAATGATGAAAACAAAATTGATTGGCTTGTCATTGAAAAAGCACTAGAAATATCTCGATTCGAGATAGAAGAAATCCGAGACTTTGAAAAAAATCCGAATGTTTACGATCAACTTGGGGCTACCTTTTTCATGATGATCACACGAGATTATGCCCCCTTTGAACAACGCATTGAGGCCTTGGTATCTCGACTTGAACAAGTTCCAAGATTTCTTAAGGAATTCCGCACTCGCTTTGACGCTTCAAAACCTGTCAAGCTGTGGACTGAAATTGCCATAGAAACGGGTCAACAATTTCCTATGCTGTTTCAGTTTATAGGTACTCTAGCAAAAGGGAAGGTTCCCGAAGCATTGCAGGGACGATTAGAAAAAGCAATCGCTGATATAATGGAACCACTGAATGAACAGATGGAGTGGCTAAAATCGCTAGAAGGAAAAACCAGTGATGAATGGGCTTTAGGCAAAGAACGATTTGAGCGACTCATCGAACTCCGTGAACTTGGAATGACATCAGAAGAGATCTATCAGCTCGGAGAGAAGTACTTCAAGGAGCTGAAGGAGGAGCGAAAACGCGTAGCAGCAGAAATTAACCCAAAGAAGAACATTAAGGAAGTAATAGCCGCCATTGAAGAGCAAGCCCCCGCTAACTTCGATGAAGCCTTGGAAGCCACTCGTTCTGCAATGAACGATGCAAAACGATTTCTCATTAAACAAAATTTAGCCACAGTTTTTGAAGAAGATCAGCTAACCGTGGAGGAGACTCCAAGTTTCCTTGTTCCCCTGATTCCTTTTGCCGCGTTAATGATGCCTTCGCGGTTTGATGACCCTATGCAAGGAATCTATGTAGTCACACGACCAAAGGATCCAAAGAACCTGAGAAAACACCTTAATTTTCATACACTCCGTAATACGGCGGTTCACGAGGCATTCCCGGGACATTTCCTTCAAGGGACTATTTCTAATCGCAGTTCCCTCGTTCACCTACTCGGATCGGGAATGGGTTCCACTCTTGGAACGGAAACCATTGAAGGGTGGGCTCACTATTGTGAGCAAATGATGATGGAAGAAGGCTTTGTTACCAGTTCTGAAGCGAAACTAATCCAATTGACTGATGCCATGTGGCGAGCCGTTCGGATCATGGTGGATGTTCGGCTCTCGCAAGGAAGGATGAGGATGGATGAGGCTGTGAACCTGTTAGTTCAAGAAGTAGGTATTTCAAAAGAGGGAGCAGTAGCTGAAGTCCGACGGTATACCCAGAGTCCGAGTTACCCACTTTCATACCTGTTAGGGAAACATATGATTCTTCAGCTCCGAGAAGAGATCAAGAAGAAAATGGGCGACAAGTTTACCTTGAAATTCTTCCATGATACCATTACGGCGAACGGATACCTCTGGCTATCACTCCTACGAAAAGTGTTTGATCAGAAAATCGCCAAACTGTAACTAGTTTCTTCACCAAATGCCAGGAACTAATCGTTTTCGAACCTGACTAGCGTGTTCCTGGTAGCCATCTAATTCGTCTCGCCGGTTTCTATCTTCTTTAGCTGTCCGATATACGAATACTAGTGCCATGAGGACGCAGAGTAGGAAAGCCCACCAGGATGTTAACAGCAATGGTGTTCCGATATAGAACAAGATTTGTCTAAGGTAACCAGGATGGCGAATCCATCGGTATGCACCTTTTGATATGACCTGATGATCACGATCATCTTGTATGGTCATCATAAGTTCTGGTTAAGGAAAACGAAAGCCAACACCAACATTTACACCGTTAGCTCAAAGAATGAGCATTCCGAGCGTTGAGGTTGATCGCTTGCATCGTAATCTGGGCATCATCTAAGATGAAAGTTTCTTTAATGAAGTTCATTATCTGTGTAACGGGGAAGGGTTTACAGGAAAATAAATCGATGAATAAATCTCCAGAAAACGGGAAGGTGTGTACTGCGATATGGGAATAGTCTATCACCGCTAGCCCAGTGAGCCCAGGATTTTCTGGTGATCCTTCGATTATCTCGGGGCCAAATATTACTTGCATACTACTCAGTTGAGCAAGCTGCCGAATAAATTCGGAAACGCGTTCAGGATTGCTTAACAAATCCGATTGGCAATCAGAGACATCGATGAGCAAGTGATAGCGTTTTTGAAGACTCATTGCCATTGTTTGAACACTTGGTGTGCTAAAAACCTTAGCGAAACTTTTTATGGCTGATACCTAATTTGAAGGAAGTACCCTCCAGGGGATATCCCACTGGAGGGACCATCATATATAAACTAGTTCAACCTGTAAATAGAAAGACGAGATGCTGCTGTTGTCGGAAGACGACTATTCACCTCTCAAGAGTCGTTGGTTAAATCTAGGCATTATGCTGAGTTTATTTCTAATTGTCTTTATCACCCGACTCATCACAACACTAGCATACCCCATTGAGGTCGGCATTGACGGAGCCTACTATACAATTAATGTTTTATCCCTTATCACCGAAGGGCTTCTTTTCTATGACGCACCAATTTTTTCATTTGCCGTAGCTGCTTTCTTCACTTTACTTTTTGGCGGAAATGTGATCTTAGCGGTGAAAATCACCTCTGCAGTTTTCGCTGGATTACTCACTGTAGGGCTCTTTTATGCAGGATACACTCTCACAGGCAATGATTGGCGTGCTGGTTTAATCGCTGGGATTCTAGGAGTTCTAGATGTCAGTATGTTAGAGTTTTCCACCAGCTTGGTAAAGAACGAAGCCGCCTTAGCCTTTTTACCATTTGCCGTAGCCTTTCTCTATCGCTACATGGCCTCAGGTCATAAAACTCGTGACCTTCTAGGCTTTCTCATAACCGGGATCCTCACTGTACTTAGCCACCTCATGACAGTGGCGTGGCTTTTCGCAACGGTAATTGCTATCCTCGGTTATGAAAGCATTAAAGCGCTTCGGGCACGCCAGGGCTTCACAGTACTTCGACGAATCGTCATTCCGTTGGGAGCCATCGGACTTTGTTTCGTCTCAGTGTATCTATTCTTTGATATCGTGATACCTGCAGGGAATACATGGTATACTTCTAGTTCGTTATGGAAGGCCGCAAATTACTCTTCAGGAATGAATTCGCTTGAAGCAATGGTCAACATGTTCGGTCTTCCCCTCAGCACGCTAACGGATACTCCAATGCTCATTGAGCTATCCGCACAATTATCAATGGGCTTAATTTTATTTCTTGCCTTCTTTGGGGCCATTTTTCTATTAGCTCGAAATCGTATATCCGATCGAATTCTCATCATACTTTTTCTGACCAATTTTTTGATGGGGGTCATGTTGGGAGGTTGGAGTTTTCGGTTCCAACTCATGTGCTTCCTCCCTGCATACCTGATTATTGGTGCGAGCCTCATTCCCTTCATCAATAAAATAACGAATGGCTTACAGGGAGTTGCGAACTATTTTGGTCGCCGACGATTCAATGTGCGTTCCTTCCAGCTTGGCGTCATAACTATACTCATGATTGCTGTGGTAGTCATTTCCCTTCCGAATTTTTATTGGACATCTACAGAGAAAGTTGAACCTTATGTATCCATCGAAGAGCTTTACCGAATCGATTCGCTCGAAGGGCAGTTTTCAGAGGACGCAATGCTTTATGCTCCTCACGGTGTGAATTACTTCATCACCAGCCGTACTGGATACGAGACCCTCCCAGATTGGGGCGACAGTGATTGGCCTGTCTATTGTGCGCAGAAGATGTTTTATGATATTAAAGTCAGGGGAAGAGAGAGCTATTTTGTTATCACAACTTATCCGTCAGTATTCTCGCATAATCTCGTTGAGAGTGATTATGCGAGTGTTGTATCTGTGCGATCTTTTGACCTCATTAAAAACGAACTAAACCTGACCATTATTACTGATACACCAACACTCCACTTATACAGTTACATCCGAAAAACCGATGATCACTCCCAAGCAATCTATAGAACCTTAACCCAGGTTTCACCCTCAACCTGGAATACAACCATCACCTTAAATGGATATCATGATGGTATGTACGAAGTCTTCATCTCCCCCCGTAAATTTACTTCAGGTCCTGTGGCACGGAACCGGCCTTGGGCTGGATTCTATATCTATCATTTCTCCAACTTGGCAAGACCTCAAGTCCATGTCAGTGATTTATTATACCGTGTCTGGCGGTCAGGAGATTATCAAGCCTTTACTGTGAACCAATCTATCGCCACTGAATGCAACCTTCTTGATTTGCGAATTCACCAAAACACAACTCCTGATATTACAACCCCTATTGATCCTTACATGTTAGCAGGAATGCCCTTCTTCTTCCTTCCCTACGAACAGTTCTCCTTACCCACCTTTGTCCTAATCCTGATTCTCTGCCCTTTGAATGCAATTTACTTAATGACATTGGCTCCCTTCCTCCTGAATGGAACTATCCGGGCGTCCCTTCAATTACACCGACTCTTAGTTCTCATTGGTAAAGGCAACCGTAGAATGGCTACTGGCCATGGTTTTGATCTTGGACCGTATAAGACTCTACGGTGAACAGATTCGTATAGACCATGCTATGTAATTATTGCGTTAAGTAACTAAGTATAAGGAAAAAAGCAGATCTAGCTTCTTCATAGAATATGATAAGCTCATTAGCTTTTCTTATTTTAGGACCTTATCTAGGTCATCAAAAAAGGTGTGAATAACCCTAGGAGTAAGGTGAGGCATACACACCATGCGAATACTAGGAGGTAGTGGCGAAATAGCAATGCGCCATCCTTTCTTTTCTAGTTGTGATACGACATTTAAGACTTGATGCTTTGTCAGTTGGATGCCCAGCACATTCATGACAGGATTAATGGCAAGCATCAGGTTTGGTGCTTGTTCAACTTTCTCCTTGGCGAGCATGGTTGCATGCATACACATTTTAACTAAGTCCTGATAGCCACGCCGCCCTAAGTGCTTCATGATTGCCCAGCTAGCAAGAATGGAACCTGCAGGGCGAGTACCTAAGAGCGAGGTTTGAGTCGCACTGAATCCTAAAAGATAGGGTATTCGGTGGGTTATCCTTTCAAGATCTGCAGCGTTCCGAAAGGTGAGAGTGCTAGCGGGAATGGGAGCAAGCCCCATTTTGTGCGGATCCATGCTAATACTGGTCACGCCTTCGATAGAGAAATCAAAAGGTGGGGCATAGTATCCAAGGTTTGCAAGGAAAGGAAGTACAAAACCACCAAAAGCTGCATCGACATGTAATGACAATTGATGAGCTTCGGCTATTTCACTGATTTCAGGGATAGGGTCAACTTGACCAAGATAGGTGGTTCCAGCTGTAGCCACTATCCCAATAGTGTTTTCTGTGATGTTTTTCTTAATGGCGTCAGGAATCGCTCGATACTGATCGTCCACTTCGGTTTTGACTAGTTTCAACCCTAACAACCAGGCAGCCTTATCGATGGAAGAATGGATAGTCTGTGGTGCGATGACTATTGGGCGCCGGGTAGGAGCCGGATTGGTTTCTCTGGCAGCTAGTAGTGCTAAGATATTGGATTCAGTTCCACCAGAGGTAGTAATACCCTCTCCGCTTTGGAGGTGCAATAGGTCACCAACCATGGCGATAAGTTCCTGTTCAACTGACCTAGCCCCTGAAAAGGTATAATACCGCCCAGCGTTTTTTTCCATCGTTTGACAAAATACTTTGATTCCTAAGGAGTGGGGAGTGCTAGACATTGATGCAATGGGATACCCACTAACATAGCTGACATCGGCTTCAAGATGCTTTGCTAACTCATCGAGGACAACAGATTGTTCCATGCCTTCTTCGTTAAACATTTTGACCCTTCCGGTGACTTGATGTATACGCAGCTCTCAAATTATTAATGGTAAAACCTTTGTGGCAACTTGTGTTTGTATCAACCCGTTTTGGGGAGATTTGATCATGGACGAAAGAGGGTTTCGGAAATTCCTGAAACAAAAGAGCAAAACCCCTCAGGTCGTAGATAGGGTAGTAAAATTAGTCCAGGGCTTCCAATCCTATCTTAAAAATCAGGTTCCAGAAAAACTACTAAACCAAGCTGAAAGTGAGGACCTGGAAGCCTATGTTATCTGGGTTGAACAAGATCTTAAAGAATCAGCGAAGACCCCATTATGGGCTCTTGGCTCTTACTTTGAGTATACTAAGAATCATGAATTAGTGGTTAAAGCGAGGAAATTACGAGAGCAACGAACAGCGAGGCAACGAAAACCATACCTGTTGAAGAAGTTTATGGGAGTAAATCCAGATTATATTGAGAAACTGGCTGAACTAAAGATACGAGATGTGAAGCAGATGATTCAACATGGGCGTACTCCTCAACAACGCCAAACCCTCGCTAAACAGACTGCGATCCCAATAAAAGCAATAGAAGATCTGGTAAGCCTTTCAGACTTATCCCGGCTCCCTGGTATAAAGAGCATTCGAGCTCGACTGTATGTGGATATGGGTGTTCAGTCCATACCCATGATGGCACAATGGAATCCTGAAGAGCTGCGTCTTAAAGCTACAGAGTTTGTGACTAAAACAGGGTTCAAGGGGATTCCACCTTTACCGAAAGAAGTCGCTAATGCTGTGGAGAAGGCAAAATCGTTGTCTAAACTTGTAGAATGGTAGCTAACTGGAATTAGGGGTAGTCAGGAAGATGCGGTCTGCGATTTCGATGTTACTAGAAGTCATTGCAGAAGCAATGTAATTTATAGGAAGAAACCCCATATCGTCGCACATTCAAGGAGAAATGAATGGTGTCACAAAAACTCTCAGGGTTAAGCTACCTCCTCATAATCCTTAGCATTGTGTTGATCATTACCGGAACCGTTGTACACTTCATGTTGGCACCTTTGGCCCTCGTTGGAATTGCCCTCATCATCACAGGTATTTCTTTCCTGATTATCTTCCTACTCTGGTATATGACTCGGGAACAGGTTATGAAAACACCCAGTGTGAAAGGGGCTAAACCAACAGAAACAGTTGAAATTAGAACCGCCGAACCCCCAGCTGGTCCTGAAGAATTTGTTCCTGAGGTCATATTACCTTCTCCTGGAAAAAAGCAATTACCCGTTAGTACCATTGAAGGAATTGGGAAAGGTTATGGTCAAAGACTTGAGGAAGGGGGCATCGAGTATGTCGAAGACCTTGCGCTCACAGCACCTGATAAGATTACGAGACTAGTTGATGTAAGTGAAACCGTGGCTAAGAAATGGATTGCCATGGCTCGGTTAACTTGGTTGGATGATGTTTCCGAAGAAGACGCTGAATGTATCGTGTTAGGTGCAAACCTGACAAGTATCGAAGAACTTGCAGTTGCAGATGTCGAAGACCTTTATAACAAAGTGTCTACAGCTGAAAAATTTGGTCGTGTCCTAGTACCGGCGGGATACAAGATCACAAAGGCTCTGGTGCAAAAATGGATTGAAAGCGCAAAGAAGGAGATGCCTGAATGAACCCCCTTGTAGCTTCCTGGAAAGGCCGAAAATTAGGCTTATTTGTTAGCAGGGTAGCTAAAATCCTTATTTTCCCCGAGATTGTTGGTAATCCTTAAGCAACCGATCAGGATCGCCTTTCAGTTGAAATTGAATGTTGAAGTGCTTTGCGATCTGAGTAAGAGTTTGATCTTCAGATTTCCAATCGAAGAAGTTTGTTAACTGAGATTCGAGTTCCAGAACCTGGGAATAGGGGATATCAAGGGCATTGGGTGCGGCTAATTTTATGCCCTTTACTACCGCGGAATTTTTCATTGCGAGGTTCTGAGCGACCTCACTTGTACGCCGTTCTAACTCTTGTTGGTTGGGTACAATCTCATCAACTAGATTAGCGTTTAAGGCATCTTTTGGAGAAAGGGGCTCGCCAAGGAGGAAGATGCGTTTTGTCCATGAGATTCCACAGATCCGTGTGAAAATTGCTATTGCTGTTCCTCCCGGAAAAACAGGGATGTTGATTTCTGGCATTCGGATAAACGCTGTTTCGTGTATTAACCGATAATCAGCCGCTGCTGCGAAAAGCCCACCCATGCCCATCGCTCGTCCATTAATAGCAACGATCGTTGGTTTCCCATGATAGATGAGAGTGGCGATATCACCTGCAGTATCGGCGATATTTCCGATAGCTTGAGTTCCCAAGGGAGCTGCTGCAGATATGTCTATTCCAGTTGTGAAGTCTCGGTTGCCCGACCCTGTGAGAACAATTACTCTAATATTCGGGTTTGATTGGGCATCTAAGAAGGCTTGTCGGAGGGCAATGATAGTTGGGGGATCAAGGCTGTTAGCCCGAGTGGGGCGGTTTAAGGTGAGATAGAGA
>JBHLMG010000032.1:0-20953 GCA_048938385.1 Promethearchaeota archaeon | reverse complement strand
TCAACGCGCTTTTTCTTGTAGGCAGCATCCATTTCCATTTGTTTCTCTATTTCCCATAATCCCATTGCTATTTTCTCCTCATATTTGTCGGATGTAATTTAGCCAAGTTTCAGCCCGCATGGCAAAGTGTCGCGCTTCTACCTCCTCAACATGTTGAGACAGGTTAAGTCCATATTTCTGCCAGAAATACTGATACCATTCTTGGGCTTCGACGGTGATTGGATGTTCAGAGCCTAGCATGGCTTCAGCGAAGGCTGCAACCACATCTAAATCTTCTAGGATGTATTCAGCGTTGATACGCAGATTAGCTTTGTTGATGGCGTTCACCAACCGTTCGCGCATTTCTGCAAATGATCGCATGGGGTGTGCCATCAGCTTTCTGCCTCAACATCTATTCATCGACCGCCATTTCTCGGAGTCGTCGCTTAAAATCATTCAACCATCGGACAGCCTGGAATTCCAGCTGTTTGGCTTCCTCTGCAGATAGGGTTTCTTTTGGATCGCGTCCTTGGAGTTGATTTCGCCACTCCTTGAGACTTACGAGAATCCAGTATTCGGGAGGAAAGTTAGGATACTTGGTCAGGATGATAATGGCGTCATCTAACAGGGGGACAATTAAGCTCATCCTCGCAACGTCGCCGAGTTTGGCAATATCTATTAGGGTGATAAGATCCGAAACGATATCAGCTGCCTTCGCAGCCATTTTGGCGGAGGCTTGCGCTTGCAGCTCAACGGTTTTTTCACCTTCCGGGGCGCGTTCCCCAATTTGGAGTTTTTCGATGGCCATAGGAAAACGTTCAGTGATCTTTTCTTCTTGAACGAATCCGTCCCAACTTTCACCTTCGCTTTCTAAAAGTTGCCGCGTGGTGAGAGTATCACGAACAAGAGACTTGAATTGCCGCTTATAGAGCGTAGGACTCAAATCGCCTTCCTCGAACTTCTCAACGATACTATCCAGTGTGGCAATGGTTCCGTAAAGCTCTGCCTTCAGTTCGGGCGCTTTGCGCTTCTTCCTTTGTCGCTCGCGTACAGCCATAGAAATCTCCTCTGGCAACCATAGGTTAGGTGTAGCGCTCGAGAGCCTTATCGATTTGATACAGGCGCTTCTTATACCGTTTATAGAGCTTAGTATACTCTGTAGAGTTAATCTCAGCTGAATCGAATTTCTGCTCAAGATTCTGGAGTAGGTCTTCAATCGCTAACTTTTCACTTTCAAGTTCTAAGCGTTCGCGTTCCTTCGGATCCGTTGGAAGAATTAAGGCATCTAGTTCCTCTTCCTCGGTGACTTCACCTGTCGTAATGGAACCCGTATCAATTTGAGCATTCATGCGGGCGATTCGTTCATCACGATCTTGGATTTTCTTTGTGAGCCGAGAAACTTCACGTTCTAGTTGCTGATAGCGTTGCTGTAGAACCTCCTCCTTTGGAGGCATTTCTACTTTAGGAGCTTCTCGAGTTTGATCGGGCACAGGGGGCTCACGAGCAAAGAGGCCCTTGATACTGTTAACCACTTGGTAGACATGATAATGAGGTTGCCACTGTGTAACAATCCGAAGGTGGATGGCCCCTGATTCAGAGTCAACTCGAGGATGCTGAGTGGGTGAAAGCATTCGGGCGACTGGCGGTTGAGCAGGAAAATTCGGGGGCACAATTATTTCGACTAGAAACTCATCTTTACCTCGCGGTCCACCTTTGATTTTTCCTCGCCAACGACGAAGATTGGATCCGACTGGAGTAAAGGTGGGTGCTCTGCGAAACATCAATTGTGCTTCACGAGCAATTGATAATTCTTGGGAACTTCGTACAGCCTGTGCCATGGGAACACACCATATAATCTATATTCGAAGCTTGCTTGTGAGAGCGGACATTTAATCTTTGGCAACTAGAGCATGCTTAAGCCAATCAGTTTGAAGTAGTCTTAGTTTTTCGCTTTGCAGAGGGCTCTGGCTTCGAGGTCACCATCTCCTTTGGGGTTTCACTTTTCACGGCTTGTCGGACTGTTACAAGAATATTACTTTGGAGTTCACGAAGGAATTCTTCGAAGCGCGTTTCAAAGAGGGCAATGGTTTCTTCGAGCCGCTGTACGGTCAAGGTTAGTGTGGGTACAAGTTCTTTTTGAAGTTCCTTCAGGGAGTCCTTGGGACTAGCAGTGGGTTTCTCCTTAATCACTTTCTTAAGGGTTTTTTCAAAGGAATCAAATTGCGTAGCTAGAACTCCAAGTTGCTCAACAGAAGATTCTGAGGCAATGGTATCATCAGCTACCAGCTTCTGAAGCGTTTTCACCTCCCGAAGGAGTGCGCGAATATTGGCTTCCATCTTGAGATTCATCCGTCCCAGATCTGAATCTAATAAGTTCAGACCTTTCACAATCCGCTTCAGGGACTCAACGGTTGGCACTAACCCCTTAGGTGTTTTGATGGCTTCTATTTCAATAGCGTATTTAGGTGATTCAGAGGACACGGTTAGAATAACCCCCGAAGCTCTCGTTCATTTGTACTCACCCTACACTTTTAAGCTTTAATTCAGCCAGCAAAAACAATGAGTCCGACACCCAATCTTGACCCGAAGGCGATATTCTAGGAACAACAATGCTTAAGAGGAGCCTAACGGTGCTACAGCCGAGGTTGCCCGAATGGTCAAAATCTACGGGAAGCCAGCTGACGAGGCGCAAAAGCTACTACGCCAGGGAAAAGTCACCATCGATTTGGTTGGCATCGGAAGTATGGGGCTTCCTATGGCGCTGGCCTTTGCAAAGGAAGGTGCAAAGGTAGTGGGAGTCCGTCGGAAACAGGATGTCGTAGACCAAATCAATAATGGGATATCACCCCTCGTTGACGAGCCTGATATTTCAGAACTGCTCAAAGAAGCTATTAGACTGGACCGTTTTCGAGCAACCACGGATGGTACAGCCGCCGCGAAGGTGTCCGATGTCATCATCCTTCTTGTCCCCCTCTTAGTTGATGAAACCGGAGAAGAGGATTACTCGATAATTCGCAGCGCAGCAGAAGATGCTGGAAAAGGTCTTCAGAAAGGGGGCCTGGTAATTACTTCAACTACCATGCCACCTGGAGCCACTGAAAAGGTGGTAAAACCCACTCTTGAAAAGGCTAGCAGCTTGCAGGCGGGTAGAGACTTTGGTCTAGCGCATAGTCCTGAACGCCTCATGGTTGGCCGGGTGATGAGAAACCTCTACAAGTTCCCTAAGGTTGTAGGAGGAATCGATCAAGCCAGCACAGAAGCCGCCGCAGGGATCTACGCCGTTTTCGGTGAAGTTGTTAGAACTTCTTCACTTCTCACCGCAGAACTTGTTAAAGTGGCGGAGGGAACCTATCGTGATGTGAACATTGGCTACGCGAACTTTTTAGCCAAACTGTGCGAGCCCTTGGGGATCGATGTCTGGGAAGTGATAAGCATAGCAAATAAGGGTACCAGTGAGCATTGCCAAATCCACCGTCCTAGTGCTGGTGTTGGTGGACACTGCATTCCAGTCTATCCTTGGTTCCTCATCAATGAAGCCCAAGAACTTGGTGTTGATCCTAGTTTACTCCTTGACGCCCGGTTTGTTAACGATGGCATGCCTTTACATACAGTAGGGCTCGCTATTCGCTGCCTTAACGCTCAAGGAAAATCAGTTAACGATTCAAAAATTAGCTTGTTGGGAGTTTCCTTTCGAGCAGATGTCAAAGAAATGAGATTCGCAGCAAGTCTGAAAATCCTAAAATATCTCAAAAGGTACAAACCGAACGCGGTTCTAGCATACGACCCTTATTTCTCGAATTCAGAAATAAGCGCAATGGGATTTTCGCCCGCATCCTTTGATGAAGCCCTGAAAGCTGATTGCATCATCCTGATAGCACCTCACCAGGAATTTCGAAAAGCTGAGACCCAGCTTAAAGCTTATAAAAACCATCTGGTGGATACGACGAACCTCATTCCTGATGCGCTTTGGAAGGTGGGGAAGGTTCCTTAGAGAAGGAAGCACTACCTGCACCATGTTCTTCATTCATAGTCGCTGAGAGAATATACACGAGACTTGTATCGGTATTCTTTCACACCTAAAAGTTTCATGACCTTTTTAGGATCTGTTTTTACAAGATTACGGCAAGCACGGTAGGCAATCCAAAAGGAGTCCTTATTCTCGCTTGCTACCAGTTCGCCTATGAGGGTGTAAACCAAGTCAGGAATACGACGAGCTAGGTCACTAAGGTTATTCCCTACAGAGGTTCGAGCATAAGGTACTTTCTCGGTAAAAAGATGGCGTAGAACACGAAGAGGATACTCAGGATTTGTGTAAAACCACTGATTCTCTTGGACAGGCCTCAATGTTTCAGCAACGAACCGACGGACATTGGGATCTTTTGAACTGACAAGATTCAGGAGAAATGTCTGTGCTGCATTCGGGTGTCTTTTGATGATTTTACGGAAAAGCATTTGAGCGAACTCACGGATTTCCCAATTCGTCGATGCAGCGGCAGTTCTAAAAATCGGGAGAACCGGTTGGAATTCTTCTAGCCCAAAATGGGAGAGAACTCCTAGCCAAACGCCTTTGCTGCGGGATTCCTGAGTTTGCCTGAATAGATCCGATGCTACATCCAAAATTCTTACTTGCCGGTTAGAGAGCTCGATGAACAGATGTTGGCTTAGAATTTTGATTGCATGTACCCGCCCATAAGAGCTCCGTCGATTTGGTGGTATGTTCCCGATTAGGGCATCAAGGATTGTGGGTGTTCTCTCGAACACGGTTTTGAAGTCACCTTGAAGAATAGGTGTGATAACCTCTTCTGTGATCCGTTGCTCGAGTTCCGAGTTTAAAATGTTCATCAGTATCACAGTTCCTTAGGAAAGCCTTGAGATTTATAAGCAAAAGTTGATGTTTTTTGTGCTATTAGTGCGGAGCTATAAAAAATCGCCATCGCATCCTATCTAGTGAGGTTAGAAGCTTCTTGACTATAGAGTACTCCAGCAATGAAGCCGTCGCAGCAAAACATGCTGATGTTACACGCTGCGCTGATTGTGGATCTCAAAATATTGTTCATGACCCGCAACGGGGCGAATTAATCTGTACAGATTGTGGAATGGTCCTTTCTGAAGCGATGATTGATCATCGTGCAGGAGTCCGTGCATTTACACCAGAGGAGAAAGCTCAACGGAACATCAATGGACTTCCTCTTTCGCAGATGCTCCCTGATTTTGGGTTATCAACAAAGATATCCACCCGTATAAACGGACATGGTGTATCTCCTGAACGGGTTGGTCGATTAGAGCGAATTTTGCGGTGGAATTCCCGATCGACTTGGCGCCGACGAAACTTCACGATTGCATTTACTGAAATTCGCCGAATGGCGGAAAAACTCAGCATCCCTGGTCACATTCGTGAAACCGCTGCTATCTACTATCGGAAGGCCTACAAACACGACCTACTTCGGGGTCATAGTATCAAGGCGATGGTAGCCGCGTGTGTTTTTGGTGCAGCCAAAGCCTGTGGCTTTCCCCTTACCTTGGATAGCGTCCTCAAAACATCGACTGAAGAAGAACGGGTTATTAAACGATGTTATGTCCTCTTGGTGAAAACCCTTAATCTAAAACCTAAGCGCCAAACCCTAGCATCCATTGTCCCACGCTTTGCAAACGCCCTGGGTCTCACGGCCCCGGTGGAGCAACGAGCCATTGAGATCCTGGGCGTTACTTCCGAAAAACTTCAGTTATCTGGTAAAGATCCAAAGGGTTATGTCGCCGCTGCTATCTACCTAGCAGCTAAGCAACTGGGTGAAACACGGTCACAGCAAGCGGTAGCAGCCGCGCTTGGAATCACTGAAGTCACACTTCGGTCCCGCCAGCGAGAAATCGCCAAAGTCATCAAAACCATTTAATCCTTCTCCACTTTTCATTCTCTTCAATTGACTTGCCAGCAAGCCTTAAAGCAACAAGGCGTAATGCAGTGCAACAAACATCTTGCAACTAGTGACAGTTCGAGAGAACTTTAGAGTCGGTGGTGTGCCTTGTGTCTCATTCAACCCTGGACGCACTGTTTCATCCAAAATCTATTGCTGTTATAGGTGCTTCAGCTAAGTCGGGACGAATTGGACGACAGGTTGTTGAGAGCCTCATCAAGGGAGGGTTTCGGGGTGAAATCTATCCCATTAACCCGAAATTAAAAACCCTGCTCGGCCTTCAGGTTTTTCCATCAATTGAAGCAGTTTCAAAGACTGTGGATTGCGCAATTATCGTATTGAAAAAAGATCAAGTACTCAATGCCATTGATCGCTGTGGTAAAAGCGGAGTGAAATCGGTAATCGTAATGAGTTCAGGATTTAGCGAATTAGGTGATGAATCGACAGAACGCGAACTAGTCAGGCGAGTTCACGAATACGATATGCGAATGCTGGGTCCGAATTGTGCGGGATTCGCCTTGACGCATGAACGGATCTATGCGAGTTTTGAAAATCGCTTGCTTGAAGGACACATGGCCTTCATTTCGCAAAGTGGAGCTATGTGCGCCGTGATTCTTGGTTTGGCTAGAGCTGTAGGTCTGGGTCTCAGCATCTTCATCAGTTACGGTAATGCGGCTGATGTAGGACCCGAGGACATCTTAGAGTACCTTCATACGCATAAACCTACTCAACTTATTGGAGGTTATATCGAAGGCATTACACAGGCCCGAACCTTCCTACAAATTGCTAAAAAAATTGTCCCACACAAACCTATGATTATCTTAAAACCCGGGAACACCCCCGATGGAGTCCAAGCGATTCATTCCCATACTGGCCAACTAGCAGGAACAAAGGCTGTCTACGCTGGCGCATTCCGACAAGCAGGTGTGTTACAAGTAAAAACCCTTGATGAGTTCATTGATGTATGCCAAGTCTTATCTACACAACCCCTACCTCAGGGAAACCGCGTAGGAATTATTACAAACAGCGGAGGACCGGGTGTGTTAGCAGTGGATGCCTGTGCTCGTGCAGGGCTTGCGACCGCCCCTTTTCCTCCGTCCTTGGTCCGTGAATTCGAGGCTGTTCTTCCTCCATTCTGTCCGATGGGGAATCCCGTTGACTTGGGACCGGAAGGGCACCCTCAGACCTACCAACAGGTGACGGAACTCCTTCTCGCAGAAAATAGCATCGATATGGGCCTAGTGCTCTGTGTACCCACTGTGTTCTCATCTATTCGCGCAATCTCTCAGAGTATTGCTAAAGCCAAGCAAAACAATCCTGAAAAGCCTCTTGTAACCTGCTGGTTAGCCGAAGACATCGTGGCTGAAGGACTTCCAGTACTAAGACAAGCGAAAATTCCCAACTTTCCTACCCCTCAACGGGCAGCCACGGCGTTAGCTTTTTTGTACCGACGAGCTGAGTGGCTGCGTTTCCATTAAGAGAGCGTAATATTATTCGTGCGCCCATAACACTAAAAACACAATTTCGTATCGAAACAGAAGGAGTGTTCTTCAGTTGCGTGTAGCGGTGTTAGATTCCCGGGCTTGTAACCCAGCTAAGTGCACCCGAGAATGTCAGCGGTTCTGTCCCCCTCAACGAATGGGAGACGAAGTGGTCGTATTTGATAAAAATCAGAAAGAGAGTCAACCAAGGATTGTTGAACTCCTCTGCACAGGGTGTGGTATTTGCACTCGAAAATGTCCATTTCGAGCTCTGCGTATCATTAATTTAGCGGACGAGTTGGAAGTCGATACCTCACACCGGTATGGTCCTAACAGTTTCAAATTATTCCGTCTTCCTATCCCTTCTCCCGGAGCGGTCACCGGACTCGTGGGTGCGAATGGCACAGGGAAATCTACTGCCTTGAAAATCTTGGCTCTACAACTCCAACCCAACCTTGGTAACTTTGAAACCCCGCCAGAATGGTCTGAGATTATTCGTCATTATCGTGGGTCTGGGTTACAGCCGTATTTTGAGCGCGCGGCTCGAGGTGATCTCACCGTGGCTTATAAGCCTCAAAATGTGACCAGTATTCCTGAGGCATATCAGGGTTCTGTTCGCGAGCTTCTTGAGTCAACTGATAAGGAGGGGAAGATACACGAATTGACCACGCAGCTAGAATTGCAAAGTGTTCTCGATCGAGATGTGTCTGTCCTCAGTGGAGGCGAGCTTCAACGTGTAGCAATTGCTGCTGTTATGGCGCGAGCAGCAGATGTTTACCTCATTGATGAACCCACATCCTATCTGGATGTTTACCAACGTGTTCGAGCAGCCCGGGCAATTCGGGCATTAGCTCGTGAGGGAAAAATGGTCATCAGTGTCGTCCACGATTTAGCAGTTGCCGATTACATCTCCGATTATGTGTGTATCTTCTACGGAGAGCCAGGAGCTTATGGGATCGTCTCTCACCCCCATGGCGTTCGAGAGGGTATCAACATCTACCTCAACGGCTATCTTCCCGATAGTAATGTGCGATTTCGCAACGAAGAGATTCGATTCGAAACCCGCCCACCCACAGCGGAGTTCTGGGCGACTGTCTCGGTGTTAGTTGAATACGATGCTATGGTGAAACGGTTCAAAGACTTCAATCTCCAAGTGATGCCTGGTAAGGTTCATCAAGGCGAGGTCATTGGTGTGCTTGGTCCCAACGGTATAGGAAAAACCACTTTTGTCCGATTACTTGCTAAAGACTTAGACCCGGATGAAGGCACGCTTCCAGAAAGTGATGTCAAGGTTAGTTATAAACCGCAATACATCAGTGCAGACACCGATGAAAAAGTTCTCGATTCTCTCCATGAAGCGGGAGGGGCTAAGGTTCTTACTAGCGTATTTCGCTCGGAGGTCCTCCGACCGCTTGCCCTTGAACAGCTAGAAGATCGTTCCGTCAATGAGTTGAGCGGAGGAGAATTACAACGCGTGGCGATTGCAGCTTGTTTAGCGCGTCCCGCTGAACTTTTTCTCTTAGATGAGCCCTCTGCTTTCCTAGACATTGAACAGCGCTTGGCTGTAGCTAAGGTGATTCGGTCTATCGTGCACGGTCAAGGAAAAGCCGCATTTGTGGTGGAACACGATATGGTATCGATCTCAGCGTTTGCCGATACCATTTCCGTTTTCACTGGTGAACCTGGTGTCAATGGACTTTGTCAAGAGCCAGTTGATTTACGAAGTGGTATGAACACATTTCTCCAAGATATGGGTGTTACATTCCGCCGTGATCACGCGACCGGACGCCCACGAGTGAATAAGGAAGCCAGTCGATTGGATCGTGAACAAAAACAACGTGGAGAATACTATTACATCAGTGAAGAAGCTGAAGAATAACAACGAGACCCTAGGGTTGATTTAAGGGTCCTAATGGACCTCGGTGATTGACTAAGATTTTAACGATATTCCGATCTTTCTCAACCGCTAATGACTGGGCTACAGGTTGACACTTGGTTCGTAGCAGGTGAGCGGTGGGCGAGGAGAGTGAAAATTCTGGAAGAGTTTCATGGTGACCCATTCCTTTGGCAATCACGAGATCCACGGATTCAAACCGAGTCAGAAACTCTTTAGAACACCACTGTGGAAGAACCCCCACAGCGCCACCCCCCGTCGTCACAACTTCTGTGATATCCATTAATCCTGCCACCTTGGCATCCTTGAGCATGGCATCATTAAGGACCGGAGCGCCCTTGACAGCAACCGTGACTATCGATCCCAAGTCCAGTAGAGACTGAATGAAGAGACGATCAAAGACAATCTCCCCTGCATTATCAGTGAGATAGAGAATCGCTTTAGCGTTTTTAGCCAGATGATATAATTGAGGAATGTGGTCAATCGCTAGTTCAGATTCTGCTTGACTGATCAGTGCAGCCATGTCATCCCAAGGAATTTCATGCCCAGCTACACCATACTCAATCACATTACCTAAGGAGGCAGCCAAACATGCCCGACGAAAATGTTCGCTTGAATTGCTCGCATGTTTGATGTAGGCTTCTAGGGAGGGAACGAGCTTTAGAGCTGATTTATTCGATGCATCCTTAAGTTGCGCGTATGGATCAGGGCACCCTGTTACCTGTTGAATGATACGATCGCGCTGCGTTCCCACATAAGCCGGAATGCGCTCCATCGGTCCACCTTCTGTCAAGGAGGTGTTGAGAACACGAACGACCTCGGTTAAAGCGACTAATTGGTCTTCCAACTCAGTTGTTGCTAGCTGAACTTCTTGAAGTGCTCGAGAAATTAGACAGCTCACACATTGAGCTTCCATTTGCACCGTTCATAGCCTCCAACATTACCAAGTTCCAACCATCTATGCCGTTTTAAGAGTTATAGATAAACCATGACCAAAAATGCTGATAGTTTTAAGGAAAGTGGCGGGCCCTCCGCGATTTGAACGCGGGATCTACAGGTCCGGAACCTGTCGCCCCTTGGAACCACAATCTGAATTCCAAATACGCGGTTTATCCATACTAGGCCAAGGGCCCATGCGATGTTGAGCAGTGAGTTAGTTCTGCTTAAAGGAGTTCCGGTGGATCACGGCACTAGTGGTAGCATTTCGATAGAAATATAATTACACCGAACCGCAAATACTGCGGTGTTCTGGGTATGCGATTGGATCGAGTCCAGCGCGTGATGTCGCGTGAGGAAATAAAAGGCATCCTGCTTTTTGATCCCTTTAATATTCGGTATTTAACCGGGTATAAACCAGGGGGAGTTTTAGGTAGTTCGGTGGCAGTTCTCTCGCAAGAAAAGGAACCTTGGCTAATTGTTCCTCAGGCCGAACTCAAACTCGCTACTTCAAGCTCATGGTTTCAAAATATCTTTGGATACCATCGCCAGGGAACACCTGAGACTAAGCATACTCTTTTCAATCGCCTTCAAGAGGCTATTGAGCAGCATAAGCTTCAATCCATCGATATCGGGGTAGAATTGAATTATATCTCCGCAAGGCGTTTTGAAGAGCTTAAGCGATTACTTCCAGATGCAGGCTTCAAAAACATCACAGCATCTTTGAATGACTTGCGTATGATTAAGGATGAAGCAGAGATAGAGAAATTAAAAACTGCCACTCAAATAGCTGAAAATGGAGTTCGCGCTGCTCTTGAATTTGTCCAACCAGGGATTTCAGAAATTGAAGTGGCTGCAGAGGTCGAACGCACACTTCGAAGGGCAGGTGCAACTGGGACGGGGTTTCCCACTGTCATCACCACTGGACCTCGTACGAGTTGTTCATATGCTCCAGCTAGCCGGCGTGAAATTGGTCCCTTCGAATCTGTAATCATCTCAGTATCAGCAATCTCTGATGATTACTGTTCGAATGTAACTCGTACAGTGATGACAGGAAAGCCCTCCAAGAAATTCGTCACTCTCTTCAATTGTGCCCAGGATGCGATAGCAAAGACCCAAAACCAACTAACTCCGGAAACCATTGTTCGCGATGTAGCATTGCGCATTCAACGAATTGCGGAAGAACGAGAATGTCTTCCCTACTTACATGACACACATGGAAGTAGTGTTGGATTACAACCATTTGAACCCCCTCATTTTATCGTTAGCAACGAAACCCCTCTTCGACCAGGTATGGTGTTTACCATCGAATGCGGATTATTCAAACCCGACGTAGGTGGGGTGTACCTCAGCAACACCAATGTGTTCCACAGAGACGGCACCTTTGAAACCTTGAATCAAATTCCTTTGGAAACCATCTAATCTACCTTCAAAAATAACCCAAACAACTAATAACACGAGAAAATGTTATAACATCTCTTCTCATATTTTCTCTTGGACATCGAGGTTAAAAAGACCAATCACATGTTTAGGTGAATTCTTTGTCATACGAAAAGGAAGTACGTGAGCATCATAAAGCCCTTGAGAAACTCGTCAAGGGATGCACTGAAACATTAGATCATCCACCAAATGTTATTGCGCAAAATAAAATGGTTCTCGTTACAGCCATCCTCGAAAAGGGGCTTATGATTCTCGAAGAAGCTACGCGTGCAGCTTCACTTCAACCAAATGAGGTAGAAGCCATCCTGGATCGTTTCACCCAAAATTCCGATTCGTATGGAACTAATCCCGCTCTTGACGAAGTCGATGCAATGCGCCGCGAGATCGAACGATTCACACGTGCTGTGGACATTCTAAACGCCATGCGAAAACGCCGAGAACTATCCCATCGGCTAGTTGGACATGACCCACGCCTCATGGGACCTTGGGCTCGGTGGATCCGCACTCTAGAATCGTATAAAATCAACCAAGATCTCAGTGATAAACATCGTGAGGGGCTACTTGAAGAGATTGATTCTTGGCGTAGCATTCTCGCCGGAACCTAACCGCCCAACCTCTTCGCTCCAGGGAGCCTTGGATTCTAGGCATTTTTAGCGAAATTAGTGAACTACACTTACATCAAATTAGAGGTTTCCTTCGAGTCCATTCCTCACGCCAAACGGGCGAGAGCTGTGAGAGAGATAGATAACTATCGTGTAGATTCAACGCCCCCTTGAAAGGAAGGGACTTCTCAGCAAAATAGTTAAAGGTAATTCCTTCCCTACAACAAAACCTCGTTCACAAGGGCCCGTGGCCTAGGCTGGATAGACTGGAAATCTTGTGTTAAGAGTAACAGGTCAAAGGCACCAGATTGCGGATCTGGGGATCCGGGGTTCAAATCCCTGCGGGCCCGCCAACTCTTATCTTTTTCTATTTTAGTCTAACACACAAGAGTTGAGTCTGTGGATTAGAGAGAAATTGGCATCCAGTCTTGGTTACGACTATGTTTTCTTCAAGGCTTACCTGACCGTAATTTTTCGTTGTAACATAAAGTTCAAGAGTGAAAACATTCCCAGCCTCGAGGAGGCCTTGGGGACTAGATCCGTAGCGGTCCCAGAGGGGTCCTAGGATGGTCCCTCCATCGTGCGCTTGCTGTCCAATTTGGTGACCCAGCGCATGTTGGTATTCTTGGTATCCTTGGTCTTTGACATAGGTGCGAGCGATGGCATCTACCTCATGCCCTTTCACCCCTGGTTTGATGAACTCTGATGCTGTTTGAATCGCATCCCGTACGGTGTTGAACGCTGATTGAATTTCCTCTGGGATATCTTGGGGATTTCCAAAAAAGAACATTCGTTGTAAATCTGAGCAATAACCTTGGTAGCGGACACCAAAATCAAAGTGGAGAAGATGCCCTGCCTTAGTCTTGTTATCGGTTGGCCCAGCATGACCGAATTGTTTGTTAGGTCCAGCATCAACGGCAGGATTATGGTCTGCACCCCACGCCAAACCAACACCATGAGCTTCCAAGCGTTCATGGAAGAAGCGGTAGATATCGAGTTCTGTTTGATCTATTCGCAGAAACTGGTGAGCTTCTTCGAATATTCTCTCAGTGATTTTAATAGCCTGTGTGATTCGGTTGAGTTCTTCGGGAGTCTTGCGTCCCCGCAGCAGACTTAAAAGGGATTCAGCGCTTTCGAAGCGTTGGGGATAGGGAGTTCCTTGAAGGTATTCGGTTAACAGGTTATACATACCAAAGGTTATGCCATCTGAGGCAACATCATCTCGACTAAAATTCAATGCAATGCGTTTAGGTTTCAATCGATTTAGTTCCTGACGCAAGGATTCCCGAATGCTTTGAGTATAGGGTATAATCTCGTCAAAGATTTGTAAAGGCTGGATGCCTGCCGCATCAAAGTTTCCTACAATGGCGATGCGTTTACCAGTTTTCGTATAAATCAGAGCAGATTGCCAAACCAGATCGATTCCTAGAATTAATGAAAGGGCAGGGTCAGCCATTTGTTTGGTTTCTCGTACCCAGATAATCCATGTATCTAAATCTAACTCCTTGAGGAGATCACTGGCTTGCTGATTTTTTGCTTGGGCAAGTTTTAGGTCCAAATTATTACCTCCAAGGAAGGGAAAAGGGTACTATAGAAACTTTTTTTCAGCGTGGGGCGAACGATGGCGAGTATCCTTTAGAACTTAATATTAGTTGGCGTTAACCTTGGCTAAGTACTTACTCATTGATTCAAAAGGTAAGGAACAATCACTCGATCTAGCTAAGTTAGATGACAATAAGGTAATCAAAGGGGAATTTCGCACCTTTATCGAAACAGAGGAGTTGGGACGACCAGCTAAGGGAGAACCACCTCATATTCGTGTGATGCGACAACTGGAGCTTATCGATTATGAACCCGCTTCGGATGTGGGGCATTTTCGGTTCTATCCGAAAGGGGCATTCCTAAAGGAGCTGCTCGAAGATTATGTCCATTCTATTGCCGTAGATTTGATTGGCGCCATGCGCATCGAAACTCCACTAATGTATCGATTAAGCCAGAAAGATATCGCTGAACAAGCAGCGAAATTCTTAGAAAAAGACTATCGAATTAAACTTAGCAAAGACAAAGAACTCCTCCTGCGGTTTGCAGGTGACTTTGGACTCTTTTCTACAATGAAAAATGTCCAGATGTCTCAACGCCAGTTACCCATTCGCATCTTCGAACTATCCCCCTCTTTCCGGCTAGAAAAGCGCGGTGAGTGCGTTGGTCTTCGTCGCCTTCGCGCATTTACCATGCCGGATATTCACTGCTTTTGTGTTGACTACGAGCAGGGGAAAGAGGAATTTGCCCGAATCACTAAATTCTATGATCAACTCATAAAGAGCTTGGGCATCGAGTATCTACTGGTATTTCGGATGGTCGAAGAGTATTACGACCAAACCCGCGACCTCCTGATAGAACTTGCCCAGGATTTGAAGCGAGTAATTCTAGTTGAACTACTACCAGAAATGACCCATTACTGGAATGTGAAAAATGAATTCCAGTTTGTTGATGCAGCAGAAGGATCTGGACAATTATGCACTGTACAATTAGATGTAACTGATGCAGAGCGATACGGAATAACCTATGTTAACAACGCGGGAGAAGAAGTTGGCTGTATCATAGTACACACCAGTATTGGTAGTTTAGAACGATTGGTGTACGGACTTTTAGAAAGTGCTGTAAAGCGTCAACAGAAAGGAGAACTCCCGATGCTCCCATTGTGGCTTTCACCAGTACAGGTCGTAGTTATTCCTGTTGCTGACCGCCATTCAGACCACGCAGAGAAGATTGTTGGGCAATTACGGAAACAAAATGTGCGGGCAGTAACAGATGACCGGGGAAAAACCGTCAGCTGGAAGATTCGTAACGCAGGAACCCAATGGATACCCTATGTCGTAGTGATTGGTGATAAAGAGATTGAAACCAACTCCCTCACAGTTACTGTCCGTTCGGAATCTAGCGTGAAACAGGCTAAGACAGAATCCCTGAGTGTATCAGCCTTAGCAAAAGCCATCAATGAAGCTAGTATTGGTAAACCATTCCGGCAACTTTCTATGCCGATTCGTATGTCTATGTGGCCGATTTTTATTTAGGTGCATTATCAGCTGCCTGGGTTTCGTTGAAACTTAGCAATGAAAAAACCCTCAGTGTCGTCATGTTGTGGAAAAAGGCGTTGGCACTGAGTCATACCAATAAAAGCTTCTTTACCTACGAGTGGCTCAGCCTGTACAAGAATAAACTTGGGTTGATTCTCAAGAAACTTTAGAACTAATTGTTCATTCTCAGTGAGAGTTATCGAGCATGTCGAATATATTAAGAACCCATTATCTGCAACAAAGCGACTGCCTTCTTGCAACAATCCAAATTGGATCTTTTGTAATCGTTGCACGAGGTCTTCGGTTATGATCCACTTGGCTTCAGGTCGTGTTTGAATTACCCCTGTATTACTACAAGGGGGGTCAACTAAGACACGATCAGCACGGAAACCCTTACGAAGAGGAAGTGAGGTGCTATTTGCCAAGAGAACATGGGTGTTTCTTACTCCCAACCGGGTAAGATTTCGGCATAGTTCTTGGGTTCTAGAGACCAGGTTGTCAAAAGCTAGAATGTGACCCCTGTTTTTCATAAGCTGAGCCAGATGAGAAGTCTTACTTCCAGGTGCGGCACATAAATCGATTATAATGGAATCAGAGCGGGGGTTCGCTACATGTGATACTAAAGCGCTAGCGAGGCTTTGGATGTATATAGCGTTTTCAACATATGGAGTGGTTTGGGTAACAGGTCTTGTCCCATGTTGCAGCTTATACACCTCTAGTAGAGGAGGCACCCTTAAGCATTGGAATTCGTCCCTTTCGAGGTGGCTTAAAGCCGCCTTAGCATTTGTGCTAAGGGTATTTATTCGAATATAGACTGAAGGATTATCTAGACTGGCAGAGAAGAACGCCCGGGCTTCTTCAGTTCCGAAAAGCCGTTCCGTATAATCATAAAACCATTGAGGGACGCTATAGAGTAATTCGTTCTTTATTGACTCATTCACACCTTGTAAGATTTCTTCAAGCTCATATTCTTGTATCGTTCTTAAAACAGCGTTAGCTAAACCCGCTAGTCGTTTATTTCTTCGCCGTTTAATAATGGATACTGCTTCGTTTGTGGCTAACGCAGGAACAACCTTCCGAAAAAGAATCAAGTAGGAGGCAACTCGTAATGTATTCCGAAGAAGGGAATCCAAGTCTGAGACACGAGTCTTTTCTAGCACTAAATTCAACACATAATCAATAGTGTTTAACCGACGAACTGTTTCAAACACAAGACCATGAATAGCGGTCCGAATTGGCCAGTCAATGATTCCCCATTCTTCAGCTAACTGTTCCATCGCGGTGCGTAACGAAAGGTGTGTCTCCTCCCAGATTGATAGAACCTCAGCAGCGGCTTCTTCGCGACTAATTTCTTTGAGAGGAGATTTTTTAGACACTGTCCGGTTTCTCCGCTCGTTGCTTAGAAAAACCCGTATATAATAAACCTATTGAAATTATCGTGCTATCCCTGCGCAAAAGACTAAAGGAATAGATAACCTTTCATGAGTACATTCATCCTTTAGGTTGAGCGAACATGGCAACATTGTGGGAGGTCGTCACACATCTTGAAAAATTGGTACCGAGCATGTATGTGCCCAATGGCGATGTGAATGGTGTAATCCTAGGCACGAGTGATATCAACAAGCAAAAGCGAATCCGACTTTCAGCCGCTGCGATCTGTGTTGACATCACAGTCCCCACCATTATCAAAAGTAGTGAACTCGGTGCCGGACTCCTCATTGCGCATCGTTCCCCTTTTCCAAAAACAACGACGCATTTTACAGGCTTATCACAACTTCTACTACAACATCTATTGAAGCGAAATTTGACCGTTTACATTGCACACTACGCCTGGGCAGTTGTCGACCAAGGGATGACTGATGTCTTGGCACATACACTCGGGTTCAAAGTTAATGATGTTTTTAAAGTCTCAATTGACGGTGATATACTTCCTTTGGGTCGTGTTTGTGCAGTTCCCAAAGAAACCAATCTTAAAACCTTCATTCAATACATCGCCAAGCGATTAAGAATCCCCTCCCTTACCTATGTTGGAAAACTCGAAGACGAGGTTGATCAATTACTATTAATGACAGGGAAAGGAATAACTGAGGATTGGCTACGACTCGCGAAAGAACAAGGTTGTGACACTTACCTTACGGGTCACATCACTCACGAGTTAGCCATGCAGGCAAGCCAGCTCAAAATGAAGCTAGTGGCTGTTCCTCAAATTTCCACCGAAATTCCAGGAATGAGCCGACTAACACAGATTCTGCGTGTGGAACATCCCAAAGTGACCTTTAGCTTCCTTGAACCATCCATTCCTTACTCCACAATCCTCATGCCACCATAGTATTTCTTATCACTGAACTGAATGAGGACCCGACATGCAAAATCCGCTTATTATTGATTTGGGCACAGGATTTCTAAAATACGGTTACCCCAATCAAGCAACTCCTAAAATTCTTCCTGCATGTCTCAAGGCAATCAATGGCAGAACCGGAGATCCCTATCTTACAATTCTCGATCCAACACGGGTTGGCAAATTCTATCCAATGGAAAACGCAAACCTTCCACCAAGCGATATTCTCAAACCCCTTATCCTCGATATTTTTGAACGCGTTGGCCTAGGAGGGCATCAGCGCTTAGCAACAGAAGTCCAGTTGCTAGTGTTTTCCACAGTACCACAAAACCATGTGTACAAGGTTTGCGATAACCTTCGTGTTGCACTAGGATGTAAAAAGCTCCTTGCAGCCTATCAGCAAGTTCTGACGCTGTTATTTCTCCAGAAACACACCGGAACCGTAGTTGACATTGGTCACTCAGTTTCACTCATTACTCCTATTTACCGAGGATTCCTCCTCCAGGAACATGTCGTGGATACAGCTACTGGAGGGTTGTATGTTTCTGCGGCGATTCGTCGTCTGTTAGAAGACCAAGCAAAAAGTTCTTCCCGATACTCAGATTATGCTAAATTAGCAACTGATACTAAGGCCATAGAGTACATTAAACGAAATTACTGTCAAGTTCGCCCTGATTCCCGCGATAAAACCACTCCACGCGAATGGCGATACCGACGAAAAAACCTCAATGTTCCCCTAGGAGACATCACTTGGAAGGCTCCAGAACTCTTGTTTGATCCCTCAATATTAGGGATTAGCGATAAAGGCTTAGTCGATGCAGTGATCGAATCAATTGAGCAGGTGGATTTAACAATGCGACGAGAACTTTCCAATGATATTGTACTCACTGGTGGGAGTTCTCTTATTTTGGGTCTTCGAGAACGATTTGAGCTAGAGCTGAAGCGACGGATTCCGCATCTTCCAGTTAATGTTTATGCCTTAGAAGACGCACTGACTAATGCTTGGCAGGGAGCTGCTCGTCTTGCTCTGCCTCCAACTCAGTAAGAAAGAGATAAAGAGACAGCGGACAAAAAAACTCTCAAGTTTTACTCCATAATCGTGAGGCTCACAACAAGGAGATAGAAACTGTTTTCAAAGCTAGTTCCTACACCCAATTGTGAATAAAGCTCTCTCAAGCCTTCTCATTGACCTGGGAAGCGGTTATCTCAAATGCGGCCCTCGACAGCTTACTGAACCTGTAGTCATCCCTGCAGCTTTTAAGATGAGTTCGCTAAGCCAAGGCAACTCCATTTTCTGTGAACTAGATCCAGGGCGAAGAAAATGGGTATTCCCCCTCGAGGACGGTCTGTTACCTAAAGATCCTGATCCCGTAGTAAAGCTTTGTACCCTTGCCCTAGAGCAGTTTCCCCAACTTAATAACAATCGTGAAGATGTAGAGGTGACACTCCTCGTTTTTCCTCTCTCTGACCTTGAACAAGTAACGCAACTTTGTCAGGCCGTGAAAGAAGCGCTTGGCTGCATGCATGTAGATGCAGCGATACAACAAGTTTTAACCTGGGGGCATTGGGGTCGCAAAACGGGACTCATTGTAGATGTTGGTTATTCAGTGTCGTTCATTACACCTATTTATCGTGGATTCCTATTGGAAGAAGAAATATGTACCATTGTGACAGGGAGCTTTTTTATCTCCGCTGAAATTCGAAAATTGCTATTCCATCAAGCAAAGTCAACTCAAACCCACCTTTACAACAAACTAGCAAACGATGGAGCAGCCATCTCAAAGATTAAACAAACCCTTTGTAAAGTGCAGCCTTGTGAGGCTAATGGAGCCTTTGGAGAGATAGCGCAGTTCCGATACCAAGGAACTGAGCTTTCTTTAGGTTCGTTACCCTGGCAAGCACCAGAGGTCCTTTTTCAACCTACACTTCTTGGAGTAGGAGATAAAGGCTTAACTGATGCCCTTATAGATGTATTACAACGAGTAGATACGAGTGTACGCGCTGAACTCGCATCCAACATCGTCATGTCTGGTGGTGGGTCTATGTTTCTCGGATTAGGGACACGCATTGAAAACGATTTACATAATCAGTTCCCTCATTTAGCAGTGAAGGTTTTTGACCTGGAACATCCATTGTATAGTAGCTGGCTGGGAGCAGCCAAAATGTAAAGAATAGGGGAAAAAGTATGTCTAATGCAGCTGCAGTAAGAGAAGTAATTAGCAAGATTGAACAAAGTATCGACGCACTCTCCGAGCAGGTTAAAGCAACACGAACAGCCATGGAAGAAATGTCACAGAATCTGCAAGCCCAATTGGAACAAACAATAAAACAAGCAGATACTACAGCACAGGAAATTCACCGCGACATTGAAACCTTCCGTGAACAACGCCAGCTTGTGGAGACTCAACTCATTGCCGAAGTCGATAGGGCAAAAGAACTGAGTAACCTCAAAGATATTGAGGACGCTATCCGTGTAATTATCGAAATTGTTGACGAGTTAACAAACAAGATTAATCTTGACGATGTGGTTGAAGCTGTCAAGCGATTCGAAGCTTCGAAAAAAGGAGGAACCTAATGAGGTGAACCATGATGACCGGACAACCCCCCACCCCGCCTACACCTCCACCACCAGAACAACCCCCCGCCCCACAGGGTGATGCGTCCCTTATTCCTTTCGTCACTCAAGCTTTTACTAATCTTTTCAATAAGATAACACAACTCAGCCAAGAATTAACAGGTCTGAAGGAGACCATCACCCAACTTGACCAGATCTTAAAAGCTCGATTAGATACGATTGAGCCTCAATTTCAGGAAATCCATTCCAACTTACGCGAACAGCGGCGAAGTAGCGTAACTCACTATTCTCAATTAGCTGCTACGATTGCCCAAGGGTTTGAAGCTCTCGGAGACCTCCGTACTTCGTCTGCTGATGCACAAATTCTAGAATCACTCCGAGAGACCTTACAAGCAGCCCAAGACGGCTTATACTGTCTTCGGATGGAACGACTCATCAGGCGCTACTTAGAACTAATAGAAAAGTAGGTTTGTTGCACTATACATCGAATGAGGTAATCCTATAGAGCGTTCTCCTTACACTTTGCCTGGTTCTTTCTTGAGCCCATATTTTTCACGCATCTTCTCACGCCAAGGCTGATTAGAGCCATGGGTTTCAGCTATAGCATCTACCTTTTCTGGTGGAGAAGCAGCTTGGGATGCAGCAGCAGGAGCGTGTTCAGAGTTTACCTTGGGGGCGGCCTTAGTTTGCGTTGAAACTCTAGACGCAGATCGCGGTGT
>JBHLMG010000031.1:0-21402 GCA_048938385.1 Promethearchaeota archaeon | reverse complement strand
TCCGAAAAACGCCTCCGCCAAATCTTCGAGGAAGCCGAAAAGAACGCCCCCAGCATCATCTTCATCGATGAACTTGATGCCATTGCACCCAAGCGGGAAGAAGTTATCGGAGAAGTTGAACGAAGAGTGGTCGCTCAGCTCCTCGCTGTAATGGATGGACTCCAGAAACGTGGACAGGTGATCGTTATCGGAGCGAGTAATCGTCCAAATGCTATCGATCCTGCGCTTCGTCGACCGGGACGATTTGACCGCGAGGTCGAAATCCGCGTTCCGGACAAAGAAGGTCGCCACAAAATTATTCTCATCCACTCGCGTGGAATGCCTCTTGAATCCGTCAATCCTAAACAAATCGCAGAGGTGACTCACGGCTTCGTGGGCGCCGACCTTGCTGCGCTGTGCCGAGAAGCTGCTATGCGAGCCCTCCGCCGTTATCTTCCCCGCATCAACCTAGAAGAAGACGAAATCCCGCCAGAGGTGCTCGCAGATCTTCGTGTTACTAATGACGATTTCGTAAGTGCACTACGAGAAGTTCAACCAACTGCTATGCGAGAAGTGACCATCGAAGTGCCCAATGTCCGTTGGTCCGATGTTGGGGGTCTTGAGCTCATCAAACACAAACTCCAACAAGCGGTTCAATGGCCTCTCCAGAACCCAGACGCCTTTAATCGCCTGGGCGTCGAACCCCCCCGAGGCGTCCTCCTCTACGGTCCCCCTGGATGTGGAAAAACACTACTGGCCCGAGCGGTCGCCACCGAAAGCGAAGCTAACTTCATCAGCATTAAAGGCCCAGAATTGTTGAGCAAATGGGTGGGGGAGTCGGAAAAGGCGGTGCGCGAAGTCTTTCGTCGTGCTCGGCATGCGGCTCCCGCCATTGTATTTTTCGATGAAATCGACGCGATTGCCCCTGCTCGTGGTACTGGCGGTGGAGACTCGCATGTATCAGAGCGTGTCATCAGCCAATTTCTCACAGAAGTGGATGGGATCCAAGGGCTCCAAGACATCGTTGTTTTAGCTGCTACCAATCGTCCTGATCTGTTAGATCCTGCCTTGCTTCGTCCAGGACGGTTTGACCGGCATATTCTCGTACCCGCCCCCGATGAAGGTGCGCGGAAACAAATCTTTGAAATCTACACTAAGAACATGCCCATTGCTAAAGATGTGAAACTCGATGAGCTAGTTCGGTTATCCGAGAACTTCGCAGGTAGCGATATTGCGGCATGTTGTCGCGAAGCGGCACTTGCGGCTCTCGAAGACGATATGAAAACCCAAAAGGTAACTCGGGCGCATTTCCTCAAAGCCATTGAAGAAATCAATCCGACGGTTACCCCAGAAATGGAACAGGCCTATCGGTCCTGGGGTAAACAAGCTCGTCAAACCCGACCGAGCACCACGCCTTTCGCTTAAAACCTGTGGCTGAATCCATCAATGAAATTAGTCCTCAGCAATCGACAAGTATCGGCGTTCACCCAAGAGCTCAATTTTGCGTTTCGTCTTGGTAATCTGTTGAACATGAACTTGCCCTCCGATTTCAAGTTCTAACAAAGCCCGATCAAGCTCTTCAGGAGTGGCACTGACACGATTCGTCTTCAGCAACCGAAGCAGTTCCTTATCAATTACTACACCTTGACGCTTCTGGAGAATGGCAAGGATTGAATTCCGAAGGGGTACTGTACGCCAAGTCAAAGTATTCGACCTCATCTGATTCAAGAAAACGGGCCTTCAAGAAGCACGAACTTCTTCTTGGAGGCTGCCAGCACAATTCAAGCATGAATGCTCTATAAAGTTTCTCCTTTTAATGAGCGAACCAAGAATAAATATAACCTTAAAGAGAACTTTGTAAAACTCTACATTAAAACAAGTGGCGGAGTCCATTCATGTCAATTGATCCCTTTATCCGAACTCCCGCAGTCTCTACGAATATTGGTACCATTACAGGCGATTCTACTGGCCGTCGTGTTCGGATAATGGGCTATGTTGTCGACCAAGACTCGGGTGGTTTTGTCCTCAGTGACGACACGGGTCGAATTCGCGTCGTAACCGAGCATCCACCGCGTCTGGAAGCCTTTGTACGCGTCTTTGGATCGCTCGCAACCACAGAGGATGGTCAACCCCTTGTTCGTGCAGAAATTATTCAAGATCTAGCGGCACTTGACAAACAGCTTTATATCAAAGCACAGAAAATAATCGACGCCGCTGCCAGCGGGAGGTCTCCATAATTGTTTACTGCTAAATTTGATGATGCGAAGACTTGGCAAGCACTAATTAGCGCTATTTCTGCTCTGGTTGATGAGGCCAACTTTGAAATCTCACCCCAGGGCATGACTCTTCGAGCCATGGACCCATCACGAATTGCCATGGTCGACTTCGAACTGCCTAAGAGCGCCTTTAGTCAGTATGATTGTGACGAAGAAGGGCAAATGGGCATTAACTTAGATGAGATGGAAAAAATCGTAAAGCGTGCTGGGGCTGGAAACAGCCTTGCTTTAGGGCTTGACCGAGAACTGAACCAACTACAAATAACTCTAGAAGGTCGAACACGCCGTAGCTTCAAAATATCCCTCATTGACCTTGGAGCTGATCGGCCTCCCAGTCTTAATGTTGAATTCGATGTCACTATCAAAATTACTGGCGACACTTTGAAAGAAATCATTCAAGATGCTGACATCATCAGCGACTTTATCGCCATCGACGCCACTCCTGAAACACTTACCGTCTCGGCGCGTGGAGATACAGGCAACCTCGAAGTGGCAATTAAAAAAGATGAGGAAGCCCTTCTAGAATACACTGTCAAAAATGCCTCCAAATCACTGTATGCCCTTGAATACCTCAATGACATGATGAAAGCAGTGGCCGCTTCCGACACTGTCCAGATGGAGTTTGGTAAAGGCACACCCATAAAACTCGTCTTTGCTGTCAGTAGCGGCGGACACATAACCTACTTTCTTGCCCCCCGCGTCGAAGACGAATTCTAATCCGATTGAAACTAATTCCAATGCTTAGGCCGAGAAAATGCGCGAGGAAATTTCTATTCACGAAGCAGCCAAATACCCTTGGTCAGTGATGGCACGATCGTTTCTAAAAGACCTGGATGTTACGCTCGGAGAAGTCGATGAAAACCCTCGCATCATTCAACGCGCTGAACAGCGTCTCCTCCAAGCATTAGACTCAAAAACTGGTCGTGAACAAAAAAGCGACGACCCCTACATCGAGTTTACCAGTTTTTTTGTTGCGAAAGCCCTCGTTGATGGTATAGGCAGCATGTTCTTACGCCGGCGTTGGGCCACAGCTGAAGCAAAACGAGCCGAAATCTTTCTACTACGAGAAACCGAGGCTGGACTTGTTCAGATCGCACAACGAGAGTTTGACTGGAAACTAACCGCTGAAATGACTCGAGTGGGTGGAAGGGTCTTCACTCACAAGCTCCATTTTGCCAACTACCTTAACGCCACCACAGGATTCCATGAACGAGAATGGAAGCTAGTGAACAAACGCCTTGCCAATGGGTATGTACTCCTTCGCAAAGCGGAGACTGCCCGCATACTCCGGGCTGCCTTAGAAAACCTGCTCATACGAGACATCAAAAAGGTTCCAGCAAATTTCCCTCCCAACATCCAAATAATCTATGAGAACCTTGACGAAAAAGTCCAAAAGCGAGCAGATCGCTTTCGCAAAGACATCCAGGGCGAAATCGTTCCCGAAGCCTTTCCACCCTGCATGCAAGTCCTTTTAGCCAACTTAAAAGAAGGAAAACCCCTATCTCACATTGCTCGCTTCGCAATCACAGCCTTTTTACTAAACATTGGCATGGATGTTGATTCCATCCTCGAAATCTTCATGAAAGCTCCAGACTTCCGAGAAGATTTAGCTCGGTACCAAATCGAACACATTGCCGGGAAACGGGGTAGCACTGAATACACTTCACCGAGTTGCGCATACATGGTATCTGTGCGATTGTGCGTAGATCCTGATAAGGCAGAGCAGCGCCGACACCCCCTTGCCTATTATCGTCGAAGGAGGAAATGGTCATCCAAACCCTGAAGTTCCTCATTAACCAATTTGTCCAATACTATCAGCAACACGGGACCGATCTCACTCTACCACCTCAATTTGAACACCGAGAATTTGCCTTCTTCTGGTTCTCCCGCGAAGGCGCCCTACGCCATACAAGCTTTGTCAGTCAGAAGGAACTCCTCCAATTCATGGTTAATGAAGGACCAGCTCACACCTTCTATTCTGCAGCCTATTATGACGAACCAGACGCCCCACAAATGCCGCTGAAAGGTTGGCGTGGAGCGGATTTAATTTTCGACATCGATGCCGACCATTACGATTTACCCTGTCAACAACAACACGATGCCTGGTGGTGTCAGGATTGTAACCATCGTGATCACGGGCGTCGACCCGAACGATGCCCCACCTGCACAGGAAACCGCCTTCAAGAACTCAAATGGATGTGCGAGGAGTGCCTAGGCAAAGCCAAGGATGAAGCCGTCAAAATTGTTGAGACCTTCCTCATTCCAGAGCTAGGGCTCTCTCGCTCCGAAATCATGTTCGTATTTTCCGGACACCGTGGTTATCACATCCATTGTTTCACGCCTGAACTTCACAGTTTAGGTTCGCAAGAGCGTCGAGAAATTGTTGATTACATCTCCGGTATTGGTATCGATCTCCAACACTACGGCTTCACAGATGACAGCAATGGACTCCCGAAAGGACCAGACCCTCGAATCCCTGGTTGGGAAAGCAAACTTGCCCAAGGCCTTCTCTCTCTCTTCCAAGCCCCTCAACAATTACACCAAATCCCTGGTCTAAGAGCAAATCAAGCCCGAATCCTTCAGCAAAACGCTCCCACAATCCGGAAAAATCTCAGCGCAACACCAGCCAGGTATATCACCCCTAAAGGCATCGGGTCCAAAGCATGGCAAGTTTTAACCCAACATGTCATTGAATCCCTCAGCGCAATCGTCGATGAACCGGTAACTACAGACATCCATCGGCTTATACGATTACCAGGATCGCTTAATGGAAAGACGGGATTTCTCGTCAAGCCTTTGGACAGCGCGTCTCTTGAGGGGTTTGATCCCTTTCGTAACGCGCAGGTATTTTCGGGAACTGCTACAGTCTTTATTCATGATGCTCCTGCGTTTACCTTGGAAGGAGTACAGTACCCCGCAATGCGCGAAATTAAAAAGGACCTTCCTCTCTCCGCAGCTATGCTACTGCTCTGTAAAGGAGTAGCAGAACTAGCAAAATAATGGAGGAATCGTCACCTTGTACACCGAACTCCTTGAACGTTGGCAGGCTGAACGCGAAGCACCCACCCTCCTCTCTTTGCGCGACTCTTTCCTCCAAAACCTCCGCTCATACATCGAACGAGTCCTTGACCTTTCACAATCCGCAGAAAAGAACAGTATTCAACGCCAACTCTACAAAACCGAACTTGCTAATCTTCGGTTCATGATTAATAATCTTATTCAACTTCGCGTTCGTAAAATTTTAGCACTGATACCAGACCAGGAAGTTGACTTTGAGCTTTTGACCCGTAATGAACGACGGTTCGTCGAACAAATCACTCGTAACCTACGGTCCGTATTCATGGTCACAGATGACTTGTTCACACCCATAGACGCCAATTCCTCGGCCACACTCCTCCTCGTCCGTTTTCTCGACGATCACCCTCAGCTCGTTGGAGTAGATTTAAAAACCTATGGACCATTCAGAGCGGATGACCTAGCGATGCTACCAGCTGAGAATGCTCGGCTCATGATTCGCAAAAACCAAGCAGAACCGGTTAGCTTTGGAGAAATCCACAATGAAGGTGCCAAAGACCATTAACACATATTGTGCGCGGTGCAAAGGACACCGGGAACACGCCGTCAGTCTATACAAGAAGGGTCGCGAACGCATTCTATCGGCTGGACGCCGTCGCTACAATCGAAAAGAATCAGGTTACGGTTCACAGCCTAAACCAATTCAAAAACGATTCTCGAAGGTTACCAAGAAGCAATCTCTTCGCTTGAAATGCAAAGATTGCGGGCATGTCACGGTACGAGAGGGCCTAAGACTGAAAAAACTGGAATTAGTGTAGTCATGGAGTGAAAAAACATTGCCGAAATCAAAGAAATCTATTCCGGAACCCCGATCCCGATTCCTTCTTGTCAAGTGCAACGAATGTGAACATGAGCAAATTGTCTTTGGTTGGGCGACCCGAAAAGTAGCGTGTGATGTCTGTGGAAAACCCCTCACGGAACCCACCGGAGGGAAAGCAAAAATCCTTGGGGAAACCGTGCAAGAATTAAGCTGATTCGCTACTCACAAACCCATTTATTCAGGGTGATATCGATGCCGCGTGCAGAACCACATACCTCCTCATCTCAGCAGAAACTTCCTGAAGTTGGCGATCTTGTTATCGCTACCGTGCAACGGATCACTTCCCATGGTGCTTACGCCACTATGGATGAATACATTGAACATGAATGCTTCATCCATATATCCGAAATTGCCTCCACTTGGGTCCGTAACATCCGGAACTTTGTTCGTGAAAATCAAAAGATTGTCCTAAAAGTTCTCCGTGTAGATCCATCACGCCGACAAGTTGACACTTCCTTACGGCGAGTCACCAAAGAACAGAGCCGAATGAAAATTCAAGAGTGGAAACGGGCACAACGCGGCAGTAAACTTCTCGCTTTGGCTGCTGAACGCATGAAGAAGACCCCTGAAGAAGCCTATGAAATTGCAGGGCAACAAATGGCTGCAGCCTACTCCGACATGCTGGAAGCGCTCGAAGAAACCAAAGAGAAAGGTCCTAAAATCTTAACTGATTTGGGTATTCCCAAAAAATGGGCTGAGTTGCTGTACGAACTAGCTCAAGCACATGTGATTGTGCGAGAAGTTAGTGTAGAAAAAACTATTGAACTCATTTGCCGAGGTCCTGAGGGTGTTGAGGGGGTTCGCAAAGCACTTCTCGCTGCTGAAGAGATCGTTACACCTGATGGTGGCGAGGTATTCCTTGAAGGTGCACCTCGGTATCGAATTCGTGTCATGGGCAAAGATTACAAACAAGCAGAACATGTCCTAGAAAAAGCCGTCGAGAAAAGCTTTGAAGTAATCAAAGCCTGCGGTGGCGAGGGCCAAATGTCTTCAGCTAGCTAGGAGAACCCCCATCAAATTTGAGTGTGATATTCTTGACGCGACTTTTGAAAAAGTGTAGTCGATGTAATGGCTACACTATGAATGCCCAGCAATGTCCAACATGTGATGGACCAGTAAAAAATGCTCATCCTGCTCGGTTTTCCATTGAAGATCGTTACGGCTCGTATCGCCGTAAAATGAAAAAGGCACTACTTTCGACAAAAACCGTGAATGGAAACGGCCTAATAGAATAATCAGGACCAGTAATCTCAGGTAGAAGGTCCGCCTGGAGTCGTTCAACCTGCGAATCCGAAATCACCGATGATTGGGGCACTGAGGGGCTGGGAGTTGCCTGCACTGTTAGAGAAAATGACACATTCAACCCCGAATAGGTTGGAAGGAAACTCATGTAATGCACCCTCACCGAGATTATTTCTCCAAGACTAAGGGATAAACCGTACGCGGCCGCATCTAACCTAAAACCGATACGTTCCCCTTTGAAGAGGAGGCGACCGCGGTCACTGGTTCCCTCAAGGGGGATGTCAGTATCCTCGATGGTGGCTTCTTTGTCGATTTCTAAATAGCCTTCACCTGTGTTTTCGAGCTCAATGTAGATTGTGCCATTTGCATAAGCGTAGGAATTGGCCGTGATAGCACTCAACTCATAGGCAGGAGCTGAGCGTACTGGAACTGTAATGGTAGCATTCAGTGTGGGTCGAAATCCAGCGGCTTTAACGGTCACATTTACATCTGTGCCGACAGTGAAGAAAGGCTGGGCGCGTATGTGCAACATCGTAGTCTCGCCAGGCTCCACTTGGAGCGTTCCTGTGGTTGTGGTAAGCCACAAATTGGAGAATGTGTCCACCGAATACCTATTGTTCCGGGCATCCCAGTATCCGATATCGGCCGAGTCAATGACGAAGGAATGTTGTCCTGTGTTTTTCACCTCAACAACCACTGAGGAAAGATCTCGAATGCCTGTTTCGCCTTGGTGGACCGCGTATGCGCTGGCACCGCCTAAAGTCATTGAGCTTTCTAGATAGGTGTAGTTGCATTTGAAGATCTTCATCAACTGGGTCTGAGAGAAGTACACTGGTTCAAAGAGGCTGAAGATGGTTCCACCTGGTTCAATGGTGTACCCAGGCATTGGTCCTAGGTTTCCCTCTTCGTCCTTGGGGCGGTTACCATCTGCTCCAATAGCCGTGGAGTTTACCCAGAGCATGTTGTAGATGAGGGTCTGCCAGTAGGCTGGTTTGTACCACCCTTCGGTTTCGTTCCAGAAGGCGCTCTCAGGGGGTACTTCATCGCCAAAGACTTCTCCAGCGATCCGTATCATCCACTGCCATTTCCCTTCGTCACCGCTAAAGGAGCTCCTACCTAGTCCGAAATGCACGAAGACGTAATCCACGCCAAAGCGTTGACATATCCGCAAAGCTTCCACTGGATCAGTTTCCAGGAACATTCGGCCAACCCATCCTATCTGGGTTTTATTTATTGTAGCATTATCCACCACAGTTCGCCGATCTCCCACTTCTCGAGTCCAGTAACCATAATCCCACCAAGACACAAAGATCGAGTCTTGGGGAGTATGATAGCGCATCCAGGAAAAGGCTTCCAGATAGTCTCTAAAGTCAAAGGGATTTTGGTTGGCATCTCGTCCTCCTGGAGTAATTTCGGGCGCACCCATTTGATCCACGGCTTGCAGTGATGTAAAGGTTGCACCGAGGAGCAGGATGATGAGAAACAGGTATGCTGTCGTGGCGTAACTTCGTGAAGCTGGTGGAGTGATACGGCGGCGACGCCGGGTTAAAATGGGGCGTTGCCAGAAAATCGGGCGCAAAGGACGGATAGCCATCATCAATCCGTAGGCACCAAGGATGGCGGCTGCGGGAGCAAGCAACAGGACCAATCGAATCATGGATCCGCTGAAATAAAGCGCGGTCAGGGCAAAAATGATGAGGAGAATATCGGTTTCTCGTTCTCGACGAAAAGCTATGTAGAATCCAAAGGGCATAAGCAGGACAAGAAAGGTGAGATTGTACCAGAAGGTAGCCCAGGGTGCGGGAAGGTGTTCGCCTACTGAGGCAAGGAGAAACGCGTTCTGTCGAATTAGGGGATCAATAACCGTATAGAATTTACCAGCAAGGCTTCCAAAAATTCCTGTGCTCGGAGTGGCTGTTCCTAGGTTAATGATGAGGCCTGACTGGAACAGGTATCCAAGACCGACGACGATGAGCGCGCACATAGCACCAAAGATGTATGCCAAATAAGGTCGAATACGAGTCGAGAAACCTTCTATGACCCCGGGCAGATTGATTTCGGAAAGGCGGAAGGATCGGCTAAATTCGACAAGTAATAAGAGCGCAAAAACACCTAACGGGATTAATCCTGTCGTAGAGGTGGGAAAGTCAGGCCCAATACGGGGAATGCATACTGCAATCACCATCCCCGTGAGCACCACTCCGGTATAGGCAAGTAAAAGTCGACGCGAATAGCGTCGAATTAAGATCATGAGGAGTGCGAAGATTGCGAGGATCTGGAACATGTACAAATAAACACTCCAACTCGCAGAAAGATACCCTAGGGATAGACCACCGAGTATTGCCGAGGCAATTGAGCCCTTTCGTAGGGCGCGCAGAAAGAAGAAGAGAACAAGAATAATTGCTACGATACCAATCGCTTCGTTATCGAAGAATCCTGCGATTGTTCGTTGCGTATAGGCGGGAATGATGGCCATGAAAAAGGAAGCAAACAATCCAATCTCCTTAGAGGCGACTTCTACTCCTAGAAAATACATGGCGATTACGCCAAGCACGCCCATGATGGCGGGGAACAGGACTGCGAGAGTCAACAGGTCAATCTGAATTCCCACACTCTGAAGGGCGAGAAACATAAAGGCTGTGGTGAATGGAATTCCAGGATAAGACGATCGTGGAATATTGCGTCCATAAGGTACCCAGGAAGTATTATCATACCATCCAAACCAAGCTTGAAAGCCATTCTCGATAATGAATTCGACTTCACGAAAGTTGTACCATGGGTCGAAGGCTCGAACCATCGTTTCGAATCCAATCATAGGCAAGAGCCGAATCATGAGGGCAATGACTGCAATAACCAGTAAAGCGAACGCTGCCATCACATTGGCCTTTGAGATTTCCATCTGGGGACCAATGATGTGTCGCCGTAAGAAAGATCCAATGGACCGGAGCGAATCACGCACTGACATTCGGTCACCTATATTGGCAGGACAAGTGGTGCCTTGATAATTCCGTCTGCTTAAAAAAGTTCTCGTACCGACCACGCTGGTTTCTGGTTATTTCACCAGTTCGGCTAGGAACTTCTTGTAATCATCAGGATTCATCAGAGCCTTAACCTCGTCCGGGTTAGTGGGCTGAATCACAATCATCCATCCATCCCCGTAGGGATCGTTGTTGACTAGCTCTGGTGCCTCCTCGAGTTTATCATTAACCTCTACAACCTTTCCAGAAATAGGCGAAAAGAGTTCTGAGGTGGCCTTCACTGAGTCGACCGTGCCAAAAATCGAACCGACTTTAACTTCAGTTCCCACCGAAGGAAGTTCGACCATCACAATTTCGTGCAGTTCTTCTTGGGCATAATCAGTAATGCCTACACGTATGGCGTCCTTTTCTTGACGGACCCATTCGTGTTCTTTTGTATAAAATAAGTCTGAGGGAATCTTTGACATCGTCACAACAGCCTCAAAGCATTTAATTAAATTCGTGTTCGCTTTTCCCGATATAAAGGTCTTTAGTTGTGCCATTCAAAGAAGAGAAATCCCAAAGCCCGCATGACAAATCTTTAAAATACACAGACGGCATTCATTGACACAGCTCCCGTGCGGGGGCCTGTACATAGGTCCATCTCGCTAGACTAGGCGGCGGGGGTTTCTAGCACAGCTAGACCCTAAAGCCAAGCCTGGTCAACGGCGCAGGAGTCACCTGCGAAGGCAGGTTGACGGCGTTACTCAAGATCTGACCAGGCAGATGGAGAAATCCTGTCCGGCAGCGGTTCGAGGGTTCGAAAGAACCACGCGATGCGAGGTCCGAAATTCCCTCCCCCCGCACCACTTGCTATCGTTACCTTTTTGACTGGGCTTTCCTAAGCAAATAATACGAAAACCCATTTCCACGGGGCTCGAAAAGTGCTGCATGTGGTCTATCTAATGCACCCAAGCGGGGTCTGTCTCCTCGACCAAAAATTCGGAGAAATCGACCTCGATCCCACGCTAGTTGCGGGGTTCTTTTCTGCCATCCGGGAGTTTGCCCGAATGGTGTCTAAAGGGAAAGGTGAAGCCCGAATCGTGGAGATGGGCGAGTTCTACATTACCTATGCGGCCGGCGACCTAATCGTCGTTGCGGCGGTGGTCGACAAAGAAGATAGCCGATTGCATGTCCTTCGGGCGCTAGACGAAGTGATTTCCCAATTCACTGTTCGCTACCAAGAGGTCCTTAAAGAATGGGATGGGAAGCTTGTGTTCTTCTCCTTTACGCCCGAACTTAACGAATTACTCAATAATGGGCTCATCGGAGAAGCCGATGTTCCTGCACCCAAATTGAAACGGGGGCTTCCTCGCTTAATGGTCAAACTCGGCCAAATTAGCGAAGAAGAATACAATGTCGCGAAGGAGTGTAACGGTAAGCGTTCACCGAAGGATATCGCTGAGGTTGTTGGGCTACCTCAACACGATGTTGAAGCACTCCTGTATAAGCTCAATAAGCTCGATCTCATCGAATAGGAATACTCACTTTCTGTGAAGGGTTAACTATTCGTGTTCTTCGAGGAGCACTCCTACAGCAATAAGGACTAAAGCGATGAAGACAAGAATGGGTGCAAGGATGCCACCAAGGGTTCCAAGGAAGGTGGCTAGGCTAGACTGAACGACACGCCCACCATAATAGATGAGCAACCCGGTTCCCAGGAGGAAGTTACTTGTCCGCAGTTGCCCTCTTAGTTGAAAGCCGATCCAGAAGAAGATTGCTGGCAACACGACGACATAGAGGGGAAGTATCGCTAAATTTGAAATCGCGTAACCAATGTTGACGACTCCAACAACCGCTGGTGGCCAGAAAAAGATCGGAAAAGCTCCGATGAGGATGGCGATGATGAGGGGTGGTGAGGAAATTAACACGATCTGCCATAGGTGGCGCTCAATGGTTTGGTACGCTAGGGCAAGGAACACTGTAAAGATGGCTAGCCAGGACACTACCGTGGCTACCAACCACCATAAGGGGTTCGGTGAGTAAAAGTCCCACGCCAAGAAAAAGGCCCTCGCGACGCCGAGTAAGAGGAAGAACAAGCCAAACCCTAAATGAAAGGGGTTCTTCGAGTCACGGAACCGGAATGCTAGAAAGTAGATGAACAGGAGAAAGAAGTATCCGATGATGACAAACCAGCCGCCGATAATGACGGTTTCAACCGAATCGAATGTTCCATAGACCAAGGCAAACCCCGCCTGAGGAGAAGGTACAGAACACTCTCTTTTTCTTATAATTTAAGCCTGCTGCTCGCAAGGAGTCAGATTTTAAAGGCTGTCAAAGGCAAATGTTTATCTTGGTTTACATTTGTAAACCCTTGGCGTCACTTGTCTTGGGGTGACTTTTGTGGTTGAGCATCGAGTAATTTATGGAGCAAAAATCGATCCCGGGCTTGCCGATGAGATGGAGAAAGCTGGGCTAGATCGTATTCGTGCTTGCATCCAATGCGGAACCTGTACTGGCTCTTGTCCCTCCGGACGCCGGACAGCTTATCGAACACGACAGCTACTTCGAAAAGCCCTGTTAGGACTTCGTGAAGAGGTTCTTTCTGATCCAGGATTATGGCTGTGTACGACCTGCGGAACCTGTACTGAACGATGTCCACGGAAAATCGATGTCACCGAGGCGATCCTTTTTCTTCGTAATCTTTCTTGTCAAGCTGGTTACATGAGACCTGAGCATAAAGGCGTCTCACATAAGCTCATCGAAACCGGTCACGCGGTTCCTATTGACGATAAACGATGGAGTAAAATGCGTGAAGACTTAGGCCTCCCCTCCTTACCTCCCACTGTTCATTCTCATCCCAAGGCAGTGAAAGAGATTCAACATATTATCAAAAAAACCGGGTTTGATAAACTAGTCGGATACAAGGAGGAAAAAGAGGATGGAGACTCATAGGTACAGCCTTTTTCTGGGGTGCGTTATTCCTAATCGGCTTCCGCAAATCGAAGCAGCGACACGGTTGGTAGCTCCTAAGTTAGGCATCGAACTTGTCGAAATGGAAGGGGCGTCTTGTTGTCCTGCTCCTGGTGTCATTAAATCCTTCGACATTGATACTTGGCTCGCAATCACGGCTCGGAACATCGCTCTTTCTGAGGAAAACGGGCTTGACATTCTCGTTCTATGCAATGGCTGTTATGGCACCCTCATCGCAGGATATCACAAACTTCAAGATCCTGAGACTCGAAAACGCGTCAACAACATCCTGAAGGGTACAGGGCACCAAGTCAAGGGTACTGCCACCGCTAAGCACCTGGTCGAAGTCTTATACAACGATATTGGGAAGGAAGCCATCGAAGAAACCATCGTTCACCCTATTAATGCCCGTTTTGCCATTCATGTTGGTTGCCACCTCCTCAAACCCAGTGACATCCGACCCTGGGGTGTGGTTGAAGATTTTACCCTGGTCGATGAACTCGTCGAACTGGTGGGAGGAACCACGGTGGATTATAAGTTGAAGGACATGTGCTGTGGTGCTGGTGGCGGTCTCCGATCCGCCGAGCTCAATGTCTCCTTGGATATGGTCCGTGAGAAGCTCCAAGCAATGCAAGACGCTAAAGTTGATGCCCTGGTGAATGTGTGCAATTTCTGCCACCTTCAGTTTGACCTGGGGCAGATGCAAGTCAACAAGGAGCTAGGGGCCAACTTCCAAATTCCGGTTCTGTACTATACCCAGCTACTGGGACTTGCCCAAGGCTTTACACCCAAACAGATGGGGTTAGATAAACACTACATACCTACTGATTCCTTTCTTGACAAAATTGGGATGAGCGTGTGATGTTGACGAGGCAGGAACGAGTACCGATTGTACCACAGGAGGATTCCAACACGAAGTGGCGAATCGTCGTGAACGAGGAGTGGTGTAAAGGCTGTGGCTTCTGCTACACCTTCTGCCCCCGCGAAGTCTTAGAACAATCTACCAAATTCAATTCCAAAGGCTACTATCCCCCCGTTGCAACCAACATTGATCGATGCGTTGGCTGCGAACTCTGCGAAGCCTTATGCCCTGATTTTGCGATTCATGTCGAAGAAGAGGCAAAGCCCAAAAAAGGTGAAAAATGATGCATAGAGCCGTTCTCACCGGAGAAATGTTTACTCAGGGCGACATCGCAGCTGCTGAAGGCGCCCTCGCTGCTGGCTGCCGCTTCTTCGCTGGTTACCCCATCACTCCGGCCACAGAAATCTCCGAACGCATGGCCTATCGGCTCCCTCGGATTGGTGGGCGATACATCCAAATGGAAGATGAAATCGCCTCCTGCACCGCCGTGGTCGGCGCCTCCTATGCCGGCATTAAAGCCATGACGGCCACCTCGGGTCCTGGCGTCAGTCTGATGAACGAAACCATTGGGCTAGCCGTGATGACCGAAGCCCCCATGGTCTTGGTCAATGTCATGCGTGGAGGCCCATCAACAGGGCAACCTACCGAAGCTAGTCAAAGCGATATCATGCAAGCAAAATGGGGCAGTCATGGCGATTACGAAATCATTGCCCTCATTCCCTCTTCGGTGCAGGAAATGTTTGATCTCACTATCAAAGCCTTCAATCTCTCTGAACAGTACCGCGTCCCCACCTTCGTGCTAGCAGATGAGATTATCGGGCACATGCGGGAACGCCTCATCATTCCCCCCGAAGAGGAAATTAAAATTATCAACCGTAAGAAACCCGTTGTGGAACCCGAAGATTACCTACCCTTCAAGGCCGATGAAGACCTCGTTCCTCCCATGGCGAACTTCGGTGAAGGATATCACTTCTACGCTACTGGATTAACTCACGACGAACGGGGCTATCCTGAAATGACCGAAGAAGCCCAACTGGCCTTGGTACCACGACTTTGCGAAAAAATCCGTAAAAACGCTCACAAAATCACCATGGCGAAATCCACCGAAACCGAAGACGCTGAAATCCTCCTAGTCGCTTACGGCGGTGAAGCCCGCACAGCCATGCGCGCCATAAAGGATGCCCGCGCCAACGGCGTGAAAATTGGACTGTTCCGCCCCATTACCGTTTGGCCGTTTCCCAAAGAACAACTGAAAGAAGCCGCCACCAACGCTCAACATGTAGTGGTGGCAGAATTGAATTATGGACAACTCGTTGGCGAAGTAGAACGCATCATTCGCAACGAAGTACCCGTCCATTTCATTCCTCGGGTATGTGGCACTCCACACACTCCCGATGAACTGGTGAAAGAAATTCGGAGGCATGTCAATTGACTGTAACAACTCGCACCATACAAGATGAACATCCCATTTTAGAATACATCCGTCGAGATCGGCTTCCCCACATCTTTTGCAGCGCTTGTGGCATCGGAACTGTGCTGCAAGCCTTTGCCATCGCTCTGCGCAGCCTACAATTTGATATGGACCGCCTCGTCGTTATTAGTGGAATCGGTTGCACCGGACGGGCCAGCGGATACTTTAACGCTGATAGCTACCACACCACCCACGGTCGAGCCATCGCCTTCGCAACCGGCGTTAAAGTTGCGAATCCGAATCTAACGCCAGTCGTAATCAGTGGTGATGGCGACCTTTTCGCCATTGGTGGAAACCACTTCATCCACGCGGCGCGCCGAAATGTCGACATGCTTGTCCTATGCGTCAACAACTTCAACTACGGCATGACCGGTGGCCAAATGGGCCCCACCACCCCCGATTCAGCAATCACCGTTACCTCTCCTGATGGTAACATTGAACACCCTTTCAACCTCGTCAGTGTCGCTGCCGCTTCCGGAGCGGTCTATGTTGCCCGATGGACCGCCCTCCATGCTCGCCGAATGACCAAATCCATCGAAAAAGCCCTTCAAAAACCAGGCTTCAAGTTCATCGAAGTTGTCTCACCCTGCCCCACCCTGTATGACCGTTACAACCGTCATGGCTCAGGCCTCGATGTGATGAAACGATATCGAGAAATCTCAGTCATTCGTAACTTCACAGATCCCATGAAAGCGGAAATTGACTATCGCACCAAGATTGTGTGCGGTGAATTCATCGATACAGAAAAACCCGAATTCACCGAGCTCCTTGGAGCGCAAGCAGAAAAAGTCCAACAGAAGTGATGAAGCATGACACGCATAGAAATTCGGCTCGGCGGGCTCGGTGGACAAGGCGTCATTAAATCCGCTGTCATAATCGGCGAAGCTGCCTCCATCCATGATGGTAAAGAAGCCGTTCAAACCGCCTCCTATGGCCCCGAATCCCGAGGAAGCGCTTGCAAAGCCGAAATCATTATCTCCGACACCCCCGTCGACTATCCCCTCGTCCTCACCCCTCAGATCATGGTCGCCCTCTCCAATGACGCCTTTCACAAATACAAAGACGACCTCGTCGACGGAAGCATCCTCATCATCGACTCAGACTTGGTGAAAGCGGGAGACATTAAACCGGGCATAAAGCTGTATGAGATACCAGCTGCGGCAACAGCCCACAAGGTGTTGAAAAACCCCCTCGTGACCAATGTCGTCATGCTTGGTGCCTTCACCGCAATCACCAAAGCCGTCACTCCCCAAGCAATGGAGAAAGCCATTGCCAAGGCCTTCCCGAAGTACCGGGAACTCAACCTCCGCGCCTTCGCTGAAGGTATGAAACTCGGACAGACGGCCATGAACCCAGCACCCAAACCGGAGTGAACCACAGAATGTCCACAGAAGAACCGAAAATCGGCGTTTTCATCTGCCATTGCGGCTCAAACATAGCCGGCGTCATCGACATCCCCAAACTCGTCGAATACGCCGCCACCCTCCCCCATGTCACGGTAGCCGAGGATTACCGCTACATGTGCTCTGACCCCGGACAAGACCTCATTCGAGAACGCGCCCGGGAAAAAGGCCTCAACCGCGTCGTCGTCGCCGCTTGCAGCCCAACCCTTCACGAACCCACCTTCCGCCGCGTCCTCGAAAGCATGGGACTGAACCCCTTCTTTTTTGACATGTCAAACATCCGGGAACACTGCAGCTGGGTCCATACCCATGAAGAAGAAGCCGCTCTCGAAAAAGCAAAAGACCTCGTCAAAATGGCAGTCGCTCGGGCTGCCAAACTTGAGCCCCTCGAACAAAAAGAAGTCGATGTCAAGGCTAATGTCCTCGTTGTTGGCGCTGGCATCGCTGGTATCCAAGCAGCGCTCGACATCGCGGATGCGGGCTACAAAGTCTATCTCGTTGAAAAAGAACCGAGCATCGGTGGGCACATGGCTCAACTCGATAAGACGTTTCCGACTTTGGATTGTAGTAGTTGTATTCTGACCCCGAAGATGAGCTTAGTAGGGCAACATCCGAACATCGAGTTGATGACCTACAGTGAGGTTCGTGAAGTTAATGGATTTGTGGGCAACTTCAAGGTCAAAGTAGAACGGAAGCCCCGGTATGTCATCGAAGACAAGTGTACCGCTTGCGCGGACTGCTTGGAAGTTTGTCAGGTAAATGTGCCAGACGAGTTTAATGCAGGGTTAGGGTGGCGGAAGGCAATCTACATTCCATTCGCCCAAGCCGTGCCTAACGCGTATGTCATCGACACCGATCACTGCCTAGGTATGACACCAATTGCCTGTGGGAAATGCAAGGATGCCTGCGAGGCGGAAGCCATTGATTATGAAATGAAGCCGGAAATCGTCGAACTGGAGGTGGGAGCCATCATCGTGACCACCGGCTTTGAATTGTTCGATGCCATGAAACAACTCGAATACGGGTATGGCAAGTACCCCGATGTCATGTCGAACCTTGAAATGGAACGAATGCTAAGCGCCGCAGGACCCACAGAAGGCAAAATTATCCGCCCCTCCACCATGAAGAAACCCAAACACATCGCCTACATTCAATGCGTCGGATCACGGAACGAACGGTACAACAGCTATTGTTCTCGAGTCTGCTGCATGGCTGCTCTGAAACAGGCCCGGCAGATCCGTGAGAAGTACCCCGATGTTAAGGTCACGATTTTTTACATTGATATGCGTGCCTTTGGGAAAGGTTATGAAGAATTCTACGAAACTACTGCACGAGAGTACGGCGTCACCTTTGTACGAGGTCGTGTATCCGAAGTTCGGGAATCCTTCGAATCCGACAGTCTCGTTGTCCGTGCCGAAGACACCTTCCTCGGTCAGCCCGTAGAAGCAGAAGCTGATATTGTCGTGCTCTCCTGCGGAATCGAAGCACCCCAGAATCAAGCCGAACTCGCTCGAGTCCTAGGCATCCAACGCAGCGCCGACGGTTTCTTCTTAGAAGCCCACCCCAAGTTGCGCCCCGTTGAAACCAATACTGACGGGATTTTCATTGCTGGTGCCGCTCAAGGACCCAAGGATATCCCCGACTCCGTCGCTCAAGCGAAAGGTGCTGCTGCTAGTGCCCTCGCCATGGTGACCGTTGGACATGTCGCAGTCCAACCCTACGCTGCTGTGGTCAACGAAGACCTCTGCGCAGGCTGTGGAATCTGCGAAGCCTCCTGTCCCTATGGCGCCGTGAAAGTCGTAGACAACCGTGCTCAGGTCACCGAAGCCCAATGCAAGGGCTGTGGTACCTGCGCTGCGGCCTGTCCCAACGAAGCCATTGCCCCGCAACACTTCACTATGGAGCAAATCATCGCCCAACTCGATGCCCTCTTTCAGGAAGCGAAGTAACCATGCCCACCAAGAATTGGGAACCCAAAATCGTCGCCTTCGCCTGTCGCTGGTGCAGCTACGCCGGCGCAGACATGGCCGGAACCTCCCGCATCCAATATCCCCCCAACGCTCGAGTTATCCGCGTCAACTGCAGCGGACGCGTCGACCCCCAATTCATTCTCCGCGCCCTGAAACTCAACGCTGACGGCGTCCTCATCGCAGGCTGTCACTTCGGCGATTGCCACTATGTCTCCGGGAACTACCAAACCTCCAGGCGCGTCGCCCTCCTCAAAGAGTACCTCAAAGAAATCGGGCTCGAACCTGAACGGCTCCGCCTCGAATGGATCTCTGCCGCAGAAGGTCACAAATTCGCTGAGACCATGAAGTCCTTTGTAAAAGAGATCAAGCTTTTAGGACCCAATCCGCTGGCAAATGGAGGACCCCAATAAGATGACCAAACCATCCCTCGCCGTCGAAACGCTCAGCATCTGCTCAGGCTGCGAAATCGCCATCCTCGACCTCCACCAGGCCCTGCCTGGCGTCCTGGATGCCATCGACCTCAAGTATATCCAAGTCCTCATGGACTTCCGCGAACCCCCTGAAGAAGGGGTCACCGTCGGTTTCGTCTCCGGCGGTGTTCGCAACGAAGAGCAAGTCGAACTCCTCCACAAAATGCGCGAACGCAGCCAAATCCTCGTCGCCTTCGGTGCCTGCTCAGCCTTTGGTGGCGTACCAGGATTAGCCAACCTCCATCCTAAGGAAGAAATCCTCAAAGAAGTCTACATCAACACCAAAAGCACCGTCAACCCCAAAGGTGTCATCCCCCACAAAGTCGTCCCTCCCATTCTTGATGAACTCCACCCCATCAGCGACTATGTTAAAGTCGACTACATCCTCCCCGGTTGTCCACCCCCACCCAAGCTCATCGCCGAACTCGTCACCTGCCTCCTCGAAGGCAGAGAGTTCAAACTCGAACCCAAAACCGTCTGCGACCAATGTCCACTCGCCAAAGAAGAAAAAAGCGTCACCAACTTCAAACGCTGGAGCACCAAGAAAATCATCCCCGAACGCTGCCTGCTCGAACAAGGCTTCCAATGCATGGGTCCCGTCACCCAAGGCGGCTGCGAAGCCCGCTGCCCCACGGCCCTCACCCCCTGCCGCGGCTGTTTCGGTCCCACCGAAGCCGTTGACGATCAAGCCGCCAAAATGATTGGCGCCATCGGCAGCGTCGTCGTCCAAGACCCCACCCAAGCACCTCCCGCCGAAGAAATCGTCAAAGAAATCCCCGACCTCGTCGGCACCTACCTCCGGTTCAGCTTAGCAGCATCCACCTTCAAGAAAGCCATCAATGTTAATGCCATCAAAACCAAAAAGGGTGTGAAAGCATGAGTAAGAAAGCCCAAACCATCAAAATCGCCCCGGTCTCCCGTGTCGAAGGACACGGCGCCATCACGATTCAACTCGACGACAAAGGCAATGTCGCCGATGCCCACTTCCATGTCATGGATGTCCGCGGCTTTGAGAAGTTCATGCAAAACCGACCTGTCGAAGAAGCCCAACGCATCGCCACTCGCATGTGTGGCATCTGCCCGGTCAGCCACCACCTCGCCTCCGCCCACGCCGCTGATGCGCTTTACGGCGTCGATCCGCCCCGCACCGCCAAAATGCTCCGCGAACTCATGCACCATGGTCAAATGATCCACTCCCACACCCTCCACTTCTTCTACCTAGCGGCACCCGACCTCCTCCTGCCCGGTACAGGACCCGAAGAACGCCATGTCGTCACTCTCCTCAAACAAAACCCTGACCTCGTTGGCAAAGTCATCCGCCTCCGCCAAATTGGGCAAAACATCATCCAAGCGACCGGCGGACGCGCCATCCACCCAGTCACCGCCCAACCTGGCGGCATATCTCAACCGCTCTCCGAAGATGCCCGTGACGACCTCCTCAAACAAGCCCAAGAAGCCCAAACCCTCGCCACCGAACTCTTACCCGCCGTGCGCCCCCTCCTCGACAAAGTCGAACTCCTCGATGAACCCAAAACCGGCTACCTCGGCTTGGTCACCCCCAAAGGTGAACTTGAAGTCTACCAAGGCCCTCTCCGGATGATCGACGCCACCGGCAAGAAGCTCGCAGAATTCCCGGTCAAAGACTACCTCCAATACATCGGCGAACACGTCGAGGACTACAGCTACCTCAAATTTCCCTTCTACAAGCCCTGGGGCTGGCCCAAAGGCATGTACCGCGTTGGTCCCCTCGCCCGTGTCAACGTCGCCGACGACATGAGCACCCCCCTTGCCCGCGAAGAATACAACCGCATCAAAGCCCAATTCGACAAACCCTGGCACCACACCTTCCTCTACCACTGGGCCCGCATGGTCGAACTCCTCAACTCCGTCGAAAAAGCCCAACA
>JBHLMG010000030.1:0-21469 GCA_048938385.1 Promethearchaeota archaeon | reverse complement strand
TCCGAAAAACGCCTCCGCCAAATCTTCGAGGAAGCCGAAAAGAACGCCCCCAGCATCATCTTCATCGATGAACTTGACAGCATCGCGCCTAAACGCGAAGATGTTCAAGGGGAAGTAGAACGCCGTGTCGTCGCTCAGCTCCTCGCCCTCATGGATGGCCTCCAAGGACGCGGACGCGTCATCGTCATCGCTGCCACCAATCGTCAAGACGCCCTGGATCCCGCACTACGTCGTCCAGGACGCTTCGACCGTGAAATCGAACTACCTGTACCCACACGCAACGGTCGTAAGGATATTCTCCTTATCCACACACGAGGTATGCCCCTCTCTAAGGATGTAAACCTCGATCTCCTTGCCGATGCAACGCACGGGATGGTAGGCGCCGATCTCGCCGCAATAGCTCGTGAGGCTGCGATGAACACTCTCAGACGAATCCTGCCCAAAATCAACTTAGACGAAGATCGTCCCCTCGCCCCTGAAGTCTTAGAAGAGCTTGAGGTGACCAACGATGATTTCGATGAAGCGCTTCGCCGTGCTGAACCGTCAGCTATGCGTGAAGTCTACCTTGAAATCCCCAAAGTCACCTGGGATGATGTCGGTGGACTAAAAGATGTCCAAGGCGAACTCCGTGAAGCCGTTGAATGGCCACTAAAATACCCCGCTAAATTCGAGAAAGTAGGGATTCAACCACCCAAAGGCATCCTCCTTGTCGGACCACCTGGCGGAGGAAAAACTCTACTTGCCAAAGCTGTGGCCACGGAAAGTGAAGCCAACTTCATCGCCATTCGCGGACCCGAAATTTTCAGTAAATGGGTAGGCGAATCCGAAAAAGGTATCCGGAAAATTTTCCGAAAGGCTCGGCAAGTCGCTCCCAGCATCATCTTCTTTGATGAACTTGACAGCCTCGCTCCCTCCCGAGGACAATGGCATGGCAGTCATGTGTACGAATCCGTCCTCAACCAGCTCTTAGCTGAACTTGATGGAATGGAGGAATTGAAAAATGTCGTTGTCATTGCAGCTACAAATCGTCCAGAAATCATTGATCGCGCGCTCCTTCGACCCGGACGCTTCGACCGCATCATCCTTGTTCCCCCACCAGACAAAGATGCACGCCTTGAAATTCTTCAAGTTCACACTCGTGGGATGCCTCTAGACAAGGATGTAAGCCTTTCAGAACTTGCAAAAACCACCGAAGGCTACTCTGGAGCCGACCTCGCTAACCTCATACGAGAAGCTGGTATGTTCGCCATTCGTACAGAAGAAAAGTTAACCACCGTTAAAGCCAAGCACTTCAAAGTCGCTTTAGAGAAGATCAAACCCAGCATCACCCAAGAAATGCTGAAAGCTTACGAAGAATACATTGCCGACATGTCTACAAAACGTGATGCCATCGAAACCACCCCTGGTCCCTATGCGTAGTGTAACATCACGGGTATCCATCCAGCTCCGTTAGGAGCTGGACACCCCCTCTTTCTTTTTTTCAGCGGCTTCTGCTTTTCTATATAAAGTTTATAAGGACCATCGCTCTCACTTAAGGGGTATATAAAGCCTTAAAAAAGCCCACTCGCCTTTGGGAGGTATACCTGTGCCAAAGCGTCCAAAATACAAGATTGAAAATGTAGTTGCAAGCGTCGAAGTCGATGCTAAAATTGATCTAAATCTCCTTGCCCGAAAACAACGCGATGCCGAATACAACCCTGAACAATTCCCTGGATTGATGCTTCGCGTCAAATCTCCAAAAGCCACTATCCTCGTCTTCAATAGTGGTCGAATGGTCATCACCGGCTTACGCCGAGAAAGTGAAGCTGAACTTGCTGTCGAAAATGTCATAGCGAAAATCCGTAAAGCGGGCATCACCGTGAGCGGAACACCCAAAATCACGATACAAAATATCGTTGCCTCAGGGGATCTCCACAGCCGCGTCGACCTCGACATGGCGCAGATGGCCCTCGAACGATGCCTCTATGAACCCGAAGTGTTTCCCGGCCTTATCTACCGGATGAAAACACCCAAAGCAGTGTTCCTCATCTTTAGCAGCGGTCGCATCGTCTGCGCAGGAACTAACAAAGAAACAATTACTCGCAAAGCCATTTACTTGCTTGCTGATCATATGCGGGACCTTGGTCTCATCGAATAACCCTACTTTACCACTGCTTCAAGCTGACCAAGGGATTGAAGCCCTTTTACGAGTAATTGAACCATTGCTTCCATATCAGCGTAGTCAATCACAGCATTGGCAGTATGGAAGTACCTCGTCGGCAAGAGCAGCGCAGTAACCTTACAACCTTTTTTAACTAATTCAACAGCCGCCGCATCCGTCCCAAAGTGAATTGGTGTGCGAAGGGCTACATTTTGGAGCGGAAGCTTCAAGGACTCCGCTAGCTGCAGAAGCCAGTTGTTCAAGGGTTGTGCCGTCACATGGTACTGATCTGTTTGCAAGAGCGCAGGCCCTTTACCTAGTCGTACTGGAACCATGTGTGCCTTGATGTTTGGATGATCGCCTGTGGGTGAGACATCAAGGGCAATAGCGTAGTCAGGTTCCACGCGAAACGTCACAGGTGAAGCACCACGGGTTCCCACCTCTTCTTGAACTGACGCTACGGCGACAAGATTCATCCTTATTCTCTGCGTGTGAATTCGACGCAAAGTTTCAATCATGATAGCTACTCCTGCGCGATCATCAAAGCAGTTCCCAAGCAAGCGACCCTGGGTTAGTTCACTGAAATGTTTCTGCGCGGTAACCGGCTGACCGACTGCTACTCCTAAATCGTCGGCTTCATTCCTATCGCGGGCACCACAGTCAATGAACATATCCTCAATTCTTGGTTCGTAACCCTGTTGTTGTTCTGATAGCGGAATCAAATGGGGCGCTGGAATGCCCACAACACCCAGAACCTTTCCTTTCTTCCCGTGGATGAAAACCCGTTGTCCCAGCAGGTTCCAGCGGTGACCTACGAGCCGAGTAAATCTTACAAAACCATCGTCATCGATATGCGTAGTCAGCAACGCCCAATCCTCATCTTGATGGGCCATTAACATGAAGGTCTTCTCTGAGGCTCCTTCACGACGAGCAATGATGTTACCTAGATCATCCACATCGAGGGAATCCATCAGAGGCGTCACCTCGCGAATAATAATTTCTCGGACTTCTTCCTCTCGACCTGGGGGACCATCGGCAAAAACCAGTTCTCGAAGCAACGACTGCATCACTTCAACTCCAATCAGGATACATTAAATCTAGCAGAAGAGGGGGGACATCTGTGATTATACCATCGACACCCAATACGATTAACCGCAGCATTTCTTCTTCAAAATTCACAGTCCATGGAATCACATGCATTCCCTCTTCTCTGCACGCTGAAACCAGCTCGTTAGTAACGGCTTGGAAGAGTGGATGGAGCCCGGTACAACCCACATCCTTTGCCAAGTCAATCGGGTCCTTCATAGCCGTATATAACAGGGCACACGACGCATCGGCATTCAGAGCATGCACGCGCTGCAGCACATCAGAGCTAAATGCCGAAATCACAGTCCGCTTCAAAACCTTGAATTCTTGGACAATTTGCAGCACCGATTCTTCAATGTCTGGGGCTTTAATTTCAATATTGATGAGCAGATGTTCATGGGGGGTCAACAGCATTAACATCTCCTTTAAGGTAGGAATTGACTCTCCTTCCCCGGCATTAAGTTGCTTTAATTCAGTGAGCGAATACGATGATACAAGTCCGGTACCATTCGTTGTGCGGTCAACTGTCTCGTCATGAAACACGATTACCTCGTCATCTTGTGAAGCCCACACATCAAATTCCACCCCATCGACTCCCCAAGCCAGCGCTTGTTTCATTCCTCGCAGAGTGTTTTCTAGCGGACCAACACCACTACCCCGGTGTGCAATCACGCTTACCATCAAACCACCTACCTTATGGAGAGCGACTAGCCCTACCATAGAACATCCTCGGTTTTGAGGTTTCCGTTGAGTCGCCTATGCGGAAGATTAAAAGTGCGTCACCATAAGCCTCACGTAAGGTCCACAGTGAAGTGAAGGCATTTTTTCATGAACCACTCTTCTTCCAAACCCTCTGGTAGAATCCCTAAAGATCTCATGGTCGGCACTCAAACTAACGCAGATCAAGAGATCGCAAAACGAATGAGTCAAATCAAACACAAAATTGCTGTGCTTTCAGGAAAGGGAGGCGTGGGTAAAACCACAGTCGCTGTCAACCTCGCCACAGCTCTTGCCTGGCGTGGTCATGTAGTCGGTGTTCTCGACGCTGATATCACCGGCCCTGATGTACCCAAAATGCTCGGCTTAGAGGGTCTACGCATGATTGGCAGTGATGCAGGATTAGAGCCCGTGATTGGCCCACTCAACATTCTCACCGTCTCGATGGAATTCCTTCTTCACAGTCCTGATACACCGGTCATCTGGCGTGGTCCTCTTAAAATGCGGGTCATTAGTGAATTCCTGTCTAAAGTCAACTGGGGGAACCTCGACTACCTCATCATCGATCTCCCACCCGGTACTGGTGATGAATCCCTCAGTATTATGCAACTCCTTCCTGACCTCGATGGCGCCATCGTCGTAACTACCCCCCAAGAAGTCGCCCTCCTCGACTCGCGAAAAGCCGCCAACTTCGTCCGCCAATTGAACATCCCTGTTCTCGGTCTCATTGAGAACATGTCCGGGTTCCATTGCCCCCATTGCGGTGAGGTAACTAACCTCTTTGGTAAAGGCGGTGGTAAAGCCGCTGCCAAAGAACTCAACCTATATTTCCTCGGAGAACTTCCCTTCGACCATCGCGTCATGACGCTCTCTGATGAAGGCAAACCCTTCATCGTCTCATCAAAAGAAGCACCAGTCGCTAAAGCTTTCCATAAAATTGTGGAACGATTGCTAACGCGATTGAATCAACAACGCTGATCCTCGCCAACCTACTTTCCGCTCTGAATGGCTAGTGCCAGTCGAATGAATGAATTACTCCTCAGCCTTTTCAGCGGGCTCAGGATCCTCTGACACCACAATTAGGTTTGGATCCTGCAAATCAAAGGACGCCATCTCAAAGACCGTCGACATCGTAATCGCCTTTTTCGGGCAAACCGCTTCACAGGTGCCACAGAAAATACAGCGGTCGAAGCGGAATTCAGGCTTCTTTTGTGTTTTGGTTTTTGTGGATTCGACCATTGTGATAGCAGTGGCAGGACAGTCACGGCTGCAAAGCCCGCAGCCAGTGCATTTTTCGATGTCGTGTTCGATTTTTCCGCGAAATCGTTCAGGGCGAACTGCTGGTTGAAAGGGGTAGCGGATGGTGGCAGTCTTCCGACTGAGGACAGTCTTGAGGATTTCGCCTTCCATTGCTCCAATTCGTGGCATATTCGTTTTTCACACTCCTTAGGGGATGAAAGGAAGGGCTAAGAACCAGTTCATAATCCATGGCCAGACTAAAATCAGCGCGACCATGAGAAGACTGGCAGGGATGGCCCATTTCCAGCTTAAGTGGGCGATTTGATCGATGCGCCATCTGGCTAAGAGACCCTTCAAATTAGATAAGATGAGGACCACGATGGTGGTTTTAACGATGAACCAGAAGGTGTAATAGATAGCGCCAATAAAGGGATTTAGCAGGTAGGGCATGGTAGCAGCGATGAAGGTCACATATTCGCCAGAGTAAAAGGTAACGGGTGTCCAGAAGCCGTTGTTAATGAAGATAAGGAAGATTTCAGGACCTAGAGGTCCACCAAGGAAGGTGGCTGTTGCAAGACCGGAAATCAGGAGAAGCTCCAAGTTGTTGGAGAGACGGAAAAAGGCGAGTTTCTTTCCGGAGAACTCCGTTTCCCAACCACCTACAATTTCAGTTTCAGCGATGGGGGCGTCAAACGGAAGGCGTTCTGCTTCGGCTTGTCCCGCAAAGATGAAGATGATAAAGAGCCCGAAGAACGCCGGGTGAAAGATAAGCGGTAGGCCCAGATTGGCTTGATACAGTACAACATTGGTCAGGCTCAAGCTGCCGGCAACCATACCAGCTGCAAAGAGGCCTAGCAACATGGGAATCTCAAAGGCGAGCATTTGAATGACGCCACGGACGGCTCCGGTAAAACCGAAGCGGTTCGAGGAAGACCAGCCAGCGATGAACAGAATCATGGAGAACATGGTGCTGAAGAAGCCAATCATCAGCAAGTCGCCTTCAAAGAACAGGACACCGGAGACGGGTAGTACTGTTCCAGGGGTAGTGTACATGTACACCCAGGGTCCGAAAATTGGGACAAGTAACAGTGTAGTGAGGGGAATCGCCAGCGCGAGGATAGGTGTCAATGTAAAGCCTATCTTGTCTGCAGCTACAGGTGTGATATCCTCTTTGGCCAAGAGTTTCACAAAATCTGCAAAAGGTTGCAGGATACCCCGCCAACCAGTATGAAAGGGGCCAATTCGGTGTTGTTGATCGGCATAGAATTTGCGATCAACCCATTCCAGGTAGAAAGCATAACCCAACAAGAAGAGGAATCCAGGGAAGATCACAATCATGAGGATGAGCATAATCGTTGTCAGCACCATGTAGGGCACACTCCAGTGGGTCACACCTATGAGATACTTCTGCTAAAAAAACCTTCTACTACCACAATTTTCTAGCGCAAAAATCGTTCCAAGAAGGCTCGTAAAGAATCCCTATATATTCAGGTTTTTTCTGCTGGCTGTGGCAGCCTTTATATGAAATCACCAGGAAGGGCATTAACAAGGGGATGCCTTGATGTATGTAAGGGCTTTTCGAATCGCGAGCCTTGTCGTGTTTGGCCTTCTACTTCCTGTTCTACTACTCGTAAACATTTTCATTGGAAATACACTCACTAGCTTCGGTCTCCTAGCAGTCATAGCTGGGCTTCTTTGTACAGCTATCGGGGTTTTCTTCTGGGTGTTTTGCGGACTCGTTGAACGCTACAAGCCTTTCAGTCCCCTTGGTTTGTACTTCGTGTACGGAGGACTATCCTTTGTCCTCTTGGGTGTCATCATTGTCTTTCTCATACCCGTAATCCACTCACTACGCCCTCCTGGAGTCTTTCCAGACTAACCACACCAGACATCACACCCCCTCACTTCTCACCATTCATAATCCAGGAACATTTCCCCTGCTGTTGTTAATTTAAGTATTTGAAGCCCTCTTAGTAGTGTAACTTCCTCAGGGAGGAAGGTAACATGTTTCTGAAAAAATTGAATATCGTATTTGTATTATTTTTCCTAACTCTACTTCCGCTTGCAACCTTTACTTACGCTCCCTCAATTACAACATCGAACTCAGTGACAACTCAGCTTGCTCCTCCACCCGGGGTTGACAGTTACTTTGAAGACTTCACCACCACTACTTACCAAGACTTGGGTGCTACGAATGCTGACGGTTGGGGAAATGGTGCTATCACGAATCCTCGCACCTACAACATCCAGTCTCTTGACTACTTTGCCACTCCCAAACCTGTCCGCTCTGTCGATGTCCAAGGACGCAAAGCCTACATCTGCGTCTACGAAACAGGATTTAGTTTACCAGTTCTTTATATTTTAAACATCTCAGATCCCAATAACATCGCCCAATTCGCATATAGGGACGCACCCGTCTACGCCTATGATCTTCAGGTGGAAGGTGACATCCTTTATGTTGGCTGTGACATGAGCAACGATGGAGATGGTGACCTCTTTCTCTACAATGTCAGTGATCCCTATACAATTCCATCACCGGCTGATTATGTCTATGACATTGGAGGAATTCCAGTAGGGCTGGATGTGCAAGGCCATTTCCTCTATGTCGCGGCTAAAGAGCTTAATGGACGATTCCTCATCTACGATGTGGAAGACCCGTACGACATCCACCAAGTCCACTCCTGGGCGTATGCACAACTTTTGGACTTCCATGTCGTTGGCCAGCTGGCTTACCTAGCGCACAGTACCTATGGCTTAAAGATTTCCAATGTCTCCGATCCCTATAGCCCTTTCATCCAAGGATCCGTGAACACGCCTGGCAACGCCACCTCGGTCCTCGTCGATGGGACCATCGCCTATGTCGCTGATGGCCCTAGTGGCGTTCAAGTCGTGGATGTCAGTGACCCAAATAGTCCCACGATCATCGGTAGTTACGACACCGCGGGTAACGCTCGCAACTTAGCCTTGCAAGGACACACCCTCTTCGTAGCAGATGGCACTAACGGCCTCGTAATCCTGGATGTCGCAGACCCCACCCATCCGACATATGTAGACCGTGCCATTTTACCCTACACCTACGATGTAGATCTGTATGGTGGCGATGTTGTTGTTGCCACCAATACAGGAGTTTACACCCTCCGAATTGGCTATAACCTCGCCGCATTACCCCTAATCGGCACCTACCTCGCTTTTGAAGCGTGGGATGTGCGAGTCCAGGGTGATGTTGCATATGTAGCCGCGGGACCCGATGGTTTCCTCACCCTCGATGTCAGCGATCCAAGCAATCCAGTGCTCCTGGATCAATACGATCCCGGTGCTGTAAATGTTGTCAAGTTGGATGTACAAGGACACCTTGCCAGTTGTTTCTCATATGCAGGAGGTGGAACCTTCTACCTCATCGATGTCCTTGATCCCAGCAATATCAAAATAACAGATACTGCCGTAGCCGGTGGTTGTATCGATGTCTTCATGCATGGCGAGGTGGTATTCTACACCTTCACCACGGGCTTTGGCGCGCTCAATATCTCCGACCCCTATAACATTGGTATCATCTTCAACTGGGCCGGCATTGCCACCAACATGACAGCTCTGTGGGTTCAAGGCCCTAACCTCTACATCGTCGAAGACCTCAACGGTGTCGGCACAGGCTTTAGGATCTATGACATCACCGATATCAGCAATCCCAACCTTCTCGGTTCATATGCCCTCCAGAGCTATCATTGGGACATCTTCGTTGACGGTGATTTTGCCTACTGTGCCAACGAAGACTGGTTATCCGTGCGTAATGTCACCGACCCCACCAGCATCAGCTATCCTGATACCATCTATTCTACTACTGACCCCTCCAGGGGTGTATGGGGCTTTGGACCCTACATAGTCAGCGCTCGTGGTAGCGGCGGCGTCCGCATCGTAAATGCCACCAATGTCTACGATGTCAATGTCCTCGTCACATATGCTGCGGCAACCGCGGCAACCCATGTCACCGTACACGGTGACTACGCCTATGTAGCCAACCGGTCATCTCTTGTGATCTTACGGCTCTTCCGAAGCGCTGCTGCCACCTATGTACCTGGTCCATGTCAAGCCGTGTCCCTAGAAGTTGACACAACGGATCGCCTCATCGAGAACGCTACACTCACCCACACCGTCTACCTAGCACCAGGCACCACGCTTAACTTCGAGCTCTCCGCCGACGGTGGCGTCCACTGGGAACCAGTGACACCAGGAGTAGAACACAGCTTCACCAACACTGGCAACGACCTACGCTGGCGGGCAATTCTTGCCACACCAGTCGATGATCGCAGTGTCCACCTCTACGATGTCAACATCATCTACGAATACAACGACCTCCCCACAGCGCCCGTTCTTACTGATCCTGGTGACAGTGATGATGACGGCGCCTTCGATGTGTCCTGGAGTACCAGCACCGACGATGGCTCCATCGACCACTACGAGCTTCAAGTAAGCGACTCCGCCACCTTTACCACGATCTTAGACACTTGGACCCCCACATCCACCACCCAAGCTATCAGTGGATTTACAGATGGTACCTACCACTTCCGAGTGCGCGCCGTAGACGACGACGGTGAAGCGGGTCCCTGGAGTAACGATGAAGCTATCACTGTTACCCTGCCCCTTCCACCGATTCCCGGCTTCCCCATCGAAGCCATTGCCCTCGGCGCTATCATTGCTGTGGGATTAGGCTTGATCACTCGTCGCAGAAAACACCATAATTCCTAGCTGAAGGACGCCTTGCGCGTCCTCTCCCCCTCTTTTTCCTGTATTTTTTCCTTCCCAAACAGAGATGCAAGTCCTTTTGAGGGATGGAACGAGAACAGTGTAGCAAGTTACCAAGAGAGAATACTGCGATGTCCCGTGGTAAAACCCTGCTTTGCATGGGGAGCAAAGCCTTCGGGGATAAAGAGTTACCCCCTGAGGTGAAAGCCCAACTCGATAGCGCCCTTACCAAACAGTGGACGATCCTGGTCGGAGAAGCGCCCGGTGCCAACCGCGCCTTCCAAGACTACCTATGCTCTAAAGGCTACCAGAAGGTGATCGTGGGACACGCCCGCAGCATCCGCTACAACGCCGGCAACTGGACCACCACTCAATACGGAGACAATGTGACCGAACGAGAAAAAGGCATGATCGACGCCTGCGACGAAGCCCTCATCATCTGGGTCAATCACAGTAGCGTCATTGCCACCAACCTCGAACGCCTCAAACTCGCAGGCAAACCTACCTTCCTCTACGAATACTTAACCCGCACTCATTCCAGTACAGCAGGTCCCCTTGATTCCACTCGCATCTATGATCCTAACTACCATAAGTACAGACGCTACTAAAAAACCAGCAAACACTCCCCTCTTCCGATTCTGAAATTACATCACAGCGTAGCATCCAAAAACCTTGGAGCTGTATACTCTATGTGGTATGAAATGCCCACTCAAAGGGCAAGGACTTGAGCGCGGAGCCTGCCTAACCCGAACCCATGATGGCCAATTGCAACCAGCTTGCCAGGTCACCCTCCGAAAAAGCGAGCAAGGCGTCTTCGAACGGCTTATCCGCTCGATGCATCTTAGCCGACCCGAGGACTACTTCTCAGTATACCAGAGCGGCTGCAATCATACATGTTTGAAATGCCATTCTGCGGCGTTTAGCAAAACCGCGAATGGCGAGTGGATCTCCACCACTGACCTAGCCCTCATCGCTAAAGACTATCGACAAGAAGTAACCGTGTGGGAGCCCCGAAAACGGGCTACCATGTGGCACGCCGGCACCCTCTGCCGACATTGTGGATCCTGCCGGCTATCTGGCCTCCCCTCACCCCAATGCCCCCAGAACCTCGATTCCACGCAAGTAACGCTATCCGTCCAAGGCTATGGGCCCGCCCGTAATATCATCGCTTTTACGGGAGGAGATTTGGGGTGTCGTCCCGAATACTACGCTGAAGCGGCCCGCGCTATCAAAGAGGTCGCCGGCAACGATATGTGGGTCCTTTTCGAAACCAATGGCTACGCTCTCACCTCACACAACTTGACCCTCCTGAAGGACGGCGGTGTGGATGCCTTCTGGCTTGACATCAAAGCCTCTGATCCTAAAATCTATAAGAAACTCTGTGGCACCTCCAACCAGACGGTCTTAGACGCCATTGCACTCAGCTACGAAGCCGGCTTCGTGTTGGAAATCCTCACCCTCTACATTCCGAAATGGGTGGAAACCGATCAACACACCACCATAGCCCAACTAGTCGCTGATACCGATCCAACCATTCCCACTACTCTTCTCGCCTTCTTCCCCTCTTACAAACTCTCACAGGTACGACCGCCTACTATTCACGAAATGGTTGAAAGCGCTCAGGCCATGCAACAACAGGGCCTCGTCAATCTTCGGCTCGGCAACCTTAGGGTTTTCGTTAAAACTCGGCAGGACTATGAATACCTCACCAATCACTTGCCGGATGTAGCCCTTGGATAAAGAGCTCATTAACTTGTGTTGAATGGCGCGCCTGGTCCCTATGTGTTGCATGCGCCCTGAGTTATTTACTGTTCTCACATAGCAATAATTATAAGACATTAGATGATATTATATTCGCAAAATATGAGAACAATTGAGTCGTTCTCATGGAGTTAGAACCATTTTGAAAATTAAATATCAAACCTTCGAACCCAATAAAGGCTTAGGCGAACTCCAAGCAACAATCTACACCACCGCCTCCGGGCTTCCCGCACGCGCCGAAGAAATTGAACAACGCAACATAAACCGCGGCGCTGAAATGACCCGCTACGCCCTCACCGAAACGGGTGACCCCCTAGGCTATATCACTGCGTATGATTCTGACACTGACATTGGACGCAGCAACATCGGCTACCCCTGGACCATGCCCAACGCCCCCACAGAAGTCCAAACCCGCCTTTTCAACGACATGCTCACATACCTCAAATCGCGTGAAACAACTCGCGAAATCCGCACCGCCGTGGTCCTGACCAGCAAAATCGCTGATCAACAACTCGCGTTCTTCAAGACCAAAGGCTTTGTCGAACGAGAACGGGTTTACCGCTATAACCGCGACTATGATATCACCGAGGTCAGCAGCTGGCAAGAATCTAAAAGTAAGAGTGCCTTCACGAGTCGGAAAGCCACTTTAAACGATCTCGCCCTCTTAATCGAACTCGTCCAAGCAGATACCTATATTCGCCAAGCATTCCCTACAGAAGAGGCCTGGAAACAGTACTTCACAGATCGCGTCCTTAAAGACAATCACGCTGTCCTCATCTTCGACAACGATCAAGCTGTAGCCGCGAGCGCCGCTCTCCGCATCCAACCTGATCAACAATTTCTCCTTGGCGACGACGAACGCATCATCATGCGCTTCACTGCCATTCGCCCGGGCTACCAGCACGCCTGGCAATACCTTCTCATCGCCATCGCACAAGAAGCCCAAGCCGCTGGATGGGCTAAGATCCCTCTCCGCGTCTCCTTCCCCTTCCGAACCGAAGTTCCCCTCGCCACTAGCCTCGCCACCCTCCAACCGGAGCTAGAATCATTCGAGGTTCTCTTGACACTCCTCCCCGAGAAATAGCCCACAACCAAACTCGCCTCCTCCTCAAAGTAATCGAGAACACATCCTATCCTGAAGGCTGAAATGATATCTACCTCGTTCCACTCATTTCAGAAAGCCTCCAAAACACGCATTGTGCCGTCCCCTTAAACACCGCTACCGACGCCACACCTTCAGCTGTTCGCGCTGTTCCCGGTTCTTCTGTTGGAAACACAAACAGGGCGGCTCTTCCCGCTTCCCATCACGATAAGCGACGATCATCAGGGCAGTGCAACTACAACAGGAATTTCCAAATATCCTCCTTTTCATAAAATCCTACGGTGTAAAACCCCTGTCATTCGCTTCGTGAGGTATACAAAAGAACAGCACTACTCATCCTTTTTAAAATCGAGCGCGACGGAATTGATACAGTAGCGTAACCCCGTTTTCTCTCTCGGCCCATCATCAAACACATGTCCCAGATGCCCACCACAGTTCTTGCACAACACTTCGATTCGCCGCATCCCATGCGATAGATCGAGTTTCTCCTCAATTTTATCCTTATCGAGCGCCGCATAAAAACTCGGCCACCCACAACTCGACTCGAATTTCGTGTCCGACGCAAAGAGCTCAACCCCACACCCTGCACACTTGTAAGTCCCCTTCTCTTTATGCTTCCAATATTTCCCCGTAAACGGCCGTTCGGTTCCCTTCTCTCGCAATACATGGTATTCTTGTTTGGAGAGCTTTTTCTTCCATTGCTCTTCGGTTAGTTTTCTTGTATTCTTCATGTCAATCAATTCTGTTCTTGCGACATATCACTAATTGCCTTTCGCAAATACTAGCACTCACACTACCAAATACGATGCAATTCCGAAACAGTACTCTCACGCAGAAGATTACAAGCGAATTACCGTCGCCATGTCTTCCGTTGTTCGCGCTCCGGCGCTAATGATGCTTGAAATCATAATTTTGGAGCAATTCGCTCTTTCAGAATCCTGATGGTCTCTAATCCATTCTCGCGCAGGTCTCCCACGAATGGCAAACAAATATTCACTAACTCCACTTTGTCTTTGTACTTGGAGAGCTTCTCAATCACCAACTCTGGTGGTCCTGCGATCTCTTTGACAACCGCCGCATCTAACCACTTCGCTTTCATTGATTCATCTAGGATTTTCTGAGTCCACTCTTGCTTGAGCACATCCTGTTTCTTCTGTTCATAATCCTCTTCATCTTCACCGATCACCACCGCAATTACACCAACTGACCATCGAATCTCTTGAAAATCCCGTCCGACTTTCTCGCATGCCACTTCAACATGCTCCATTTTTTGAGCGTATTCCGTCAGTGTCCCCCCATAATCCACTCCATCCCCATACCTCGCTGCAGTCTCTTCCATCATGGGCGCATCCAACGCCAACATCCCAATCCAAATTGGCACTCTCGGCTTCTGTATCGGTTTTGGCAGAAACATCGCGTCTCTAATACGGTAAAACTTACCCACAAAGCTCGGTCGCTCTTCTGTCCACAGGAGCTTGATTATTTGCAGTGCCTCTCGAAGCTGTAATATCCTCGTCTTCGACGACGGAAACGAATACCCATACGCCTCGTATTCTGCCGCTTTCCATCCCGCGCCAATGCCCAAATCCATTCTTCCATTGGATGCATTATCCAGATTTGCCACAATTTTCGCCAGAAGCGCGGGATTCCGATAAGACTGCGATGTCACCTGAGTACCCAGCATGATCCGTTCAGTCTGTGGAGTAAGCAATGCGATGGTGGTCCACGCCTCATAGCACGGAAGCTCTGTCCCTTTTGGATACCCAAAGAAATGATCCGAAACCGAGAACCGGTAGAAACCGGCATCATCGGCCGCCTTAGCTAGCATCACAATATCCTCATAAGAATATCCCGCATGCGGTTCGATGTGAACACATAACTTCATTCTAATCACCAACTACTTCAGACACTAAACCGATTGAATCATTCACCTTCCTAGCAGATATTTCCCTCATCCCTTAAGGAAACTACCCAGCCAGCACAAAACCTTCCCATGCTTTCTAGAAAATACGAGCAGTGGCCTGTTTCATCATCCACTCCTTCAACTTTGAAGCATACAACTTCCCTGCATGAAAGCGAATTCAGCACCCCACTTCTTGCAAGGAAACCTACAGCTACTACTTTCATTTAATAGATTACGACGGTTTAACGCTGCCAGACCGTTACACATTTGCGTTCTTCCCGGCTCTTCTGCCCGAACCACACCCACAGACGCACCTCCTGTTTCTAGGTGTTCAATGTTTCTAATTTTAAATTCTCAAGGATTAACTATGGGTTGTGCTTGTGGGATTTTATGTAAATAGAGAGCTGCAGAAAGGCTGAGTATACTGCCTCCTATGGCTAATCCCGCACCGGTGCCTTGTATGAGAATGAAGAGAAGGGGTTGAATTGTACCCCAATAGAATGGTAAGATGGCGGGTATAGTAAAAATGAAGACTAAGACATCGCCCAGTTTGGCGTATAGATTACTAATGATGAGTAGGGTTGAAAGTAATCCGATGCCGCCGATAAGCGTAACGAAAATACCGATTTTTATAATTGACAGATTGGATAATGCGAAGCTATCCATCCCGTATGGGTAAAATGGATTGAAGATGGTATTTTCCAGGTACCAGAACAGTAGCAGCAATTGGATAAACACGATTATTCCTGCCCCGAGAAGACTTAACGCCCAACCTGCTGTTCTAAGTTGGCTCGTTTTAACTACTCCTTCGGGTGAAATTGCTTGTGGCGTTCGAAGCGATGCCAAGCCTATACGCCCTCCTAAGACGCCAACAATAGAACCGATAATACCTGGGGCAAATGTTTGCCAGAAGGGAATGTAGAACACATACTCATGAATTTCTGTGCGTAAAAGTAAGATCAATGCGAGCATTAGATTGGCCAGTAAAGCCCAAAAGATGGCCAACGATGTTCCAATTTTCACGTTCTTAAAATACATCAAGATTGCACCGATGAGAACCATCGATCCGGAAAGGATTCCAAAACTCATCGCAACTATCATCGGATTTACTATATTCCTTGCAAGAATCAGGTCAAACCCTAAGATGGAGACAAATTGAGCACAAATCGCACTAATCCATACTTGTGCTACAAAAATAAGAACCGCACCAAAGAAGATGAGGATTGCGCCCACTTTCTTTAACAGAAAGGGATTGAGGTGCCACCGAAGGCGAGCATCCACCTTCACTACGCTGGGCGGCGATATTCGCGGTTTCGGTGGGATAGGACAGATCCGGGCTTTCTTATTCTGTTTTGCACTCACCGAGGTTTCACCTCCGGCAGATTAAGTTGTTTTTCAATTGTCTTGAATAAATGAAGTGCTAATTCCGTAGGACGCTGCTTATCAGGAAGAACGATTTTCCATTCGGCAGCCAACTGCTGCAACATCACTTCACACTCTACGCGTTGCGCACAAGTTCCACAGTCTCCTTGATGGGTGAACCATGTTTGCACCCCTAGCTGTGGAGAATATGTAATATAGGTCACGGTCTGGGTCGCGGCACAGTAGCCCACAACGATGCCAAACCGCGGATTCAAGCACTGTACCTCAATACGATTAATCGCCGCCGCATGCTCCAAGAGCTTTTTAATCTTGGCTTCCGCTCGCTGCTGGGTTTTACTCACAAAAGGCCGCGACACCTGCAATTCCTCGGCAATCTCAGATGGACGGACGCGCTGACGACGTTTCAGCCAGATCCATCCTTGCTGCGCCGTCGGATACCGAAAATTAGTGAACAATCCGAATCCCTTCAAGTTAACCCGTTATTGACAACTTTTAAAACACCGCCCTATAAAAATTAACCTGTTACTGACAACTTTTCATCCCCTCCCTAAGGGGCCACCAATTGCCCATGGGCAACACCAGCCACATAAATCCTTAATACATCAAAAAGGTGGCAAACTAGCATGGGATATGTGGAGGACGATTGGAGCGGTCATCTACCCTACTCCCTATGGAAACCTAATGATCATCGGCGCCACGCCTTCACGCGGTCCCGCTCTTCCCGACTCTTCTGCAGGAACCACGCCCAAGGTTTTTCTTCCCGATGTCCATCCGGATACGCTAGGATGACTCGGTCTGTGCATGAAAACAAGGCTTTGAATAAGGGTTCGGGGTATGAATCGAAGTTATTTTTGGACTTGACGGCTGTAATTACGCCACAGGAGAACTGCCAATAGGCCGACCTGAATAATCACTACGACTCCCAATAACAGGATTATGGCTTCTGGACAAGGATAGTACGGGCACCCAGGAGGGCGAACATATCCAGCCAGCTCCATACATTCCCACGCCGCAGCCTCATTATACATATACTGGTGGATCGCAGGCGAATACGCCGATGTTAACGGTGAAACGAAGGTCACACCAAGTTCAGCAAATCCTGTCAGTCGTTGTTCGATGATTTGTCCCCGGGGAATCATGTAATTCAGTGCTTGCCTAACATACTTGGCATACAACGCTGCGTTAGCGGGATCTGCTTGTCCGTTGGGAGTAGCTTCACCAGTGCCAAAGATTGGATGCTGCATGTTAAACCCAACTTCTTGGAGTTTTAACGCCATCCCCACGAGAATTTTTCCCCAAGCGGGGTCGATTAATCCCAACTTGGATTGGATCATGAACTGGGAGTCAATGAGATCAACCTGACCAGACTCCAAGGCGTCAATAGCAGCATCTAAACTGAAAAATTGTTGAACTTCGTAAATAGCTGGCATAGGCTCACTGCCAAACCCCCTCACCCCATTATGATAGGAAATAATGGTTCCATTGGCTAACGCCCCCTTACTCCCCATGGGATCACGAAGATCTGCTCGGAAGGTTCCCATCGTGGCGTTCCATCCACTGCCAATATCATGCACCACATACGGTCCCACTCCCAAACAGCCAAAGACTGCATAGGGCTCCCCGTTGATATCGGTTGTTGTCCACTGGATCCCAGTATTGGAGCCATGAGTGGTCCAGCTGGTCCAAGGTATGTCTTTCATGGCAACCCAGGAGAGGGGCTGGATGTTCAGCAAGGATGCGGCCCACGCATAGGGGGTGGGGAATGTCACGGTGACCGTGAACTCGTCCACGACGACGATGCTCTCGTTGGTCAAACCCGTTTCTACAAACTCGTCATAATGTCGTACTTCCCCAGAATTCCTATCTTGGAAGGCAGGGATAAGACAGGCATGATATGTCATGGCGAGATCGCTCGCGTTGAACCGGAAACCTGTGGGCCAGTAGACATCATCGCGCAGGTGGATGGTCCAGTTCCGCCCATCAGATGAAACTTCATAGTCCTGCGTGGTGAGACATGGAGTGCGCACAAAGTTGAAGAAATCCGTACTGCTGTTATAGTAGTAGAGGGCATCAAAGCAGGGGTTGATAGCGAGCCGATCCTGGTGTGAGGACCACTTATCCGTTCCAGCGAGAATTGGATTGAAGTCAAAAGGAATGAAGTTAGTCCCGATTTTTAGTGTCGGAGTATCCATGCGGATCCCCGGATCTCCTGTATTTGGGAAAGTGTAGGGGAAGGACTCGAAGTTGCGCATCGAGGGGGTATACGCCCAGGCCTCCTTAGGGTAGAAGAGAATCGCTTTGGGGCTTTCCTCCTGGAAATGTTGCTGCCATTGGAAGAGCAACAAGTTTCGCGCCGTAACATTTGGTTCGGTAATAATCGCATCAATCAGCGCATCGTTGACCGAGTCATTCCAAAGTGGATAGTTATATCCCGCTGGGACCATGGCATCACTATGGAAAAAGCTGGTCGGATCCGTGATCCGACTCAACCTCCCTCCAAGGAAGAAGACATCATATCCGCCTTCAGCATGGGGTTTCCCGATGCTGTCTGATGTGGGTTCTAACACTCGTGGAATCCAATAACTCCAAGGGCCAAAGTAGGGAGTAGCATCAATGTTTAGTCGTCGCCACGCATCAGCTATGATTTCTGTCCACCAAACCCTATTCGGAGTGTCGTCATCAGCCCCCAGTGCCATGGAAAAAAAGGGGGCTTGGGCCTGAGTAGGGATCGGATAACTCATACCAGCACTGACTACCACCCCTAAAACACACAGGAGACCACAAGAAACAATCCATCGACGGTTCAACGACCACACCCCTTCCAACCCTACCCCTACCAACTCATACCCCTTAAATCCAACGATACCAGTCTCCAAGAAACCAACGAAACGCTACACAAGCAGGACGCACTCACAACCCACTCGAAGATCAAGACCACTACAAGACAGCAAGAACTAGGATCAACAAGTCTTCTAGACTAGCGACGCCACGCCTTCACGCGGTCCCGCGCTTCCCGGCTCTTCACCTCAAATCATGCCCACGCCTTCACTTTCCACCTGCTCCCTCTATGTATATAGGTAACAGTACTACGGACCAACACGGAATGAAAGTCGACTTCGTAAGCGACGCACCAGACTGGCACCCAATCAAGGACTGGGACACCCTCCCCACCGACCTCGGCACTAATCCCGACGCGCAAGCCCTCCTCGATGCTTACGGCTACACCGCCTGGCACAGCCTCGAACAGGACCTCCACCGCCACCCCTACCTCGAAGCCCGGGACACCTTCGACCACGCCTATACTAACGCCCTTTGGCACCGCACCCTCACCGCCGCCCGCGAGGACGGACAGCTCACGGAAAAAACCTACAAAGAACTCGAAGACACCACTGGCGTACCCTGGGGACGCCTCCGCGACTGGCACCTCGAGGTCAAACAACCCCACCTCGAACGCACCCTCCACATCCACGAAGCCGCTCGACTACAATGGGAACAAGCCCTACCACCCGAAGCCAAAACCCACCTCCTCGACCCCTCCCTTGTCTACACTACCTTCAACCCCTTCCTCGACCACCCCAAACGCCACACCCCCGAACATCTCGCCACCACTCTCGGCACCCTCTACCGCAACACCCGTGACGACACCAGGCTCACCGTCGCCGAACTCAAACCCTACCACAAAACCGGACCCCAAACTCTCCGCACCATCGCCCGCACGATCAGCGAAAACAAATCTGAACTCGAACGCACCCTCACCGACCACCTCAACCTCACCCAAACCCATGAAGAACTCCGCCTCGCCGTCGACCACGACGTCCTCTACCTCTGGCGCAAACCCACCCACCCCGACCACTGGCTCAACGCCTACAAGAACGAACTCCTCTACCTCACCCCCGCATTCAAACAACAGCTCATTGACACCGCCCAACGCCACCTCAATGTCAACAAACAAGAACTCGGCCAACTCCTCGACCAACTCACCACACATACACGCGACCGCACCTACAAGCCCCGCGCGATCCCCTACGAACTCTGGTCCACCCAATACAGCCACTACCTCTACGGCGACACCCTCCACCTCCTCCTCAACGCCACCAACCACCCCTTCACCCCAATCACCTCTCACATCATCCAAATTGGTCGCATCGCTAACCTCGAAAAAAGTGGCGGACTACACAACCCACGATTTCCCAATGGCGATCAACTCAACGACCTTCGCGCCCGCCTCATCGCCATCGCCCTCAGCGACTGTCACATCAACAAAAAATCTCACGTATTAACCTACCATGAAAACGACACCAACCGAATTGAATATGTACGAACTCTCTTCCGAGCACTCGGTGATGCCGACTACAACACCGAGATTCTCAAAGGCCAACGCAAACGCCTCACCATCACCGCCGTCGTGGGTCGACTCCTCGAACACTGGGGCGTCCCCAAAGGCGACAAACACCTTGCTCCTAACTTCCGTTTACCACAGACTCTTCAATATGGCACACCTGAAGCTAAATGTGCTTACCTAGCTGAATTAATCCCCGAAGATGGATACTTTGTCGAAAGAAACGGACAAATGAAATTCGGCATCAAACGCGCCCAGGTTCTCGACGCAGGACCTAAAGCCACCCTGTACGACTTTCAATCAAAAATCACACCTCAATATAAGGTATTCATCCGACATTATGGTCAGAAACAATTCCAAACCGTGCGAACCGATCAACCAAGAAAGCGGGTTGTATTAACCAAAAGACATCTAAAGAAACTGAAAACAAATGCTGAGACAACAAAGGATCAGCAACTAGCCAAAGAGTTGATGTTAATCCTCAGAAACAATCCGTGTAACCTACTCGAAGACGAAAAAAATCTCATACAAAGCCTTGGAATCAAAATGAAGCAAATCTTCAAAGAAATACGTATTTACGAAACAGGACGAGTATCCACAATCTGGGAAATATACACAGAAAAAGAAGATGATACCCAACACTGGGCAACTCTCGCACTACCCTCCTCTGGATATAAACGAGATGCTGTTAATGACTGGTTAACCCAACAGCAAAAATCTAAGCGCTAATATGAAAGCAAATTAATTCAAGCTAATAGTAGCATATGCCATCTACTATTCAATAAAGTCGTTGATTGGAATGCTATCGTCGCCAAGCTTTTTCTTTCTCTCTCGTCTCGCGGCTGACCTTCTGGAACCAATCCCAAGGCTTTACCTCTTTATTACCTTTCTCATCAATTAAGATTATTCTATCAGTGCATGAGAAACAAGGGTCAATTGACGCTAACGCGATGGGTAAGTCGGCGATGTGGCCGCCTTTGAGGAGTTCGATGACGCTGGGGATGTTGGCGAGGGTGGGGGCGCGGGCTTTGTGGCGTTCGGGTTTGTCGGTGCCGTTGCTGA
>JBHLMG010000045.1:0-5499 GCA_048938385.1 Promethearchaeota archaeon | reverse complement strand
GCCGAGGTGGCGGAGTGGCCACGCGACAGCCTGCAGAGCTGTTCTATATGGGTTCAAATCCCATCCTCGGCTCCACTCTACTCTTACCACGTATTGTTAGGAAAACCCGAATTCTTCCTTTAGAGCACATCCGTATGCATTTGTATGTGTTAGGCTGCGGAGGTGTCAGGTGGGGTTATGGGTTCGAGTTGGATCGGGACAAATACGCCTTTGATGCGAAGCTGGTAGATGGCCATGAGGGCTTCGCGTTTGTCGGTTTTTGCGGCAGTGAGATAGGTGCTCAGGATTTGTCCTAGGAAGACATATTCTCGATCGAGGGTTAGTTCTTTGGAGAGTTTGTAGATGTCGGATTCGAGGGAGGTGAGTTGGACGTTGCGTGGTTTGCGCTTGGAAACGGAGTGGGGATGTCGAAGGGAGATGAGGAAGATTTCTTCGACGAGGTCTGAGGCGCCATTGAATTGGTCAACGCGTCCTGCCCAATTTTCGAAATCTCTGTGGTAGCGTTTTTCGAAGGCCGTGGTAAAGTCTTCAAGACGTGTCCGTAACTGGTCACTGGGTTGACCGCTTAGTACGAGAGCGTTGCGAACAAAGTTTCCGTCGTGAATGAGGATGCGGAAGCCTTCGTAGGTGAGTTCTCGGAGGGTGGCTTCTTCTTTTTCACCGTTAGCGAGTCCAGGGCTGTCAGCCAGGTCGTGTCCGAAGGTGGAAATGGCTTGGAGGAATCCGGCAACGAGGGTTGCATCCTGGCTTTCTGCGGCAAAGGGATCGAAGACACAAATTCCACTTTCTTTGTGGAGGACGAGTAATCGGTTGAGGTTCGCAACATCACTAAAGGTGTCGGCGATGGCTTGGTACTTAGCGAGTTTGCGTCGGCGTTTCGGAAGCATGACATAGCGTCGGTAGGATAGTCCAGCACCGAGTGGAATGACTATGATACATACCGCTATGATAATGAACAAGGGATTGCTCAGGAAATAGGAGCTGATTGACTGCACACTTACGGTGAATGGCCTTTCACCACATTGAAGAGCTTCTTGTGGAATACCTGCATAATTCTCAGCGTCCTCAATGGTGAGGAAGAAGGAGTACTGTCCTTCAGTAGTAAACATTCCATCAAAGTGAATCCAACCTTCAGCTTCAACGTATTTTTCAATTTGTGTTGATCCACCACCCTGCACGGTGATTGACAGAGTTACTTTTGTGCCGACAGGCAGGTAGTCACCGCTAGGTTGATTGCTGGAGGTTTGGATTGCTCCACCATTGGAGGTGGCGATGAACTGTGGGGTTATGCTGTCCAGTCTGAATTGTATGTCTAGCGACCATCGGCTGTTATGATTTGGTGGTGCCTGGTATGTTGGTTGAGCATCATAGCTGATTTCTTGTTTCGGATGAATGGTAATTCTTATGGTTGTTGTTGCGTTCGTGAAATCAGTGGCTGTAGATCGTATTGTATAGTAATCGCTTCCAGGTGTGGCAAGAGAGGTATCTAAAGCAGTGATTTCATAAAGACCTAGTCCAGGAGTAGCCAAGTCCAGTGGGACGTAACCTCCACCAGGAAGATCAAGGACTACGGTTCCATGGCTGAGATCTTCACCGGTGAGTACATCACGTAAAACAACCCGGAGTATATTGGGATGTTCGGGGGTGGGGTAAAGCCAGTCTTCATACAATTCAATCTCCTGATACTCAGCTGGAACATCAATGAATGAAGGACGGGGTTGAGGTCGAACCCAAATCCAACCCGGTTCACCTGGGTCATCTGACCATACGCCCTCAAAACCGATTTTATATGCATAAATGATGATGAACCCAGCATCCCCTTCATGAAAAACGGAACCTACTATAGGATTGGTATCCACTGTGATTTTATAGAACCCTGCTTCGCCCAGGCCTTCAGCATACAAATCAATCCAGTCTAATCGTACATATTGCCCAGTTCTATTGTGGATAAAATATGGAAACAGTGTGGCACCAGATAATGGGAGTCCGTTATTATCTGTATAGAGTATTGTAAACTCGATGTTGGTTGTGTTGATAAAGGGCTCAGGTGAGGTGCGCCATTCTCCGGTGCTATTATCAAGTCCCTGACCAAGTAGAAAGACAATGTGGGTTTCTCGACTTCTAATGGTGAATTGTTTGAAGTAAGTTTGTTCATCATAGTAATCTTGCACAACATGGATTGTGAAACTTAGAGTGGATCCGATTGTTGCGTCATCTGTTATGATGTAGACTGTATACCAGCCAGGCCACCCAGGGCTGTGGTTAATAACTTCAAATAAGGTTGAATTTTCTCCGCTGGTTTCGTTGAAGATCCAAATTTCGGCATTAGTTATAGGTAACCCGAATAGATCTTCGTAGTAGAATTGAACATAGGCTTCTTCTCCCCTGAGCAGCTCTCCGTTGGGTTCTGGGTACTCTATTTCAATTTGGAGTGGTTGTGTTGAGTGCCAAACTCCGAGTGTGCTGGCATTTAATCCTACTTCAGTGCCATTAGCCCAGAAGAGTAGGAGTGTATAGACGCCGCCCATATAGGATGACGACCAAATATCCCAATTGTGTTCGGTAAGTCCCCCAGGTGGCATAGCTATCATTTCATGAAAACCAATATGGAAATACCCATTTGGATCAAAGACGAGTAGCCATGCGTCGCCATTGGTTGCATTCTCTCCGAGGGTATTTTGGATAAAGCCCCGAGCGATTGCGGTTTCCGTGGCATAAAGATCGGTGACAGGCTGATAAAGGATGTCAAGGACTTCAGCATGAACCATATAGTTTGGAGCATCGCAGAATACGGTCCATATACCACTACGAGCGCGATCTATCATTACATAATCGATGTATTCAGTCCAATTGATGTGGATTGAACCAAGAGACCCGCTGGCGATGCTGTGTCTAACTTCGGTGGCATTCCAGTCTTCTTCGATCGAGATGATTATGAATCGACCTGAACTTAGGACTGGGAATTGAGCGGTCAAGTTAAGTGTCCATTGGGTTACGGTCTGATTAATCCATACCTGGAATGAGGCATTGGCTGGAGCAAATTTCGCGTATTTTCCATTCCAAATGCCATCAAAATCGACTGGCCATTGATAATAATCCGGCCATAACCAGTCTACATCATAGTATCGAAGTCCACCAGGATTGTAGGGATATGGGAATGGCCAATCAAACCAGAACCCGGTTCCAGGAGGACCAAGATCCAAGACCGGAGTCCCATTCACCATCATAGCGATCTGGGAGGGGAGTGGATATCGATTGAATGGAGCGATCTCGACCTGAAGGGTGAAGTCCTCTTCATAGTAGTCAAGAGTCCAAAACGAGTAGGAGTCACCTTCATCAACTCCATCCCCATTGGGGCTAGGGTTGTCATCAGCAGCCAACCAGTGCATTCTTGCTGTGTCCTCGAATTCCCAGATACCTACATAGAAGGTGTTGTCGTAGGTTGCCGTGGGATCAAGGATAACGTCTGTTTCATTGATATCAAACCAGACCCATTGGGTTGAAGCAAGAGGAGCTAAATCACGATGGAGTTTTTCGGTTAGGTAAAAGTGTGGTTGGCTAGATGCCTTGGGATCTATAGGTACTGTTGCATTGAAAATTCCGTAATTAAAAGGTCCCCGTGACTGTGTGCTGGGATTGGATGACCCATAGAATTCGGCCCAAAAACCGTTGAGTCGAACAGGGGTTGTGCCCTCGATTCGAAAGCTCATGAAAAATGGTTCATCTGAACCCATGTTAATATAATAGTAAAACCAATCGTCTTCAATTGTGAAAGCCATGTTGTGGGCTTCGATTCGAGTAAAGTTTAATGCCTCATAGTAAAGCTCGCCGTCCTCCAGAGGGACTTGAACATCGGTTACATTGTCTTTTCCCAAATAACCCCGAGTATCATTCCAATAGAGGGTCGCAGCTCGTGGAGCACCAGCACCAGTTAATGAGGTGGGTGGTTCTTGGGTTTCTATAGGTTCTTCTTCAGGAGGAAGTGGTTCTGAGGATGTATCAATAGATGTTGAAGTGGTCTTTGAGGTCTCTTCTACTGTTGAAGCGGAATTCAAAACAGGTGTGTCATCTTGAAACCTATTCTTGATATCAGGAATGCCAGATGGATTGAGAATGAAGGTATTGGGGAGTACCAAAACTAACAAAAATAGGAGACTGAATACTTTGTTCCACTTCATTTATTGCCACAACCTCGTTCATCTAAACATGTTTAGACGTCTTTCAGGGTGCTGGAATTATCCCTGGAAGTCTGTAACCTTATTAGGAAGGGAAAAACCGGATTCATAAGCATTTGCTTAGAAAATTGTTATAGCGATAAGTTATTAGGAATTCTTTACAGAGCTGTGTAGCTATTATTATTTTATATTATTAAATATTTTAGATGAATGAAAGAGAAAAAGAAGAGAATACAATTCCACAATGTTGGGGGAACTATTTTTCTATTTGAGAGAGCGAGGGAAGTGGTGGTGATTCTAATGAGAGAGTTCTTCTCCTTTGTAACGGGTCGAAGGAGTATTCGAAAATATCAGGATGGACTGATTAAGAGGGATATTCTCAATCGAATTCTTGAGTCCGGGGTGTCTGCGCCTTCGGCTCATAATGCTCAGCCGTGGCGATTTTATATTTTGGAGTCCAGTGAAACGAAACGACAACTAGCGGAAGCAATGGGAGTTGCATTTCGGCAGGATCTTGAAAGGGATGGTGAAACGGCGGAAACCATTGATTCCGTAGTAAGTGAATCTATTGAGCGGTTTTCTGCTGCCCCCGTTTTGGTCCTGGCATGTCTTTCAATGGACACTATGGATGCATATTCTGATGAAAGACGGCAACAGGCAGAATTTGTGATGGGAGTACAGAGTGTTGCTGCAGCAATTCAGAACATTCTTTTAGCAGCTCATGCGGAGGGATTGGGAGCGTGTTGGTTCTGTGCGCCACTATTTTGTCAAGGGATTGTACAAGAAACTTTGAAGATTCCTAGTGATGTATATCCGCAGGCATTAGTTGCTCTTGGTGAACCAGCGGAATCGCCATTAACACCACCTCGCCGTCGATTGGATGAAATTGTGTTTTTCGATAGCGAAAAATAGGATGCCATATAAGTGTTGAGCAGCCCTTTGAATTGGGGGATTCATCATGTCGGTTGTTGCCTTGGCTGGAGGTGTTGGTGCGGCTCGGTTTCTGGAGGGGCTCGTTCGTGTTGTCACTCCTGAAGAGGTCAGGGTTATTGTGAATACAGGCGATGATATGGCGAATTTTATGGGTCTGTATATTTCTCCAGATTTGGATATCGTTGCTTATACGTTAGCTGGGATTGTGGATCCTGAGAAAGGGTGGGGAATTAAAGGCGATACTACAAGGGCACTTTCGATGTTACAGGAACTAGGATTTGAGACCTGGTTTACTCTTGGCGACCAGGATTTGGGCACTCATATTGCTCGCACAGCAATGTTGCAACAGGGCTGGTCCTTATCAAAAGCTACACAAGTTATTAGTCAATCA
>JBHLMG010000029.1:19157-23193 GCA_048938385.1 Promethearchaeota archaeon | reverse complement strand
AATTTAACTGGTTCTTTTATTTTGAAGTGTTTTCCATCAAAAGTAAAGGGTTTTCCAGACCATAAACCTTTTAGAATTATTAAAGATTCATCAAGCATATCCCCTCTAATCTTAGGGTTCTCCTCTTCACCTAGAGCTTTTAGTTCTGCTGTACCTCCTAATCCCACACCAAGAATAAATCTTCCACTAGAAAGTCTATCGATTGAAATTGCTTCTCGTGCTATTATCATTGGCCTTCTTCTTGCTAATGGTGTCACTGTTGTACCAATAGTGATTTTATTCGTTTGAGTAGCTATTGCAGACAATATAATCCATGGATCCAATACATCTTGATCTGGTGCCCACGGCAGGAAAACATGATCCCATAAGAAGAACCCATCCCATCCATATTCTTCTCCACTCTTAGCTAACTTGATGTAATCTTGAGGATTACTTGTAATTCCATGGTTAGCAATATATATGCCGAATTTTACTTTCTTACTCAAAAAAATCACTAAAAATCATCCTGTAATGAATTGTGCTATAAAGTTTTCATCGTGCCTAAAATAACCTAAACATCTGGCGTTCAAAAGTGTAGGACAGACGCCAATTTTGCGAGTATAATTTAACCCAGAGTGTTCTAACCTGTAGGATAAAATGCTGCTGAGTTATTGAATAACCTACTCGCTTACAGGTGAGCTTGATGAATAAAAAATGGTTAAGTTTTGTATTGATCCCCGTTGTACTTGGAGTCCTTCTAGCGTCACCGTTTATATTCAACTTTTTAAACCCGATACCTCCTCCAACTGATGAGACTGGCGCATCGCTATCCAGTTTTATGGAAAGCAAATCGAGTGATGTACTAGCCGTTCAGATTCTCGGTAACTCTACTGATATTGTTTACCCCGAATTAATGGCGGCTTTGTTTATAGCAAATTCCACAGGCACTTGGATTGTTTCTGCAACCTTTCTCAACGATTCACAAGGACCCGGAAATATCCTGTACTATGAAGAGTATTTCGAGACGACAATTGCAGAAGTGGAATCTATCAACAACGCTATGTACGCAGGACTTGCTGCAACCAGCCTGTCTTTGGACTCTATCTCAGATCTTTACTACCCACTTGGCTTTGGCCTTGACATCCTGTACACTGATGGAACATGGGTGCAACTTTTCACGATTCAAAGTCCGAAAGGTCACATAATATTTCTTAATGGCACTTACACTGGCACGCCAGATACAGTTAATCCCTTTGACAGTGCATTTATTCAACGAGATCAAAGTTGGCAGAACGGTATTCTCTTGGAACCAGGCTACGCGCTGAATGGACTTGTGATTACAATTAACGGAGTGTTCGTCAACCATTTGGGTTGAGAAGTTATAATTTCAATTTTTTTTTCAACTGCCGCAGCTCCTCTTCTAATCGTTCAACACGAATGAGGAGCTGTCGAAGCAGGTTCACTACATCGAGGCTCGGGCTGCGATTAAGATCCCGTGGATCCTTTTTTTTGGGGTCCCAACGGCGTAAAGGATCAAAATCCTCAGGTGGTAGATTCGCCATGTTTATGGCACTCCTTTTAATGTCTAAAAAATACTAGCCTGCCTTTAAGTTATGTGTTTCGAAATTAGGTTGCATCTAAAAGGAATTATCCTCGCACCGAAAGACGCATTCGAGGGTTTTTCATACTTGATGAACGCTGTATGTCATTACTCGTGTTGGAATTCAAGGAATTCGATGATATTTCCGGAGGGATCCTGAATCGTCATGAAGAGCCCGGCAGGGAATCTTTGTGGGGTATCTTGGAGGAAGCGAACACCTTTTGCGGTGAGCTTTCTGTAGGTTTCTTCAAGATTCTTGGTTTCAATTCCTAGGGCGATTTGTGAATCTTGTGGATACTTAGTTGAACTAGGGTTCTCGGTTTTTTCAAGAATGAGGGCCGGTCCATCGTTTTCTAAATGAACTAGACAATTATTATCGTAGGTGTGTCTGATTTTAAACCCAAGTAGGTTACAGTAGAAGTCTAAAGCTTGGTCCATGTCGTGAACATAGACCCCAATGACACAGACTGATACCATTCGGATTACCTCTTCTCCTCTTTGTCTGCTGTCTTGAAAAGGTTTGTAGTTCCGGCACTTCAATATATGCTAGGGTATGTCTGTTTTGAATCTGTTTCGAGGATATTGTACTTGGATTATAAACCTCGGATATAATCTGGGCGTAAATAACGGATAGCGTGGGGATCTTTTAATACTGAATCGATCGAGGCGAGGAGTCTTTTGTGGTCTTGTGAAAGCACTCCACGTAGGGGAAGGTAGTTTGAAGCGTGGTTGGTCCGAAATACACATTCGCTCAGATCTGTTAATCCCTCTACTAGAAGTCTCAGTTCTTGTAGAATTTCTAAAGGGTCTAGGGGTTCAAAATCGCCTCGTTGTGCCTGTGCATAAAGGGGCGTTCCCGGAACCAACATAAGGGTTAGGGCAGCAAGGTACGGTGGGTCAATCGCATTAATTGTCAACGCTGTATTTGTTGCATGTTGGTGGCTCCATGCCTTTCCTCCAAGACCAAGTATTATTATTGGAGACAAGATGAAACCAGCGGCTTTCAATCGGAGGCAAGCTGTGATGTGTTCGTGATTGGATATGCCTTTGTTGACAAAGGTGAGAACTTGATCGTCTCCAGATTCTAATCCAATGTAGATGAGTCTAAGCCCTGCTTGTCTGATTTGAGCAAGTTCATCATTGGATTTCTGCTGGATGTTCGTACCACTGGCATAGATGCTAATCCGTTCGACTCCTGGAAATTCTTGAGTTAAAAGGTTCAGGATCTCGAGCAGTTGAGCTGTTGAAAGGACGAAGGCGTCACCATCTGCAAGGAAAATTCGCTTTGGACGAATTCCGTGGATTCTTGCTAGTGCTTCGATTTCAGCTCGAAATTGATTAAAGGGTTTGACTCGGAACTGTTTGGTGCGATAGCTGCCACAAAATGTGCAGGCGTTATGGGAACACCCTAAAGTTGCTTGCAGAATAAGACTTTGAGCTTCACTCGGAGGACGAAAAACTGGGGGTTCTAAATAGTTGGAGTATACCAGAGGTAGGGGTGGCATGATTTTCACCGTTGGTGTGAAGAGATGCCTTAAGAGGGTTCCGCCGGTGCTATCCCTCCTTACTTCAATAATGTTCTATAGTGTGAACAAGGAGTTGGAGGGCTGCTCTGCTAAAATTTATCTTGTTCTCCCTTCGTGTTCCTGAAAAGTTGTGTTGGCGAGTTATGGTTTCAAAGCTACGATGTGCTACTGCGATATACACTAGCCCAATGGGTTTTTCAGGAGTTCCTCCAGTTGGTCCTGCGATTCCTGTTGTAGCTAGCCCATAATCGGCATTCAGTAGTAATCGAACACCTAGAGCCATGGCAGAAGCTGTAGCTTCACTTACTGCGCCTTCGCGCCTGAGGGTTCGAGCGGGAACTTGAAGCAGGTGTTGTTTCAATTCGTCAGCATAGGCTACCACCCCACCCAGGAAAAATGCGGAGCTCCCGGAAACTGATGTGATTACATCTTGAATGAACCCTCCCGTGGCAGATTCTGCTATCATTAGTGTAGCGTTTTTTTGTATGAGCTTTCCAGCAATGGTTTTTGCGAGAAGTGCTAGGGGTTGAGAATTGGACTTGTTTGGCAAAATAAGGTACCCACCAGATAGAGTGTAGGAATTTCTTTTGAAAATAAAGCGATGGAAAAGATTTTAGCCTTCTCCCTGCTTTAACCGGAGTACACTTGAGACGGTTTAATGTTCTCATATTGATTCTGAGGGTATCCTACAATGTCACCTATCAAAATAATGCCCGACGAAATGTCGATTAAATCCATTTGCCTTGACTGTAAGAATTACGATCGAAAAAAGGGCGTCTGTATGGGACAGAATCCTTTGGCCAAGGGTGAAACATACCTACTCCTCGCAGAAAAAGTATCCTGCTTTGGCTACGAATCAACCTCTTAAACAGGTTAACCTCGTCTCACCACTATTTTACGGTCAGATTCAATCAGGTTTCCCACTCTTTTA
>JBHLMG010000029.1:0-19057 GCA_048938385.1 Promethearchaeota archaeon | reverse complement strand
TTTTACGGTCAGATTCAATCAGGTTTCCCACTCTTTTATAGACAAAAATATAGCATCATAGATACAACCCTAGCGAAGTAAGGAAATTGTGTAAAGGACCTTTAGGGCCAAGCACCAGCGCCGAACTTTGATTTATAGGTCCAGATGTTACCACATTTATCGCATTTTCGAGTGAGTTCGTGACCATAGGCAATGGGTGTTTTTCGTAAAATAGTTGTCACTTCGCTTCGGCATCGGGGACACTGATCTGGAGCAAGGGGTTTCGCTTCGGGTTGGGCTGGTGGTTGAACGGGTGGTTGAGCGGGTGGTTGATCAGAGGGTTCCGACGGGGGAGGAGTTCCGGCCAATTTACCTATCACCTCAAAGGTTGAGCACGACAAATGTATATGCTTTCCCTTTATAATCTTCCACTTTTACATAGGCAAAACGGTATAAAATTTCAGCGGTCGACTTATTGATGAAAAAATCCATTAATATTTCACTATCGGCTTTTTTCTAATGGACTTAACAGGAGTACGAGAAGATGCCTAATGTCACAGTGACCTTTGAACCAGATGGTCGACGAGTTTCCACTCAGCCTAACCAAAGCGTCCTAGCTATTGCGTGGAAAATTGGGTTAGAACTGAGATCAGAATGCGGCGGTCAAGGGACTTGTGGAAAATGTTGCGTGCATATAACACCCTTGACGGCGGTACAACCTCTCACTGACTCGGAGCGCGCGCTCCTCTCTGAGGATTACCGTTTAGCTGGATTTCGTCTGGCGTGTCAGGCGCATGTTAGCGGTACAGTAAATCTCGTTGTCACTGTTCCTCCTGCTACGAGAGGATTACGCCGTCGTATTCAAGTCGAGGGACTTCGACAGTCGATTTCCCTACATCCGTCGGTCCAAGCCCTTCTAGCTCGTATACCGCCTGTAGATCCCAACAATGTAATCCCTGATTCTGAACGCGTAATTAGTGAAATTGCACGACATTTCCCAACACTCACACCTACTCGCTGGGAATATCCATTAACAGTAATAGCAAAAACTCCTGAAGCAGTTCGTAAGGCTGGGGGTCAAGTCACAGTCATACTTCGTAATTCAGTCCAGCTCCTCGACATCCAAGCTGGAGACGCTAGTGAATCTCTTTATGGCTTGGCCTTTGATATCGGTACCTCCAAACTAGCAGGCAGTCTTTACTCTCTAACTTCAGGGAGACGCATAGCTATAGCTGGAGTTGAAAACCCTCAGCTTCAATTTGGCGAAGATCTCATGACGCGACTAAGTTATGCAGCTATAAGTATAGAAACCCGCAAAGAACTTCAAGCTAAAGTGATTGAAGGGCTCAACGCAATAATAGAAGAAGTCATTGCAAAAGGTGTTCCTCAGGATCGAATTTACGAAGTGGTCGTTGTTGGCAATACAGTGATGACGAGTTTCTTCTTAGGCTTAGATACCCGATACCTTGCTTATGGTCCATTCACTCCTCCGTTTCAAGGTCCCATTGATACTCAGGCGGAATCGCTAGGTCTTAGACTCCCAGCACAGACTGCAGTTCATGTGCTTCCAAATATTGCTGGCTTCGTTGGGGCTGACGCCATTGCAGACATTCTGGCAACCGATCTTCATCATCGAGCAGAGCCTACTTTAATCATTGATATTGGCACGAATAGTGAGGTGGTATTGGGAACACAAAACCGGATTTCTGCTACATCCTGTGCTGCAGGTCCTGCTTTCGAGGGGGCGCAGATCGAACATGGTATGAAGGCCGTCAGTGGAGCAATCGAACGAGTAACATTTGACTCCCAAACAATGAATTTCCAAATAGAGACTATTGATGATACCGAACCCATCGGAATCTGTGGTTCCGGCGTCGTCGATACTATCGCCCAATTGGTCGATGCGGGCTTCCTCTCTGAAAAAGGTCGATTCACTTCTAAAGCTCGACCATACCTCCTTACTACAGGAAACACTCGTGCTCTTCTCCTGTACAGCAAAAAATCTCGCAAGGTTCCAACCCGCATCACCGTATCTGAACATGATATCTCACAATTACTTCTTGCTAAAGCGGCTATTCAAACCGGCTACACACTTCTCCTCCGGTATCAAGACATCCAAGCAGAAGAAATTACTCAGGTCTTTATTGCTGGAGCCTTTGGAAACTATCTCAACCCTGCAAGTGCACAGCGCATCGGGCTGATTCCTAAGGTTCCTCTTGACCGAGTCGCATTCATCGGCAACGCAGCGTTGGCCGGAGCAGAGATGGCATTGTTATCCATGCCGTACCGGGAAGAGGCTGCGCAGTTGGCTAAAAATGTTGAATTCCTCGATCTTGCCCGACACTCTGATTTTTCGGCTACATATGCCGCTTCTCTCTTTCTTTGAATTAGCTATAAGGGATAAAAGCTCTTGATATAATCTATATCCTTCTTCCAGGTCGGTTTAAATGGATCAAGAAACATCAACAAATACCGATAAAGGCTGTGAACCACCCACCGAACGCTGCGTTATTCAAACCTTCGGCACTGCTTCCTTCCTCAATGATATGGGTAGTGATATTGTCTTCTCTATCTGGCCAGTTTTCGTCAGCTTACTGGTTCCTGTCGGGTTAGCTCCTCTAATCCTTGGAATAGTCGATGGAGTCGGAGAAACAGTGGTCAATATCTCTAAAGGATTTTCAGGATTTCTCTCGGATCGGGTTCAAAAACGGAAACCGTTCATTTGGACAGGGTATTCAATGGGTGCTACCTCTCGAATAATCTATGGACTTACACCATTCTGGCAATGGTTGATTCCTGCGAAAATTTTAGACCGTGCTGGAAAAGTACGTGGGGCTCCACGTGATGCGCTTATTGCCGATGTGTCTTCACACGCAACGCGTGGACGCAACTTCGGGATTCTTCGTACTCTAGATAATACTGGAGCCACCATTGGTGTCCTCATCACCATCTCCTTTGTCACATTCCTGGTCCCCTGGCTAACAGTAGTATACGGCCTCGATCTTCTCAGCAGTCTGAGATTACTTTTTGTTACAGCCGCCATCCCCACCATCATTGGGGCAATTCTCGTAATTGTCCGAATTACCGATTATCGCAAAGACACTAAGAAACCTGTTTTTCAAATTTCTGGGATAAATCGCAGTCTAGCACTTTTCATGATGCTAAACGTTATCTTTGCCCTCGCTTCCTTCAGCTTCTCTTTAGTGACCTTGTTTGCTGGAACCTTTCTGGTTTTTCCAGCCATTAATCCTGTACTAGGAGTACCAGTGGCCTACCTAGTGTTCACCCTGACTGCCGCTCTCACCTCCGCTCCTCTAGGACGATTAGGTGATCGTGTTGGTAGGCGAATAACCATTTTGATAGGCTTTATCCTCTTTGGGACGATGTGCTTTCTGTTTCTATTTGCACCCAACTTTTGGACGGTACTTTTTGCCCTTATCTTCTACGGAGCATCACTTGGAGCCACAATACCCCTTCAAAGCTCGTTGGTCTCCGAGTTGTCACCCTTGGAGGTGCGCGCTAGCATGCTAGGACTCTACCAAATGCTCATTGGGTTCGCAACTCTCCCAGCAAATCTAATCGCTGGTTTTCTGTGGGTTGCCTTTGGCCCGAGCTTCACCTTTGGATTGGGTCTCGTTCTAACTATTTTAGCCGCTTTATTCTTACCCTTCGTTCATGAACCCAAATCCGATGATTAATCTGGTTTACAGGTTAAGGTATTCGTTGGGAATGGGTTTCGGTTCGATATTTCCGAAGATTAGAACACAAAGGATTACAAAGTTGATGGCTAATGCCATGATGAGTACGGGAATCGCACCCCAAAAGGTATAGATAAAGCCTGCAGGCACTTGTGTTGTGACAAATGAAAGACTCGTCACGATGAAAAAGATGCTTAGCATTTTTGCTGTTTCCGAACGTGGGATAGCTTTCCGAAGATAAGTAAGAATCAGGGTCCACCAAAGAATGTCATTTATGTTCTTCATGGCGAGAGCAATGAATGGTGTGCTTAGCAACGGTGCAATCATTGGTAATGCTGAGGAGATAGATTCTACCGTGGCGATAGGTAAGTAATAGGGAAAGAGAGGGGCGATGATTAGTATGGTCATGGTAATAGGCATAACACTGTAAACGATCAGGATAGCTTTTCGGCTGCCTCGACGGTCAAAGAAACCACCAACAGTGATGGAGAGTGGGAGTGAGAAGGCGAGGACTACGGCCATCATCAACGCAATGTCTGTCAGAGAAAAAGCTAGGGCTTCGTTGAGATAGTAAGTGACGACAAAGCGATAGAAGCCATCACTGAGCGCATCAAGGATGAGTACAGCCATGAATACCGGGAGAATTACATACAATAATTTCAACGCGTTAAAGTTTTGTTTAATAAATTCCCGAGATCTTCGCGAATCTCGGTTCACTCGGTTGATGGGACGAGGAGGTTTTAACCAAAATGCACGGATCACGGCTGCAAGAATATAGCAGATTGCTCCAACGATGAATGTGATCTGGATTGTGATCACAAAGGGATAGCCAATGGATAACAACCAAATTACCAAACCAATACCAATAAGTCCAAAACCGCTACCAGTTTGGAAAATACCCATCCCAAGCCCACTATGCTCTGGTTGAATCTGCTCGTAAATGTAACTCGTACTGCCGCTAGCGAAGACTGCTGAGCCAGCGATTACCATGGTTCCTGCGATAAGCATCCAAATGTTCGTGCTTACTGCTAATATCAGCATGGCAATACCTGATACGAACATGGTGAGTACCGAGAGCCATTTGCGATTGTAGTTATCTCCGACATAGCCGCCAAAGAAGCGCCCAATTAGTTCCATGGCTAGGAAAACGACGACAATGAGGCTGATCCAGATATATACTAATGGAGATGGACCGATGTAGAAGATGAACCAATCTCGGAGGTATAGCATCAAAAATGATTGGATGATTACTCCAAAGATTCCGAGAATCCATGATGTGAGGAGGTATACCGAGTAGCTTCCGTAGTTTAGCACTGTTTTGACTCTACCGAAGAAGCCTTTCTCGAGTTCAGGTATTACTTCTGTGTCCAAACTCTCCTGAGGTTGTTCAAAAGCGGGCTGGAGTGGGTCTGTACCTTGTGGTTCGTCTTTCATGGTTAGTCCTTCTGTCCTAATGAGTTGGTACACAAAAGGGTAGAGAAGTGCGGTCGCAAGGAGTGAATTACTTCAGCCCTAAGTTGGGGTACTTAGGTTTTTTGCTAATCTTACTTTTCGTTCACTACTAAAAACACCCCTATAAATTCATGTCAAACTAGGAGAAGATTTAAGGTGAGAACCATTGCAGGAAACATTCTCTTGAATTGCGAGGCTGAGTTCCTTTTAAAGAAAATTGGGGGTAGTGATGAGTGTTAGATGACATCGATGCGTTGATGGCTGACTATGGTGTAGATGTTCTATTTCTGGAAGGTAAAAGCCTACTAAAACCTGATCTCTATTACATGACGCGATTTCTCACCGTAGATGATTTCTATTTTGTAAAGATTCGTGATCAACCTGGTGTGATTGCGGCTTTGGATATGATTTGTGAGCGTGCTCGTAAGTATTCACCCATTAGACAATTTCACAGTGTTAGTGCGACCTGGAATAGGGCGGTGAGCGATCGTGTACCAAGGGAGGAGTTAGAATTTCGGGTCATTTCTGATATTAGAAAACAGCTCCTTCCCGAGTCAGGGGTAGTAGGCATTCCACGCCACACTGATGCTCTTCGTGTCCATTTCCTCAACAAATTGGGGGTGCAAACACAACCTGTTCAAACATTGTTTTTTGATGCTCGTGAAACCAAAGATGCAGCCGAGCTTAAAGCGATCCAACGGGCAAGTGAAGCAGTTGAAACGACTTTCCGACAAATCTTTGATGTTATTCAAAATAGTGAGATTGGGTCAAAACACCAATTAATCTACAAAAATCACCCGTTAACCGTTGGGTACTTAAAAAGAGTCATTGAACACTCATTAGTCGACAATGCGGCTGAAAATAGTGAAGAGTCAATCGTGGCAGGTGGTGTTCTCAGTGCGGACTACCACTATCTTGGACAACGCCATGATGTTCTTCACGCTCATGAACCAATTATCATCGACATCTTTCCTCGACGACTCGAGGAGCGCTACCACGCAGATATCACCCGTACAATTGTCCGTGGCAGTGTACCAAAGAAATTAAAAATGCTCTTCGAATCCGTTGAATCCACGCTTAACACCGTCATTGATACCGTTACAGTTGGGACTACCACTGAAACACTTGTTGATGCGATGGCTGACGCGTTTGAACGCAATGGCCACGCTTCAGCTAATCGTACACCCGAAATCTCAGAAGGGATGATTCATGCATTGGGCCATGGCATCGGGTTAGATGTCCATGAATTCCCTCAACTTTCCCTTCAACCAATCCCTCTCCGTTCAAATAGTGTCATCGCGGTGGAACCTGGTCTCTACTATAAACGATTAGGTGGTGTACGGATAGAGAACGATCTCGTTGTCACCAATAAAGGCGCTCGGTCATTGACAACACTGCCTATGATAGTCTTTTTATAAAACCCTAAAAGAGCAGTTTCAGCTAAAGGCGGCTTCAGGTTTGAGTTTTTGGCGGTCCTGGAAATGTTTCAAGGATTTGCTGTGAATTAAACTGTGTATTACAGGTGGGGCAGTAGCCTTTCGCTTTTAAGTACTCGAGCATGTGTGTGCGGTGACCTTGAGATTGGCAGGCAGGGCATAACACTATTCGGTCCCCAGGAAACACATCAAACCTACATACTGCACATTTTTGAGCGATGTCAAAAGTAAATGATTGAAGAGTGGCTTCCGCCAGGGATGTGCTGCAATGCCAGCATTTTGACTGTTGAGGATTGTTCCACTTTCCACACGAACACACATGTATTGTTACTTGATATTGAGCAGATTCCCACTTTCGCTCTTCAAGGTGAGGTTCCTGAATTGGTACCCAAGGATCCTGGGGGCTTGTACGCACATACTGCTGTGGTGGGGGTGGCTGTGTATTTTGGATAGCTACGCACACGATGCACGCCAAGAGGATGATGATCGAAATGAAAACGATTGCCATTGACCAAGTAACCTGCACGGTTTTCCACTGCCTAAGAGTTTTGACGAATCTATGCTCCTCTAATTTTAACTCCTCATAATCTGTCCTTATATGCTTGCTCTTCTCTAATCGTCAGCCTTCACTGGTAATTGAGAGGTTAAATACTAGGACGCTGTTAGGGTCTTCTACTAAATAGCTACGGTGAATTTATTGCCTGAAGTTGAAATCGCCAATGGGCAAATGTTCTATGAAATCGACGGGGAGGGCGAACCTCTTCTCCTCATTCATGGCGTTCGGGGGACTATCCGGAACTGGCAATATTTACGCCCTCATCTTCGTCAGCACTTCCAACTAATTCTTCCTGAGTCACGGGGTCACGGTCGGTCTACTCCCATCAGCGAAGTCGTTAAAATGGATCTCTTTGCTCAAGATATGGCAGCGCTCTTGGACGAATTGAAAATTACAGAATGCATCGTTGCTGGTCACAGCATGGGCGGATTCATTGCTCAACACATGGCGTTGGATCAACCGCAGAGAGTGAAGACCCTCATCCTCATTGACACTGCACCACTAGTCGATGTGGAGGCTGCCAAAGCCCAAATTGAAGCTGGTCAGCTTGCTTATGAATCAGATCCAGAAAAAGCCGTAGAAACCCTTCTCGGCTTCGCGTTTTATGATCCGGAGAAAATTCGTAACACGCCAGGCATGCTTGATCTCCTCCTATTTGGTCAACATGAAGCTCGCCGCCTGGCTCTCAGCCATGCATATGCGCAAGGAGCTTGTGCTAGCTTCAATTTGCAAGAACGAGTTCACGAAATCAAACAGCCCACTCTCGTCATAATTGCTGCACAGGATGATACTTTCCCGGTGAAATGGGGAGATTTCTACCAAGAACACCTCGAGAATGTAACCGTACAAATCATTGATGGAAGCAACCATGTTATCGTTTTCGAACAACCTGAAGCCCTTGCCCAGACTATCATTGATTATGTGAACCCTTAAAGAAAAGAGAGGTCTACCAATGTTTCCAGCAATTTTTGCTATCATCCTCTTCGTGGCAATAATTCTCCTGATCATGCTGGATGTCATTGATCACACAGTAGCCGCTTTAATTGGTGGAATTGTAGCAATTTTTTATATGGCTCTGATTTGGCCTGAATGGCGAGCTACCATCATTGCTGTTGACCCTGAGCATATTTACAATACATTGCCTGGGATTTTTGATGCCAATGTGTTCGTTCACCTTTTTGGAAAATGGGTTGACCTACCAACGCTTATCATCATCTTATCCATGATGGTAATTACTGAAATTGCTAAGGATGCTGGAGTTTTTCAATTCATCGCGATTAGAGCAATTAAACTCAGTCGGGGAGATACCAAGAAGTTGCTACTTATTTTTTGCGGACTTAGCTTCGCCATGACAACCGTCCTTACTCAGATCACAACTATGTTGATCATGGGGGCTTTAGCCTTCCTCAGCTGTGATGCCCTAGAAATTAATCCCGCTCCTTTTCTGATCTCCATTGCAATGGTATCTAATGTGGGTGGTATAACCTCATTAATTGCCAGTGTTCCTGCCATGTTAATCGCAGGTGCCACGCTGTATAGTTTCCAATGGTACATCATCAACATGATGCCCCTAGGACTAATCCTAGTCGTCGTCACCCTGTTATTGGTAACTCGGATTTTTCGAAAGGACTTAATCACACCAAGACGCGCTCGAATTGACGATTTATTAGAGATCGATCCCTGGGAAATGGTGCCTAATCGGATGGTCTTTTACCGAACAGCTATTCTTTTAATTGGTATCATAATCGGGTTTATCGTTTTAGGTTCTGCAGGTCTGACATTTCTTGTCGCTCTCGGGGGTGCGCTCATTTTTGTAATTCTTAGTGGTATCCGTCCAGGACAGGTATTCAAAGAAATCGACTGGACCGCACTCTTCTTCTTCATTGGATTATTCTTCCTCGTTGGATTGCTAGAAGAATTTTTTGTACTGGAAGCCATTGGACATGGAATTTTAGCACTTACAATGGGTAACCCATTTTTTGCTACTTTTCTTATGGTTTGGATTTCTGGCATAACTAGTGGATTCGTAGATAACATTCCAGTGACATTAACATTCATTCCTGTGGTTCGAATTCTAGGAACTGGACCTCCTGCATTACCTGTTGGAAACCTTTGGGCCTCTCTGCTTGCTGGTGCAGTATTGGGAGGATGTATGACTCCAATCGCTAGTGCAGCAAATGTCTTAGCAACTACCATCGCTGAAAAAGAAGAACGCCCGCTGCCACGAAATCGATTTTTCCTCACAGGCGCAGTTCTTACTTTTATTTACCTAACGATAAGCACATTTTACCTTCTATTCCGGTCGTTCCTTTTTCCAATAGCTCCTCCTCTTCTTCCCTGAGAAAGTTAGCACGAAATTACAGTGAAAAGCTTTTGTGGTGTATCCACTAATGGAAGGCTGAAAACCCAAACCCTCTTGAATAAAACGGGTAGGCTCTCCCATGAGTCAGGCGATGGAACATGATTATCCCCTTTCCTGCTGTTCTCATAATTTTACTTTTCATCGCCGTTATACTCATGATTACCTTTGATATGGTCGATCATACCGTCGCAGCCCTCATCGGGGCGGCTGTTGTTGTAGTATACCTCGCCCAGATCTGGCCAATATGGCGGTTACATCAGATTGAAACATATACTCGATTGTTAGTTGAAGCGACAAGCCAGGTAGAAATCGATTATCTTACCCATATGCTCAGTCTCTACAATGAATTTCCTATTGTTTTCGATGCAGAAGTGTTCGCTCATTTTATCGGTGAATGGATCGAATATCCCACAATCATTGTCATCCTTTCTTTAATGGTTATCACCGAAATCGCAAAGGACTCAGGTTTGTTTCAATTCATTGCAGTCCGTGCACTTCGGCTAAGTAAAGGAAAACCTCGTCGCCTCCTCATGATTTTTTGTGCTCTTACTTTCTTGATGTCTTCGGTTCTGGCTACCACAGTATTGATAATAGGTCCATTGACTATCTTAGCCTGTGATGCTCTAGAGCAGAATCCCACGCCATATTTGATCGCAAACGCCATGTGTGGCAATGTGGGAGGAATTACTACAGTAATAGCTAGTGTTCCTTGCATGCTCGTTGCAGGAGCAACGCTTTATGATTTTGCTTGGTTCGCAATGAACCTAATGCCTTTAGGATTAATGTTTTTAGGGCTCACTATATTCGTTGCAATACGCATCTTCCGACGAGACTTCACTACTCCTCGACTTACACGCGTCAACGATCTCATGGCACTTGATGCATGGAATATGGTTGAAAATCGGAATGTCTTCTATCGCACTGCTATTTTGTTCGTAGCAATGATAGTGTGTTTTGTTATTTTTGGGGCCTCTGGCTTTACATGGGTTGTTGCGTTTATCTTTGCCATGCTCTTTGTTCTACTCAGTGGAATAGAAACGAAACGCATCTTTCGTGAAGTAGATTGGACCGCGCTCTTCTTCTTCATTGGCTTATTCATTATAGTCGGAGCAATGGAGGAATTCTGGGTACTCACCTATATTGGTGATACTGTTTCTGAAATCACCGGAAATAATCCAGTTCTTTCTATGATTTCGATGTTGTGGATAACAGGCTTTACGAGCGGAGCAATAGATAATATCCCTGTTACAGCTACCCTGATTCCTGTAACAAGCGATTTAGCGACTTCAGCTCCGATAGCAGCAGGATCTATTTGGGCTTCTCTTGTTATTGGAGCAGTTTTAGGAGGGAGCCTGACCCCAATTGCTAGCGTAGCGAATGTCATGACCATGACGGTAGCTGAAAGGGAAAATCGTCATATCTCCTATGGGAAATTCCTGCGTACAGGAGTAATCATGTTCTTCCTATATCTCACGGTAGGGATGGGCTATTTATTGCTACGGCTGTTCTTCCTGCCGATTCCTCCACCACCGATTTCTTAATGGATGAAGAACCAAAGAATTCCTCCGCCACCACCAAAGAGGATGAACACGATGGGAAGGGCTATTGCTTGAGCGAGTCCAATAAAGGTGAGAATTAGGAGCATTGGACGAGAACCTAGGATACCTGTAGCCAGATCTAAAAGATTTTCAGCCCATCTAAATAGTGAAAATACAAGTATCCCTACAATGAGAAAAACGGCGATGAGGATGTATTTGAGGGGTATGTATGTAGTGATGAATTCAGGAATCACTGGTGCGGTTAAAGTTACAGCGATTACCGCAATAATGGCCGCCACTAATCCAATGAGCGCTGCCCAAGGTAGTTTGTTTATTGGGGTGAGAAAGAGAGCGATACCTGTCCAGGCGAGTAGAAAGAGGGTAAGAAGGTCTCCAAAAGGATGAAATGGCGTTAGGAGTATTGACGCAAGGGAAGCAAAACACAAAATACCCATTGGAATTCCAAGCAATCCAATTAGGCGGACGATGCCACGTCGCCAGCTAATGGCTGGTTTATTCTCCTTTTCTGATTCTTCATCATTATTACTGTTACTCGTTCGATAGGTAGGACCCATTAGGGCATCAAGGAACCAGGCAAAGGCTGCAATCGATCCTATGCTAAGGAATAAGGGTGCTAGATTAGCAAGTATAAGAGTCACAGACATTTCGATGTGTCCTCCGCTCTACTGGCTGTTACTGAATTGAACCTAAAAAGGGTTTGCAGTTGGTCAAAATTCTAACAATCTGTTTTAGTTTCAGGGAATTTCCGGTTAAGCTAACTAAGAAGGGTAGGTACGATTTTCATCTCGCTAGCATTCACAAGACCTTTGTCTGTAATTTTTAGTTTAGGAATCACTGGTAAAGCCATGAAGCTCATTGTCAAAAAAGGATGTTCCAACTGACAACCTAGATCATGTGCTGATTCACGAACGGCTTGAAGTCTTTCAGATACTTTAGCCACTGGTTCATCAGTAATCACTCCAGCAATTGGTAGGGGTAAAGTTGCGAGGATCTTTCGTCCTACGACTGTGGCAAGGCCTCCGTTACTTTGAGAAACGGCACTTACTGCCATTAGGGCATCTTCTGGGCTAGTCGCGACTGTAATTATGTTATGACTATCGTGGGCGATACTACTGGCTATAGCTCCCTCTTTGAATCCGAATCCTCGAATCAAACCTACTCCAATGTTACCCCCCTTCATGTATCGTTCTGTAACTGCGATGGTAAGAATGTCTTTTTCAGTATCGGTTAGAATGTGATCGTCTTTTGCCTCGAGGATGTGTTCTTCAGAGTCCGTGAGAAGGGTTCCCTCCTTTGCCACAATTACTCTCGCTCTATGCTTTCCATCAGAGGCGGGAATCATATAGTTTAAAACCGTGGGGATGGCGCCAAAACGAATCGTAGTCTTCATGTCGGGAGGATATTCAAAATGGCGAAGTTTTGTTGTTAATCGCCCATTCTTCGCAACCACCTGACCACGATGAATTACGATATCTACATTGACCTTTTGCAAGTTATCGAGAAGGACAATGTCAGCCACATTGCCAGGGGCTAGATGGCCTACACGTGGAAGATTGAAGAATTGAGCAGGGTTCGAGGTTACAAGTTGAATTGCAACTATTGGATCTACACCCGCATCGATTGCACGGCGGAGACTTCGGTCTAAGTGACCTACATCAGCGAGCTCAACAGGAGAGAGGTCGTCGGAGCAAATAGTGCAGCGACGCAGGTCTCGACCTTCTTTGTATAAAGGCATGAGGATGTCGAGCATGTTTCGCACAATAGAGCCTTCTCGGGCCATCACGGTCATGCCCATTCTTAAGCGTTCCACCGCTTCTTCGGCTGTTTCGCATTCATGGTCTGACATGATTCCTGCAGCGATGTAAGCGTTGAGTTTCTTTCCCATCAACCCCGGTGCATGCCCATCGACGACCTTGCCTTGGCTGCGGGCAAACTGGATTTTAAGGTGGATCTCTTCGTCATTGTTCAAGACGGCGGGGATGTTCATTACCTCGCCTAAGCCAATTATTGAAGGATCTTGCATTAGGCGATCGACAGTGAAGGCGTCAAGACGTGCGCCAGTGGTTTCCAGGTCAGGTGAAGCGGCAGGAACACAACTAGGTACTTCCATTAAGATTCGAATAGGCAAGTCCCGGGCTTCTTCCATGAAGATCTCTAAACCTCGGATTCCAGTAACATTGGCGATTTCATGGGGGTCAATAATAGCGGTTCCTGTACCATGGGGAATTACAGCTCGAGCGAACTCAGTTAATGTTAACATGGTACTCTCAACATGAATGTGGGATTCAATGAAGGCAGGTGTGGCAAATCGACCCCCACCTTTAATTACCTGGGTCTTACTTCCGATGAGGTCATCTACATCACCGATACGGCAAATATGGCCCTCTTTAACAGCAATACCGCCTTCTAAGATTTCACGTGAAATCACATCTATCGGTTGGACATCCTTAATGACTAAATCGGCTTTGATGCGACCCATACTAGCATCAATTAGCGTACGCTGACTCATCCAAATTCGCTCCCATTCAGTTCGGATTCCACCCCGGTAAGGGATGATTCTGTTTACCGCACCATTCAGACATTAAAGTCTAGCGTATTGCGTATCTTCAGAATTTGACTATTCAAAGTCCAAAGTATCGTTTTATAGGCGGAAGCAAGTCAAGTGCATCTTTACTCCGAACAACTTCAGTGGCAGCAGCTAAAACTTCATCATGGTTAGGATTGAAGGCGATAGAAAGTCCTGCGCTATGAAACATTGAGATATCATTTAGGGAATCGCCAATTGCAGCACATTGTTGCATTGAAACACCTAGGTGTTCTGCAACATCTTGTAAAACCTTCCCTTTATTTTCAAAGGCAACTTGGACCTCAACACCACAAATCTTACCATTACTATCAGTCAACAATTTATTTGCGAAGGTGAAATCAACTTGTAATTGGTTTTTCGCATGTATCGCAAAGACTTCTAGCCCTGAGCTGATAATGACGGTCTTAAATCCATATTCTCGTAGGGTGATTATCAGCTCTTTAGCGTTGGGAAGAAACTCAAGTCCTTGTTGAATTGCCTCCTGAATTCGCGTCAAGGGCACACCATGCCATAAGGCAACATCTAATTCTGCCCAGCGGGCATAATTAATTTCACCTGCAAAATATTGGTCTGCGTAAGTTTTGGCTGCATCGAGCGTTCCTAACAAACGGTGAATCCAGCTCCAAGCACTCCCTATGTGTGCTAGGGTTCCATCTAGGTCGAAGGCAATTATACCGCGATGTGACACAAACACGCCTCTTGGGTCACCAACTAGGGTTCAATGAAAAAAAGGTTTGGTAAGAAATGCAACAATTGCTTAACTGTGGCTAGACTTCTTTGCAGGATATACGCGAAATTCGCAGTTAGGATCACCATTTCCCATGCATAAAATTTCTTCTGCGATGTAGGGGGTTTGAAAAACAGCCTCAAATAAATTTGATAATATCGCTGAATGGACGAAATCTACAGCGATGCCCAGATTACCTAAGGAGAGATAAAATGGCGAATCCTCTAAAATAATGTTAAATTCTTCGTCATCTTCATCATAGGATACTTGCATTCTACCCAAACCAATGAATCCCATGAGTTTCAAGAAACCTCCTATTTTGTCATGTGGTTCCTGCCCTTTGAACGGTTCTAGTAGATTGGCAACCACCTGATGAAGGGCTTCTTGTGCTGCTGATGTCAACACGGGAATCAATGTTTCGAGTTCAAAAGACATAGCTAAATTTCGAAGTATTGTGTTAAGAACTGAAAAGGGCGTGATTACAACTCGCTCTTCAAGAAATTGCAGCACGCCTTGTTTCACCATGCTTAGATGGACGCGAACTTCTGGAGGCGTATCAATTAAGTCCAAACTCGTTTCAATACCTTTGGTGGTAAGTTCATAAGGGGTTCGTTGACCTTGAAATCTGGGGAGTGGTGATTTTAACACACGGATATAGCGTTGTACACGGTCTGTTTCTTCTACGAGAATGAGTTGAATCACACCATCATGTAATCGTTCAAAGCTTTCAGATACAAACCTTTCGTGCATCCTTGGTACTACGACAGCTAACCCTACGCTATGTCCGAGTTTCATCAACCGAGTGACTCGTGAGGCAAGTCGATAGGCTCGTTCGAAACCGAAGGTCATCACCGATCCGGAAAGTGAATCAGTCACAATGCGAAAGGGAATCTTTGGCTCCCGCCTCATTGCAAACTGATACACCCGCTGATAAGAGTACATCACCTTATGGGGGTCGGCTGGATTCCCGACGCTAATGATTCCAGGGGCTTCAATTTCTCCCTCTGACCATAAATCTAGGAGAAGTAATTGTTTATTAGCGATCGCTGTATCGACTTCAATCTTATACTCACGTAATTGGTCTAAGACTTCTTCAGCAGGGCGCTCGTTGCAGGCGAAAATCACAAGCTCGTTTGTTTTCAATCCATTATCAATGAAAGGAAGAATTATCCCTTGGGGTTGAGTACCATTGTCTGCTTCTAGTAAGTAAACCTTGCCACGGACAAGGTATCCTCCCAGCATTCGATCTACTTCCCCAATCCCAGAACTTATCGCTTCCACTTTATGAATCCACCAATCTTGTACATTGTCCCAACCATAGCAGTGTAAGCTATCATTGGGAAGTGCCTTATTTGAATATGTCTAGCTCAGCCCCTAGCTCCAAGGGAACTCGTAGTTTGGATAGTATATTGGGTAAAAAATAAACGCATACAACACGAGATAAATGAGTAAGATCAAGAAGAGTAAATAGCTCACCCAACGGGCTTGGATCTGAACCCTCTGGATTCCCACTTCTTGTTCTGTCTCAGATTTCTGCCAACTTCGATATTCGTATAGAAGCGCAAATACTGGGAGGCCACTAAAAATTAACAGAAATATGCTTTTGTATTTTAGCAATCCATACCAGAAGATATGAGTATGGAATCCAACCGCAGTGTATAACAGTAATAAACCGATTGCTATGAGGGTAATTCCAAATTTAGCTGCTCTTTTTGGACCAAGAAATATTGCGGTGGTCCTAAGGCCGGCTTCAATATCTGCTGGGTAATCTGAAGCTGTGTGAATTCCGTGAGTACCAGCATAAAACACTCCTGGTCCGATGAGGAGAAGAAAAGGCAGTTCAGGTCTAAAGTGTAACACAGTCCATGCTGCGAGAATAGCCCAAGAACCAAAGGCTAACCCAATGATAATTAAATCGAGAAAAGGCCGGTTTTTTAACCGAATTGGAGGCAGGGAATAGATGACCGCGAAAAGGATGGTTAGAGTTAACAATAACAAATAATGGAGTCCTACGATTAAAGAGAGAAGAATCCCCACTACCATGAGAACAATTACAAGGAAGAGTCCTTGGCGTTGACTTATTAGTCCGGCACTAAGAGGTAACTGTGACTTCATCTCGTGATGGCGATCTGTGTCTATATCGCCAAGCTGGTTAAGAATGAAAACGCATGAGTTGAATAACGCTGTGGCTGTAAGTGCGATCAGAAGTCTAATCCACTTCCCGATATCATAGAGTGGTAGGGGCGTTGAACTCAAGGGGGATCCACCTAAAATTAGGAACGCGATAATTATGAGAAATAGGGAGCCGAGCCAGACATTGACTCGGGTGATTCTGATAAGGATCTGCCATCGATTTACTGGTGGACTGTCTATTGGAATCGTTGTATTTCGATAAGTGATAGTATTCCAACGGTGGGGTAAATAAAAAATCAATGCGAGGAAAAAGAAAAACAAGGCGAATCCAAAAGTTACAGAGGGATTAATGGGGGGGAGAATGAAGATCCACAAAAAAATCATCAAGAGTGGATTTACAATTGCGAGATCTAAGTAGGGATGACCAGTCTGAAGCCTGAACACAGTCATCAAGGAACTAGCGATAAAGATGATACCCGCAATAATAAAAATGATGTAATCGTATCCGTACCACCAATTACCTAGTATCGCGCGACGAAGTAGTATCGCTCCACTAGCAAAGAATACGCATATTAGAATTAAGAGCCATCCTTGCTCAAACAGGGCCGTCATCAGGAAATCAGGAAGGATAGTTGCAAGTAAGAATTCGAATACCATACCGACAATCAGGAGTAGCAGTCCCGTTGTGAAGAAGAGAATCTGGTCAAAGCGTATGGAAATTCGCATGATATCTATTCTGCAATCTATCCTTGTATAAACCTCACCACAATCGATGTAGGTGATAAGGGTTCACCTTAAATAGACTGAGATGTTTCCTCTACAATCATTACGCAGTGGTGGTTACACGAGTATGAAACGCGATGCAGAAGAATTGCTTAAAGAATTGTGTCCTAACTCAACGATTACAAAGAATAACAAAGAATGGATTGCACGATCCGAGCAAGTCCTTGCCAAAACAACTCAGTCTCGCGATATCTACCCTGTAGTTGATCACACACAAGGCGAAGGACCATGGATTTACGACCTGAAGGGAAATCAATACCTAGACATGACTGCGGGGGTTGCGGTTCGAGCCCTTGGATTCCGCCATCCAGCTATCCGTGATTTTGAAGAGCGAATACATGGGTACCTTCGCGAGGTGCCTGGCCAAGACTTTGATGTTATTCCTCAAACTCTATTAGCGGAAAGGCTAACCGGGATCGCACCTGGGGACTTTGAGAAGGAAGTGTTTTTTACCACAAGCGGAGGACGAGCCGTTGAGGCTGCCGTGAAATCATTAATGGATACTACTCATCGTTTTCGCTTCGTCGCATTTCGCCCGGCGTTTCATGGGCGAACTGGTTACACACTCGCGCTTACAGCAAGCAAACATGTACAAAGGAACTTTTATCCTCAAGGGCTAGATGTCATCCGAGGACCCTATCCGTACTGCTTCCGTTGCCCTTTCGGACAACACGAAGCTGAATGTTCTCTCGAATGCCTTGAATACCTTCGTGATAGTATCCAATACGAAGGCACCGATATCGCAGGGATCGTTGTCGAACCAATATGTGGTGAGGGCGGCATTATCCCCGCGCCAAGCAAATTTCTCAAAGGTCTGCGAAAACTGGCTAACGAGCTCGATACAAAACTTGTCTCTGATGAGGTCCAAGCCGGACTTGGTCGTACAGGACGCTGGTGGGGCATCGAACATGGTGACATCGTACCTGATTACATAACTACTGCGAAATCGCTTGGTGGGGGATTCCCCTTCGGAGCATGTATCGGCCCCAAACCCCTGTTCACTGATTACAGTCGCCACTCCGAGACTTTCGGCGCTGAACCCTACATAGCTCTTCTCTCTCTGGCGGTTCTCCGGACCATCGAACGGGATGGTCTCATCGAAAACGCCCAACACCGTGGCGAACAACTTCTTAAAGGACTCCGAGACATCCAAAGTAAATCCAAGATTATCGGTGATGTCCGCGGACGCGGATTGATGTGTGCTGTAGAAATTGTCTCAGACCGTGAATCGAATTCCTATGATCCTAAACGCCGAGAACAAATCATTCAAAACTGTGTGAACAAAGAAAAACTTTGGATCATTGGCAGTGGGCGCAGCTCTATACGCTTCCTAGCACCCCTAAACATCACAGCGGAGCAAATTGATATCTGCCTTGAACGCTTCGGAAAAGCCGTCAAATAAACATAGGAGATTCTATGCCCTCTCGTACAACAACTCTCGTTTATGTTGCAGTCCTGTTTATCATCGCAGGATCTGTAATCCTTTTTCTTGGGCAATCCTTTCCCCTATCACCCATTATTACACTGAGTATTGGTGTCAGCTGTTTCATAGCTGGCATCGTGACCACAATCCTTGCTCTTTACTTCCACCAGCAAGATCAGGTTTAATTCCGCAAAGATGCGATCTTCTGACTATCGTCCATCTGTTCTTCCCCTTCCCCCTCCCAGCGCCCTCCCCCATCCCCTTGGTGTTGGGGGGTGGGTTTTGTGGTTGTGGTGATGTGTGGAGGGTGTGAGTGTTCGGTTTGGGGTGTGGTTCGGGGGGTGTGGTTCGGGGGGTGTGGT
>JBHLMG010000044.1:0-5712 GCA_048938385.1 Promethearchaeota archaeon | reverse complement strand
CTGGGATGTCCCCACAGGGCACCTTGGGAGATTATGTGTAGTAAGGAGTCCTGGGTGTATTACTCTGGCAGGTGAATGGTCGTGGTGGGGTGGACGACCATTTTTCCTTTTTAGCCGTGTTTGTTGTAATATATTGTATAGAGTTTGGCGGCTAGTTTTAGGGATTGTATTCCTAGTTCGATTATTGTCCGTGTAAAGAGAGGGTGATTTTCTGAGGAAGCGAGGTAGTATAGTTTTCGGGCTATCCTTACATTGTGTTTCCAACAGAGTTCTAGTAACTTTGAGTTCTCGGGAGTCATTTTGTGTGACAAAAAGTCTTCGTGGATACCCGCTCTGGTGGAGCTGATTGCGTTGAAAAAGATTGGTACGAAGAGTATTGAGTTGAATTTGTCTAGGAATCTTACTAGAGCTATGGTTTGTCGGATATCCTCTTTTTCTTCGCCAGGTAGCCCAATCATGATAGTTGTAGCACAAATCCAACGATGGTTATTCATCACGCTGAAGGCTTCTTTTACCACTTCGGGCCATTCTTCTGGGGAGTATGGATGGCATTTGTGTGGCATAAGTTGTTTCATTAGTCGAGGACTGCCTGTTTCGATTCCAGGTTGGCAGACATAGTATCGATGTCCATGTTTTCTGAGCAACTTGGTTAGTTTCGTTATGAATTCAGGCATATATGCAAAAGGAGCTAGACAAGTATGGGTCATGTTCACTCGTTGTACACCATCGATGCTGAAGAGAGAGTTATAAAGTTCCATGATGGCATCTTCATCAGGAATCCTTGTTTGTGATCCGAAATTTAGAGCGTTATCTGAATGCATGGTTATGGTTTTGCTGCCACCCATTTTTGCATTGACTATGGCATCAGATTGAATTTTTGTTAGAGGAAAACTTCGTAACCTACCACTTAGATTCGGACTACAATAAGCACACCCTAATCCACATCCACGAGTGATTTCGATTAGACCACCAACGATTGGGTGTCTTATTGAAGGTACTTCAGATGGCTCAGGTGGCGATGAGGTGATGATTTGTTGATTTGGAATTGAAATTAGTTTTGGAATAATGGTTTCTGCTTCTCCCATTGCTAAATAATCGATATTAAATCTCGCTAGAATTGGTTTTGAGGAGAGCTGCCATGAACCAGGGCCGCCCACGGCTACTTTAAACCCAAAGTTTTCCTTTAGTGGAGTAAGTTCATGGACTAATAATCTTTTGAACTCAATTCGGTTGTACGGAGTGCCCTTCATTAAAGATGACCAAGTTGTTGTGACCGGTCCTATCCCCAATGGGTCCTGAGTTGAGACGCATACAAATTCTGTTCGTTTTCCAATGAATTTGTCCAATTGATTTGGGTGAGCAACGACGACTTCGTTTTCTGAGAAACCATTTCTTATGAAAGAGGCTTCAACGCATCTATGAGCGACTAGAGCATATTTCGCTGTTCCATTAGCGTATGTTGGAGGAGGGGGACAAAAAACATGCCGCTGCAAAAAACCTGGTATCACTTTTGTTGGGAAGACGGAGATAAACCCAAAGTAAAAGCTATTCCGATGCGTGGAGAATAAAGAACGGTCAGATGTGATTACTACTTTTTTCCCTTCCAAATCATTCCCTCCTCAAGATGATGGTATTAGGTTGCGTAAATAGTGAATTCCCGTGCGAATGTTTTTTAGGTTCAGCAGAATTTGCTTTCGTCGATATACAAGCCATCTAAAAATTTGTTTTAACATATATGAAGCTCGAAAGAAAAACGCTTTTTGTAATTGTCTTAGTAATTCAGTTCCCTCTTCCATTGTGACTTGCGGATTAATTTCAAAGCCGCATATGGTTTCTTCCCACCTCTTTTCATCATCAATAATCCCTTGCTGGACTAATTCTGACCACAAAGGCGTGCCCCGAAATATTTGGAGAGGGAAAATTCTGGCATAGTCAATATCTAGTTTAGCTGCTAACCTTACAGTTTCCCACATTTCAGCAACCGTTTCATTTGGAGCACCAATAATAAAATTCCCAACAATCCCAATGTTGGCTTTCCGGGCGTTCTGAATTGCATTTCTAATCATCTGATATGTTGTACCCTTCCTATAGTATCTGAGTATTCTGTCAACACAACTTTCAAGACCGAAGAAAATTAACTTACATCCAGATCTTGCCATTTCTCGGAACATATTTTCATCCGCTGGACTTACCCTTCCCTCAGTGGCCCACTGAATATCAAGTCCATTTTCTCGTATCAATCTGCAAATCCTAATTACTCGTTTTTTGCTAAAAGTAAAATTATCATCCACGAACATATACTCGTTTAAACCGAATTTTTCCTCAAAGAATCTGAGTTCTTCGACTACATTTTCAGGGCTTCTCCATCTCATTGTATGTTTAGCAAACGCACTCATCGCACAGTAGTTACATCTAAACGGGCATCCACGAGAGGTCTGGATATTCATGAGATTTTTCTTAGAAACACGCAGCCCTCCTAGAGCTCCATAATTAACATGCGAAACGAGTTCATAGGCTGGAAAGGGGAGAGAATCCAAATCTTTGATGGGGAGACGGGGCGGATTTATTATCACTTGTCCTTTAACTTTAAAGGATAGCCCCTTAATTTTTGTGAAATCGTATGATTGTTTTTCCAGAATCATAACAAGCTCAAGAGCAGTTTCTTCACCCTCTCCCCTCACTACAAAATCAAATACATCATACTTTGTTAAAATCCTATCATGATTAAATGTTGCAAAATAACCACCAAGAGTTATGGGACAAGAAGGAAGTATTTCTTTACAAAAATTGGCAAAATCAACTACGATTTTGAATTGATGCGTTAGGGTCGCTAAGCCAATCAAATCTGGATTATAATCCTTGAGGATTCCTTGGAGTTGTTTGATATTTTGAATTTGATCACAATTCATATCGATTAATTTTACATCATAATCGTTTTTCCTTAACATAGCGGCAATATATAGTAGACCGAGCGGGGGAGAAGCTGACTCCGCTTTAATTCCCCCGCGTATTACATCATCACAATAATAGGGTGGAGCAATTAGGAGGACTTTAAAACCCATTCTGACCACTCCCTCAGGTGCTGAAGATTACCAGTTTCAAAATAACTGAAACTCACAATCGATGTTTAATTGGGACTTAACGCAAATATATATCTTTCATATTCCTTCTCGTTTGATAAGAGTTTACTAATTAAAAAGAGTGATTCCATGAACCCTGAACCTCAAGGATGGTTAATTGCCGTGGTGCGGTGGACGACCACTTTTCGTTCCCCGCGTCTAGATTTTTTGTTGCCAAGTTAGCTCTTGTGAAGGTTGCGTTTCCAGTCTTGGACGATACGGCGTTCACGATGGAAATGGCCAAGTTCACCGCCCCATTTTCCGCCGATTATCGCACCAAGTGTTTCAAGTGCTCCGAGGATTAGTCCGAAGGCGATGCCGACCCATTCTCCGCCGAGGATGAAACCGATGGTGCCCACCCAGAGGGCGGTGAAGGCGGTCCAGTAGCCGGCGATGAAGAAGAACCATTGGCGGCGAGGCGGAGAGGCGGTCAGGTAGGTATAGTAGTTGATTTTGAGTGTGGGGAGGTAGTAGATATCACGGGTGATTCCGTCGAGACGAATGCCTAGAGCGCTTCCGGCAAGTAGGCGCCCAAAGGGATAGTAGCAGAATACAATCGCGGCCACGGTGGCACCTGGGAAGAAGTAGACAGAGAGCATGTCGATCCAGAAATTACCGGTGTATTGTAAATCGAAGAGGACAAGCCAAAGATAGTAGAGCAGCCCGAAGGTTCCTGCGAGAAACCAGATGGTAAGCCATTGTAGAGACCGGGCTTTCCCTAGACGGGCTTCGTAAAGGAGATCGCGGATTTCGGTAGCTTTCCGTAAACTGGCTTTATCGGGTGCGGGTTGGCGTTTAATGTGACCGACAAGGCGCCAAAAGCGTTGTCGGGTTACTTGATCCACTCGTTTAGGATTGGATTGAACCTCGTTGTGGATGTGGTTGAGCTCTTCAAGTAATTCCATAAGATGTGATTGGAATGTGCGTGTATATTTTTTCTGCGGAATCGGTCCTTCTAACAATTTTATTTCCTTTGGGTTGCCCTTTGCTGGCGCTGGGGAACCGAGTGGGTAAGGAGTCCGGGTGTATGATCATTAGCAGATGAATTGCCGTGTTCGGGGTGGACGACCACTTTTCGTTTATTTGTGTCAGTGTTCGCTACGAGGAGTTTTTGCATTTTTGTGGTTACTGACTTTGATGATCCAACTCAAATGCGCAAAGCTATTAGTATTTTATATGGGTACAGAGCGGTGCTCGATTAGTCGCAGATGGCGATGTGTATTTGTTATAGTTTTCGAAGGGAAACCGCGTGAAGCGATACCAAGTTTTTTAGAGCAAGATAACCATCAAAATGTTTGTCAATCATGAACATAATGCAGTTAATAAAACGGATCGAGACTCCTGAGCCTTGGAGTGAGGGTGAGAAGATTCCTTGGAACGACTTAGGGTTCAGTGAGAGGATGCTTAAGCATCACCTTACGCAGGAACACGATCTCGCCAGCCGAAGATTCGAGATAATCGATAGACATGTTGATTGGATACACAACAGGTTAGGAGGAAAACCGTCCAAAATACTGGATCTAGCCTGTGGGCCTGGGTTATACTCTAACCGGTTGACCAAGCGTGGACATAGCTGTAGAGGGATAGACTTCAGTCCTGCTTCCATCAAATACGCCAGAGAGCAGGCTATCAAAGAAGAGGTGGAGATTGAGTATGTTCTTGAGGATATCAGGACCGCAGATTACGGAGATAATAATGATCTTGCATTATTTCTCTACGGTGAGTTCAATGTCTTCAAACCAGTGGACCTAAAACGCGTGCTCCAAAAGGCATATGATTCACTGAAAGAAGGTGGTCTTTTCATCGCTGAACCTAACAGGTACGAGACTGTGAAACAGGTGGGAACAAGTCCAGCTTCGTGGTACTCGTCACAGGAGGGGCTGTTCAGTCCGAACCCACACCTGTGCCTGATGGAGAACTTCTGGGACCAAGAGAAACATGTTGCCACCACAAGATATTTCATCATAGACGCTGAGACCAACGATGTAACCCTCCACGCATCAAGCATGGTTGCGTATACACGAGAGAACCTTGAGCAGATAATTAGAGAAGTCGGATTCAAGGACATCGTGTTCCATGAGTCTCTATCAGGTGGAAAAAAGGATCTTGATAAAAACCTTGAAGTTATTGAAGCTCGAAAATAGATCCTATCCCCTCTGATCGGAATTTAATTTTTAATAGAATGAATATTGTTCTAGCAGGTTAATAACCGAGGCGGGGGACGGCCACTTTTCATTTCATGTCACTGGGTTGGGGGAGTCAACTAATTCAGTGTAATGTGCCTGAGGCTTATGTTAAAAGGTTCGATTTTTTAATCATTTAATGGCGGTTGACATGGTAAAGTGGAGTAGAGCGGTTCAATTCATGTTGTATGGAATGTGTTTTGGGGTTGTGATAGGTTCAGCTCTCTGGAGTTTGACTAGCAATGCCTTCTTCATTTTTCTGGCTTGGCTCGTTGGACTTCTCGTTGGTTTAGTGGGTAGTGTTGTCATCAGGGTTGCCGATTAGCAAGGTTCACTGATTCTCAGCGAGTTCTCTTGGTCCTCCTTTTCGTCCTTGTCGTCTATGAATGACTGGTTGAACTGGTGGTTTT
>JBHLMG010000043.1:0-5935 GCA_048938385.1 Promethearchaeota archaeon | reverse complement strand
TGAAAGAGGCATTCATTTGGGCTGCTGTGAAGGATAGTCGATCTGAAACCCCATGGTATAACGATAACGGAGACGGGACCGGTTATAATGTTCTCCAGGTTGTATATGGCGGTGCATCATATGGAGATACCGTCTTTCTTTGATGCAATTGAAGGGTGGAGTGGACTGAAACACTCCACCTCCATCACTTTCTTGTTCCATTAAAAATAACGAAGGTTCTCACACAATCTGGATCTTCGAAAAGCTTTTACTCACGAACCCAAGCCTTACTCATTTTTTTCAAAATGGAGAAGTAATTTGAAAAATCGGTATGCGGATCGATTTCCCAAAAATTTGTGGCTTGGATAGGTCTACCACAATTGTTCTCTTCAATTTGTAGGTGTCATTCTTTTTGCAACTGTTTGACAGGGAATGATTGCCTCATTCAAAAATAATTAAACAAAATTTGGACCAAAATTACTACATCGTATGCGATCTTTAGAGCATACGCCATTGGAGGTTTTACTTGGTGAAGCACTTGTTTCATTATTGGCGACATCTACGCACAGTTGGCACTTTATACGAGGAGGGGAAGTATCAAGAAGCTATAGACTTCTTAAGAGGAGTAGCCACTGACTTTCCTGACTTCAAACCTGAAATCTATTACACTCAGATGGCCGCAGCAATAAAACTCGACAAGCACGACCTGTTCTTCGAGTTATTCAACGAGATTCTAGACGATGATGGCTGGTATAATGAGACCATTTTACGTGAATCCCCTTCCTTCAAACCCCTACAGGGCATGCCCGAATTCGAAAGACTCGTCTCCATCAGCGTAGAACGTGCCAAGCAAGCATCGAAGGACCATACCAACCTTACTGTGTTCCCAGAAACCACCAACCCTTCCATGCCCCTGATGTTAGCCCTCCACGCCCAAGCTAGTGTCATTAACGAAGAATACCAGTCATGGAAAACAGTCATTGACCACGGCTACATACTTGGAATGCCCCAAACTACTAACAGGTATTGGTCAGGAATAGCTACAGGGTACTGGCCAGACTACGAAACATCAATTCACCAAATCAAAGCCTACATCGATACAATCAACCTAAACAAAACACTTGACTTAAAACACTCCATTGCTGGCGGGCTTTCAAAGGGAGGTGACCTCGCCATCAGACTCGCACTCACAGGAACAATACCTGTATGTGCCTTCATTGCTGTTTCCCCTGGTGGCCCCTGGATGAACGAACCCGAAAAATGGCAAGCCCTAATCGACGACGCCAGACGCCACGAACTCCACGGCATTATCATCCGCGGCAAACAAGACCAAGCAATCCCCCGTAGATACACCCAAACACTCACCAAGATGCTCAACAACAGCGGCATCCCATGCCAATTCCTCGAATACCCACAACTCGGTCATTGGTACCCCCCCAACTTCGCCGGCATCATAGCCGATTTAATAACCAATATCGAATAACCACATTCCCAAGCAAACACTAAAAGAAAGAGTCATTTTTTCTTTCACCCCCAACACCTGCGCCGCCAGCAACGCCCATGCCCCTATCTACCTCCGGTAGTAGAAGCCCATAATCGGTTAGTCCACAAGTTCTGGATATACGATCAATCGTTGTACGACTGACGCCTTAACTATCACAGACCCAAGCCTCACTAGCCTTTTGTTAAAGTTTTGAAATAGATTCGTTCGCGTCTCTGTATTCGATGGTGCCAGTTGTTAGCAGGAATTTAGGTGATCTAAGACTTGTACCACTTTTTCTTTGAAATAGCAATCATCGATGTAATATATGATAACATCGACTAAAGTAATTTTTATTGGTTAAGACTAACTAATGATATGCTTCCGTGTTAAGTCCCATGCCTTTAGGTAGAATTTATGATTATGCTAGTACAATACATGTTCGTTACTGAATAAAAGAGGTCTTGCGAATGTCTTTTTCAAAAGTTTTAGGATACGCCGCGAGAGCAGTGGGACAAGAACTCGAGCCATTCACCTACGAGCCACCCAAACTGGGGAAAAATGATGTCAGGGTCTCAGTTACGCACTGCGGTCTGTGCCATTCCGACATCCAGGCCATCGACGACTACTACCAAATAACCACTTTTCCCTTTGTCCCCGGTCACGAGATCGTCGGGTATGTGTCGGCCGCGGGTCACGAAGTATCCGGTTTGAAGAAAGGTGACCGGGTCGGTATCGGATGGCAAGGCCGTTCTTGTGGGCAATGTGAATGGTGCTTACAGGGCGAGGAGCAACTTTGTATGGACATAGTCAAATCAGGAACATGGGTCCCCTATGGCGGCTTCTCGTCCTCTGTTCTTGTGGATAGCCGCTTTGCCTACCCCTTGCCCGACGCCATGCCCTCTGAAGTGGCTGCTGTCCTCATGTGCGCTGGGATTGCAGTTTACTCTCCTCTCCGATTATATGCAGCACAACCCATGCAGAAAATTGGCATCATCGGCGTGGGAGGGTTGGGCCACCTCGCATTACAGTTCGCCCACGCGCTCAACTATGAAGTCACCGCCATTTCCCATTCTCCAGAGAAGAAGAAGCAGGCGCTTGCCTTTGGAGCAGACCACTTCATCGTTTCTGATGACGAAGCCAGCTTGCGACAAGTTGAGTTCGGTTTCGACTTGCTTCTATGCACTGCCTCCGGCAAGATCGACTGGGACATGCTGTTGACCACCTTAAAGAAAAATGGTAGGTTTGTTGTTATCGGCTTCCCAGATGTAGTATTCAATCCGACTGACCTCGTAGCACACCAACTGTCGATCACTGGTTCCTTCCTTGGTAATCGAACCACAATGCGGGAGATGCTCTCGTTTGCACAGACACACGGCATCGTGCCTCAGGTGGAGTTGATGCCCATGACGGAGGTAAACGAAGCGATTCGGAAGGTGAGGGAGAACAAAGCACGTTACCGAATCGTTCTATTCAATGACACCACAGATGCAGGAGTCTAGACGCCATACTATACTCGTTGTTATTTCCTAGGTCTCATCAGAAAAGGCTTAAAGTTTATATTTGCTAATGTTGAGGATTCCCTTAAGAGTTCGTTTATTGTATTCGCTTTTTGTATTATGTTACATGGGGAGTGTAAAAGATTTAGTACTCACAAATCCAAGCCTTACTGCACTTTATTCTTGATTTCAAGTAAAATGATTATGAGAAATCAAGAAGCGTTTTTTGAAGTTGGGTTTTTGAGAACTCTATTAGCATTCCCTCTTTCAGATGAAAAACGAGGATAACACGAGTTTCCTCGGGGGACATCTTGCTTGGAAGCACCACCTGAGAGCACTTTTATCATTCTTCTATAGGGAGTACACTGTATCTGTTGCATATTGTTTCCGATGCTGTTGATGTGTCCTAGGACTTTCTCTTGATTCTGACAATGATTACAATCACAATCACTATCACAACAAGAGCTACTCCACCAATCACGGCGATTATGAGCGGGTCAATCGTCGTAGGAAGAATGTCTTGAACCACAATATTGTCAATCGCTGGACCGCTGCCACTATAGATCTTGAAGCATTCAGTGGTGGTATAGGTAGTATCCGTCGCTGACATGCGAAGCGTGCCATTAAGATAGAAATTGTAAAGTCCAGAGGAGTCCCTCGTGATGTCAATGTGGTGCCAACCGATCATTTCAGGTGGGGAATAGCGATCCAATGCAACGAAAGACCCACGAGCTGGAGAGGCCCGGAAGAGGACAAATTCGGTGTCATATGACGAATATGACCCTGTGAATGGTGCTATCCCATATTCATACGGTACGGACTGTAGCCAATCTGACCAATTGATACTGTCATTGTCCCAATAGCCACCGAAGAATGCTACATAGAAATGATGCCGGTCTTGATCCTGAACATCAAGATCAAAGCTCCAGGTGCCTACACCCTGAGCTATATTGTAGCTTGCAATAGTCCAATGACCTGTTACTCCTTGGAATCGTAGCATGCCTTCAGACACAGAATAGCTACCTGGGAGTGGAGCAGGTTCTGTATAATTCATTCCCCAGATCTCCCAACCGTCTGTATTCATATCATTAAAATCATCAGCCCAAACCACTGCGCTTCGACATGCTGGGGGGCAACAGCCCATCCAGCAAAGTAGAAACATGATTCCTAGTCCCACTAGCTTGTAATTCAAACTATTCACCTTCCTTTGAAACATGTTTATGCACGATCCACATTCCACCCAGCAATGTGATGACACTTAACCCAATGTAGACTACAGGCTCTATCAACTGGAGAGCTTCAGGAGCTTCAGGAACTTCAGGATCTTCAGGATATCCAGGATCTTCAGGATCTTCCTCTATGAATTCAAACTCCTCGAGCAAATCATGATAAGTGTTGCTCAAACAGGTGTTGTTAATCACGGTGTTGGAGTCACATGAGTATCGTTGGTGGTAGATGCCGACATTGTTGTTATTGCAGGTGTTGTTAGCCACGGTGTTGTAATCCGAATCACAGAGGGAGATGCCAAAGTCATTATTGAAGGAGCAGGTGTTGTTAGCCACGGTGTTGTAATCCGAATCATAGAGGGAGATGCCAGAGGCATTATTGAAGGAGCAGGTGTTGTTAGCCACGGTGTTGTAATCCGATCCTTCGACGTCGAAAGTGATGCCAGATTCGCCATTGATGGAGCAGGTGTTGTTAGCCACGGTGTTGGAGTGTGAGTATCGGAGCCAGATGCCAGCCCTTGTATTGTTATCGCAGGTGTTGTTAGCCACGGTGTTGTAACTCGACGCTTCGAGGAGGATGCCATTGTAGTTACTATAGATTATGTTATTCACCAATTCGCCATTCGTGACATTATCTAGTAAGATTCCAGCTTCATGGTACGCCCAACCTGCTGGATGAGCTCCAGTGAGATTGCAGTTGCTAATGGTGAAGCTGACTCGTGTATTCATAATCAGTATGCAGTGACCACCTTCACCCCTAAAGTCAATGCCCAAGCCGTCAATTATGTACGGGTCCTCAGGGGAACCATCACCAGGCCATCCCTCTAGCAGAGCCGTGGCAGAGAAATTAGCGTCCCCATTGATCTCAATGGGAGTATGCGGGGTGGTTACAATAGGCTCTGGAGGAGTATAAAGTGGCGGAATATATGGTGGAGATGGGGGTGGTAGCATCAAGTAATACACTAGACCGGTTGTAGTCAAGATGAATGCCAGACTCATAGCCATTATGATCCCTCGATGTCTACGAGGCTGTTTCTTCCTTTCTAATTCTGAAGGAAATTTACACGCAGCAGACCGAGGATTCAGTCTGGTTCCGGTTTGCTCTCCCATCCAAGTCGCCTCATTACGGTATCAAAGAGGTGTTTCCCCAATTCTGTAGGAGGCATGTCCGCTCTAATAGAAACCTTCCACTCACTGGCAAGTTGGCGAAGTTCCTTTTCGCAATTCGGTCGTTCGCGGCAATCATCACAATTCCCTGTGTGAGGATACCACGACTGAACACCGATTGCCGGAGAGTAGATGATGTAGGTGTCTGTTCGATGTGTTGGACAATAGCCCACGGCGATGCCGTATTTACCGCTAATGTGACGCACCTTTACACGGTTCACAGAGGCCGCATGCTTCAGCAGATTCTCAATACGGTCCTCTGCCACCCGTTGTGCCTTGCTCACAAAAGCTCGTGAAACATTCAGCTCTCTTGCTATGTCAATTGGTCGTATCGTTTGTCGTCTTTTTAGCCAAATCTGTCCTTGTTGCGTTGTTGGATAGCGAAGACTAGTGAACGTAGGATGTTCCTCCTAAAGCCAAATTTGTTAACCTGTTTGTGGAAACAAAAATGTTAACCTGTTTTCGGCAACAATCATATAAAAATTAATCGGTTTCTGGAAGAGAAGCCCCGTACAAAGACACCGAGGACATGTATCGCCGGGATATCTTATAGAAATGGGAGAGCAGTAAGGTTTATACTCACA
>JBHLMG010000042.1:0-6029 GCA_048938385.1 Promethearchaeota archaeon | reverse complement strand
CAGAGTACATGATGCTTGTGTGTAATGTCAAAATACTTCCATGTGTTCATTTACATCAACTCCATGCCCCCGAGGGACCGGTTCGGGGGCTGCGGGATTAGAGGTTGATAGGTGAGTCAGGTAATGTCGATAAAAAGCCATCGTACAAAATTCAGAATTTTCCAATAAGAAAAGAGATATGGAAATTTCATCAGAAGACTTTAAGGGAAGCTACTTAGCATGGAGGCTAGGTGACCAAATTTGGCTTCCAATAAATCTCTTATATTCACGGGATTTGTACTCTGTCTTATTGCCGGTCTTGTCGCATTAATTGTGGGTATTCTTGACATCATCGGGTCATTACCTAGCATTGATATGGGACTTGCCTACGGTATCGTCTACTTCGCTTTAGGACTACTCAGTGTTATTTTCAGTATACGAATTAACAAACGCTACGACTCAACGAGCGTCATCCTATTACTAGTATTTTCCATCATTTTCATCATACTTGGTGGACTAATGAGCCTTATCGGTATTGTTGGAATACTCATGCTAATAGGTGCAATTTTGCTGCTGGTTGGAAAAGCATAGACACGCCGCGCTTATTCAACATCGAGCAATTATGCATTTACCATCTGGTAAAAGCATTAGGAATGATTGGATCGGCGCGGGTTCTTCTTTCTTTTTCTTTTATGAGGTGAAAGCCAAAGACTATCGTGTAATGTAAAAATCAGAATGCCCTAAGCAGTTACGGTGTGCATTCGCGCTTCGCGTGTTTTCACATACAGAGTGTGAATTGTCGAGTCTGATTTGATGCATTTAGGCAAAAGTTGCTTTTTCACTATAGAATGGGAATGAAGGGCCAGACGAAGTAAGCGAGCAACAGCGTCACAAACACACTGAGGAGATTGAGAGCAAACCCTGTAGTCACCATGTCTTTCATGGATACCCGACCGGTACTATAGGCAATTGCATTGGGTGGAGTTCCAATGGGTAGCATGAAATCTATACTTGAGCTGATAGCAATTAGCACAGCAAACACTACCGGGTTGGCTCCAGGAATTACGAGGGCTACACCAATAGCGATAGGGATGAAAATGCTGGCGCTCGCAGTGTTACTTGCGACCATGCTAAAGATGAGGGTGGCGATAGCCAAGATGGCTACAATGCCAATGTAGCCCACTACGGGTTCTAAGGCTACAACACCTCCGGTAAGTACATCGGCTAGTCCGGATATCTCCAAGGCTACTCCTAAGCTAAGACCTCCACCAAAGAGGAGAAGGGTATTCCATTCCACCTTTTTGATATCTTCATTCTTGAGTAATCCTGCGAGGAATAACATAACGGCCACTGCTACGGCAACCATGGCTGAGCTTAAGGGGTGAAAGGGCTCTGTAAGCCAGAGAATCACGGCAAGGAGGAAGATGACTAAGGTGCCCTTTTGCATACCTGTGAGGCTTCGTTTGACGGTTGGTTGTATGGTGGGAATCCACTTCACATCTGTTCGAAAGCGAAGGAATAGGAGTCTCCAGGTTACAATAATCATTATTAGGGCAAGGGGGAGCGCATAGAGGGACCAGCCCAAAAAGGAGATGGTAGTTAGACCTTGTTGGGCGAGGAAAGCAGCAGCTAACGCATTAGGTGGACTACCAATTAAGGTCATGAATCCTCCAAGAGTTGCTGAATAAGCTACGGCTAGAATCATGATTTTCTGCAGGTTGCCCTTTGAATCTTCAACGCGATTAGCCACAGGTAGGGCAACGGTAATCATCAAGGCTGCAGCTGCTGTATTGGAAATCCACATCGATAGTAACGCCGTCCCAAACATTAACCCTAAGACGATCCATCGAGGCTTTGACCCTAATCGTCGCAGAATGGCTTCACCAATGCGCTCATCAAGATCGTGCTTATCCACAGCGATCGCCAGTAAGAATCCGCCAAGAAGTAGTACAACCACGGGATTGAAGAAAGGTGCAAGAGCGGAAGTAAAATCTTGAATACCCAAAAGCGGTTGGAGGAGGGCAATTAAGAGAGAAGTAGCTGCAAGGGGAATAGATTCAGTTATCCATAAAGCTGCAGCAAGTACCAAGAGGACAAGAGCCATCGGTAACGGTGGTGGCAGCGTATTGGTTAACAGAAAGGTAACAACAGCGGCAACCACGCTGACAATCAGTTTAATTAGGTTTGGACCTAGACGCCACCGAGGAAGGGTGAAATGCCGAGGCTCTGATAGATCTTTTTGCCGTTGTTTCTCTTCGGATCTTTGTAGCGAGTCTTCTTGAGGTTTTTCGCTAGATTCTGCCACCCTTTCTCTCCATCCTGATAATTTCGGGTTTACCGTTTCTCCAGTTTATTCATCGAAATGAGTTGGACCTGTTCTTGCTCAAGCAGTTCCTGTAACAGGGCTTCGAACCGATGTATATCCTTCGCGCTAACCTCAGCATGGAGTACGGCTAAGGAGGGATACTGAATTTTTGTGGCAATTCGCCATGGCGGCACAACGATAGTAGAGCTAAAATCTGCTTCGAGGTCAATCTTCTGGAGCTGCTCTCCAAGTTTCCGAATAATTTGACGAAGCATCAAATCACCACGAATGATGATTTCCATACACTGCATCTGTCCCAATTGCGTCACCTGCTGCGAAGCGTACGCTGCGGAGGTAGCTGACTGCCACCTCTCTAAAAAGGCTTGCCTATTCTAAGAAGAATAGAAAGTATGGTCAGCATAAATTTCTTTAGAGAAATATTGACGGTGAGCAAGATATATAGACTGAACATACAGGAACCTATCAACGTTAGCGCTACAAGCGCCCTCGAAGGGTAGAGCTATGGAAAAACGGAAGATTATGAAACTAGGCAAATCTTCTCATGTAGTGTCCATCCCCAAGTATTGGACAAACACCTACAAACTAGATGATTCTGACCATGTGATTCTCATCCCCCAGCGGGATGGTTCACTGGCCATCTACCCCATGAAGAAATTCTCAGACGCACCTTCCGAACAAGAAATCGTCACAGCCCCTGAAGATGAACCCGGCATCTTGGAACGCCGCTTAATCGCGACCTATCTGAACAACTTTGACCTCATTAGCATCCGCTCCACAGGCGTTTTCACCCCTGAGCAACAAGCACTGGTACGGAAGCGAGTTCGCATGCTAACAGGGCTTCAAATCATCGATGCTAAAACCAACGAAATCGTCATCCAATCTCTGATGCAACTCAACCAGTTAGATCTTCCCAATAGTATGCGCCTTGCGCATCGTATCACCTCAAGCATGCTTGTTGACGCTCTAAACGCACTCCAAATTCGTGACGCAGAACTCGCTAGAACAGTTATCGGTCTTGACGAAGATGTGAATCAATTCTATTTTCTCATCTTCAAGCAATTACGTGCCGCCCTTCTTGATCCTCGATTCATGAACGAATTGAATATTGATGCAATGGATTGCCTCACCTACATGATGTTTATTCAGCGCATCGAAAATGTCGCAGACCACGCAAAACGCATCGCTGAATCCGTTATCGCCTTAGGCAATGAAGAGTGTCCTAAAGACTTGCTAAACCTCGCCTTGAAAACCGGGAATCATGTTCACCGCATTTATGCAACCTCTGCTGAATCTATGCTCCTCGGCGATGACACACCAGCTAACCAAGTGATCAATGAGATCGACAATTTTTTGCCCATGCGTCAACAAGCCGAGGAACTCATGGAGCGCCACCTTATCAAGCTCTGTGAAGAAATGCTCCCCAAACTCACACCAGAGAGCTGCGCGCTCTTTGGACCCCACCAAAAAGCCATGTTCTGTCTGGAAAACATCTTTGAAGCCTTCGGAAAGATCTTGGAGCATTCATGTGCCATCGCAGAGATTGCCATTGATCGAGCGTTGGAAAATGGGCGACGCTGGCCCATTAAAGATGAGGTAAAGAAAAGCTCAAAAAAAGTCAAGACCTAACTCGTTTTCAATAGCTAACACTAAAGTGGGCTAACCACCCTGCATTCAACCAACAGAAAATATCTCCTTAGAGAGGCTTTGATGTTGGGACGGGATACTCATCTACAACTTAGGAGCACTGATATCGGTAGTTTTCCACTCCGCAATGTCGATCCAGTTCAATATGCACAAGGTGCTTCAGATTTAGAAGATGGCAACGACACCAAAGCCGCGGAGTACTTCACCCACTGCCACACCAGCATGTTTCAGCGCAAACTAGTAGCCCTTGGACCAAATCTCAGTGTCCCTTGTTATGTTCAAAGTAGTTATGACCGTGACATGGTAACTCAATTCCTCGACCCCATTGTGAGAAAGGGTCAGGGCCTCGCAAAGCAAGGTGACAAATATCTCTGGAACGGTAGCCCCATAAAACTTTCAACCCAGCACGCTCGCATAGCTGAAATGGTTGCCTTGGAAAGGACTGCTAAATCACTCTGTGAAGAGCTCGACTTAGATTACATCCAATACCGTGCCTGTGTCACGGGTCCCTTCGAACTCACTCTCCGCCTATGGCGCGGAATGGGCATCAGCTCACACTATGAAGAAGCTTTCATTGAAGCTTTCACCCTCATTGTTAAAGGTTATATGCAAAATGCGGGCATTTCAATGAAATACCTCAAACCCGAAATCCTCACCTTAGATGAACCCTCCATGGGGGTCACAGGAGTTGGTGACTTCTTCACAGATTCACCCTCAGATCCCTACTTATCCCATCTTATTTCCTGCTGGAATAGCATCTATTCAGCAATTCCTAAAGGGTGCTATCGAGGGCTCCATCTTCACGCATCACCCTTTCGAGAACTTGCCAAGGCTAACTGGACCCTCCTTGAAGCCCATTCGGATGTCATCGTCAACCGTGACTGGCTCATCAACCATGACCGCTACCTCCGCGCCGCTATCATGCGCACCGATGGACCTACCATCCCCCCTAACGCTGATCTCAAAACTGTCTGGGCTGACATCCAATCCGGCAACTATTACCCCTACCTCCAATCTAGTGCCAACATGCACACCTACCTCAAGGCTGCCATTGACCGATACACTGTAAACCGCATCCCCTTCGCCGGACCAGAATGTGGCCTAGGATCCTGGGACTGGCCATACGGCGATGTCATGGTGCTCGAGAGCTTCAAACGGGTTCAAGATGTCATTAACGAGTTTAACCAAGAAAGCGACTAGCTAACCCCCAATCTCGGGTTTTCCGGGATAGGAAAAAATTTTCGGAATTTTTTAAATTCCAGGGAGTGTTATACACTATCTGGAGTAGACCTGGAATGCATGGCTCACCACGAAGTGTAAGCAAGTCCAATTTAGATGTTCAATCCAATGCGGAACCAGAGAAAAAGCGCTCTGGGGGCTTTGATGCATCTGGGTGTGAGGGTATCATCTACATCGGTGCCGGAGTTATTATTGGCTGTGTAATCATTGGTTTCATCGTCTGGCAACTTATATTGCTCGGACAAGTTGTGGGAGTGATTATTGGACTTATCACCTTCATATCCCTCCTTGTTACCCTCATCCTTTATTTCCAAATCTCCGGAAAAGGCGAAAATCCAAGCCTTGCCCTCAAACTCAGAATTGCAGCAACCATCCTCTTCGTAGTCTTTTTAATTGAGGCAATCTTCACCTTCCGCTTCTTTTGGACCCCCATTTTCTATCCTATTATCAATCAACTTTTGACCCCCATCACCATGGGGGCAGAAAGTGGAATAGTTATGATACTAGTCATTGGCTTCTTCCTCATCCTCATCGTTCTCTATTTCTCCATTCCCATCTGCCTCTGGACCAGAATCTGTAAGACCTCTAAGGATATTCCCCCCGTCACACCTGCGACAACCCCTACACCTCAAAAAGATGAAGGATTAAGCGTGCCTAAAGAATGTCCAGCATGCGGGAAGCAACTCAAGGGCACCGAACAATTCTGTGCCAACTGCGGGGTCGCCATCGACACTAGCTAACCTTCATGTGCCTTCAACAACTTGTTGTTTCCCCGCTTTTAAACTCCTGACGCTTCGATAATCCGTGGAATCAGCTCTTCCCACTTAACCGCCATCACATG
>JBHLMG010000041.1:0-6124 GCA_048938385.1 Promethearchaeota archaeon | reverse complement strand
TCGTCGAGTTTGTTGATGAGGCTGGCTTTGCCCCAGATGCGGACCTCTTCGTAGACTTGGGTGATGTAGCGCCCGAGCTCTCCACCACCGTCGAAGGCATGTTTCAGGATTAGACCACCTAAGAGACTGAACAGGGCTAGATACACGAAAGGAACGGTGATAGCCATGATGAGCGGCCAGTACAGTTCCCATTCAGGAAGCATTTGAATACCAAAGATGTTAGGAATGTAGACACCTAACCAGTAGATAGCGGCTACGATGATGACCCGAATCAGCGTGTAGGGTCCATAAGTGGCCAGGATCCGTTTGGTGAACGGATAGAAGCCAGTAGTTATTCGGACTTTGAAGAGGTCAAACACTAAGAAAATGAGAAGGGTGAGACCCAAGAAGGTCACGACGAGTACTGGATTCATCAACGATTCCCACCTCCTGGGGCTTCTTTTTTGAGGGTTTTTCTCGCTTTCTTCGTGGGTTTGACAATCGGGAAGTCTGGATCGGGCACTTTGAGATTCCCCTCTTCAATGAGGGTTTTCACGGTCTCGACCACATCCGCTTGGTCGGTTTCTTCATCAGGTTTTTGGATGATTTGTTGCTTGAAGGCATACACATCCCCGATGCCCTTTTCCACCACCTGTTGTAAGATTCTGGATCTAACTTCTTCCTTTTTCAATTTCTTCAATTTCGCACCTCCAATAATTGGCGGTAAACGGTGTTAGAGGTGACTGCCCCCACCATTCACTCATACAGTGCACAATACTCGCTATTAAGTATTTACTGTATAGATTTAGGTTGGTTTTTTCAGCCTGTATGTATTCTCTTAGAGGAGCACTTGCCAGGGTGGAGATGGACGTCCATTTTTTGACCGCGTGATTTTGCAGTTTTGGATTCGTTTTATTCAAACGAGGAAGTTTTATCTATATAGTGGCTTTGTTGAATCTAGATTGATGTAGGTTTTGACCGAGTCGGTGGAATTTATAATGGCGTTAATTGATACAGCGAAAATCTTGGCAAAAGCGGGTTCCATTGTGTGTATCGTTTTAGGGTTTCTTGCTGTGGTGTTGAATGGTCTTGTGATGTATGAGGAGTTTGGAGGGCCACACGGTATTTCTGTGGAGAGTGTTCTGTGGTTTTCCTTGGCTATCGTCGCGGTGATCTTTGGGTTCATCATTCTGTTTTATTGTGTGCCCAGAATTGACCGGGATCGACAAGCGACGGCTCTTTACTTCATTATTTTTGGTGTGATCGCAGCGATTGGTTCGTATCTCGTTGGTGGCGTGTTGATATTCGTCGCGGGGATCTTAGTGGCTGTGGAGCAAACGAGCTAATGGAGCTAGGCCTCACTATTGATGTGACAGGATTCGCCCGGAGTGGATGTCCACTTCGGTGTTAGAAGCGGATGTATCGTTTGGCATCAACGGGAGTGGTAATTACGCCGTTGGTGAGTAGCTGGGTGATGAGTTTTTCTCGGGCAGTTTCGAGGGTGAGGTGTTCGGCTTGTTCGAGGATGGGGGTGGGAATCCAGCGGTCGATGAGGTCGTAGGTGTTGGTGTATTGGGGGTACGGGTCTCGTTTGACGATTGCGACGGCGAAGGCGAGTTGCAGTTCGTCGATGGCGTGTAGGAATTCGGGTTTCTGGTCTTTTTGCTGGTATCCGAGGTGTTTTCGGAGATTGGTGGTTGAGGTTTTTCCATGTGTTTGTAGATGTGCGAGTATGCGCTGAGCGGCTGTGCCGAGTTTCTGGTCGCGGGCGAGTCGAAGGAAGTAAGGAAGCAGTTCCAGTGAGATGAGGGTGACTTGTTTGCGGATGAACTTGCCGTAGTGGAGGTGTTTTTGTTGGGCGAGTTGGTATCCCCAGGTCCAGGTTTTGTCGAATTTTTCTTCTCGCGTGCCCTTTATTGCGTGGTAAAGATTGGGGAATTGCGTGCCTTTGATGGGAAACAGGGTAACAAAGCCATACTGGTTGACGAGGGCTAAGGCTTCCTCCTCGCAAGTTACGGTGTTGGCTTCACGCATTTTCAATTCCGTTTAGTATTGTGTATCCTTCTTAGAAGTGTTCTCCTTTGCTAGCTCTGGCGTGTTGCAATTAGTCTGAAGACTCGCTATTTTGCGAACGAGCGCTGTTTCGCGATCCGTTGGAGTGGACGATCCCTTTTCTTCGTCAAGGGGTTTGTATCTTTGGATTTAATAAATAAAGGGAATGAGGCGTTTGGTTCGTTTCTTGTATTGGGAATAGGTTGCGCCGAAGGTTTCAGTGAGCAGTTCTTCTTCTAGATTCATGCGACTTCGAAATATCAAAAAAAGAGCGAGTGTTATGGTTAGAGTGAGGAAGAGGCTGCCCAGGGATACGGTGTAGCCAAAAAAGAGGAGAAGGAAGGCAAGATATTGGGGGTGACGGATATAGCGGTACATTCCGGTTGTGACTAGGCGGTGGTGTTCTTCGATGACGATTTTAGGACCTCCAAAATATCCGAGTTGGATGCGGCTGACGAGCCCGAGAATTCCGCCGATGAAAAGAACGAAGAGTCCAAGAGTGGCCATCCATATTAGGAATGGAGGAGGGAGAAGAAAGGAGATGAAGTTCAGCGCTTCTAAGTAGGGAAGCCAGAGGATTAGGGGTAAGGCTAAAAACGCGAGTATAGGTACAATTCGAGGATATTGGTCCTGTTTGGTTGAAACCGGTCGAATCACAATATCGATGCAGAGGAAGGCATTGATACTGCAAAGAGAGAGCAAGGTCGTGAGAGTCCAAAAGGCGTTGGGTGAAAACAAGATGAAAAGGCAGTTCATGAACCCAACTAAAAGGGGCAACCCTAGGATTTTCTTAAGAAGCCAACGCATAGTCTCTCAAGTAGTTTCTGTCAGTAGTTGATTAAAGGCTTTTCAAAAATTGACTCTGCGCGGTTTTTGGTCAGACGCCTTGGAGTGGAGGAAGTGAGCGGGTTGGGTGTTCACTTAGGACCACGAGTGTTGAAAAATCTGGGGGGGTGGACGACCATTTTTTCTTCTATGGAGTAGTGAAAAATAAACCCATAAATAGGGAGGAACTGGGGATAATGAGCGATTCAGGTGAATTGAATGAGTGAGGTTCGAGATGTTGTAGTAGTTGGTGGCGGATTAGGAGGATTGGCAGCCGCCTTGACCTGTGCAAAGCAGGGATTGGATGTGGTGCTGTTTGAGCAGCATTCGAAAGTGGGAGGGTGTGCGTCGAGTTTTCACCGGAAGGGGTATAACTTTGAGGTAGCGTTGCATGCGCAGAATGGGCGGGCGAAGGATAACCAGATTCTTCAATTTTTTGATATTCTGCCGCTGATTCAACCCATTCAGCTTAAGGAATGGTATCGGGTACAAGTCGAGAAGGTGCCAGGGGGAGGAAGCCTGGATTTTCACATGCCAATAGGATGGGAAGCGGCGCAGAATGCGATGACGGAGGCTTTTCCAAAGGCAGAGGCGAATGTGCGGGCGTGGTTTGAGTTCACCGAAACGCTCGTGCAAGAAATTATGATGTTGATGGGGTTTGCTCCACCCGTAAAGGGTGCCCCCCGATTTCTCACGGACTGGGGAATGCGAACGCTACAAGAAGCACTCGATTATTTCTTTAAGAAGCACGAGGGCGCAAAACTAGCTGCGGGGGCAGCGTGGAATTGGTTGGGACAGGGACCCGATACTTTGAGCATCATCAACTTCGCGATGGGCTTTCAGTACTACCTTAAGGAGGGCGGCTGGCAGCTCCGTGAAGGGTCGCAGTCGCTAGCCCAGGCCTACGCCACCCGGCTTGCAGAGGCAGGTGCCGAGATTCGGGTGAAAACACCGGTCGAAGGCGTTCATGTTGCGCAGAACCAAGCGGATCATGTAGTCCTCACCGGTGGCGAACGGGTACAGGCGCGCTACTTTGTCTGGAACGGATCCGCCGGCCCACTCTTTCGTGACAGACTTCAGGGCAACCCCTCACCGAAGATTCTGGAGTATGGAACGCGATTAAGTCAATTGAAAGGCACTATGAGCTTTACTTCGCTCTTTTTAGGAATTGATGGAGATGTCAGTGACTATCTACCGGATTATGAACGAATTTGGTTTCCAGATAAGATCTCTGCGAGCAGTCTCCAAAGTAGGATTAACAAGGGAAGCCCGGAAGCTGCAGGTTGGTTAATTACCAACTATTCCAAGCTTGGGAGCCCCTGGTTTGCCCCTGCCGGAAAAAGCAATGTCGTGATAACCCTCTTCGACTCCATCGAGCGTTGGCCAGCAAGGAACATGCCTCAGTATAAACGCATGAAGCAACAGGCCACAGATCAAATTTGGAAATCTGTGCAAGAGACGCTGGGACTCGATTTTGAGGAACAGGTGGAATATTTAGAACTGGCGACCCCTCGAACATATGAGCGATATCTTTGGACTGAGTGGGGCACGGCTTATGGGTATAACGCGACGCCCGATCAGATCGGTCCGCTTCGACCTGCTCAACATACACCCATTACGAACCTTTGGCTCGCGGGACAGTGGACACAGCCAGGACATGGATTCGACCCGTGTCAAGCCTCAGGGTTTTTAGCGGGCAAGGCTATTTGCGAAGCATTGGGTGTATGGGAGCAGAAGTAATTTCGTAAGCATGTTCCGATCCTGGAGTTGTCTTGATAGGTGTTACATCACTTTTGTGACTTGCAACTACGAGAAGCCCCTCCATCCTTCAAGGTCGGGGTTTGTTTACGACCTGAAACGATTTTAGGTGGTTCATGGCTTTGTTAGGGAGTACCAGTAGTTAATCAGCGAAAGTGGTGTAATTAGTGCGAGTGCTCTTCATTGAACCTCCGAAAGAGTTCTGGTTCATAATGGGTGAATACCGTCCGCCACCGTTTGGACTGCTGTGTTTGGCAGCGTATCTGGAAGCCAAAATGGATTCTGTGGAAATTGAAGTGGTGGATTGTCAGGCAGAACAGCTGCTGTGGGATGACCTGAGGGAGTGGATTGTACGGTTTAAACCCGACATGGTGTGCCCTGGCGCGCTATCAACAGCGAATACCTATCTGGTTGCGCGCACCGTGCAGTTAGCGAAGAAAGTCAATCCGGATATCGTCACCGTGGTTGGCGGGATTCATTTTTCCTTCCTAGCCGAAGAAAGCCTTGCAGCATACCCTGAAATCGATGTTGTGGTCCGTGGTGAAGGGGAAGAAACGCTGTTGGAACTCGCGCAAGCGTTAAGCCAGCAGCAGCCCCTCGCCCAGGTGAAAGGCCTAACCTATCGGAAAGCCGGAAAAATCGTGCACACCCCTGATCGCCCCCAGATCCAGAACTTGGATACGCTGCCATATCCGGGGTATCATTTCTTGCGGGACCACATGAAGGATTATCATTTTCTCATGATGGCGGGTAAGGATAACCCCTACGCGTTGATTGAAGCCTCCAGGGGTTGTGATCACTCCTGTACCTTCTGTACCCAGTGGCGCTATTGGGGATCGTGCCGACGGAAATCGCCGAAACGTGTAGCCGATGAATTTGAATATGTGTACCGGGAATTTGGGAGTCGGTTCCTGTGGCTTACAGACGACAACCTCGGTTTGGGGCAATGGATGGATGAGTTTTGTGATGAGCTACTGGAACGCGGGATTTCTGATGATTTGTACTGGTTTATGCAAATTCGTGCCGACGACATCATCACGCACCAAGACTTACTTCCCAAAATGCGCAAAACGGGGCTGCATTGGGCGATGGCCGGTGTTGAAACGCACGACAGCACAACCTTGGAGAAATATCGTAAGGGAATCGATCCATCGATGGCTAAACAAGCAATGACCCTTTTGAAGAAGCATGACATCATGGCTCAAACGACCGCGATCATTGGCGACCGAACCGACACGCATGAATCCATTGCCGTCTTTCGACACTGGATTGATGAGGTGGATCCTGATCTAGCGATCTTTATGATTCTGACACCATTCCCCGGTACCGAATTGTACACGCTAGCGCAACGCAACGGGTGGATTGAAGATACGAACCTGTCGCACTATGATATGGTGCATGCGATTATGCCTACTGAGCACCTTTCACGACGCGAGCTCCAACGCGAATTGTATCGCTGCTATAGACATTTCTACGGATCCTGGAGACGCCGTATTACGGGAATCTTTTC
>JBHLMG010000028.1:6681-26673 GCA_048938385.1 Promethearchaeota archaeon | reverse complement strand
GTCTTCGAACTTCAACCGAGAAGCAAATAATGACAGAAGAAACGGCTTGCAGCAAAAAAGGGAGTTGTGGAATGAAAAATGAGGGTCTTAGGCTATCTTTTCGATAATTGCCATATATTGTGAGTCCACTTGATTTAAAAAAAATCTCTGCCTCCTATCCTGGTTTAGCTTCTGCTTCATCTCTAATTGAATTTCGTAACTTCAACAGGTGAGATGATGATTGTGTGTGTCTAAGTCATTTCAAGAGGTGGAGTTTTGATGGCGGTCGCTTGTTTGACTTGTGAAGCTGCCAAAATTCCGATGAATTCGCTAATTAAGGTTAGAACAATGAGGGTAAGGATAAAACCGGGCCATCCGAAGGCTGGTTTAATGAAAATGCTTAGAACCACTGCAAGCATAGATCCGATATTAAAGATCATGGCAAAGATCGAGAAGAATGTCCCCCCCACTTCTCGGGGACATGAAGCCATGGCAAGGGAAAGCCAAGCAATATTCGCCAGACCCCAACATAGACCATGAATGAACATAATCACAAGAGCCAGATAGAGGTTCCCTGGTTGAACAAACAGTAATGCGACTAGCCCAATAATTTGAACCAGCACCAGCCCAGCCACGGCACGTCGGAGCCCAATTTTGTCTGCAAGGGGTCCTCCAAAGAATCCGGTGATGGCGGCTCCAGTGTTCATGAGGGCAAGAACCAGACCAACCTCTAATAAGCTTAAAGCCACAGTTTCTTCGATGAATAACCCTCCCCATTGGAAATAAAATACGAAACTCATTGTTAAAATCGGCGTAAATAATAGGGAGAGCCAAACACCTTTTGACGAGAAACCGGTCTTGAGTGCACTCCACATCTTACGCCCTGATGGTTTGGCAGGTTCTTTAAGAAAAGCGCAAACTCCTGTCATCACTAATAAAATTATAGCTCCAAGATAGAAAACGATGGGCCATCCAATGGCTTGAGCGATAATGCCGGTTGCTAGGGCTCCTAAAATGGATCCAGCTGCTCTTCCCCCCCACATCATACCCTGTAAGGTTCCCCGCCGATCAGAAGGGGTAATATCCACCGCAAATCCATCAATAGTGGTATCAGCAAATGCTGTTGCTAAGGCAACTATGAAGAGTGTAGCGACAAATACAATGTTAAATTCTGGAAAGAAAGGAATTAATGCCCACCCGATTGCCGCCAGCAACGCCATTAAAATGATATAGGGACGCCGCCGTCCAAACCGACCCCACGCTAACGAATCGCTGATGGCACCAAAGATGATTTTCAGCATCCATGGAATCCCAATCACGGCTAAGGCTAAGCCCGTAATTTCAAATGGAACTCCTAGCACAGTAACCAAGTATATGGGCATGAACAGACCCAGGGCTGACAAGGCATATCCCTGTCCAAAGTAGAATATCCCAAAAGGCGCTAACCACCAATTACGCCACGATTCATCACTATATTCACCCATCACAACACGCTCCACAAACCGGTATGACTAGTTGTGAATCTTAAAAAAGACAGACCACAGCCCATCGAACCAAATTCATAGCAGCTATGATTCGATGCTCTATATATATCTAAAGCCTCGAGAAGCCCCCCATTCCCTTTGTGGGGGTCAGAGGAGGAAGAGTCTATTCTTCCTTGATGAGGTCAGCTTATAAGACTTAGCGAACCACTTTCAGCCGGAGGCGATTTTTATCATGAGTGCTAAACAGCCCTCTGTGGAACATGTGTTTAAGGCGGTTGAACAAAAACGTGATCGGATTATCAACCTCTTACAAGAATTAATTAAGATTCCCACGGTTGTCCCCCCAGGTAACAATTATGCAGACCTAGTCGACTTCTTGGAGCCGCAATTCGAGAACCTCGGCTTTACTACTGAACGGGTAATTGTTCCGGATGAACATATCAAAGCAATTCCCTATCCGCTTGAAGGCCCCCGTATCAATCTTGTTGCCACTCGCGAACATGGAAAAAAAGAAGCGGTCACCATCTATGCCCACATGGATGTCGTACCCATTGAAGAGCCTTGGACAAAGGATCCCTTTGCCGGTATTGTTGAAAATGGCAAGCTGTATGGTCGAGGCGCCTGTGATATGAAATCAGGTATCGCTGGCATGCTCGTGGCCCTAGAGGTCATGAATGAACTCAACCTTACACCCCACTTCAATATCATCTGTACCCTCTGCACTGATGAAGAAATTGGGATTTATCCAGGCATCTATCACTTAGCCAAAGAAGGTTATGTGAAAGGACACATTCTTAATACCGAACTTGGCACCCAGCTCCCAATTATCATGGCGGGTATAGCGGGCATGGTCGATATTGCCATTCGCACTAAAGGACGAAGTTGCCACTCTGGGATGAACTTTCTTGGGATAAATGCAGTAGAAGAGATGATGCCTCTCATCGTCGAATTGCTCAAACTTAAAAAAGAAGTAGAAAAACGAGAATCCAAGGTTCCGCTCATTCCGGCGCTACGAAGTCTGGGAGCCCCGTCAGATCAGATGACACCGATGTTTAGCCTTGCCATTATACGCGGAGGCAACAAAGCCAATATTGTCCCCTCAGAATGTGAATTACTCATTAATCGACGGTACATACCCGAAGAACACTATGAAGATATCGTCGAAGAGATTCGTGCCGCCATTGAACGAGGAAAAGCCAACAGTAAAGCCATAGATGTTGAAATTACATTTACGCATGCTAACTATCCCTTTAAAGCTGACACAGAAAACCGATATTCACAGAAAATGCGAGCCGCGTTGAAAGCCGTTCATGGCTACCAAGATAGTGACTTTGTTTATGGCGGTGCTTCCGGCTCCACCGACATGGGCTTTGTCGCTCACGCACTAAACACAGACAAATTCATCGGAGTTGGAGCAGCAACATTAGACAATATTTCTGCCCACCAACCCGACGAATGGGTCCGAATCAATGACCTACTCAACATGACAAAACAACTAGTCCATTACCTCGCATTATGATTTTAATATCTTATGTGAATGAATGCTTACCTTTTTTGTTTATCAAAACCATTGTATGCAGTGATGCCATATGACCAACATGAAACACTTGAAAGATAAACCTATTGCAATTCTTGGAGGAGGCACCACAGGACGATGTCAAGCCGCCGATTGTGCGCTAGCCAAACGCGAAGTTCGGCTATACGAGTTACCTGAATTTGCCAAGGAATTAGGAAAAATTATCAAGACCCGAGAACTACGGCTTTCAGGACCGCAAGTAAACCTATATGGCTTCAAGCGAGACGGTCTCGCTAAAATTGATACGATTACCACCGATATGAAGGAAGCGGTTGAAGGCGCTGGAATTATTTCCGTAAGTATTCCGGCTATTGGATTCAAAGCATTTTTTGAAAAGCTAATCCCACATTTAGAAGATGGCATGATCATTCACTTCTGTACAGGAAATTTTGGATCTCTGTTATTACGAAAGATGATGCACGAGTTGGGCTGTGACAAAAAGGTCATCATCGGCGAATGGTCCAGCCAACCCTACGGTGTTCGCATTAAAACTGAAGGGGGCGTGAAACTCCCAGAACTGAATCTTCTGTATCGGGCAATCACACTACGGGGTGCCACTCTTCCCTCTACAGACCAATCCGCCTTTTTGGAATCCGCACAGTATTTTCCCCCCTTAGATTCGGTTGTCAATCCGGTTGAAGGCGACACCGTCATCGATATCGGACTGAGCAACGTCAATCCCATGCTCCATGTCCCAGGCACCATTCTCGGTGTAGGCGTCATGGAAAACTGGGGCATAATCTTTGGACACGACAAATACGATTTCTCAATATACTCCCACGCTTACTGCCCATCAATCTCAGAAATCCAATACGCCTTCTACCAAGAGGAACGCCAAATCGCAGAAGCCATTGGAGTAGGGATTCAACCCTTTGACAAACAGGACTTCTTTTCACGAACAAACATACTGGGCGCAGAATTTATGGGCCCCGATGTGGTCGTACCCTTTACTGAACAATTCCATCTCCTCAAAGCCACAGGACCCTATACCATTCACAATAGGTACATCACCGAAGATGTACCCGTGGGATGTCACATCTTCTACGAACTAGGCAAAAAGTTCGGTGTCCAGACACCAATTATCGAATCATTCATTACACTCGCCTCCGTCATGACGAAAATCGACTTCTTCCAAACTGGCGTCACCCTCAAGGATCTAGGAATCGCTAAGATGAATAAAACGCAGTTACTCAAATACCTGCATGAAGGCCTCTAAATCACACCAAATTTGGTCAATAACATTTGTGGATAATATAATCCTATTATGAGAAACAAATTATCTTTCAACCCATTTGATCGGAGTTGCACAGATGTCTTCGAAACCTGCTGGGCTGGCGTTAAATCCATTGAAAACACACTGCCCTCATCAATTCTGGGTTTATCAGTCAAGATGCTGTTGAGCAAGTGTTCTTAATTGGTCGGCTTTCTGAATCAATTCTTCACTTTCTAAATTCTTAATTTCTGACAACTTAACAAATTCTCGATAGAGCTTAGGTTCTTTCAAAACTTCGACCAATTGTTCTTTAATCCACTTATCATAAGAGATTGGGTACACCTTCTTAGAAATGAATAAGGCTTGTAGAAATTCCTTCGAGGCATTATACAATCGACTGAAGCTGTTAAAGAACAACCCTCGTTGCACATACAACGGAATGTGGTCGAGGTTATTGTACATATACATCTTCACCTGGGCTAACCGCTGCTCTCGCAGGGTTTCTGCATAAAAGGGAAGGTAGGGTTGTTTCATCGTGTCAAAGTATTTCTCTCGGTCAAACAACACATCTGAATACACAAAGAAATTTCCGATCTCCAACTCAAATTCATCAGGGCCTGATGTCCAATCCCGTTCTTGAGCCTCAATTTTACCATCCGACACAATCAAATCAACCTGCGAATATTTTCCAGCTTCTCGAAGTTGAACGATCTCCGGTATTCGCTGAAATAACCGTTCAAAATGTTCACGAACTCGGCTAATTTCTGTTTTCTCTGATACTAACAGAACAACATCCAAACACGAATCCTTAGATGCCTTCCCTCGAGCACACGAACCAATCAACAGAATGCTCATAACTTGCCGGTCTCGACTACAAAGCTCTACGATTTTCTTGGCCGCTATTTCGTGTTCTACTGTAGGGTATGCGCTCATGCTCTACACTAACGATGCTAAGCAAAAAACAGTTATTGAATCGACATGAATGCACCCTTGCTCCAAAACGCGTCCCCTCTCACAGACCTGCTTCTTTTATCGATTCGGAACCTTAATATATATCATTGATGAGACAGATTAACTTGTATCATCTATGATATAGTATGGCTAAAGAAACGCAACCAATCTAATGCAGATGAAGAAAAATGAAAATGAAAATCGCCAAAGAATCTGGCCACATTCACCTCCCTGTGTATATAAACGAGAAGGGACCCTTCGACTTTACTCTAGATACCGGAGCGGGAATGACGGTGATCTCAAAGGTGCTCGCAGATCAACTAGGCATAGAAACATATCAGGGTGCCAAAGCCAAAGCTTCGGGTGTGGGAGGAACCCCAATTCCTGTTAAATCTGCTATGGTGGAAAGCCTCCAGTTAGGAACTGAGACTTTTCTCAACAAGGAGGTCGTCGTAATCGATCTTGGTCCTGCCATGGGCGCTGGGTGCTTAACTCCAGGAGTCCTTGGCCAGGATATTTTGAAAGACTACATCGTCCAGATCGATTATCGTGCCTCGACAGTCCAACTCGATAAACAACCGGGTTCTAAAATTATGGCCAAGGATGGTGTTGAATGGATTCCTTTCCAGTATGTCCAAGACACACATTTAATGAGAGTTCCCGTTTACATTAATACCCAGGGACCCTTTGAACTGATTCTTGACACTGGATCTTCAGGAACGGTAATCACTCCTACACTTGCCACTGAGCTAGGAATCACTGAAAACCCATCACAAAGCAGTGAAGAGCAACAAGCCGTACAAGCCCAAGGATGCTCTCAAGGCGTGTGTACTGGTCCCATTGGGGTAGCCACCGGATTCGCTGCAACCTTGGAGAAACTCGCTGTTGGCACAGCCACACAGGAAAATGTTGCCGTTGGCGTCATCGATCTCAATGTAGTTTCTCCAAAAGGTGATAAAATCGATTATGGCATTCTCGGATACCCCTTCTTGAAGAATTATACGCTAATCATAGACTACCCAAATCGCCGATTAGCAATGGTCCGTTGAAAAAGCACAATCATTATCGACTTTCGACGCGTAAACCTGTATCACACAAGATATATTATCCGACGGATATACTACATATTCCCTATGGGCTCTCCAATCAAGGACTAGCCAATCAAAATGCTCCAATCGCTAACTAACTCTAAAGAGGTGACCCCCAATTCATCACAATCACCCCTCGACTACAACCTCTGATACCCAACTTGCTAGAATCCAAGACATCACCCAAGTCATCAGTCAGGACTCCTCACTTCTCATCTATTCCTACCTACAACTATTTGGCAAAACAACCCCCTCAGAACTCAAAGAAAAGACCGAACTTGCCCACGCAAGCGTTTTCAGAAATCTAGCCCTGATGACAAAGATCGGGCTACTCACAAAAGAGGAAGACCTCACCGTCACTGATCGAAGATATCGCACACACTATTACATCCACCAAAGCCTTGGAGAACTACTGAAACAAGCCACCTCGGAGGGATTAGTCAAATACGCCCAAGAAAAGAACGAATCACAACTCGTAACCCGTTGGTTGCAAGCCTGGGAAACGCTTCCCCTCCTCCTCAACCAACTCACCACGCGACTCATGCTCTCCATGAGGCACATGTCACAAACCGGGGATCGGGAAATGTGTCCAAAGGTCACCAAAATAATTGGGTTTCATGTAGCTGAAGAAGGACAATTTGATGATTTAGACACCAGACTCAAAGAATTCATAACGGATCTAAGGACACATCTTTCTCAAGTGAAGCGCAATTGGAAGGAGCCACTCAGACAACCGATAGCCATAGCAATAAGCGTAGTTTCACTGAATCCTGAAGAAGTATGTAATGACACTTGCCATTCAAAACTAATGAAAGACTAGATCTTTTATTTCAAAGTAAAACGCGTTTACCATCCACGCCCTTTAGTATTGACCTGAAAAACAACCAACAACTACGCAGGCCATAAGTGCCTACACTTCAAGCATTCCATTTTGCCATCAAATGCCTTTGATGCCACGAGGAGAATGCCTTCCGGGTCTTTATCTTCCCTTTTTCGGTTCTCAGGCGTATCCAACAACATAAGGCGAATCTTTCGTCTTTCGCCACATTTAGGACACTTAACTTCTTTAGCCATTTATTCACCTCTGGGCTTCAATCTAAAATGACTGACGGACAACCCTCTCATCCTGATACAGATTGGCTCCACCGTCATTTGTTCCTACTAATAACGATACTCAAATCCAACGAAAAAACCTTTGGATTAAAAATAACAAATAGAGCCTTCGATGCCCCCGAAAATAGCATCTACGCCACCGAAAAAAAGAGCCGGCCTACCGTTAACTTATATCCTGTCTGAACGCAAGCATGATGCATTAAAAACAAAACATGTTCCTACACTATGTGTGGTTGGATGGAGGTGATCCAAGTTGGAGCTTTGGCTGCTGGTTTTACTAATTTTCCTGTTGACGGTGTTACTAATTGTAACGCGTAGGGTGCATCACACGATGGCAGCGTTGATTGGTGCAGTGCTAGTATCGATTGCCCTCATCACAAATGGAGTACCAGGCTCAGAGATTTTAACAATGGTGCGCTTAGAGCCAATTCTTGTTATTACGGCGATGACCATCGTAGCTGAAGTGATTCGGGGTGCAGGAGTATTTCAGTTTCTTGCCATCCATTTCATTCGACTAACTCGAGGTAATCCGAAAAAACTCTTCGTCCTTTTTTGCTTGCTTACTGCGGGCTTGTCGACGGTTCTCTCGAATACTGTGGTAATTTTGATAGTAGGGTATTTGACGATATTAGTGTGTCAGGCACTCAAACTCAAGCCTCATGTGTTTTTACTGGGCGAGATGCTAGCCGTAGGTGCAGGTGGCGCTTTTACTCTAATTGGCACGGCATCAAATGTTATTGTTGCCAATTACGCAGGCTTTGATTTCGTCTACTACATCCTACATTTTTGGAGTCTATCTATCATTGTGCTGACTGTGACATTGGTTGTGGTATTTTTTGTAATTCGGAATAAATTGGTATTAGTCAACAAAGAGGCCTTTGAGCAGGTAATGGATTTTGATCCCTGGATGATGGTGCCGAGTCGTCGATTATTCTGGGTATATACCAGTCTCTTTATCGTTCTCCTCGTGGGGTTTGCACTCTTTCCACAAGCATATGTAGTAGCAATTGCGGGTATGACACTTTTCATGATTGCCAGTCAAGCTGATCCACGGACGAGTCTCCGCGATGTCGAATGGGACATCATCTTTTACATCGGTGGGCTCTTCGTTCTCTCTGGGGCCCTAGAGTATGTTGGCATTCTCTTAGTCGTCTCGGAAGGAATCTTACAAGCCAGTGGCGGACTTCTAATACCCGCATCTTTGATGATGTTATGGGTAACATGGCTGGGCGCATCAATCATTGGTGGATCTCCCATAGCTACCACCTTCGCTCCCTTAGCAGTGAAAATGGCTACAGCCATGGGCTGGTCCATAGGATTACGGGACCCCCTTTTCTGGGCGATCGGATTTGGGGCTGCTTTGGGCGGAACAGCAAGCCCCCTTGGAACCATACCTCTGTTAATCATTTCAATGACCACTTTCAAGAATTCCGAGATATCCATACGCGCGTTTTTCATCATCGGGATTCTCGTGAGCATCATCCAAGTTGTCTTTTGCTCATTCTTTATCTTCCTGCTTGCGCCACCTGTGTGATAGATGCTATTGGTGTTTTTTTGAGATGGTAAAAAATGCAGTTCTTCGCAACTCTTGAAAAGTAGCGTATAAGGGCTCGAAAACTAACAGGCTCTAGTCTAACACCACAATCTAGGAATTCGAGTATTCTTGTCAGGTTTAAATTGGGTCTTAAATGTGAAAGACTAGTGTGAGGATTTCTACGAGGAGAACATGCATTAGCGCTACTACTAGGATCTCTACGGCTGTAACAATATCGATTAACCATGTCCTTTTCCTTTCTATTCGCGCCTCTTCTAACAGCAAGAGAATCCGACGAGACGAATCTTGGTCTTCCTCGATTGGAATCTTTAACAGTTCTTGGCGAACATCGTCGAGTTGAGCGCTTCGGGCATGTGAAAAAAGATGGTGAAAATAATAGTGAGGTAACACCAGTGTTGGGATGATCATTATCAATATTGAACTATAAGGAAAGATAGAGGGTGCGTCAGTATAAGTCAACAAGACCATAATCGAATAGATGCCTGTGATCAATAGGGCTAAAGTGATTAAGTTTCTAAACCCACCAAATGGCGCCATCCATTCTGAGAGCAATCGATCTCGGCTAAATTCAGTTTTAGTACAGATATCCCGATATGCAACCGTCACTCCGAATGGGACCATATACATGAAAATTCCTCCGAAAATATTCGCCGGTAATGCCGCTACCTGATAATAAATCGCTACTAGTAGAACTTGATTATACGAACCATAAAACTCCCAAATGATTGTAGTTGGCTCAAGAAAAATCACTAAATTCACAACAATCCAAAACAGCACAGGAACCCACTGCAACCAATGCGAGAGACGTTGCATTGCCTGGCTTTTCAACTCTTCAAACTCTTTCTCAGAACCTACCAGCGGTTTAACATCATCGAGCGAATCCAAAAACTTCCGATATATGAATACAACAAACATCCCTGAAAACGCCCCGATCACAGCAAGAAACACCCAGTTTAGCTGAGTCAAGAAGCGCGCCAGATTATCTGTACCAATCATAACCGAAACCCCCAATAGATACGATACCAATGCAACTAATCCAAAAAAGACCGGATACGGCATCCTCATTTTACGCGTAAGCGTATTTAACCAGAAACCCAAATTCAAACCTCCCCTCTTCTATATCCCTGAACAAGCCGAAATACCTTTCTCGTTAAAGCTGCTGGATAACATCTCTTTTAATTCGAAATCAACGCAAGCCTTTCCACCTTTTTTGCCATCTTTTGATTTGATGCAAATCTTCCTTTCAACCATTTGTTGCAAAATACATGCATGTCTTCGACACGCGCCTTGCGCAACGGACAACGCCTCGAAATTTTTTTTACTCGACTTTAACGGCAAAGCAAAAGTTAAAGTTATGAGCTTTTAGTTGTTTTTTGGAATATTAGTAATTGCTTTTTAATATGCAATAATCGGTCACTCACCAACACATTTTCATCAGGATCAAGAAATTTGGAAACCAGTGGAATATTATGAGTAAACCGATAGGGGTTATTGATCACCAATTGGATCGGGGTCGTCGAGTCATCAAATGGGCAATGGTTGTTGTGATTTTCCTTGCCCTCTCAAAGGGTATTGTAGGATACTTTTCAGGTAGTGTAGGGCTTTTTGCTCAAGCTATCGATTCCTTTACCGATTTAATCGCTGGATCAACTGTGTACCTCGGGTTGTGGCTAGCTCAACGCCCACCTAGTCAGAAGTATCCCTATGGGTACTTCAAGGCTGAGACAATGGCGGCATTAGTTGTTGCAATCTTCATCTTTGGAACAGGACTACTAGTTCTCTGGCAGGCAATAATGCACATTCTATTACCCATAGAAATTGCGTTTTATGATGCAGCCCTAATAGTGGCTTTGGTTTCGATTCCCATAATTATTGTACAGTCTTGGTATTTGAAAAAAATTGGACGAGAAACGGGGAGTGAAGCGGTTTACAGTATTGGTCAGGATTACAGAATGGATTTGTACGCTTCATTAGTTGTTCTTGTCGGCTTACTTTTTGAAGGAGTAGGTATTTGGTGGGCTGAGGCCGTAGTTGGCTTTATCATAGGTCTGGTTATTTTAAAGAGTAGCTTGGAAATTTCGTACAGTTCCTTATTGATCTTGATGGATGCGGTGACAAAGCCTGATCAAGTGAAAGAAATTACGAAATTAGCTTCCCAAGTTAGAGGTGTGCAAGGCGTTCATGACATAAAAATCCGTCAGGCAGGACCCATTTGCTTTGGTGAAGCCCATTTAGAGGTTTCTGCGGATTTAACCTTATCACAAGCTCATCGGGTTTCGGATGAAATTGAAATGAGAGTCGCTGCTACCTACCCTGAAATGCTGACATTCCTTGTTCATCTTGAACCTACTAGGCTTGAATCATTTCGGATAGCAATCCCTGTAGATAAGGCCGGTTCAACTCCCGAATCTCTACCTAACTCATCCTTTGAGGCATCGCCTTACTTCCTGATTATGGATGTTAAGAATAGTGAACTTTTTCATTGGAGAACCATGAAAAACCCAGGGCCGTCACAAAAAGAACAATATGGCACAAATTCAGCAAAAGCGCTTTTAGATATCAATGTCAACGCCCTTCTAGCAGGAGAGATAGGAGAAACCCCGTTTCGTATTCTAAGAAACGCCCTAGTGGACATTCATTGCCTCAACTTGGAACAAACCTGTTTAGACAATGTTAGCGCCTTCTTAGATGAACAACTACCCCACTTAATCGCCACGCCCAAAGATGACGAGGCAAAAAACATCACTGATGATGACCCGATAACTGATGTTTAAATGCTGAAAGCTTTGCAAATTCCCTCAATGGAAAATGGTAGATATGCCAACTATCAACTGTTCTGCTTGGAATGATCATTTTGTGCTTGGAAGGCTGGAAGACACTATAAACCTGAAACCGGTCAGTCTTATGAATACCTAGTTGATGACCTTGAAATTGCAATTAAAGCCCTGCTATTTCCCTTCCGAATACTTCAAGCAACTGAGCAGTTTGTCTAGCGGTCATCTAAAGATAAATTTGTTTGTCAAACATTTGAAATGATTTTTTTCAGAGTCTTTTTGTTTCATAATTCCCTTCTAATGTATGCTGAGGATGTGAAATTAGGTTCCATCAAAACAACGAATCTCTAAAGAGAAATAACGCAACACATCCCGAGAAAAAAGTTTGGAGGCTCTATGAATAGGCCGTAAGAAGGATCATTGTGGGGTGATATGGGTTGAAATATTGGACTTGCCCTATATGTGGAGTATCTAATTTTATACATCTACGCCTATGCCAGCATTGTCGTTATATAAGACGCAAAAGCGACATAACACTGGTAACAGTGGATTTTTGGAAATGTCAATGGTGCGGGGTTCTTAATGTTATTGCTCGTTATGTCTGTCGTAGCTGTCGCCAGACTCGCTATCGCGCTCCGCCCCTTACTTCTGAGCGTACGAAAGAGTTGCTGACTCACTAATTATAGGAACTTGTCAAAGCCCTTTTTCATTCCTTTTTGAAACAGGGCAAGCATTTTTGTCTTAGCTCCTTTCCAAGACAATTGAAGTTATCATAGATGTTTTTCCGCAGAAAATCAAGAAGGATCACAGTATGAATATCTATGCGGCATTGGCTCACCCTCTCCGCGAAAAGATTCTTCGGATATTAGATGCCGAACGGCTAATCACCTATAATGATTTGATGAAACGATTAGGGCTTAAAAAAACTGGTCTGTTTAATTATCATCTTAAAAAACTTGAAGGATTTATTGAGAAACGAAATGGACTTTATCAACTTTCAGCTGCGGGTGGAAGTGCAATCCGCTTGATGATTGCGAAGGACCAACTAATGGCGGGAGAATCAATTGATATAAGCGAAGCTGATTCACGTGGAGCAATCTTCCGTATTGGAGTAATTATCTGCACTTGTGGCGAAGAAATCCGTCAGACCATTAATGTCGGTGAACTTGTTGAGAAAGTCAACGCCCTCCCTTTTGTTGAACGCACGATGGTGTTTCAGCATTTATGTTTATTAGAAAATGTTGCGAAGCTCAAAGAATGGTGTGAGCGGCACTTTTTGAACAATCTGGTAATTGCTGCCTGCTCGCCTCGTCTTCATAGCCAAATGTTTACTACAATTCGAATGCAATTAGAATTACCAGTCGAATTTACAAATATCCGCGAACAGTGTGCCTGGGTTCATAAAAATAAGCCCGAACAAGCTACGGAAAAAGCTCTACTACTAATCAGGGCAAGCGTGGCAATGCTCCGACATCGGGTGTCAATCCCAAAACGAACCCTACCAATTCGGAAAAGTGTCGCCATCATTGGTGGTGGACTAGCTGGATTGGAAGCTGCAAAGGTTCTAGCACAATCTAATCACTCGATTGTTCTGCTAGAAAGACAGTCTTGCCTAGGTGGAATCGCCCGTCGATGGGAGCGAATCTACGGCGCCATAGATTGTGGCCCTTGCATGATCGCTGAGGATGTATCATCTGTCATCCTTTCCGGCAAGATACGAATTCTTACTAACACTGAACTCACTGATATTTCAGGTACGATAGGTAATTACGAAATTACCGCTACCCAACAACCTAGATATGTCGATTTAACAAAGTGTATCATGTGTGGGTCCTGTACTACTATCTGTCCGGAGTCTCGTCCAGATGAATTTGAGTTTAACTTTTCGCAGCGTAAACTTATCCATATACCATGTCCTGCTGCATATCCCAACAAACCAGTTATTGATGAAGAGAACATAGATTATTGTCGAAATTGCAGGAAATGTGAAAAGGCTTGTCCGTCTCATGCCATTGACCTTGATCAACGACCTGAAACTAAGAAGTTCTCGGTTGGAGCTATAGTTCTAGCGACGGGGGCAGAAGTTTGTGATCCCAAGACCATTCAACACCGAGATCCAATTCAATATAACCCATCAATGGACATTATCACCTCATCTGAATTTGAACGAATGCTTGCTCCTGATGGACCAACAGGAGGCAGCATACTCCGACAAATAAATGGCAAACTCGCTAAATCTATAGTTATCCTCCAATGCCAAAATTCTATCAATGCGTGTTCACACTATTGCTGTAATGTCGCGCTAAAATTCATAGATGTTGTTAAGCATAAAGCTCCAAATACTTCTATCAATATTATTTACGAGAAATCTCGAATTCCGCCAGATCGAAACATCTTCATCCCGGAAGATCCCCATATTCACTTTTGTGAAGAGATAAAAGTTATACATCGGGGACGAAAGCGGTTTATTGAAACGGGAGCGAATCGCTTTCCAGCGGATCTCATTGTTCTAAACATGGGTATGGCCCCGGGAGATCAACAATTAGCCCTTCGTACAATGACAAATTTTTCCTTGGATAGACGCGGTTTTCTTGATCCCCAAAGCCTATCCTCAGGTATTTGGGCCTGTGGCTCACTAACGGGTCCTAAATCTTATTCCGAACTAGTAACAGACTCGCGAAATGTCGCTTTAGAAGTTCTCCTATTATTAGAAAAGGATAACCTTCCAGCAGGAGATATACCTATTCAAATAAATCAAGAAAAATGTGGGCTGTGTAATCTTTGTTTAGAGGTTTGTCCTTTCAAAGCCATCTCTATCACAGCAGATACGCTCCGTATTGATACTCTAAAATGTGAAGGCTGTGGAGATTGTGTCGCAATCTGTCCCACAGGAGCCCTGTCTTCACCTCCAATTCAGGAGGAAATCCAAGCCGCGATGATTGCCTTGTCTATGGGTGCAATCATACCACGAATACTTATTCTTACCTGCGACTCTTGCGGGTACCCCGCAGCAGATAATGCTGGTATTCGTCGATTGGACTATGAGACTAGTGCAATGATAATTAGATTGCCTTGTACGGGTTCTATCGATGCAAATTTTGTGATAGATGCTCTAAACTATGGATTTGACGGCGTCATGATTGTTGGCTGTCATGAAACTGCATGCCGTTATCTTTTTGGTATCCAGAAGGCGAGTCAACGAATTAGCGTTCTTTCACAGTTCTATGGAGAAGAATTACAAAAACGCGTTCGCGTACTGAATGTATCAGCAGTTGAGGGCCACATTTTTGCTTCCCAGGTCAATCAATTTGCCACCGAATTAAAGGAGCTGTTAAGTTAATGCCCAAGATGGGTTTCCTTCAGCTGAACTCTTGTAGCGGCTGCATGTTTGCTATACTCGGTTGTGCCCTGTTCCCTGAACTCCTTAAATCTGTAGATATTCAGATTTTTCGATTAATTTTCGATATCCAAGATGATAAAGATTTAGATGTGGTATTCGTGGAAGGTGGAGTTACTCGGAATGAGGATGCTGAACTTCTTCGGAAACTATGGTCAGAAGGAACCAAAATTATCGCTCTTGGAAGTTGCGCCGTTCTGGGGGGAATAATGAGTCACTCGCCCAACATCCAGGTTGAGCCTGTCAATAAGTTCGTTGATCCGCATTCGTCATTACCTGGCTGTCCCCCGCCACGGAGGCTTATTGGAAATCTCCTGATGAGCGCAATTGACGGTTCTGAAATCGAAATACCTGAGAAAAATGTGTGTGGAGAATGCCCCTTTGCACAAGATCAAACATATGACATCGAGATAACATCATTACATGCGACGCATCCACCAACAAGCTGTTTCTTACGCGAAGGCGTCCTTTGTCTAGGTCCGGTAACCCGTGCTGGATGTGAGGCCCATTGTATTAATGGAGGCACGCCTTGTGATGGTTGCATGGGCGCGATTGACCGAAATCTCCCCTCTGCCATCGCCAATCTCTTCTCCGTATTAAAAGTCAGCGATACGATTCGGGAATATGCCGCACTTGCCTTTAGATATCAAAAACCGGAGCTGAAGGTCAAACATTGAAAATTCGATTATCTTTGCCCATGACCCGCATTGAAGGCGAAAGTGAGCTTATCGTTACACGGAAGAAGGACCGTATTGTAAATGTAATTTATAACATGTCCACTGCACGGGACTTCACGGGGGTCTTAACTGGACAAAAAGTAAAGGACTTACCAAAAATTGTACCTCGAATCTGTGGGATTTGCCCAGTTTCACATAGAATCGGAGCAATAAAGGCAATAGAATCAACATCTGATGTATCAATTCCTCCAATTGCAGAGTTAATCCGAGAACTGGCCCTGTTAGGGGAAATCATCCGATCGCATACCTACAGCGTTTTTTTCTCCACCTTAGTTGATCTAATGCACCTAACTAACCAAATCTCTCGTCAAGATATCATTGGTATAGATCGCACGCAACCCCGTGTTCTCCCAATTGCTACGAAATTATACAATTGCGCAGAGGCGCTAATTACAGCTACAGCGGGTAATACAAATTTGGCTTTTAACCTGATTCCAGGCGGAATCGTACAAAATATCACTATCACCCAACAAGAAGACCTTATTCGACAACTCCATGCAACGCTCTCCGGGGTAAAATGGACCAAAGAGTACTACAGCTGGTTACTGAATGAAATCGAAGGTGAAATCCAAAACTATGCTCTCCCTCTTCCTCTTTATATCAGCTGTTTTGAAACAGAAGCAAATCGATTCTCTGGTGTTAATCAAGTCAAATTCATTTCAGAGGATGGAGCCCCCCAAATAATTCCCTGTCACGATTTCTCTGAGCATCTAGTCGAACAGGACTTGTTTGAAGCTCCAACCAAGATAGTTTATGTCAAATCAAGCGATGAGTCAAAAAACCTCCTCGCAGGACCCTATGCCCGATTAGCAGATCTCAAAACTAAACCCAAAAAGAGCAAAGCATCACAAATAGGAACACCCAACCTTTTTCGTTCAGGCCTTCTCCGAATCGATGAAATTGAATTTGCGATAACCAATGCGATCAGGCTTTTAGAAACAGAATGGTCGGTACATGAAGAAGTCTCAATCGCTTCGGAACCACGACCCACTGTAGGAGCGAGCGCGGTTGAAGCTCCACGAGGAATACTCCTATACCAAGTGAAAATAGACGATAAAGAAAGAATTGAGAGTCTTGATATTCGAGTACCAACCGAGCTTAATGCCCGTGCGATAGCTTTAGTTGTAAAAAATGTCATGACGGCTTGTTTAGATCTTGGTTGGTCGAATGAAAAAATCCTCGAACGAGCAATGATGGCCATTCGATGTTTTGATCCCTGTGTTTCTTGTGCTACTCATACAGATATTAGATTTCGTGAATCGAAAGGTTAGGCTGGAATATCTATTATATCGAAGCCATATCAACAAAAATTGCGCTAGCTTAGCCTGTTTGTAATGAGCAAAAAAGTTGACGACAATTTTTGTCATGATTTCTTTCAAAATAAATTTTCATCGACTTTTTCTTCAATGGCGAGGAGTCTTTACTGCCCCCAAAGGGCAGGTGATTATTTGAAAACACTAGAACTTGCTCCTTTGAAAGGAAAAAAGCTGCGAGTTTTTTTAATTAGAAAGGCCTATGATGAACCTTGGCGAATCCCTGCTCTCTCTTCTGCATCTGCATCGAAGATGACCGCAATTAAACGACCTTCCATGGCGTATTGTGAAATGGTAAAAGAGATTGCAGAATCAGAACAGCCCGAATTTGTGACTGATGAGTTAGGTTTGCGTAGTACGAAGGAATTCCATGAAGACAACCCATTAGCCAGCGTATTTGCGAAATTAAAGATCCCGCTATACGCGGTTGATATGGATGAGGTTGCTCACAGTTTTCTCTCACGTAGTATAAAGCTGAAATTGGAAAAGCGAAATGAAATCTTAGAAGGCTTAAAGGTCCTGTCGGGTGAAAAAATAACTCCAAAAGTACAAGATAACATAGATCGACTTGTAGCCTATGGACAATATTTGCACGATGAACTTGAAGAAGAAATTAGACAAGTACAATTTGGAATCCGGGAAAGCTGGATTGCCATGGGGATTTTAAACAAAGCAGATCTTCTCAAAAAGAAACGAATAACAGCCTTTCACCTAAGCAGCCCTCAACATTACCAAGGCTTAATGGAACTCTTACAGTCCTTAGAAGTAGAAGTAGTTCCTATAATCTTTAAACAGATTCTTTCCGAATTACCTAAGGAAGAACTAAAAGGAATGACCCAACTCACAGGAGTCTCCTCAGTTTCTTATATACCCGTAATCAAACGCCCCAAAACAAAACTAAGTAACATCCTTTTTTTCCTAGAAGCGGATGACCACGCTAGCCCGTTTGATATCTGTGTAGCGTATGACGCAGGATTTGATGTCGTAGTCCCATACACTGGGGTGTCACTTGATCAAATTCAAGACCTTGTCCAAGACGCCATCTTTTCAAGAGGGACCAAAGGAGTAAAGCATCTCTGCTTCTTTGTTGGAGGCCGTCAGGTTTCTGTTGCTCGCCAGATGGCGGACAGAATTCAAAAGGCAATGGTGAAACCTTTCGAAACATCCGTCATTGTTGACCCACACGGAGCCTTTTCCACTTCTGCAGCCATGCTTGCTAAAGCCGAAGCAGCTCTGCATCAACTTCGTCAAGGGACGCTCAAAAGCAACACGGCTTTAATTCTTGCAGGAACTGGACCCGTTGGCGAAAGTCTAGCTCACTTACTCTCCAAGAGTGGAGCCATTACGGTTTTAACTTCGCGGAAAATTGAACGCGCCCAAGAAGTAGCAAAACGCGCATCCATTGAAAGTAACAAGGTGGAAGGGGCTCAATCAACTTCACCAAAGGCAATTCATGAGCTTATCAATGACGCTACTTTGATTTTCGCCGTTGGGGCTCCTGGCGTTCAATTAGTATCCCTCGAACAGCTGCAATCTGTTTTAGGGACAAAAATCTTGCTAGATGTGAATGCGGTATCTCCAAGTGGTATTGAATCACTAACGCCAATGGATGATCTTCGTGAGTTACTTCCTGACACCTATGGGATTGGGGCATTAACGATTGGGGATCTAAAGCTCAAAGTGCAGCGTCAGATGCTCCAAGATGCGCTGAAAAACGCTCAAGGCGTCTATGACGATGAAGCAGCCTTAAACATCGCACGAAATATCCTCGAAGAACAAGCTGAAGTTTTCAGAAAGCCCAAACTCAAAATCGAGGTTGTTACACCATAAAGAACTCGTCATCATCAAAGCCTCCTTTCAACTACTCCGCTATCACTTCAATTGAAGAACTGAAAACGCCAGATCGCTAGCGAAAAGCATAGGATAAAAACCTCCATGGAGTAAACCTATTCGATTTCGTATGCCAGAGAACAATCTACTCGTCTACTCGTCAGGCGCCACAGCACCCCCACTTAGAAAAACATCTGAACTCTTCAGTGAAAACACCGGGGTAACATTCCGTTTCATAACGGGTAAAGCTGAAGATCTCTTTATGAAAATCACAGAGACAAAGACCGGCGATCTCCTCCAGTGTGGAGCAGAATATCTCCTCGATGAAGCCGCAAGGAAGGGCATAATTGACAACACAAGTCGAAGAAGTGTCGGGTACAGACGAGCTGTCATCCTCGTTCCTCCCAACAATCCCCAAGGCGTTCACTCACTCGCCGATTTAACACGAAAAAACATGAAAGTTGGGATTTCAATAAGTGGCTGCCTGTTGGGCCTTTGGGATGATATCTGTAGTAAAGCCAAAATCACAGATCTTATTTTACCCAACATTACTAATCGCGCCGATGGCTGCGGTGATATTATGTCTCTCATTCATAAAAGAACCGTTGATGCCATCTTTGGCTGGAACACCTTTGGAACTACCTGGCCCAAAACCTCTGAAGTCATAGAACTCCCTCCTGAATATCAGGTCTTTCGAAGCACAGGCATAGCTATCATAAGCAATTCCCAAAAGAAATCCCTCGCCAAGAAATTTCTAGAGTACCTTGTTGCTGGACCAGGAAAGAAAATCTACGAAGAATCCGGTTGGATACATTAGCTCCTCTTCTCTTTATCGCCAGGAACGCCTTTAACTCCGTTTAGACAAACTATCAAAAAGAGGAAGTAAAAAGAAAAACTGATTGAAAAGAAGATGATGGTCTAGGCTATCTTTTCAATGATGGCTATGTATTGCGCGTTATCCGAATCTATGAATTCTCTAACC
>JBHLMG010000028.1:3593-6581 GCA_048938385.1 Promethearchaeota archaeon | reverse complement strand
ACTTCACATAGAAGCTGTTATATGTAATCGAAAAAATCCAACATTCTTTATTAGAAGGAGCTCTAACCTAATCTTATGGGGAAAAAAGACGAGCTTACCACAAAGCTGAAACCAATTATCAATGATCCTAAAAAGTTGGAGAAATTCATTACCGAAAATTCTAATCTGCCCGGTCCAAGAGGCAATTTAGAATTAGCTTTTGCTCTTGCAGAAATATACGAAGATTTGAATGTTTTACTAAAATGGATCAATGTTACTGAAGACCAAGCGGATGTAAATGATCCCAAATCATTCTTGGCGTTTTGTGCGGCTGTTTGTTTAGGAAAACTCTACACCAAAAAGAAAGACAAGAAAATCATCGTAATTTTAAAACAATCGGCAAATGATGGAAGGTGGCGAATGCGAGAAGCCGTCGCGTTCGGCTTTCAGAAGATCGGAGAAGACGATTTTAACGAATTAAAAACTATTTTCTCTGAATGGATTAAGAAATCAAATAACCTTGAAAAACGAGCAATACTAGTCTCATTAGCCCATCCCCGATTTCTTACTGAGGAACGCGCAAAATTCTGTTTTGAAATCACAGATGTTGTCTTAACGCAAATGGACAAGGGGACTCATTTTGATGTGTTGAAAAAAGGTTTAGATTTCACTATCAGCGTCTTTGTTGCAGCGAATCCGAAACTCGGTTTCAACTTCATTAGAAAATGGGTAGGGAAAGATGAAGTTATTAATAAAATACTGAAAAAAAATTTAGAGAAAACTCGTCTTCTTAAACGACATCCTGAGGAAGTAAACAGTCTTTTACAGGAAATTTAGCGTTTTTTCTCCCGCCCCACCTGTGTGATGGTAAAATCTTATCGCATTAATTCCCGCTTCCTTATTCGTGTTATGAGACATGATGTGAATAATTGACTAATAAAATGGTAAAAATGCTAATCGACCCTATTTTGGTTATCACAAAAGGGCATAGTAGATTGAACCGATTATATGATTTTTTTATTACTTGAGGTGTATACTTAGGGAGTATGGTGGATGCATTGATGGAGATTTCGCTGAATGTAGTGTTTTGGGGGTTTGTGATGGCGTATTGTATACATGTGGTTGAGGAGGTGGCAGTGGGGGAAGGGTTCGTTGAGATGATGCGCCGGACCTTTTATCCGGCGTATTCCGGGCGGATGTTTGTTGGGTTTAACCTCATGATCTTTGTGACATTTGTGATGGGGATCGTTGTTTTTGAAGGGTTTGGAGGCGTGTGGGTCATTTGGCCGTTGAGTTTTGCCTTCATGTTTGTGACCAATGGACTCTGGCACCTACTGCAAACCATTGTGCTCCGCAAGTTTTCTCCCGGTCTCATCACAAGTCCCCTGTATTGGATTCTCTTGTACTTTGTGACGCGCTATTTTTTGTTCGCAGGCGATATTCTACTGATCGATTTTGTGGTCTCAGCAGTGATTGGAACTGTGATGACCTTGGTGATTTTTGGCCTCGCCTTTCGATTCCGCCGAAAAATGAAGCGCTAGTTCGAGAGTTTACAGGTCGGAAAATTCAGCGCTATATTGGTGTTTAGAAAGTCGGTGATTATGTCGTGTGGCTATTCGCCTCGACATAGGGGGAATTGGAATCATTAATTTGTGGGAAGAGGTCTAGAGGGGTTGGAGATGTACTACGATGGGTGCATCGAAGGCTGAGCAGGTTAGGGAGGAGAAAGGTCCCCTGTTGTCGTGGCGAATGATACCAGTGGTTGTGTTCATATTTGTGGTTGGTATTCCGTTTGCGACATGGTGGGTAGGAAAATGGGTGGATACTGTGCTGGGACTACCGGTGTTCCCACTATTTCCGTTAAACCTTGTAGTTGGAGCTGTCTTAATTTTGTGTGGGGTCTTGCTGGGTTGGGGATCGATATACCAGCTGTATCGTGGGGGGCAGGGATTGCCTTGGGGAGATGTGGACGGCGCCGCGCAGTCAACGGAGTTGGTGACGACCGGATTATACGAGTACACCCGGAATCCCATGATTTTAGGATTTTTGCTCCTGCTCAGCGGGATTGGCTGGGTGGTGCAGTCGATTACAGCGCTGCTCTTTATACCGATGATTGTGTTCGTCCTCCTCTGGGTATGGTTGAAACTACGAGAAGAACCACGGTTGGAACAACGGTTTGGTGAGGCTTATCGGATTTACAAGGAGACAACGCCATTGATTATTCCGCGACCATGGCGCCGTACTAAGAAAGCACAGGGAAATAGAGATTGAATCATCACAGGCAGCAATTTTCTTACGCCTTCATGAAGACTGGCTTAGACGCTGTGTGGGTAAGAAGGTGCTGGATGGTAGGATCTTGGGTAGGTAACTGCCAGTAAGACTGGAGAAATACTTGGCTCTTATCTCAGGTTTCATAGTAAGAATATGGAAATTCATACGAGTTGGCGTTATTTGCGCCGAGAACGGAGTTTCTTAACTCCTTTGGGAGTGTTTTCGCCTAACGCTTTGAGCTTTTGCATCCATGGAGTGCGAACATATATCGCTCCATAACCAGGTTCCACTAATCCTGTGATACCAACTTCACTCCGTTTTCGCTTCCGATTGCGTATACGCCGAACCATCGGTGCTCAGATGTAGCTAGGAAGTGTGCGTATTAAAACTCACGGATTCCTTAGACTTCTGCATCACTTCGACTATACCCCGGGTGTCTGCATTCTTGGGGAATGGATCTCTATTTTCTGCGTCAGGTAGTCATGTGGCGCTGTCGAAAAGGATGAACAACGATTATAACTCTCCATGGTCGTAATGAGTGGTTGGAGGCTTAGTGATGAGTAAGGTTGTGCAGAGCCCGGAAACGATTGTGAAGGTTAACGAAGTAGAAATCTGTTATGACACATTTGGTGAGCCTACGGATCCTCCGCTATTATTAATTATGGGGCTGGGTGAGCAGATGATTCGGTGGCATGACGCTTTCTGTCAGCAACTGGCTGCTATGGGATTGTGGGTCAT
>JBHLMG010000028.1:0-3493 GCA_048938385.1 Promethearchaeota archaeon | reverse complement strand
CTTGGCGGGGCGTGCTTTTGATCGGGGGTTTTATCCCCAGGGCATCTCCCGACAACTAGCAGCTATTATCATCTCTGGCAACCGGAAAGCAGCGTTGCAAACTTTGCAGGTGCCCACTCTAGTTATTCATGGGGACGCAGATCCCCTCGTGTCTGTCGAGGCAGGTAAAGATACGGCTGCTTCTATTCCGGGAGCCAAATTACTCATCATCGAGAATATGGGACACGATATCCCCATAGCAGTAGCCCCTCAAATCCTTGAAGCCATTTCTCAACACATTCGGTAACCGGAACCACGGCTGATGGACACGCTTTCTCGTTTTTCTGCAGGTCTAGTAGCGGTTAGGATTCTATTTTTTATTTCAGCATTCGTGAAGGACTTCTCTAAATCGGGTACCAATCAGTATGCCTGTAAAATTCTCTTTTAGAAATGTACAAGTAGTTTTTCACATAGATATGCGGTATCGGATTCGTGGATCGGTGAAACTGTATGGTGCTGATGACAGGAGATGAGTATCGGGCAAGCCTGCGAAAGCGAGGGCTGCTGAAAGTCTATTTTCTCGGAGAATTGTTGGAGGATCCCTTAGCCCATCCAATTGTACAGGCCTCGATGAATTCGGTAGCCTTGACCTATGATTTAGCGCACAACCCGCAAACGAGGGATATAATGACAGCGACCTCGTCATTAACCGGGCAGCGGATTAACCGGTTTTGCCATTTGCACCAGAGCACGGAGGATTTAGAGAAGAAGGTGCAGATGCTACGATTGCTAGGACAACGGTGTGGAACCTGCTTCCAACGGTGCGTCGGAATGGATGCACTAAACGCGGTGTTTCTGACGACTTATGAGATCGATCAACAGCATCAGACGGCGTATCATCAACGGTTCATCGAGTATGTGAAACAAGCTGAAGCTCAGGATTGGGTGATTGATGGGTGCATGACCGACCCGAAGGGAGATCGAAGTAAGCGCCCTTCAGCGCAACCCGATCCAGATGTGTTCGTTCATGTAGTAGATCGCCGTAAAGACGGGGTGATCATTCGGGGAGCCAAAGCGCATCAAACGGGCGCGGTGAACTCCCACGAACACCTCATTATGCCCACGCTAGCCATGCGACATGAGGAAGCCGCGTTCACAATCTGTTGTGCAATTCCTGCTGATGCCGAAGGTATCACCTACTTTTATGGTCGGCAGTCCAGTGATTTACGCCGCTTAGACCAAAGTAGTGAAGGCGATATAGACTGTGGAAATCCTGAATTCGGAGGTCAAGAATGTCTGATAATTTTTGACGATGTCTTCGTGCCAAATGCCCGGATTTTCATGAATGGTGAGTCAGAGTTCTGCGGGCGGCTGGTTGATAGCTTTGCTGCTTATCACCGGCAGAGCTATGGTGGCTGTAAAGTGGGAGTTGGAGATGTGTTAATTGGTGCTGCGGCGACTATTGCGGAGTATAACGGCGTGGACCAGGCGTCCCATATCAAGGATAAGCTTACCGAAATGGTGCATCTGAATGAAACCCTGTATGCCTGCGGTATGGCTTGTTCCAGCTGTGGTAACGCCACACCGGCGGGTAATTACCTCGTAGATATCCTGTTAGCGAATGTCTGCAAACAAAATGTGACCCGATTCCCCTTTGAAATCGCCCGGCTATTGCAAGACATCGCAGGCGGTCTGTTCGTCACTTGTCCTAGTGCGAAAGAATTAGAGAACCCAGAAACTCGTAAAATCATCGAAAAATACCTCGTGGGGACAGCTGAGGTTAAGACCATCGACCGAATGAAAATCCTCCGGCTAATAGAGAATCTAACCTTAGGACGGGCAGCTGTCGGGTATCTCACAGAATCCATGCACGGCGCAGGGTCACCACAGGCTCAACGTATTATGATTGGTCGGTTAGCAAAATTAGAAGACAAGAAGCAGCTTGCCAAGTCTCTTGCAAAGATCCAAGAGAAGTAAAAAATACCTATCTATGAACAAGTCTGTCTTAGCGTTCTCTCTCAAAAAAGTCAAGTGAGATTGAATTTAACCGCATTACTACGAGATTAGTAAGGTTTCCTGAGAACTCCGAAAACCACGCATTGGAGACTGCCGATGAGGCTGACTAGGCTGCCTATTAGAGGTAGCAGTGTGAAGAGGGGAATGGTGAGGAAGAAGTAGCAAAGGGCAAGACTTGCACCCAAGGCAAGAGTGCCTTGAATGACAAGCCAAGGCCATTCGTTGCTCTTTATTCCGTATATAGCAAGAATGATGACCCCCACAGGAAGAAAGATAATATATTCTACTATGTATTGATACGGTGTTCCAGGGGGCAAGAGAGGACCAAACGGAATCGAGAACCAGATTTCTCCTACCCATCCGACGAGCGTTACCACCCCGCCTAGAAGCAGCAGGTAACTTCCAAATTTTGCTGCAAATGCGTATCTTCCTTCAAATCTCATTTGATCAGTCGTTTTCGAAGCTGACACCAACCCATTCACCCCGAATTCCAACACATAGAATTCAAATTCTTATACTATTTCGGGGACTCTTTAATGGTCACTATTCATGTAAACCGCACTGGAATCAAACAAGAGAGGTCTGAATGACCTCTCTCCTCTTGTACAACATTTTTAGCAGCAGTATTATTCTGTAGCCAAGGGTCTCAGATCATGGTGCAGCTTGAACCGATTGCCGACCATGCGGTTGTTGACACAATCACGCAGCAAGAAACTCGATCATGCGTTTTGGGGGGAATCTCCCTTGGTAAGTATGCAATTGCGGTCGAGACTGGCGATTCCTTAGAAGTTGGTGTAGCTCTTCGCAAAGCCCTCGAACAAGCGTGGGAAATCCCCGTTAAGTATTGGTTCCTGTCCCATACCCATAACGATCATCGTGGCGGGTATGAAGCCTTCCGGGATGCAACGCTGATTGCGAGTCGTCGGTGTTTAGAGAACATGCCTAAACGCATTCGGTTAGGGCGTTGGCCCCAAGAAGTCTTTGACGAACAACGGGTCCTCGAAGACGATCTGAGCATACACTGTTTCCAAGTGGGCGGACATAGCGTGGGACACAGTGTGGTCTATGTGCCGCAAGAACGCATCCTGTTTGGGTGTGATCTGTTCATCGTTCAACCCGTGAATTTTGGGCTCCCTTTCATGAGTTATTACCAAAACAATCCCAAGCAAACTGGAAATCCAGAAGAGTATCTGATGGCGTTCAAGAAATTCAAGGCCTTGGAGATTGACATTATCGTCCCCGGTCATGGTCACTTGGTTCGAAACCCACAACAATACCTGGATGAACAAATCGTATTTTTCAAGGACCTGAAAGCAAGTGTGATGACGGCAATCGACGAAGGGACGAAGTTAGAGGAATTTGCTTTTCCGCGCGTTGGACCTATCGCGCAGGCGTATCAAATTGCGGAAGCCCGGCGTCAGCGGAGTCGAAACCTCCGCTTTTTAGAGAATTACCTCCTACATTTGAAGACCAGTTTTTACAACTACTATCAGCGTAA
>JBHLMG010000010.1:0-92773 GCA_048938385.1 Promethearchaeota archaeon | reverse complement strand
TGTGAGTGTTCGGTTTGGGGTGTGGTTCGGGGGGGTGTGGTTCGGGGGGTGTGGGTCTATTTTGTTTTATTCGGTTAGGAGGGGTGTGGGCTGGAGAAAAAGATGAGTGGGGGGTGGACTAGCCCACCCTTATTTCGTTCCAAGCGCTGTGAGGTGAGTGCTCGGTTTTTAGTAGGGGGTGTCGGAATTGCCTTCTTGGTTAGCCGAGTTTGAAGACGCTTTGCAGTTTCATGAGGTGGCTCATGTCGCCTTGGGATTTGAGTTTGCCTGACATGAATGCTGCTACGGCGTTCAGTTGGCCGTTGGTTATGGCTAACCAGTCATCTTGGCTGATCGTGATGATGAGGTCTGCTTTGTCGGGGGGGCCTTCGCCCCAGTCGATTTTTTGGTCTTTGATGGTGATGTTGTATTTCTGGTCGCCTTGGATGTCCATTTCAATGACGCAGTTCCAACCGGCTGCGGCTGCAGAGTCGAAGGTTCCGACCATGGCTTCTAAGCCTTCTTTTGGAGTGTCTACCAATAGTATTCACCTAATCTAAAGGGGTTAGAAAGGTTCTGCTCATTCTGTTGTGGTTTTTGCTTAAAAGCGTAACTTAACGACAAAAAACACCTTTCGGTGCATCGACTAGCGTCGAGCCACAACATACCGGCATTCGTGGGCACCGTGCGCGATCGACTCTTCATGCTCGATGAATAGAGATTTGTTGTGGAACTTAATCAAGTGCGAAATAAGACTCTCATGGTAACGGCAGACTGTTCCTGGGTAGGCCGTGGCGATACTGTGGTATATACAATTATGAACGTGGATGTAGAAACCTTTAGAGAACGCTTCATGACGCGCGTAGCAGCCTTGCTGATTGATGTATTCGCAAATCCGCTTTACCATCTGCTCAAGCGTTTTTGGTAATCCATCGGTGTTTTTCCAGCTGGTGATTAACCGGGACACTTGAAGTTCCGCGGCTCGGTCAAGGAGACCCACAACATGATCTACTCCTTCTTCTTGGATGAGTTGTTCAATCAGAGTTAATGCTAGGTGTTGGAACTGGCGAGGTGGAACAAGAATTTGTAAGGCTCTTTCAACGCGGAAAAAGCTTGCAGGACGTCCACGACGGCTAGGACCTTCAGCTTCGCTAGTCTCGACTATAATCCCTAATGTGACCAGGCGGTTCAGGGCATTACGAACCGCTGTATAACTAAGCCCTGTTTCATCAGCAATGACTGTTATTGTCGCGTCGGGTTGGGTTGCAATAACTTCAACAATTCGTTGATCTATTTCGTAGCGGTCTAAGACCCGACCCATACCGTTTTTCGACATGATCCTAACCGTGAAGTTGTTCGTTTAAGACTACAGACAGTATGATTTCTTAGCTGTGTCTCTAGAAGAATTATTTCTTATCTTCTTACAGTTAAATTCTTCTGTTCTCCAATCGATACGCGTTCTAACCTTTCAAGAGCATTTTGTGTAATTTCAGGGATAGGTAACTGTGATTCGGCTGAATGCACATCATCGAGCAAGGCTCCAATGGTGGGTTGCTTTGGAACCGCAAAGCAATCTCCTACATCCTGACTGGATGCTGAATATGTTCCTATCCTTCGAGCAAGCGCCATGGTTTCCGTTTTATCTAAGCCAATTAAGGGTCGAAATACTGGTAGCGCAATAGCTGAATCGAGTATACTGAGATTGGTCAGGGTTTGGGAAGCTACTTGACCCAAGCTTTCTCCGGTCACGAGTCCTTTTGCCTTCTTTTGCGCTGCTACCATAGCTCCTATCCGATACATCATCCGCTTACAAAGGATACAAGTTAATTTCGGATTTTTAGAGCTTTGAAGTTGAGTAAGCACATCGCGATAGGGAATAATTAAGAGTTCAAACTTGGCATCAGGTACCCACCCTGCGAGGACCTTTGCACTCTCGATGGCGCGTGGACGCAATCGAGCAACATTAGGGGCATCTGAATCAAAGTACAACGGAAAGACTCGTGCTCCCCGTTTCATTAATAACCACTGGGCAACGGGGCTGTCAAGACCCCCAGAATGTAGACCAACCACTGAGCCTTGGGATCCATAGGGGAAGCCACCGGGTCCTGGCAATGTCTGAGTGAAAATATAAGTTTGGTGTTGCCTGGCTTCAATATGGATCTCAACATCAGGGGAATCCAAATTGACTGACACAGCTTCGCCTCTAGCGGTCATGGCTTGGATTACTTCAGCACCAACTTGCTTTGCTATATCTTGGCTGGTAAACGCATGAGTTTTCAAGCGACGAGCTCGAATGGCGAAGGTTTGGTTTTTCTGAAGGATAATCGGAGCTAGCTTTGATATGAAACTGGTAATTGTTTCTAGTTGTGAAGGAATTCGCCACGTGGGGCTTACCGAGACCACACCAAATACCTTTACACTTATTTCTGCTGTCTTTTGGACATTAGGTGTCTGTATGAAGAACCGTCCACGGTCCCGAGAAATGTCTGTAAAGGGAGTATTATGCCTTTTGAGCATTGTAGAAAGGTGATTATGAAGGAGTGTCTCAAGGTGTCGACGAACGCCGGGACTCTTTAATCCAATTTCACCATAACGGACAAGTACATGATCTGGAGGTTTAGGTTGGGACACAGACATTCCTCACAGGGATTTGCTAGAGATTCCTAGAACTTTCTTTTGGACGCTATCGGCAAGACATTCATTTATGTACTTGCACAATCTGTTGTTGTAAACCTTAACGGTCTTAAAAATCCGGTGAAAGTGTGGGAAAACCATGGAATCGATTGAACAACAAATTGACCGGTTCTTTAATCCACGAGGTGTTGCCATAATTGGAGCTTCTCGACGTCCTGGTCGGATTGGACACATAATTGTTGAGCAAATGGTAGCATCTAAGTATCCTGGACGGTTGTACCTCATCAATCCTGAAGCGGCACAGGATGGACATCACATTTGTGGTATCAAGACTTATGCCTCCCTCAAAGATTGCAGTGGGCCCATTGACCTGGCAGTTATAGTAATTCCCTCAAAGTATGTACCTCCCATCATTCAGGAATGTGTTGACAAAGAGGTGCCAAATGTCATTATCGTGTCAGGGGGATTTCGAGAGGCTGGACCTGAAGGTGCAAAGCTCGAAGAGCAAGTGTTGAAAATCGCTCAGAAGGGGAACATCCGCATCCTTGGACCCAACTGCCTTGGAACCTTCAGTCCGAAAAGTCACATTGATACCCTGTTTCTACCTGAACGCACGACCCCTCGTCCTGGTATAGGTCGTATCTCTTTTCTCTCCCAGTCAGGCTCGGTAGGTGGATCAATAATGAGCTTTGCTTACAACGAAAAAATTGGGTTCAGTAAATTTGCCAGTTTTGGCAACGCCCTTGATGTCGATGAAGGTGACCTCATTGACTATTTGGAAGATGATGAAGACACGCAGGTTACAGGATTGTATCTCGAATCTATTAGTCGAGGACGTAAATTCATCGATATTTGTCGCCGTGCATGCAAAGTAAAACCCTTCATCGTTATCAAAGCTGGACGCAGCGAAGCCGGAACGCGAGCTGTATCAAGTCATACTGGATCTTTAGCAGGTACGGATCGGATTTATGATGCGGCTTTCGAAGCTGCAGGGATTATTCGCGTCAAAGACATTGGCGAGTTTTTCGATGTGGCTCGTGCATTGGCTAACCAACCACCTGCCAAGGGGAACCGAGTTGGAGTCATTACGAGTGGCGGAGGATTTGGAGTAATGACCTTGGACGCACTATCAGATTATGGTCTTGATACACCAGAACTCTCTGAATCGCTGCAAAAACGATTACACACGAAACTTCCCTTCTTTTATTCTGTCCGAAATCCCGTTGACCTCACTGGTTCGGCAACAGCAGAGCAATTCGCCTTTTCTATGAACACGCTCCTCGATAGCGATGAGGTGGATGGACTCATCGTAATACCGTTGTTTATGACGCCACTTCTGGATGCTGAACAAGTAAGCCAAGCGATAGTTGAAGCCTCTGAGCAGCGCCGGAAACCAATCCTTGTCGTATCTGTTCCATCAACAAAGGAGATACGAAAACGTATGTTCGATCTCCGGCTGGCTGGAGTCCCTGCCTACCACCTTCCAATGCGGGGAGCACGAGCTATGGCAGGTCTAGTAGAATACGGTGAAATCATCCGTCGACCTGAAGAATAATTCCAGAGATTTTCTACCTCACTCTTGCATTCTTGCCAGAGTCCTATAATTTTCTCTAGGTCGGATGCGAGTCAAATAACTCTTAAGGTCTAAACTTGATTCTAGGTATGCAATTGGAGGAAGATCTAATGCGAGTTCAGATTAAGGGCGAAATTCACGAAATGCTTGCCGTGGATATGGCGGATCATGTAGTTACAATGCTGGATCAACGATGGCTTCCGTTCCGTGTAGAGGTTCGTCAATTCACTTCCTGGTTGGATACAGTAAACGCCATCAAGGATCTTGTCACTCGTGGAGCAGGTTCTGTTGGAGTTGCAGGTGCATTTGCCATGGCACAAGCAGGCCATCAAGTCACAACCACCACACTTGAACAATTTCAGCGAGAGCTTGCAGAAGCTGCGTCTGTTATTAGACAAGCACGACCTACTGCCATCACTCTTGCTGCGGCGGTCTCCTATTGTTTGAATGCTGCATCAGAAGGAACAACTATTCCGGACAAGCAAGCTCGTGTAGATCAAGCTGCAAGAGAAATCCTTGCCAACGATATTCGAGCATCTGCTAGCCTGAGTAAAATCGGAGCTCAACTTCTCCAACCCGAAAGTCGCATATTAACTCACTGTAATACTGGTCCCCTTGCGATACAAGATTCCGGCTCTGCCATAGGTGTGATTAGTGCCACACATAATGCTGGGAAACTGGCTATGGTCTATATATCAGAAACGCGTCCATGGTTTCAAGGAAGCCGCTTAACTACTTGGGAACTCCAACAAGAAAATATTCCCTACCATTTAGTAGTTGATAGTGCGGCTGGCTATCTCTTTCAAAAGAACTTAGTTAATGTCGTTATTGTTGGAGCTGATTGCATCGCAGCTAATGGTGATGTCGCTAACAAAATTGGCACCTATGAAAAAGCTGTTCTCGCCTATGAGCACCAAGTTCCCTTTTTTGTTGCAGCTCCTCTCTTTGCTTTTGATGTTAAATGCTCAGATGGAGCTCAGATTAAAATCGAAGAACGTCCAGGAACAGAAGTAACCACAATAACTGGACGATTACCCTCTGGAGAGATAAGTTCGGTTCAAGTCACTCCCAATGACACTCCAACTCTTAACCCCGTCTTTGATGTTACCCCCGCCCGCTATATCACCGGTTTTATCACCGAAAAAGGTGTATTAAAGGGCGTTTCACAGAAGAAAATCCAAAAACTCCTTGACTCGCCGCTTCTCCCGAGCGGAGAGAAAGGCATTTAGGGTAAGTACTCTGAGGAAGCACGGTTTCTGGAGGTTCCAAGCAATGGAAGATATTATGAAAAACCTAACCAAAACTACTGAGAAACTCGGTACTTGGACAACAATTCTCAACTACTGGACCATCATCACCATCATTATACTTGTAGCTGTCATTACGGGACACTTCTTTGACCCCTTCCTCTTTCCACAGCTCCTCTCCTTAATTGGCACACCAGTCTACTTGATCTGCATCATCATCCCTTTGTTCGGTGTATTTATGATCAAGGACACGCAACTCAGGATACTACTCTCAATCGTTCGAGGAATTCTCGGGTTTCTATTACCTCTCATTCTGACGATCATAACGTTCCTCTTTTTCCCCACAAACTTCTCTCTAATAGGGCTTTTTGTACTCCTTCTAATTGTGAGTCTCATCATCGGGACATTCATCCTTTTACAAACCTTAGCATTGAACAACTTAACGAAGCAACTCCTCAAGGCGGCTATCAGCTAGGTCCCAAGTAGCTCCGAATGGAAACCTCTTAATCATCAAGATTCCTATATTACCTTGAGCTTGCGGGCGCTTCGATGACGAACGTGTACCTCTCCGAGCCGCTCATCACGGCAGATGAAGGGACTGATCTGCACTGATGTAGCGTCTGCGGCTCACCTCTTTTACACCGTTTTGTTAGCGAGCCTATTATCTTTATTAAGTACCTGTCAATTCTCCATTATGGAGAAACTCAAGTACCGCTACATTGATTGGAACACAATCCATTCGCTTTGCTTAACCACTTATAGGCAGATTCGTGAAGCCAATTTTCAACCCGATATTGTAGTTGGAATTGCCCGTGGAGGGTGGGTGCCGGCTCGAATTCTTGCTGATTTCTTCGTCACAACCAGTACTGCTAATGTAAAGGTTGAATTCTACCACGGTATTTACGAAACAAAAGATCAACCCTACATCGCTCAACCCGTAAGTGGCGAAACACGCTGGAAACGCGTATTGCTAGTGGATGATATCTCCGATACCGGAAACAGCTTGAAAGCCACGATTGACCATCTTCAACGCCGCAAGGTGGCTGACCTTCGTACCGTTTGTCTTCACATCAAACCTTGGACTAAACAGCTTCCCGATTACTATGCTGAATCAACAGATGCTTGGATTATCTATCCCTGGGAGATCAAGGAATTTATTTTCAGCTTCGTCCAGCAATTAGCGAAAGAAAAGAAATCCATCAAGGAGATTGAATCGATCCTCCTTGAAATTGGTCTTCCTTCCACGCCAACTAAGGGCTTTCTCACAGAATGGCAACACCAGAAAACTGAGTAAGGCATTTGGAAACCTTAAAAGTGATGAGAATTACTAAAGGCGCTATTTGCACACCGCTAAATGGAAAGAGAGCCAAAGATGTCGTTTCAGAACCCAATCAAGACCATACTCTTCGATTTAGATGGAACATTGGTGAAGTTACCTTCAATGTGGCAATTTTTTGACGAGTTACTAGTGGTGGCACTTACGGAGTTTAATGTGCTTATTCCTCCAAAAGATAGGCGGCTTGCTGTTTGGCACTCTGGTGGGGATTTTGAAATGATCATCAGAAGCTGGGGCGTAGATGACTATCCTGCTTTCATCCATCGTTTTGATGTGCTTGATTATAATAAAAGGAAAATATTGATTGAAACAGGAGAAATCCAACTCTATGACGATGTAACCGTTTTACAGCTTCTACACGAAAGGTTTTCCTTAGGCTTGCTAACAAATACACCCCCCGACATTGCTTGGCTAGAAGTAAAGGCTTTCGAGCTTGAAAGGTTCTTCGATGATTTTGTCATGCTGGGATCTGTTGAACAACATATCGCAAAACCCGAACCTGATGGGTTTCTTCGTTCCCTTTCGAACCTCGATACGCATCCAGAGCAAGCCGTGATGGTTGGGGATTCCAGTAGTGATATCGTTGGAGGAAATCAGATTGGTATGATTACTGTATTAATTGATCGTCCCAATCAACATACGCCCACAAACTTGCAGCCACCACCCAATCTTATCATCAAAGATTTACATGACTTGCTCAAATTTCGTTCAACTCGGGACTAGTAAGTTTTTCTACGAAAGACAGTCATGGTTACAACTTGTCCACCCTGTTCGACATCTAGAGTCCAGTTATTACGATAACCTTTATAGATTACAAAATTATCTAGCAATATGGCAATCTCGTACGAATTCGTCTGGTGGGAACGACTGTACGAACTGTGTTTTCGATTATATGAGAAAATCGAAGGTTCAGGATTTCGTCCCGATGTGATCGTTGGCATAGCAAGAGGAGGATGGATTCCTGCCCGCGTTCTCTCAGATCTTTTCTTTACTCGGGAAACGGCCAATGTCAAGGTCGACTTGTATAGGGGAATATATGCAAGAGATGCGGAAGCACGTATTAGCCAAACTATTCCAAAGGATATGGAATGGAAAGCACCACTAATCGTGGATGATATTTCTGACACTGGAGACAGCCTCACCCTTGCCTTAGATCACCTCGACAAACGCGGATACAAGAATCCGCGAACGGCTACCTTACATCTGAAACCTTGGACAAAGCTGGTTCCCGACTTTTGGGTGGTGAAAACTGAGGCGTGGGTTGTCTATCCTTGGGAACTGCGAGAATTCACAATTAATCTATCAAGTAAATTGATAAAAGAAGGAAAATCGACAAGAGAAATCATCGACCACCTGTTCGAAGTTGGTGTACCAATGTCTTATGCCCGTCTTTTTGTACAGCAATGGCAGGACCAACCAGCTAGTTCAGAAGCCATCTCCCGTATGGACCATAAATCAGAACGGAAGATGAAGAAATAACGAAGAGCCAATAATGTATTGTGTTTGGTTGAGGGAACAAGAATTGGGTTATTTCCGTAAAAAAATCACATCCTCTATAGATGTTGTAACCTTCCACGACCTTGTGCTCTTACCAGGATGGTCTGAAGTAGAGCCTGACTTCGTTGATGTATCCAGTAAAATTACCACTAATATACCACTGACGGTACCCTTTGTGAGTAGCCCCATGGAAAGTGTCACAGAATCGAAGCTAGCAGTTGCTCTCGCTCAAATTGGTGGAGTTGGGATGTTGCATCGTAACTGCTCAATTGAGGCTCAGCTTAAAATGGCCCAAAAAGTGAAAGCTACAACTGTCGGCAACGACAAGCACCTCAATGTTACTCTTGATGAAAAGAATCGATATCGTGTTGGCGCGGCTGTTGGACCTAAAGATGTAAAACGCGTATCAGCTCTTCAGGATTCAGTTGATGTGTTCGTCATCGATGTTGCGCACTTCCATACTCGATCCTGTTTTGATGGAACACGCCAAATTCTCAAGGCAACTAATGTTGATGTGATTGTAGGTAATCTTGGAACCTATGAAGCAACTCAAGATGTACTTACACAACTAGAAGGCGTTGCAGGTCTTCGTTGTGGAATTGGTAGCGGTTCAACCTGCACGACCTCAGTTCAGACCCGGGTTAGTGCCCCGAATGTTTCAGCTGTTGCCGCAGCTGCAGATGCTTGCCGGTCATTAGGTGTCAAAATACCAATAATTTCAGATGGTGGAGTCCGCAATCCTGGAGATGCGGCTATCGGGCTAGCTGCTGGTGCCTGGGTGGTGATGTTAGGGAATGTCCTAGCGGGCACTCAAGAGAGTCCTACACCCATCGAAACCATCAATGGGCAATCCTATAAACGCCATTGGGGTATGGGCAGTCAGCGCGCCCGTCAACAACGTTATGCTTTGGATCGATACTCTCATCCAACCAAAGCTGTAGATGAAGGGATTGAAGGGTTAGTCCCGATGCGAGGTTCTGTTAAAGAAGTTATAGTCGAATTCATTGGTGCCCTCCAAGCCTCCTGTGGTTACATTGGGGCTAGATCAATTATGGAGATGTGGGAAAAGGCGAGGTTTGGACGCGTTTCAGGGGCAGGAATGCAGGAGCTCTATCCTCACGATCTCGAATAAGTTGACTCATAGGAATTCTATAGTCGCTGGGGGTTTGTTGGAGAGATCATAGAGGATACGATTCACACCTTTTACCTCATTAGCGATACGACTACTAATCCGCTCTAATAAAGACCAATCCAGATGAGCGATGGACGCTGTCATTGCATCTTCACTTTCAACTACACGAATTGCTACTGCGTTCTCGTAGGTGCGTTCATCACCCATCACACCGACCGATCGAACGGGAAGAAACACGGTAAAAGCTTGCCAGACGCGGTTATAGAGATTCGCCCTTTTGAGTTCTTCAATAAGGATTGCATCTGATTCGCGAACAATACGCAACCGGGGCTTTGTAACAGCTCCAACAATTCGCACAGCTAAGGCAGGTCCTGGAAATGGGTGTCTTTGAAGAAACTCACTAGGTAATCCCAGTTCCACTCCGATACGCCGTACTTCGTCTTTGTAGAGGTTGCTCAAAGGTTCAATGACTTTCAAATGCATCACATCTGGAAGCGTCACATTATGATGACTCTTAATCCGGCTCGATAAGGGGCTAGTTGCTCCGCTTTCAATTCGATCTGGAGCAATAGTGCCCTGACCTAAGAATTTGAAAGCTCCCTCCGTTTCTGCGAGTTCACTTGCCTTGTCTTGAAAGACATCAATGAATGTGTTCGCAATTACAAGGCGTTTCTGTTCAGGATCTTTGATGTCGATTAAACGCTCTAAAAATAATGCAGCGGCATCAACGATGTGAAAATGGGAGAACAGCGGTGTCAACATCAGAGTGACTTCTTCTACCTCATTCTGGCGAAGTAATCCATTATCCACAAACACACAATGGAGCTGTTCTTTCACTGCTTTCTGTAGCAGCAGTGCTGCAACCGTAGAGTCAACACCACCACTAACGGCCATCAATACACGATGTGGACCAACAATTGTCTGTAACCTTTTTGTAGTTTCTGTAATGAAACTGGCAAGTTTCCAAGTTGGCTGACATTGACAGATTCCAAACACGAAGTTCTGAAGCATGCGTGTTCCCTGTTGTGTATGATGAACTTCAGGATGGAATTGGACACCGTACATGTGTTGATTCGGAGATTCAAATGCGGCAACAGGGCAAAATTCCGTTGAGGCGATAACCTGGAACTCCTCGGGTAGTCGAGTAACCTGATCACCATGGCTCATCCAAACAGATAAAGACGCGGTAAGACCATGGAACAACCGACTTTTGGGATAAATCTGAATTTGCTGAAGACCATATTCCTGTTTCTCAGAAGCTTGAACTTTTCCTCCCATCTGGTATGCCAACAATTGCATCCCATAGCAAATCCCCAAGACAGGAACAGCTGATCGTAGTTGCCATTCAAAGAAACCATCAGGTAATTTTAGAGCGCTAGGTTCATAGACGCTTTGAGGACCACCAGATAGGATGATGCCCTTAGGGGAGAATTCGGTAAATTTAGAAACCGGAAAAGAGGAGGGAGCAATTTCACTGTATACTTCCATTTCTCGGATACGCCGAGTGATCAAGTGGGTATATTGACTGCCAAAATCGAGAACTAAGATACCTTCTTGGAGCTGTGGCACCATACCTCTACATAAGGTGTTTGTAGTAATAAATTACCGTAGTATGTCAGATGGATTGCTTTTTGTCGACATGCTTCAGAATATACTGCTTCGAACCAAGTCCGAGTTCTTCACCGTAATCGAGTTGTAGAAGGTGACATTGCGTCGGAGTCTTCGCACCGGTCTCATCAGGCCAAGGCGTCGCGATCGCTAATTTGTCCTCGCCAGGAGTGATGTCACCGCACGCGGAACTAGGAATAGGGAGTGCCTGGTTCAGCATCTCCATACTTGCTGCATCGATTGCTATGGGATCTCGTGATGCCAGAATACCAAGATCAGGAACCATCGCTTGTGGACCTGCAGGCATGCAGTCACAAAACTCACTGATATCTAAGGCAACATTGAAGAAATAGAATCGATCTCGACCTACGCCTTCAAGTACACCATAGGCGTTTTCGATCATCCGTTCTGTGGACCCAGAGGGGTTCTCGCCCCACTTCGCTGAAATGGCTTTTGATCCCGCTTCTCGACAAGCGGACACGCAATGGATGCAATGGATGCACTGGTCAAAATTAATTTCTACCTTTGGGTCTACGGTGATACATCGAGTTGGACAGACTCGTATGCATTTTTGACAGTCAGGTCCTTTGCAATCAGCAGCATTCACAACAGGATTCTGTGGACCGTGCATCATCGTCTTGTTATACTTGCCAACACAACCGATGCCTAGGTTCTTTAGCGTGCCTCCCATACCTGTTCCGCCATGGCCTTTGAAGTGGGTCATCACGACGACGATATCGGCATCCCTTAGCGCCATAGCAACTTCTACTCTATCAAGGTGTTTACCTTTGATTGGAACAGTAAAAGTATCTGTACCCCAATAGCCATCAAGTAACACGATAGGTGCGCCCATGGTTCCAATGGTATAACCATTCGCGGCCGCCATTTTGAAGTATTCTGCTGCAGTAGTACGACCACCGTATAGCCCGGTGCCGTAACCTAATCCAGCTGTTTCCGCTAATATCGGCCACCCTTCATTTGCTTTCACCAAGTCTACGACCTTGCGTAAGAGAGCGGGTCTCATGTACATAAGGTTCCCATAGGCTCCAAAGTGGGTTTTAATAATCACCTTGTCATCCTTATTGATAGCGTCTTTTAGCCCGATTTTTTCCCAGAGAACTTCTAGCTTGTCTAGCATTGAATATCGAGGCCACACTATCCTATCAACATACAACACATCAGCTTTCGTCATTGATACCAACCATTTTCGAGTTTCTTTGAATTTTTCCTTTGATGGTTAACTAACTCCCTTTTTTCTCTTTACCCGTATTCCCATTCTTTTTTTAAACGCCAATAGGGCTTTAAGGTAAAAGGTATCAGGACTGGTCTAGGTGATTTTAAGGTGAGAACACGCAATGTTCTAGGCGTTATTCTAGCCCTTGTTGCTGGAATAATGCTGATTGTTTTCGGATACTCTGTTGATGCAGGAATACTTACTTACCTGGAATTGATTTGGACAACACTCGCGCTCCCAATGGAGTACTGGCCTTTTGTCTATACGATCAACTTCGTTCTCGACTACCTCGCCCGTGGTGGAGGTTTTACAGTAATTGCTGGTGCGCTCCTTGTTGCAGTAGGCTGGGAAGGATGGGGACGTTACCTTGTTAAACTGGGAACTGGTCTCAGTATCCTCTCATTGTTATGGCGAGTTGGAAAGTTCCTCTATATCAATTACACTCTCTTTCCCATCGAAGAACTTGCTATTCACACAGGATTCTTCATCCTCTCTCTGTTCACTACAGATCCAATTGGTCTAGCGTTGTTAGTGAGCATCATCGCTCAGAACCTCATCGTTAAGGTCCCACGAAGCGTCGTTCGCCGAGAAAAAGCCCTACGACGAGCAGAAAAAGAATTGGAGCAACGACAAAAGGAAGCGGAACAGGAAGCCGAAAAGGAAGCAGAGCCAGAAGCCGAAAGAGAAGCTGAGGATACTTACGAAAGCTAAGACCAGAGCCCGACCACATTAACGACGAAAGCGCATAGGAAATTCAATAACAGTTTCGCAATGGTTTACATACCATACAACTTCTCAGACTTGCTAATAACTCGAAGATAACTTGAGAACTAAATTTCATCATTCAATTCCACATACAGGAATCCTTTTTAAAAAACTGTCAATGCCCTATGACTAGTATGCGGATTCTCTTTTTCTCGGATCTACACCAAGACCATAACGCGATCACCCACATTGAAGAGCGATTAAAACAAGTCGATTGCGCATTTGGGTTGGGTGATTTTGCTACCTTCGGAAAAGGGCTCGGTTACGCTCTCGAACAGCTCGATGTGGGAACCGATATTTACCTGTTACCTGGAAACCATGATGATGCTGAAGAACTCAAACACATCTGTGCAGAATCCGCCCAGTTTCATTTCTTCCACGGGAAACAGATCACTCTAAGGGAAATCAACTTTGCAGGCCTTGGAGGGGGAATGCCTGGTTTACCCTTTGCTGTCACTGAGGAAAAAGCGCGTTTAATACTTGGGCGTTTCTACCATCTTCAAAATCTCATTCTCTGCACACATACGCCACCTTATGGCACAACTGTGGATAGGACTTGGGGAGGTAACCATATAGGTTATCGTAGTCTTCGAGATTTTGTAAGTGAAGTACAACCTTTAGCAGTTTACAGTGGTCATGTCCATGAGGCTGAAGGAAAAACGGATGTGCTTAAAAACACCAAACTCATGGTTGTTGGAAAACAGGGTCATGTCATAAATATCGACTAGAAGGGAATAACGAACAGCAGAAATATTTGCATTCGCAATTTTCGAAGCATCAAGATTATACGGGTTCAAATGGCATTCCAAGAGCTGATGGAGCACCTAAAACCTGTTTTACCTTTTGAGTTGTTAGGACAATTCCCCAAAAGGCTAGCAAGAAGATGGTGGCTAAGTAGGGAAGCATATTAAGAATTGGGGTCGGGATGCCCATGGGTTGAAACTGGTATTGTAGTACATGAAAGGTTCCAAAAACATAAGAACCCAATAACGCGCCGATTGGATTCCAAAGCGCAACAACAGTCAAAGCGATAACAATCCAACCTCGCCCCTTAGTGATTCCTTCGGACCATAAAGGGATCCAGGCTAATGAGAGATACGCACCTCCTAAGCCGCATAAAACGCCACCGATAATGACGCAGGCGTATCGAATGTTGACTACATTGAATCCTTGCGAATACGCGGCATAAGGATTCTCTCCCGTGGTTCGAACAATTATCCCTAACCTAGTCTTGTAGAGAAGAATGGCGAAAGCAATTGCAAGGATGAAAGCGGTATAAACAAGGATATCCTGGTTGAAAAAAATGGGGCCAAGGATAGGAATTTGACTCAATAAGGGAATGGGAACAGCTGGAAATGGTGTGATTTTTTTTCCAACGAATGCCAAACCTACCAAACCGCTAAGCCCAGTTCCAAAAATTGTAATTCCGATTCCCGAGATTACTTGGTTTACGCGAAAAGTAATAGTCAGGATGGCATGAATAAGGGCTAACAATCCCCCTCCTATCATCCCTACAAGTACACCAATAGCAAGATTGTTAGTCAAATAGGCTGCACCGAAAGACGCCGCTGCGCTTGTGAGGAGCATTCCATCAATGCCCAAGTTAAGTACACCTGATCTTTCAGCAAAAATTTCCCCAATCGTTGGTATCAAGAAGAATGTTGCCGCTGTTACCATGGATTGACCTAAAATGATTATTTCCGCACTCATCTGTAGACCCTCAATTCAAGTCGATATCGTGTGAAGAATTCAGCTAATAACACGAAAAGCAGAATAACCCCGTTAAACAAACTCATTGTTGTGGCAGGAAGACCGGCTGAGATTTGAATAGCTAATCCTCCAACTAATAGACCTGCGAAGAAGAGACTACTAAGCATAATTCCGAGAGGATTCAACATTCCTAACCAAGCTACAGCAATTGCTGAAAATCCATATCCACTTGGAAAACCAATCCGTAAACGGAATTGGTTACCTGCCACTTCACTAACACCAGCTATTCCCGCTAAAGCCCCTGAAATAAGAACGGTGATAACTGCGATTTTCAGAAAACTCATCCCAGCAACCCGCCCCGCTTCAGGATTTTTCCCAAGGACATCTAGCTCGTAACCAAACTTAGTTTTTGAAACGCCATACTTACTTTTACCGAGAAAATAATAGATGAAGAAGGTAATGGCTAAAGCAAAACCCAGAATGACAAAAATAGGAATGTATGAGTTAGGAGGGAGGATGGGTGTTTGAGGAAATCCATACCCAACTGGATCTCTCCAAGGGCCTATTACGAGATATTCTAAAATGAAAAAAGCAGGATATACCAGCAGAAAGCTAATCACCACATCAGCTCCCTTGAACCCTCCTCGGGACCGAAAGAGGGCAATGGGGAGGGCCCATAGTCCTCCAGCGATTGCCCCGATGAGAAACATGAGTGAGATAAGGAGGAATGGATGAAGGTACCAAAAAAAGAATGCAGTTCCTGTTGCTGCAACGGCTCCAATGATAAATTGACCTTCAGCACCGATATTATCAATTTTCACACGAAAGGGGATGGATAAACCAATGGCAATGAGTAGTAAAGGGATGAATCGTGTAACTGTCTCAGCAAGACCAAAAGTTGTAAAATACGCTAATCGAAAAATATCGATATACACGAGAACTGGATTGACACCATAAGCCGCAAAGATTATTCCAATTACAGCAAGTCCAAAGACTAAGAAAAGAATTCGAAGTTGAATAGCCTCCCAACGAGTGAGGAGTGTTGTTCGTTTTTTCAATAATACTTCATATTTCCCAAGTCTCAACGAACAACCCCTCCCATCATCAAGCCAAGCCGTTCCCTAGTGGCATCTTTTGCCTTCGAAGTTCCCACAATTTCTCCTTTGAACATGACAGCGATTTCATCACAGAGCGCAAGGATTTCAGTCAAATCACTGGAGACTAGTAAAATAGCTGAACCTGCTTCTCTCATATTAAGGAGCTGTTGACGAACAAACTGAGTTGTAGCTACATCCAACCCAGAGGTTGGATTTTCAATAATGAGGAGTAACTGTGCATCTACAGGGGGTTCTTGGGACAACTCTCTTGCTACGACAGTTTTTTGTTTATTTCCTCCTGATAGGTATTGAAGAGGTGTAGAGGCTGAAGGGGTTTCAATACGAAACTTTTCGATCAATTCATCAGTTTTATTTGCAATGAATGTTTGGTCAATAAACTGTTTCTTCCATCCGTTGGTAAAAAAGTGAGGGATATCCTTTAAGGTGTGAGGTCGAGGTTTCTTTGATTTCTTCTCATATCTATTGAGGATTAGATTCTCTCTTACACTTAAATCTAATACAAGGGCTTTAAAGCGATTTTCTGGAAGATATGAAACCCCCAGGTTTCTAATCTGTTTAATTGTTTTTCGCGTGACATTCACATCGTGTATAAGGACTTTTCCTGATTCAATTTTTCGTAGGTTAAGAATGCCTTCCACAAGTTCGCGTTGGCCATTTCCTGTGATGCCAGCGATACCCAAGATTGCCTTCTCCTTAACAGAAAAGCTCACATTTTTAACAGCTTGAATCCCCATGTCGTTTTTTACACAGAGTTCCTTCACTTCAAGAATAGTATTACCGGGTTTCATGGGTTTTCTATCTAAATGGTATAGAACCTCCCGTCCAACCATTAGCCTGGCTAGCGTCTTCGAACCTTGAGTCAGATCCTTCCTTAAGTTTTTCACATCTTTCTTGTCTAGTGAAGCTACAACCGCTCCCTGCCGAAGGACGGTGATTCGGTCACTCAGCTGAATAGCTTCTTCCAGAATATGTGTAATGATGATTATTGCCTTACCTTCGTTTTTCAGCCCTCGCAGCAATTTGAAAAGATCCTCTACCTCGGGAGGCGTTAACATCGATGTAGGTTCATCTAAAATGATAATATCTGGGTTGGAAATAAGCGATTTTAGAATTTCAACCCGTTGTTTTTCTCCTCCAGACAGTTTCCACACCTTTACATGTGGATCTAATTTTCCTAACTGGTACTTTTCTAAGGCTTCACGGACAAGCGCTTCTTGCATCCTAGTTGAGAGAAGTGCACCTTTCGCTAGATATAGGATATTTTCAGCAACAGTGTGTCTTTCAACTAGTGCTTGTGAGAGATCTTGATGTGCTATACCGATTTTATGGTCCAAGGCTTCCTTTGGATTCTTAAAAGATGCAAGTTGATCATAAAGTCGAATTTGCCCAGAATCTGGTTTAATCAAGCCACCAAGGATCTTTACTAAAGTGGTTTTTCCGGCTCCATTCTCGCCTAAAAGCGCATGGATTTCTCCCTGGTGTAAAGCGAAACTTATGTTATCATTAGCGTGGATCTCAGTTTCAGCATCTTCAAGATAGGTTTTGCAAATGTTCCGGACTTCTAACGCCACTGGCATAATTCTAACCTTCCGACTCAACAGGTTTACAGAAGAGGAGCCGTCATTTTGAAGAAGAGTATCGCTCTTGAAATAAAAAAGGAGTGGGAGGAGGGGTTCTCCCCTCCAATTTATGGTGATGGATCTCCGATGACACCGAGGACGAACCAATCAATTGTTAGGAGATAGTAGTATGAGGCACGGACACCATCAGCGATCATAACAGTATCCGCTTGGTCTCTGATTTCACCAGTATATGGATCAAATATGATGTTGACATCACTCATTTGTTCAGTCCGATTGAAAACCAAATCATAGACGCTTATTGAACCAAGGCCGGTCTTGGTATCTGTTGTCATGATGGCTCTAAGGTCGGCTTCGAACAACGGATTGATTGGGACGCCAAACTCGCCACCGAGTTCCACACCACCTTCCTGAAGTAACCAGTGAAGATCGACATTTACCAAATTAGTGCTAGTGTATTGACCGAGGTAGATCTTTTGTATGATATCTTCGTACATTAGGTCCCAACGGACAAGTTGACCACTAATACAACTGGTGGGTGCAAAGGATTGCATGGGAGAGTAGTGGCTAAAAGCATAAACACCAGGATTTTCTTCTGCGACATCAAGTACCGCAGTTGAGTCTTCAGTGTAAGCGAGTATATCGCAACCCGCTGCAATTAGGTTTTCGGCCGCTGTTCTTGCTGCGACAGGATCGTACCAGTCTGTGAGTAGCCATCGAACATGTGTCTCAACGGTAGCGTTGACTTCTTGAGCTCCAAGGTGATAGGCGTTGATATGACGAATTAACTCAGGTAATGGAAAAGCTGCCACATAACCAATTTTCCCGTTCATAGTCAAGGCGCCTGCCATTAACCCGTTAAGGTAATACAGCTGATAGAAATCCGCAAAGTAGGTGCCCACATTTGCGCTTCGAAGATATCCAGAGCAGTGGAAGAAAATTTTGTCTGGGTATTTTGCTCCCGCTGCAATAGTTGCATCCATGAACCCAAAAGATGTTGTGAAGACGACATCACACCCTTGGGTTTGGATAAGGTAATCAATCGCTGTTTCACAATCCTCTTCTGCCACCGACTCTAAATACACTGTCGTTAACCAAGGGTATTTGCCTTCGATATACAAGCGTCCTTGTTCATGCGCATGGCTCCAGCCATAGTCGCCAATAGGCCCAACATAAATGAAGCCCGCTTTCAATGTCCCAAGTTGTGTTCCTGGGTTTGTTACATATGGAACTCCCCAGACGGCATAGGCAACCGCGCCAGTCGCAAGTATGCCGATGACTAATCCAACGATCGCAGCCGTCATTGGCGTGAATTTAAAACTAACTTTTTCTGACATTGCCATTCACGTTAGTTGTTCATATTCTTCAACTACTGGTGGGAGAACATGAACAGGTTATACGCGTTTGAAGGAGATACTTCCCGGGTATTTAACTGTAATATACATAAACATGTATAATTAACAAGGAACTGTTACAGCTTCATGTAAAATAATATTGGACCTTTAACTCTGCGCTTCATCTTAGGTTCCGGTGTTTTAGCCGAAGCTAAAGCAAAGACTCCGCTCACTACTGCCCCTCTCCTCTCACAAAGATGCATCAAAGCTTCTACGGATTTCCCTGACCTGACGAAATCATCGACAATCAAAATATTTTCCCGTTTCTTTATTGAATTCGCTGGAATGTACAGATAGGAATATTTCCCCGATTCATCGAACATCCTTACCTCATCAAACTCGCTAACACCCATCTCTTTTTCTTTTCTTGCAACGACAACCTTTACCCCAAATTCCTTACCAATAGGGACGGCAAGAAAAATGCCCCCAGTCTCTCTCGTTAACACCTTACCGATTTTCATGAAGTTAAATTCCTGAAACACGGCTTTGGCCACTTTATCGAGTAGCACTGGGTCAGATCGAATTTCAACACCTGCTAAACCCCCTGCACTATCGGTGCGAATCTTTGTCTTAAGCAACTCGATTAGAAATCGGTCTGTAAACAATTGAATGATTTCTTTGGATCGATTATAATTCGGTAGAACATGACCGTTAACATATCGACTTAACACCTGGACAGGCAATCTAGTTAATTTCGAAAGTTGCTTGTACGAGTGATCATGTTTCAGCAGCTGCAAGACTTCAACTGCAAATATTTTCGTCTTCATCTCGGTGAGCTTGTTCATACACAGAGCTCTTGTTTTTTGAGAATTAATGTCTTCCCGAATTAACGAATCGTGTTTTGCTGAGATCATTAGTAAAATATCTTCGTGCAAACCAAATGCAACACACGCGACTTTCTCATCGACATGTGTCGAACAATCAATCCCTCCTACAATGACGCTGAGTGAAAATTCTGTGGGTTTCCAAGTAATCTATATTTTTATACATCTTCGTTTCTTAACAGGAATGCTCTGTTGCCTTCATGCGAAATACCATGGAGAAATATGGAGGAGCCAAAAAATGAAACGAACAACAGTTTATGCGATTGTTGCACTTGTCATTATCGTCGGCGGTGTCGGCGGTGGTGCCGCATACTGGTGGTTATTCCTACGGCCTCCCCCACCGGAGAATCCTTTCCAAGTGGCTATTGTCTTCGGGTTAGGGGGTCTCGGTGACCTCGGATTCAACGACCTGACCTTTGATGCAGCAGATCTAGCGAAAACAAATTACAATGTGAATTTCACATACTCAGAACCGCAAGCGCTTTCTGATTTCCTACCATTGTTCAGACAGTACGCAATGCACATAGGCTATTCTACACCTTACGATCTCATTATCGGTGTAGGCTATGAAGTGTTTGATCCGATAACCACAGTTGCAGGTGAGTACCCAGATCAAGACTTCTGTGTAATCGATATTAACTGGATCAACCACACCACATATCCTAACATTGCGGCGCTGTGCTTTAACGAAGAACAAGGCGCCTTCCTTGTCGGTGCACTCGCTGGTTTGCGAACTACCCAGGATACAGTTGCTTTTGTTGGTGGAAAAGACGAACCACTTATCCACAAGTTTGCTGCTGGGTATGCCTTTGGTGCTAACTATACGAATCCGAATATTGGTGTGAATGCTACCCATCATACCAATTACCTCTTCAGTTATGTTGGTGCTTGGGATGATCCAGCAACCGGGCAATCTCAAGCGGAGCTACATTACGACGCGGGTGCAGACATATGCTTTGCCGCGGCTGGTGGATCAAGCATTGGAGTGTTTGATGCTGCCATCGCCAAAAATGGAACTCTCGCCTACGATTGCTGGTCTATCGGTGTCGATAAGCCACAGATGTATCTTGGCGTTCCTTCTGGTGGTACCTACACCACAATGCTAACATCGATGCTCAAGAAAGTCGACTATGTCGTATACCGAACCATCCTCGCTGCTTCCATCTTTAATAACTTCACAGGTGGTCTACAAATCTTCGAACTTGAAGACGGCGGTATTGGATGGGAACTCCAAAACGATCTCCTCGCACCACCTTACAAGATCACAGTGCCAGAACAAGACTTGATGGCCGACCTAGCAACAGCCGTCATTAATGGAACCATAGTTGTCCCGACAGACTTTGGGTGGCTTTAGTTCTTCGAAAGGGCCATTTTTTTGTGGCCCTCTTCACATTTTTTTTAAAAGTTTGTTCGGAATAATCATTGAGATTAAATACAACTTAAACCCGACACTTCTAGCAATAATGCATCCTTGAATTATTCCAGAACAAGGAGGTCACAAGGATTTACGCCATAGAACTTGAAAACATCAGCAAGACTTTCCCAGGAGGCGTCGAAGCCAATCGGGATATCACTCTTCGAATTAAAGAGGGGGAAGTTCATGGCCTTCTTGGTGAGAATGGAGCCGGAAAAACCACGCTGATGAATGTCCTCTATGGGCTGATTTCAAGGGATGCTGGGACGATTAAGATTAGAGGTGCAGAGGTGGATTTCCATTCACCTAGTGATGCTATCAGTTTGGGAATTGGAATGGTTCATCAACATTTCAAACTCATTCCTACTTTTACAGTGACTGAAAATGTTGTTTTGGGTGCTGAACCACTCTTTACCAATTGGGAGAGCCGCTTCGAAAAACGGGTTATCCAAGCTGACATCCCCTCTGGTTTCAGAGGCGATGTAAGCAAATTCTCTCGCAGTATTGCGAGATTATTCACTGGGTCCATGGATAGAGTTACTCCGGTGAATTACAGGAAGGCAAAAGTGAAAATCAAAGAAATCGCGGAAGAAAACGCGCTCTTCGTTGATCCTAATGTGAAAGTTCAGGAACTCTCTGTGGGGATGCAGCAACGAGTGGAAATCATCAAGGTTTTGTATCGTGAAGCAGACATTCTCATTCTTGACGAGCCGACTGCAGTGTTAACTCCGCAAGAAGTCGATGAGCTGTTTGAAACTTTAACTCGTTTACGAGAAGCAGGAAAAACCATTATTCTCATTACACACAAGCTTCGGGAACCCATGGCACTTTGTGACCGAATTACCGTGTTGCGTGATGGACGCCTCGTAGGCACGGTCGAAAAAGACGAGACAACTCAATCAAAGCTTGCTGAGATGATGGTTGGTCGTCCAGTCGTGTTTCGGGTCTCAAAAACTAAGGCAACGCCTGGTCAACCAGTCCTTACAATTGAAAACCTCCATGTAAAAGACGATCGAGGATTTGAAGTCATTAAGGATATTGATTTGGAAATACACGCAGGTGAAATCCTTGGGTTAGCTGGTGTCGAAGGTAATGGGCAATTAGAGCTAGTCGAAACCCTATGGGGGCTTCGAAAACCACTCAAAGGACGAATTTTATTTGAGGGGCAGCGTATCAAACGATTTCATCCACGAAAAATCCGTGAACATGGTATAGGGTACATTCCCCAAGATCGGCATAAACGAGGTCTTATCTTAGATTTTTCGATAAAGGAAAACATGATTCTGGGTGCTCATTATCGACCTCCCTACTCAATGGGGCCTCTTCATTTCTTATTGAATCCCCAGCGAATAGCCAATGATTCAAATCAATTAGTAAAAGATTTCGCGATTAAGATTAGAGATCTTGACTCGTTAGCGAACACTCTATCAGGTGGTAATCAACAAAAAATCATTGTAGCTAGAGCTCTTGCCTTCCAACCAAAATTTCTTATCGCCTCTCACCCGACCCGAGGATTAGATGTAGGTGCAACCGAATACATTCATCGCCTACTCATTGAGATGCGTGATAAAGGCGTGGCAATTTTACTCGTTTCAGCGGACCTTGATGAAATCCGTAATGTGGCTGATCGAATCGCTGTCATCTTCGAAGGTCGTATAGTGGCTGTCAAAGAACCTGATGAAACTGATGAACGGGAACTTGGGCTGTTAATGGCTGGATCTCAGCTTGAACAAACAACTTAGGAGTCACGGAGATGAAAGAAGATCAAAAAGAAATTGGAACCAAGCTCGCACAAGATGCTAAAGATGAGGGGGAAGGCGCTTTTGAAAGGATTTTCTGGCGGATTCTTACTGAACTCGGTTGGGCGCTTGGTTCCATTTTTCTCGCTTTGCTTGTTGCTGCACTTATCATGATAGCGACAGGTAGTAATCCTCTCCTAGCTTATTCCGCTCTTCTGGAGGGTGCCTTGTCGGCACCTGACCTGATTTTTTCATGGGCTACTCCTCTCATTCTTACCGGCCTTTCAGTCGCATTAGCGTTCAAAGCTGGACTTTTTAATATTGGGGCAGAGGGTCAATTGTATATAGGCTCAATGGTGGCCACTATTCTTGGAATCTATCTCTTCTTTCCCATCATCATACATCCATTCATCTGCCTAGCTATCGGAACACTCTGCGGCGCTTTTTGGGGTATGATTCCCGGTCTGTTAAAGGCGTATCGTGGTACTCATGAAGTTGTTTCTACAATGATGCTTAGTTTTGTGGCGATCTTACTGACTGAATTCTTGGTTAGTGGACCACTGAGAGAACCTGGAACGCCTTTTCCACAGACCATGACAATTCTTCCTTCTGCGGTGCTTCCTAATGTGTTTGGCTCTCCCGTTCTCCATGCAGGTATTTTCATTTCCATTATAGCTGCGATTTTCATTTACTTCTTCCTAGGTCGAACCGTGTCTGGTTATGAAATGCGGGCTGTCGGACAAAATCCCACTGCTGCTGAAGCCGCTGGTATAAATTCAAAGAAATTAATTGTCTTATCTTTGGTTATGAGTGGTGCATTATCAGGATTAGCTGGAGCTGCAGAAATACTCGGACAGTACCGACGTTTTATAATCGGATGGTCTGGGGGAATCGGGTTTGATGGAATCACTGTTGCTGTGTTAGGGCTTAACAATCCCTTTGGAGTCATATTTGCAGCAGTTTTCTTTGGGTTTCTTCGTGCTGGAGCCGTTGCTATGCAGACATTAGCAGGTGTTCCAGTTGAAATGGTAAATATCATTCAAGGCCTGGTTGTCTTGTTCGTTGCTGCTCCTAAGATTATCAAATGGCTTGCAAAAGAGAATGTTTCGTACGCCAAATGGATAGTCAAGGAACCGAAAAACGCTATCCCCCTCTTTCTCACGGCAATAATCGTCTTAATTGGTGCCTTTATTGGCTTTGGTATCGGTTTCGCTAACATCAGAAGCGACCTGGTATTCACAGCCCAGATGCTTGGAATTGGAATCTTAGCCCTTTGGTCATTCATTGCCATCCTCATGAAGAGAAGAGGAGGATTCATAACCGCCCTCATAACATCCATCGCGTGGATTATCCTAGCCTTTTTGACTGTAGTTTTCCCAAAGGGGACTTTGACGATTCCACTCACAATTCTAGGACTGATTGGAGTTCTTCTATCTCTCATATCTAGCTTTCTCGTACTAAAGAAGAGGGTCCTTATTGGAGGTGTCTCATAATGCAGAGCTCTTTCCTGAATCCTTTGGTAATCATTTGGTTCATTAACACTACATTGCAATTCTCCACACCGTTAGTCCTTGCTGCTTTAGGTGGTATGTTCTCAGAGCGATCTGGTGTCGTTAATATCGGGTTAGAGGGTATGATGCTCATGGGCGCTTTCATGGCAGTAGTTGGAACTTGGTTTTCTGGCAATCCTTGGATAGGCTTGTTAAGTGCCATGGTATCAGGAGGTATTCTCGGTCTTATTCATGGACTAATCTCAGTACAATTACGAGGCAACCAAATTGTCAGCGGTGCTGGCATTATCCTTTTTGCCTCAGGATTTACATCATTCATGGTGTATGGCATCTGGGGAATTCGCGGCATCACTCCCAGCGTCACCCAATTGCCAAGAGTGACTCTGCCTTGGTTAGGAAAAATCTCTCCACTTATTGTGCTCATGTTCCTAATGTTGCCCATCAGTTGGTATGTCTTGTACCGAACCCCGTTTGGATTACGCCTTAGAGCAGCAGGTGAAGATCCTAGTGCTCTTGATACCGCAGGAGTGAATGTCCAAACTACACGCCTTATTGGCGTATTCCTCAGCGGCGTCCTTGCAGCTCTTGGAGGGGCTCATCTATCTATCGGGTTTGGTAGCCGATTCGTTGAACTCATGACAGGTGGGCGTGGCTTCATCGCCTTGGCAGCACTTATCTTCGGGAACTGGAATCCCCTTGGAGTGGTCTTATCAGGATTGTTTTTTGGCTTCCTGAGCTCCCTCCAAGGATCAATTGATGTGCTTCCCGAATTCTCCTACCTTGCACCTTATGTACAGTTTATCGCGATGATCCCATATATCAGCGTCATCGTTGCCTTGGGCATCATTAGACGATCCATTCCGCCAAAGTCGATCGGAGTCCCCTACATCAAAGAAAGGGAAGGCTAAGGTATCTACACCAAATCGGCGTCAATAGCAGGTCTAGAGAAATGTTTAATCAGGTAATTTGTAGAGTATTACCAATAAGGTCCGTGATATCATGAGCTCTGAAGATGTATGCCAAGCCTGTGGTAGTATCGTCAAAACCCCCCTAAAATGCTCCCAATGCAACGCGGCTTTTCACATGGCGTGTGTCAAAAAGAAGAAAAACTTGTATGTCTGTCCACAATGTGGTCACAAAGCAGAATCTTATGCTCTCACCTATGGGTAACCCCGTTCCGTCCTCGCGTTGACTACAAGGTTTTGAGCTTCTTCGCTGCTTGTTTTAACTCCTTAGAAGCACCGGGAAGGGTTGAAGTGGACAGAACCATAGCGCGGTAATTTCCAAACTGATCCACAGTAATATCTAGCTGTTCACAAATTTCTGCAACAAAGGCATCTGAATCCTCCCCAACTTCTAAGGCTATCACGTGGTTCGCGAAATCCTTGGCTGTTGGGGCCATCTTGCGTTCTTTCTGGGGTTCACCAAAACAAGCCATCACTGCCGCCATATCGTCGTCTCTTGAGACCCGAATGTGAACTTCCACTTTTAATCCCCCTCGCTGCGTGGCGCGGGTTTGTAAATGAACAACTAAACTTCGTGTCTCATTCACCGCCCGCAATCCCCCACCCATATCTTCTTCTCTTACCTGCAAATCCAAGCGATTAACTAGACATTTGAACGCTGTTTCAGCTGGTGGATATTGCGCATATTCATAATGAAGTTCTTTACCCACTGTTACCACCGAGTGAATTCGTCGATTCTCTAATCAAGAGAAACTTCGTTACTACTGATTAGCTGTTCATATATCAAGTTTTCAGGCAACACAGGAAGATAGCTCTTACATAGGCTCCGAGACGGTTCCGTTCCTCTTGTGCTGGTTTATGTCGTGTTTAAATTCATGAATCTAGATAAAGGGAAGAGATATAATAGGAAGTTGATATGAGGGGAACCATCCTTCTAGGCTTCCTAGGGAAAGTGTTACCATGAAACGCTCACATCTCCTTCAATTATCCTTTATTATCATGATTCTGGGCATGGTTCTATTCATACGACCCATTGCTCCTAACAACGATGCTCCTAATTTTCCATTGACTGCACAAGCGCAGACTCACTTCGTGGCGAATACCACCACGGGGTCAGCAACCGTCGAAGCGTATACCTCTCCAGACTCCTCTTATGTGACGACCTTGAAATATCTCCGTCAAGCCCAGAACGAAATTCTGATCACCATGTATGCTATTAGCCATGGCTATCTACTCCACGAACTGGCGGATGCGAAAGCAAGGAATGGCAGCATGATCATTCATGTCATAGTCTCTTGGAAATGGGCAAGTGCTTCTGAAAACCATTGGACCCACGCCGCGCTCTACAATATCTCCCAGCTCCCAGGGTATGGCGCGACCGTCTTTGCCTATAAATCTCGCACCGACCTTGGATTCACTCATGCCAAATACATCATCATCGACCGACAGGTGGTGTTGGTGCAAAGCGCTAATTGGGCCAAATCAGGAATTCCCCCTGAGACAAGTGATGGCAATCGGGAATGGGGGGTCGCGATCCAAAATGCGGATGTCGTCCAATACTTCCTCAATGTCTTCACTTCAGATGTTGCTGCAGCCACACTATATAGCGAAGATATCAACGATTATGACCACCTCTCTAACCTCAACTACACCGGTCCTTATCCTGCACCATTCAGCGCCCAAACCTTCACTGGGTCCATGACGATTACCTCCCTTGTATCTCCTGACTATTGTATTCCTGCGATTGTCGCCCTCATCGATAGTGCGACAACAACCTTAGATGTCCAACAAATGTATTCCAAGGCTGATTGGGACGGGTATCCCAACCAATTCAATGATGCCATTAAAGCAGCCGTGTTACGAGGCGTCTACTGCCGTGTGATGTTAGATAACAGGAGTTCTGGAATGCAGTTGGTGGCGGAGGATCTCAAAGCCAACGGTGTCCATGTGGCTTTTACCAACCAAACCTATTTCGGATGGACCCATAACAAAGGCGTCATTGCCGATGGTCAACGCGTGTTAATATCCAGCATCAACTGGAGTAACGAATCGGTCTCAGAAAACCGTGAAGCTGGCGTCATCATCCACCACAATGGTGTTGCCAACTACTTTGCCCAAGTCTTCCAATGGGACTGGGAAGTTGGCGAATACCTCGGTGCCCCACCGGCTTCCATAACGCTAACAGGACCTACCACCACCTCTACAGGATTGATCCCTTTCACCTGGACAACAACGATCAATGAAACCGAGATTGCTATGTACCAGTTCCAAGGAAGCAGTTCAGCTGCATTCGCTACTCTCCTGATCAACACTACCATTGCTACCAAGGCTTATACAGCGAATATCTCTGCAGAAGTTGAAGGCACCTATTACTTCCGTACCCGTGCAATCTTCATCAATGGCTCTACCTCCAACTGGAGTAATGTTGCAACTGTCGTCTATACAATCCCCCCGCCTGGTATACCAACCGAATGGATCATCATTGCTGGTGCGGTTATCGCGATCGGGGTTATCATCATCTTTGTATACAACTGGATGAAGAAGCGCAAGTAAATCTTGCCTCAATGAAAATGGCTAGGAGCGGCACCAACGCCCAGATGCCCGCTCCTAGTACACCTTTTTTTCAAGGAAAAACAGGTTATTCCAAACGGTGCTAATCGTAGAGAGGGATTGAGCCGCTGAGAAACCTGTAGACAAACCGTTTGAGAGCCGCTTCGCTCTCCGGAGTATGACCAGCCCGCCATTGAAGGCGAATTGCGTAATCAAGAAGGGGCCGGATTCGTTGAATCTGACCTGCTCGAAGCAGTTGGGCTTGCTGCTGGTGGCCTCGGTGGGGTTGGAGTTCTTGGAGCACTTCCCAGAGAATACGGTCTGAGTCCGCTTGCGGTTGCGAGAGGTGTGTCACGCTACTCATCCTCACTTGATTGAGAAATCGAAAGAGCACACAAAAAGCTAGAGAGGGTTCTTGATAAGTGAAAACCACATAAAGCAGCAACGAACAATACTTCTGTATAAACACTGAAAGGCGGTAACGGATGTGCCTCCTCTTCGGACAGTCATTGTAGTTAGTCATACCCACTGGGATCGTGAATGGTACTTACCCTTCGAGGAGTTTCGCTGGCAACTCGTAAAAACCATGGACCAACTGATTAACCTTCTAGAACAGGATTCTGACTTCACAGCTTTCAACTTAGACGGCCAAACCCTGATTCTTCATGACTATCTCGATTTACGCCCCAATAAGCGGAAACATCTTCAAAACCTGATTTCACACAATCGCCTCCAAATTGGCCCCTGGTATGTGTTAGCTGATGAGTTCCTAGTAAGTGGAGAGGCCCTCATCCGTAACCTGCTCTATGGTCATCGAATTGCGAAGGATTTTGGAGCAATCATGTCTATTGGGTATGTGCCTGATACCTTCGGTCATATCGCCCAATTACCACAACTTTTGAAAGGCTTCAACATGACCTCCACGATCTTTTGGCGAGGACTTGAAGACCAGGGTAAAACCTTGCCGACTGAATTACTTTGGCGCGCACCTGACGGGTCAGAAGTGCTTCTCGTTCATTTACGCACTAGTTATTCTACTGCAGCTAACCTTCCTAATTCCGTCGATGCTTCGTTGGCGCAGTTACTGATGCCCATGAAGGTCTTATCTCTGCGTGCTATGAGCTCTGCTATCTTGTTGATGAATGGCAGCGACCACCTTCCTCCCCAACCCTTTCTTCCCAATCTGCTTAAAAAGCTAAATCAACGCCTACAAACCCAAGATATACTTCAAGGACGATCTGTTTCCCAACTCCTAGGGGATCTAGGTAAAAGCCCGATCACAACCGAAGTCACCGGCATCGACCAAATAAGCCCATTTCTAGATGAAGTTTTTAGTGATTTCTTGCAAGAAATGCAAGGTGTAAAATTCAAGCAGGGCACTCTCCAAGACTACCTTGACATTATCCGCCAAGAAGTTGACCTAAATCAGTTATCCCGAATTGAAGGAGAACAACATAGCAGCAAATACATCTCTATACTTTCAGGCGTCTTTTCATCCCGTATCTATCTCAAACAGGCTAATTTTGCCACCCAACAACTCTTGGAACGATGGGCTGAACCCTTCGCCACCATTGCTTGGTGGCACGGTGCCCCCTACCCCGCTGAAGGATTACGCCGCGCCTGGGAACAGGTACTCCAAAATCATCCTCACGATTCGATTTGTGGTTGTAGCGTTGATGCTACCCATGCCGATATGGAACGCCGCTCGGCTTGGAGTCAACAACTCGGAAACCAAATCCTCAGTGATGCTGTAAACTACATCAACCAACTAACCGGCTCTACTCCCTCTCCAAAGGTACCACAGCCCTGTATAGCGACAATTCGGATCTTTAATCCACACCCATGGACCCATACCAGTCCCGTACGCGTACTCATACAACCAATCAAACCATTCAGCGACATCACCAAAATTGGTGTTTATGATTCAGAGGGCAATCGGCTACCTGCACAAATTATTCCTGCGATAGAGATGGATCCATCTTTCCTTCCTCTCCTTGAGCTCCACTCTCTCCCTCGGGGGTTTGTGGGGGAACCTGAGGGCGGAGGATTAGAGGGGCGGTTGGTGGTGACGGTGTTAGTGGAGGTTGTAGGATTGGGGGTGGAGACGCTATTTGTGGCTGAAGGGGCGTCGATGATGGCGGGGGATGTAGTTGGTGGGGTGACTGTAATAGAAGAGGCTGGGTTGATGGTGGTGGAGAATAAGCGTGTACGGGTTGAGGTGGGGTGTGAGAATGGAGTGGTGGGAGTGGTTGATAAGGGTACAGGGCAGCGGTATTCGTCGGTGTTGGTGTTTGAGGATGGTGGGGATCGGGGGGATGAGTACACATATTGTCCTCCGGAGTTAGATGATGTGATTTCTAGTCAGGAGGTTTCTGACTGTGAGGTGCGGGTTGTTGAGGCAGGACCAGTTGCTGTGACATTGAAGGCGCGATTGCGGTTGCAGATACCTCAAGGATTAGAGGCTTCACGCCGGCGACGGGCGGCTCAATTGGTTGAGCTTCCTGTTGAAAACCTCATCACTATCTACGCGCAAAGCCCGCGAGTTGATGTTCAAACTAATGTCTCGAATAGGGTTCTCGACCACCGGCTGCGCGTACTCTTTCCTACTCACCTTGCTACCGATACTGCATGGGGTGATACCCCTTTCTATGTCATTGAACGCCCCCTCACACCGGCTTCACAAGACTGGGAGGCGCCGTTATATCCGATGATGATAGACTACTACATGACCTCAATTCTCAAGCAACCAAATGTGCCCGGGAAGCACATGGGTTGGTTTGAAGATTCCACCACAACCCATGCCCTCCAAACCTTCGTCGATGTCACAGATGATGACAAAGGACTCCTCATTGCCTCCCGTGGTCTCCCTGAATATGAAGTACTCACCGATACGAAACGCACCATTGCCCTCACGCTACTCCGATGCGTAGGCTGGCTCTCTCGTAATGATCTCACTACCCGTCGAGGACATGCTGGTCCAGAAATCGCCACACCCGGTGCCCAATGCCTTGGGGACCACACCTTCCACTACTCCATAATTCCACACCAGGGTACTTGGCAACACCCAACAGTTCGCACACAGGTTCAAACCTTCGTGGTGCCTCTGAAAGCCATGCAACTCTTTACCACAGAAGAGAACTCTCTCCCGCCAAAACACAGCTTCCTCGACCTAACCCCAAGCAATGTAGCATTCAGTATTCTCAAAAAAGCCGAAGCTTCCGAAAACGCGATACTCCGCATCTACGAACTCCATGGAGAACCCACAACCACACACCTTTCCTTCGGTTTTTCACCAACTCTAAATGTAACGGAGGCAACTCTGGATGAAAAGCCTTTCAAGCAATCTCTGGTAAAATCGGCAGGAAGTAACACCTTCACAATTCCCACCGCTCCTTACCAAATTCAAACGCTTAAAGTCACCCCAAAGGAATCTTAAACAAGGGTGGTTCCTGCCCGAACTTTTAAGTGGGTCCGATTCACATCTCAACGCGGAGTTGTCTCGGCAATTCGCCCCCCCTCTGAGCCTGGGTCCTACCCCGACGAACCCAATGGCGCAAACACAAGCCGACATCCCTCAGAAGACTTGGGTCGGTCTTGGCATCGTTATCGTCTCCTCATCTTCACTGCAATCCTTCTTCTTGTCATCGCAGGCTGGTTAGGGATTCTTTCGACTTCATGGGGTTCAAGTCACCCTCTCTACGCGCTCATCACATTTGGGAGTTTAATATCCTTAGTTAGTGCAGTAACACTCCTCCTTGTATTGTTGTTAAATTCAGCGTTCGGAGTATTATACACTGAAATACGATCACACAGTCGACGGCGCGAAGCAAATGCTGAGCGAGGAACGGCATCTCGAAGACAGAGGCGACGACAAGAGGGTGCCCATCTCCGTCGTCGAGCTAGGGCTGAAGACAGGATCCAAGAAGAAGAATCAGTGGATATTTCGCGGTATCCGACGGCTGAACAATACGATGCACTTCCTGCGTGGCTTCTTCCTCTACTTAAGAATAGACCAGCTTCACAGACCTTGCATGACGAAATCTCTGCGACAACCACAACGACAGAAGAAACTGAAACGAAGATACAATCTGCTATTGATTATCTAGAAACTGAAGTTACAACCATCACCATCGCTCCTGATGAAGTGGAATCGCTGCTGATTTCATCGAGAGAAAAGGGGGATCTATCCGACGAAGTCTATCGAGTAGAATATCTCTCGGAGGCCCTGATCGAACGAGATGCTGTTCTCGATCTTTTAGGTGCATTAGAACTCCAACATAAAGATGGGCGAGTCACGGAGGGTTTCTACAAACGGAAACGAAAACAACTCCTGGACCGTCTAGCTAAACTCGATCGAACCCGCTAAAGCCTAATCCCCGGGAAAACCAGCCATTTTAATTCGCTCCCAAATGGGGGTTTTGTTAGGCTTTTATCCTTCATTGTCAGGGCGTGCTAAAATTTTTATACTTAGCGCGTTAGGTGTAATTAAATTACAAATTTCGTGTAATGGAATGGTGAACCACAATAACTGAAACCCAAGAAACCCTAATGGACCTAATAAAAGCCTTGGACGCTCTCGAATTGGGAGGTGCTCACCAAATTGGAAACGCGCACTTCATCCCTATCTTGTGCCCGTCACAGGCTGTTCCACGGGACTACCTCACCGCTCACGAAGCCTTGCAAAAGGGCCTTCTTGACCTTCGCGACTCTGGTGACATCAACGCGGTCTTAGTCTTCAACAGGGCGAAGCTTCCCGTATTGTTCATTGCTGGAATGGATGTGCATGCTGAAGGCACTCAATCACGCATTATCATTGGGAGCCACCTCGTCCCTCCTAAAATCCAAATAGAATTACCCTGTCGTTGTACTCATGATATCCACCCCATCCGCGAATATCAATGCCTGATGACCGATGTCGAGCACTATAGTGTAGCTGCTCCAGGAGTACGAGGGGTATCTATCACCCAAAGCGTTGCTGGACAAGATCGGGTTTGGAGTAAAGTTCATGGATATCGTGAGAAACTGAAGACGAGTAAACTCAAAGGGAAACAACTACTCGATGCTTCTGAAACTTCCTCTCGACTTAGCCATGTGCAAGGAAAAGCCATGGATGCTATTCGCGACGAAATCGCACAGATAACTCCTCAACAACAACAGGTCGGATTAGCCGTGATAAGTGAAGGCAGAGTTCAAGCTGTGGAAGTCTTCGATAATCCTAAAACCTATCAGGCATTCCATAACCATTTAGTGGAACGCTTTGCCTTTGAAATCGCAGCCCCGAAACCAACTCCTCCAAAAAAAGTCACCTCTATTCGTGATACGATTCTCCAAGAACTGCAAAAGTTAAGCGCGAAATTAGAAATTCAGAAAGGCAAGGGAACTGCACAGGCTCAAGGGAAAATCCTTGGAACCCTTCAGGATAAAGACAAGAAATTGGTTCATCTGTGTCTTGAAAAGCTCTGAACCATAATTTTTCAAGTTGCTTTTTGTGCAGTTTCCCCTTTTTTCTTCTGACCTCTTACGGGTTATTAATATAACAGCGCCTCAAGATGTATCTATTGAATGTGATTCTGTGGCAAGATATCACCGAAGACTTTTGATAAAACAACTGAGCGTCCTCTTCATGATGCTTGGAGTTCTACTCCTGCCAAGAATCGTAACTAGTCAATTACCAAATAATCCCAGAGAAGGTTGGGCAGTCCTTTTAGAAATGGATGATTACCCTGGCACGAATTCCGATTTGCCCACCGGTTTCAGCGATGTCCAGAAATGGATCTCAACACTCCTTGTGCTGGGATGGCAAACCCATCACATTCAAATCTATCAGGACTCGCTTACGCAATCCGTGGGTGAAGCAGCACTTCACTTCCTCGCACAAAACGCGGACGCTAATGATGTTGTTCTTTTTTACATCTTTGCCCATGGAAATTGGATACTAAACGAAATGCACTGGGAGAATTGGTTTTCATCAGGCTGGTTAAATTTAGCTAGCCAGGAAAAAGTCTTGGTCGTATCTGCTTGTGGGTCAGAGGCGATGATTAATCCAGTGCGAACTGATTCTGCAGGTCATGTGCACTTGGCATCCTCACAGGTGGGCGAGTATTCTTGGGCGGGGTTACCCGAAGAAGGGCTTCCAATTATTGGTGATGTATTCAATCACTTCTTAACCAATGCGTTTCAGAACGCTTCAGCCGATGCCGATGATGATGGGGAAGTGGTGGTGGAGGAAGCCTTTGCATTTGCTACACCCTTAACTCGGGAGTACATTTCCTCGGTGGTCTTTCCTGCTTTCCCATATTATGCCGTGATGAGCAATCACACAGCTCCTATCCCAGTGATCGATGATGCTTATCCCGAGGACATGTCCCTTCAGGTTGAACCAGGTGGTCCCCCTGTAGGATACTGGCTAGTTCTTCCCCCCGAACTACTCTTAATTCTCAGTGTTGTGATGTACTGTGTTATCATCATCTTAATCGGACTGTTCATTCGTCGACGCCGTTAACGCTGAAGCCTGTTACGAATTGAAGGGGGAATCGGATCAATGATGATTTGCCCTTTTTTATAAGCTTGACGTAAAAACTCCAACGGAGATTCACTTTTGATAAGAAATCGAAGCGTTTCATCATCAGTAAATATACCCAGGTTGGGGCGACCAAATAGTTGAGTAACTGCTTGATTGAACATAATATACTCCGTCTGCCAGTCTTCAAAGTTCAGGTTAAACGATTCTAAGTGTTGTGAGGTGGTGATTCTTCGGATTTGTCCCTCAGACCGCTGGATAATAAGACTAGCCCAGATCCGGTTTTCCTCAAAAACTGCCAACGCTAAGACAAAATCAAGTGGTAAGGCTTCTATGAGCTTGTGAATTCGCCCTAAGAATCCGAAAGTTCCCTTATCCCAGAATTCATCAGGCCAAACAAATAATCGTCGTCCCTTCTCCTCTTCAATACTTTCCTGAGCGACTTCAAAAAACTGCATGATATCCATTTCTGGTGCGAAAGCTCCCTGCATCTTGGCAAGCAGGTAAACAGCAAGTCCCTGCTCAAGTAGAATGACGGCATCTACCTCTTCTCGTTGTTGGAGCTGCTGAATCACAATCGATGGAGTGGAAAAGGGACCTGTTAGATCAGGACGAATACCCTGCAAAGAATGGAACGCTTGAATAATTTCTGACCCGTGGAATAATAAGTAGAGAATCCCTTTTTCCGCAGTTAACTCAGGGAGTAAGGAAAGCAGATTCACCCATTGCATGGGGTCAATGTCTAGTAACTCATACTGTTCAGCTAGTCGTCTCATCGGATCACCTCTAGGAGTAGAGTTTCATATGGATCAAGGGCAATCTCTTGTGGACCACGCTGGGTTAATTGTTCGCCAGTCCAGAGATTTCGGAGTTGAGCTCGTTGAGCGATATTTACTCTCACCGATTGTGGTTGATTAGTTGTGTTCGCTTGAAAAATCACCCGTGGTGCTCGGGTTCCCCAATAGATTTCATCTACCGACGGATTTTGAATATCTCCTTCTGCTTGAATTTTTAGATGGTTCACTGATTGGGTGATGACGCACTCAGCATCGACTGCACCCTCACGGTCTGTAGTCGGTGGCAGTGTAATACCGAGGAAAATGATGTAGCCATTCCCATGGGGTTGGATTCTTCCTGCTGTCTGGTTCCCAACCCGAACTCGATCTTCGATAATTTGGAAGGGATCATGGAAACCAACTAAGGGTCGCCGTGTATTTGGAACCTGTACGCCTGTCTGATCTGACAGGATAGTGCATCCCCGCATATCCACACCTAGATAGGGAAGTTCAGGGCCTATAATGGCTGTGCCACCGCGCTGTATATACTCTACGATTTTCTCTTGCAGTTCTCCTGACATGAAATCAAATGTAGGGAGAAAGATGGCTTGATAGTGACTTAGAGCTGGTCGATCCATCTCGGTATCGCCAATAGCAAAAGGGATTTTAGAACGGGTTAATCCCCAATAGAACGCATTCCAGAGGTCAGGGTATGCTTTCTGAATTGTTTCAGTGTAACTGAATGTGCGATTATCCAGGAGTAATTCAGCAGGGATGTCTAAAAGATCAGTGAACCAATTACCATTTTGACACAATCCGTACAGGCGTTCGTACTCAAAATTCCGAAGCAAGAGAACAGGTATGTTCCGTTGAAGAGTGGGAAACTCAATTGTGTCTAGAATTGTCAGCAATCGATGTAAGAACGCATAAGGTTGATCTCGCGTTGAACCCGATGGACTGAGGGGTCCGCCAATCCATCTATTCCGTTCAACCAGCATATGTGCATTAAAACCACGAACACCATTCATCAGTGCAACAAGTAGAGCAAATTGGGAATCCTGGATGGGAATCACTGGACCTCCTGGCCAAGTGCCTATCCCTACTTCAGAAAGGAAGGGGAAACGACTCACGGTGCTCATGTATAGGGCACCGCGTCGGATCTCTTCGTATTGAGATTTGTCAAGGTATAAACCCACGCCTTGGATGTCTAGTTCTCGTTCAGTTCGTGATACATTCAAGGGAAGTGTTGGGAAGTTGCTTCGACTATTGTGGTATGTAAAAATTCCTCGAACGCCTCTAGACCAAAGAAGGCTCGCAAGAACGCTTAATGCCAGACCTACATAGTACTCTTTGAATTCCATCCAATCTAAATACCGTGGGAGGGCTTCACGTTCAGTGGTCGCGAGAGCGCGAGGGGGTTCTATATCTTCAAAGGCATTATACCTGGTACGATATGCTCGGTTTAAGGCAGTAATTGAGGGGTATTTGCCAGCCAAGAATTCGTGGTACCATCTGATGGCAGAGGAAGAATAGTCTGCGCTGAAAGGACCGTTTCGAAATAGCAGGGGAACATCATTATCGATCTGGACTCCGACAATGGGTCCGCCTGGTGAGAGGTTTCGGGCAAGAATAGGGCAGAGGGCGTCAAAGTATTTGCTAACTTCATCATAGAATTTTTCGCTAGCGTAACTAGGCATGGGAAATGGAGTTGGAATTGCTGGAACAACCACTCGGGTTCCAAAAGCAGACACTGCTTGAATATCCTTATCGTAAAGGATGCGTTTTGGGAAGCCGTAATAAACTAGCTCAGCATTGACGCAAGGTCCGGGACGAACTATTGCAAAAAGGTTCCTCTCCTGACATAATCCAAGGAAGCCTTCTAAGTCTCGTTGCTTGTTTGTAGTGCCAAAATCAAAAAGATCGCTGGCTACTTCATGGATGTTCCATGGTATTGTCAGGGATATGAAACGAAACCCCATACCCTTGATCCGGTCAAGAACGCTCGTCCAATAAGAGGTTGGTATCCGCCAATAATCCACAGAACCGCTATATAGTGGAAGTTGTTCCGCTTGGATTTTGATGTTGTAACCTTCGAGTTTAGGAGTAGGTTGCCCTGTCCTACCTGCGATCTCGCCGTCGATGTCATTCTGTTCCATCGCTTCACATCACCGTATCCACACCGATCCACACTTTCTGCAGTCAACCTCTTAGAGTCCCAACTAACCAAATCTACAACGCTCACCTAGAAATAGCTTCCCTATACGCCCTAAATTAACGAAAATATCTCTCTTTAATCCTCGCCAATGAATGTCAAACTCATAAACGATATCAGAGAGTAAAGGGCTCTGGGTACATCTGTCCAGGTTTGAGGTATTCTCCTTTTTGAGGAATTAGATGGATCAAGGCATACTTAGGATCGTTGGGGGAGTCAAAGTACTCAGAAAAAAAGGATGTAGCTTTTGCAACGCGTTCTCGGATAATCGAGTCGGTTATTATTTTCGCAATTGCGTCAAATCGCACATATCCTGTGTGTTCTTCATGTTTTACTAAAGTGACTACTTCGACCTTTGCGTTCTTACGGATCTGATGCGTTTTTGCGTTTTCTGAACCCGTAATAACATAGAATGATCCCTCGTTCTTGACCATGGTAACGGGGCGGACACGAGGTTGGTCGCCTTCTGCCGTTGCTAAAAACACATTCCTATCAACGCCTAGGACTTCATCAACTGTGGGAATTCCCAAAAGAATCACCTCTTCAAGGTTGCCAAGTTTGAATGAACCCATACACCAGATCAATAGTGGATGCAATATCACTTAAACATAGCAGAGAGATGGCAGAATGAATGTACCGGCATGGCACGGATACTACGCCTGTAGGGACCCCCTTTCGACTTTGGGAAATCGGTCCTCCATCCGTTCCACCACCCAGGGGTTGTTTATACTGAAAGGGTATATTCTCTTTCTGCACCACATCTTCTAATGTGGCGAGTACCTTGGGGTGGACAATCAGGGTTCGGTCAGCTACGGTAATAGCAGGGCCTTTACCAAGTTGTGTAGGAGACAAATGCTTTGGAATTCCGGGCATATCTCCTGCTGAAGTACACTCGAGAGCAAGCGCTACATCAGGGTCTAATGTATACGCGCCAGTGCGTGCTCCACGACCCCCAACCTCTTCACCCACCGCAAAATTCACGACTACCGTGGGTGTATTTTTTCCTTTTTTCTTAAGGCGTCGAAGCACTTCAATGATTATTAAACATCCAACGCGATCATCGAAGGCTTTTCCTGAGACGATCTTGTCTGGCATTTCGATGAAGGGTTGCCATACTGTCAATGGTGTTCCTATTCGAATCCCCATGTCGGTCACGGCCTGGTGAGAGGATGCGCCAATATCTACATAGAGGTCTTCAATCGCGATCACCTTTTCACGCTGTTTTGCCGTGGTCAGATGTGGTGGTGATGCGCCAAGTACGCCAAACACTTTGTGTGAGGCTTTCGATCCTTGAGGCTTTATAATAACCCGGTGACCGGGCAGAATTCGTGGATCCCACCCCCCAATGGGTGTTATCCGAAGAAATCCGTTCTCGTGTATGTATCGTACAATGAATCCGATTTCATCAACATGAGCGTCAAGCAGGATTCGTGGATGGTCCTTCAAGCCCTTCTGCACAGCTAAAAGGTTTCCCAACGGGTCTACCCAAATGTCATCCACGAAGTCCTCTATTTCTCCTTGGATGAACTCACGAACATTTGATTCATGCCCTGAGATGCCAATTATTTCAGATAATTCTTTCAAGAGAGGTCGAAGATTATCGATCGACATTAATTAACACCATAAAGTTTTGAAGACTCTTTGGAGAATTTTCACCCTTAATGGATTTAAGACTATGCTTACTGTTCTATCAAAAGAGCTGGATTTTTCATATTACTGAGGAAACCTTTAATTGCCAAAGGACGAACGCTAACAGCACAAACCCCCTGAAAGGATTACGGCTGTAGGGCGTTCGATCATGACACTACATTCTGTTTTCATCTTCCTCTCATCGGGTGAAACCCTAGTTTCTCATACCTCTCCAGTTGTCAAACTCGAACAAACCCTCTTAACCGGACTTCTTACTGCGATACGAGAATTTGGACACGAAGCCATCGCCGAAGAGGTACGAACCATCGGTGCAGGCGAGTATCGGTTCCACTATGATGTCCTAGCTCCACTCATTACAGTTGGGCTTGCTGATGGCAACGCTGATGAACTCGAAGTTCAAGCCGTTCTTCACAGCCTCAATGTGCTCTTCTATAACCAATATGAAATTCAGCTAAAGAAATGGAGTGGCGATGTTAAACCCTTTCAGGCCTTCATCCCAATTATTCTCTCAGCGTTGAAAGCTCACAACGAACGTTCGCAAGTAGCACGCAAACGAATCAGTCAAACTGAGTATATTCTCGAAAAATTTAATGATGCCCTCGATGTTTTGCTTCTAAACATCCTTGTAGGTAATGCAATTATCATAACGGGTGTTGATTACAAGACCTTCGAACAACTGAGTGAAGCTATTGACCAAGTCCTCCCCTTCACGGTTCCCAACATGCCAGGAATCTCGGAATTAGAAACTGCAAAAGGAATTCTAGAAAGTCGTGAAAACCAACCCCACAAACGACCAACCCTACTCGGGGTTACCGAAGAAGTCTACCGCACCTTAACTACTCCAGATAACCTAGAGCAGTATCTATTTCTCAACCTGAATAAGACTCCTCCTGTGTACCTTGCTCCCCTTCATCAACCCAGTATGGATCTAGCCAAACAAGCCCTTACTCAAAGTGATGATGGCCGTCTTCAAGCAAAACTCCTTGAACTCCAACTAGAAACGCTCCGAGCACAACTAAATAGCTTCATCGATTTTCGCCGTAGTGCCCAACACTTCACTCTAGAGCAATTACGAAGTCTCCTCCATTTCGATTCAGAAAGATTTCGGCTCCTTGCGTTTCTTGCACAAGAATCCGTACTGTCCCATACATTGGAATCTGAGCAAAGCTCAGAGGTGGAGGGTGAGGAAAAGGCTCAGCCGACTACCGAGTCCAGCCGTCGAAAACGCTAACGGCGCCATTATCCTGTTGGATCTTATTCTTGATTCCAGAATAGGGAGAATGCGCGCCAAAGACTAGAACAATTTTGGGGGTTTTCCGTTTCATTTGATAGCATAAATGAACGACTAAATTTTCTTTTTGAGAAAAAACGCCTTCTCGACCGTTTATTTTGGAATTATATTTCACACGCCCTGATTTCAAGTCCAACTTTTTTCAGTGTGCCCCCTATGATGGGCTTTTCTTAGCGCTTGAAACCTGCAAAGAGGGGAAAGCGAAGCTTTATATGTAGTAAAATGAAAAAGAATGAATGTTAATGAGATTCAATGAGGGACGATGAGCTATGGCAATCGACGAAGCAACAGCATCTGGGAGAGCTCGACCGGATGCTAACAGTCGTCTCCAAGCGCCTAGCATCGCAGAGCAGCTCCAAGAAGCGATGCCACTGGTGACGGCTACGCTGCGTGTCCGGATTGCTCGAACAATTGCACAACTACGGGAAGATGAACTGCTTGCGAAGCAGCAACGCGAGGTGAAGAATGCGTGAGTGACAAAATCAAAGCGCTTCAACCAAAATTCCGACTTGAAGAAGCAATTGCACAACTCGACGCCAACGCGGTTCTGGAATTAATTACCCCCACCGCTCGAACCTTTGTGTGTCAGCGGACCGGTCGACTCGTAGATGGTGGATACTGTGCCTTCTTCTGCTCAATTGGCAAAGAACAGGTAGAGTTCGATCCCAGCGCTGGTATCGAGGTCGTCTGTCCATTCGCCTATAACAATTTCCTGGGTCGTATGGGTGACGGAATTACTACCGATGCGTAGACTGAAGTAGACTGGGAGGAGTGGCTTTCACACAATTGGAGATGCATCCAAGAATCACACCATCGCCGGTGACTAAACATGTTTGCTTTCGATGAACGTCTCAAAAGCCTTGGTTGGTCCGATTTCCCCTTTCGGATCGATGTCATGCCAGAAGTCTTTGCTGCTGAAAAACGATTACTAAATCCTTTAGTGGTGCAACTCCGCACAGGTAACATAATTCTCATTGAAGGGGGTCGCGGAACAGGGAAAACCCACATCTTGCGGTGGTTCCATGACTACCTTGCAGAATCTCCAGCCCTAGTTCCCTGTTTAGTTTCTGAACCCCTAGATTCCACAATCTTAAGCAACACGCTCATGAATCTCATGCGGGAAGAGCTGATGCTTAAGGTTAATACTGTCCCTACCCTCATCGATGATCTTGCAAAAAGGGTGCGGCAGTTCCATAAACAGAGTAAACGACGAATTATTTTACTGATAGATGATGGTCAGAGCCTAGCCTTGACCAAAGAGGATACAGAGCCGGTCGAGGTTGAGAAGCGAAAAACTGTTCGGTGGCTCCGTGTACTTAGCGACATGCCTGCAGTCGTGGTGTATATTGCTGGATTAACTGGATTTACCAAGGCCTTAACGAGCATCTTTCCTCCACTTGCAGAGCGAGTTACCTTACAGTTCTTCTTGGAAACCGAAGGCGAGAATGGGTTGGAGGTGTTATCCCGCAAGGAGATGGAGCAACTCATTCGACAACGTATCGAATTCTATGGGGGACAGGGGCTTACACCCTTTACAGAAGAGGCTTTAGATGAAATGCATCTCCATACTCGAGGTTATCCTCGGAGTGTCCTTCGTTTTTGTGAAAACATCATTACACAGGCATTTCAAGAAGATACTCCCTCCGGTGATCGAATCACTCGAGACTTTGTACATCAAGTCGTAAAACTCCAACCTAGTCCTCCACCAGTTACTACTCTGATTCCAAGTATACAAGATCCGACACGATTTATCGAATCTAGTCCCCAAGGGGAGGATGAAGACTGGTTTGAAGAATTCGACGAATTAACAGCGACACAACGTGAAATCCTCGCCTTAGCAAAGGAAAAGGATGGAGTGACCTCTGCTGTCGTTGCTGAGGAAGTTGGCATTACGAAGGGGACTGCATCCAACGAACTCAAAAAACTCTTCGATATGCAAAAACTTCAACGCCGGAAGGGTTACCGCGGTTTTGAATACTTTCCCCGATGAGGTGTTCTCCTTTTTATTACTCTGCAAAGGAACCTGATGAAACTGTCAAGATTCCAAAAGATTAAGTGACACCTCTGCAGCATTAAGCATAGATAATAACTGTTGTATGGGTTCTGGGCATGCCGCACGATGCGTTCGATTATCTTTTTAAGATCGTTCTAGTTGGTGACGCTGAGGTTGGTAAAACTAGCCTTACCCAACGATTTGCTTACGGCACCTTCACAGATGGGTACATTTCCACTCTTGGTGTCGATTTTATCGTGAAATCTATTCCGATTAACAACCAGATTGTAAAGATTCAGGCCTGGGATACAGCAGGTCAGGAGCGCTACTCAGGTGTGCGTCCGATTTATTTCCGTGGAGCCAAGGGGGCATTATTAGTCTTCGATATCACCATGCGGCAAAGCTTTGTCAATGCTGAGAAATGGTATGATCAAATTCGTCGCTATTCGGGGCTTGATGTGCCAGTTGTGCTAGTGGGGAACAAGATTGATTTAGATGACACTCGTACTATTTCTATTGAGGAAGCACAGAATTATTCGAAGGAAAAGAACATTCCCTATTTTGAAACCAGTGCAAAGACCGATTTCAAAGTAAGCGAAGTTTTCGATAAACTCGCAGAAATGATTTTAGTTTCTGAACTAAAACAGGAGTAGTCTTGGATTAATGTGTTTCAGATTTAGTAAGGGCAGGAGATTTCCTGCTTTGCTTGAATCGGAAAGAATATAACATAAAATTAGGTGTTTTTCGACTATTATCTGACTTTTTAGATTGTGATATACATGCACCGGTCATCCCTCCTTTTCACATTCTTCTTGGTCATTATGCTCGGTGGAACCATTCCTATCATCCCTCCTTCTCAAGACCCATATGCAGGGTTAAGGATTGAACAGGGGGCAACTTCCGACTCAATAACTTCTCCTACATCGCTTCGCTCAACAGGAAGTAATGTCCAACTCCAGAGTTGGAATACTCATAATCCACCAATACCAAATGCTCCCGCTGAAATCCAAAACATCATCGACCAAATCACTACCGAGAGTTATAATAGCAAATTGAGTTATATTTCTGGGACCATTGGATCCCGCTTTTGGGGAACTCCTGGAAACAGTCGCGCTGTGGAATATATCGCAAACAAATTTCAGAGCTATGGACTGGAGGTTGAACTCCACTCTTTTAGCACGGGTCAACCCAATGTAATAGGCACACTGAAAGGTGGGAGTATTCACAATAATGCGACAATTATCGTCGGTGCTCACCTGGATACCTATCCAATCGCATCGCCAGGTGCTGATGATGATGGATCTGGGATTAGTGCAGTCCTTGAAATGGCACGAGTTCTCTCCCAATACAGGTATAACTATACCATAATGTTCGTGGCGTTCAACGCGGAGGAGCAGGGTCTTGTGGGCAGTGAAGCTTTTGTTAACAAGCTTTTCCAGGAAAATGTCTCTGTGACAATCATGTACAATTTTGACATGATATTATGGGATAGCCCCTCTGCTCCAGAGAATTGGAAGGTGCATATCGTCCATAACGGTGGAGACAGCGCATGGTTTGCGCAGCACGCTGAGGGCATTGGCCAATCTGTGATTGATGCTCCAGTCCAAGCTAATTTGCAACCCTTATGGCTATCTAGCGATCACAAACCCTTTTGGGATAGAAATATCCCCGCGGTCTGGTTCTTCGAATACGAAGGATGGGACAATCCATGGATTCATAGCAGTGAAGATTACCTTGGACAACCCGAATACTCTACCGAACTTGGAGCGCTAACCACAAAGACTGCTGCGGCTGCGGTTGCAGATTTTGCAACCATTGTTTCAACCGAAGTCGGATTCCCTGAAATTGACTTTATCACTCCCAGCTATGGAAGTTATTTGGCTCCCACGAATCCCTTTGAAGTAGTCTTATCAATTGATGACGCACTTGGCGATGTTGAATATGTGGAGCTTTCTATCGATGATGGTCCTTGGATTAATGTAACGGCTGGATTAAATTCAACTCACTGTACCTACATGTTCGATGCCACCAGTTTTTATGGGGTTACTCGAATGAGAGCACGGGCTTATGATGTTGAAGGCTGGATTGCTGAAACTTCAACTTCGGTTGTGTTTGATAAGGGAATTTATTGTAGTATTCACGCTCCCCAAGATGACGATATTCTTGACGAAGGTGTAGAGTACACTATTTGGGTGAATGTCACAGATCCTGACAATCGGTATATCCCGACTATTCAAGTACGAGTAAATGCTTCCTTGTGGCAAAACTGCTATCAGTACATTGCTAACCAAGTCTATTACTTCAACTGGACCGCGCAGGGCACTGGACGCGTTCGAATGGAAGCCCGAGTGATTGATGGCAATGGACGGCAAAATTCTTCAATGGTCACAGTAACGGTTACAAGTTATCCACCTATCATATCTGGAGTTCAGTTCTTACCTTATCGACCACTGGACTCAGATTCTATAACAGTCACCGCCACCATCTCTCAGGATGTAAAAGGGTCTGGAATTAACCAAGTACTTCTATTTTACAGTGTGGACTATTCTTTGTGGACGCCACGCCTGATGCGTGTCGTTAGTGGGGACACTTATCGTGTTATCCTCGATCCCTTTCCGGCAGGAGCGCGGGTACGATTCTATATTCTTGCAAGAGATAACTTTGACAATGTGGTAGTTGACAATAACAACGGAGTATACTATACCTTTCTTGTCGAATTGAATCCAACTCTTCTGATAGCTGGAGGAGCTATAGTTGGGTTAATCATCGCTAGTCTGGGTGTTTTTTACTTCCTTCGGTACCGGCGGCGTCCTCAACGTACACCGACATAATTCTAGGATAATTACAAGGAATGGCGACAGTGTGAAAAGCTTTTTTAGCCTTCAGAATGTCGTCCTGTTTATCGCCTAGTGAAAGGCTGGGTGGGTGAGGTTTATCCCCAATGAAATTTAGTCAATGGTTAAAGGCTGACGCGCACAGGGTTTTGGCAGCTGCGTTCCTCATCGCTTTTGCACTTTCCGTTATTCCTCTGATTCTGGGATTTCTAACCCCTGAACTCGCGTTGGTCTATCTCATCAGTGCCTACTTCGTCGTCTTCCTAACTCTTTTTGGCATCTGTCTTTTACTGTTAGGTTATCACAACCAAGTCGCTCGCCGGTTGGCCATTATCGTTGCAATCACAAGTTTGATAGGAGTAATTGCCAATTTTTGGCTCTTAGTTGAAATCCTCTTTCTCGGGTTTTCCATTACCTTTCCCAATGGCACCGCATATCTTTCAGCTATCGCCAACATCGTTCTCCTAGTAGGATTCGCCATGGTATCGATTGAACCCCAGCGTCGATCCTTTAGACAACTGCTTGGTTATCTCCTCATCACACTCTTCTTTCTGCTGTGCATTTTTTCAACTTACCAGATGAACCTTACCTTTCATCCTCCGATAATCCCAGCTATTGGCTTAGGCTTAAGAATACTTGTAGGGTTTTTTACTGCAATATTTGCCTGGAGCTTCTACTTTAACCGGAATCCTCCTCGCGAAGTCATAGGTACCCGCAGTCGGTTTCTATTAGTGACAGCGAGTCTCCTCCTCGTCTTAGCATATACCGCATTTGCCTTCCAATACGCCATGGGTTTTACCGTGATTGACACCATTTTCTATTCTGGCTCTATCTCTGATACTCTTACCCTCTTTGCCATCTTTTCTTTCCTCATCGCCGTGTTGAACATCTTCATGGAAGGCTTACAAGGAACACACATGGGGCGTCCTGTGTCCATCCGATATGCACAGATCAACCGCATTGTCCTAATCATCACTCTAGCAGTCATCCTTACTCTCAGTGCTATCGCATTCATCACCGTGACCGATCACATTTTATCTTTGTACCTCACCGCGCCCCTGGCTACTGTAGCCCTCCAGAATATTGGTGTCATGTTCCTCATCACTTTAGGCGTTATCCTCACGGTAGGTGGAGCTGTCAGTTACTACCTCTCTTTCCTACTCAATCACCCCCTTCAAAATTTACAAATTGAAACCTCTGCAGTCATTGAACCTGGAATTACAGCCTACACCGAACCTCCTGGACTCATCTTTTCTGAACTCCAAGCGATATCCGACACTTTCATTCAAATCCTGACTGAAATGGCACGAGTCCGGGCAGAACTTAGACGCTTCACCATTTCTGAACACCGGCTTCGTCTACCTTCCACATCGCAACTGTCACGATTAGACTACTATTTTGCCTTGCTTGGGAATCAACTTACGAATCGAATGCAAAACATTCTCAGTCTCGCAGAGCTAGGAAATCAGACCACAGATTCCCTTGAACAAAAACAGCTATTCGAGCGGGTTCAAGTCGAAGTTGCAGAAACTCAATATCTCCAAGATAGTATTCAACTTCTCCGCCTCATTGATGCTCAAGCCTTACCAGAACTTCAACGCCTAGACTTATGTTCGATTATGACCCAGCTTCTCTCCGAACTCCAAGAGATGATCCCTGAATCATCAAGTAAGGTTGCTCTAAACCTTCCTGAGGAATCTTGTTACATATTTGCGAATCAATATGTGAACCGTATCTTTCTTCCTATTCTTCGTCATATGTTAGAAGTGGATAGTGGCGTTTCAACCACCATTGCTGTAACTCTTTCACGAGTCACAGAATATGATGTCGAGTATTGGCAAACGGAAATATCTCATCCGAAATGGGTACTGAGCGATGTTGAAAAATCGCTGCTTTTTCGCTTCATTCCAGAAGAACCACAACGCGGAAATCCAAATCTCCTCGTAGTACCCGTTCTAGTTGATTATTTTAGAGGTAAATTCCGAATTGAAAACCGTGTAACTGAAGAAGCTCAATATGGGACAGTGCTCCGGATTTTACTCCCTTTAGCTAAACGAGGGCAAAAATACCTCCATAAATCAGGGCAAAAAAGCGACTCCACGGGGTGAGATCATGACAACAGCAGTAATGGTTGTGTCACCACAGGCTTCCTTTCGATTTGCCCTCGAACAGATGTTGATTGAAGGAGGATACATTGTGTGTCAAGGATTGGCAAAGTTGGAGGCATTTCGCCATGCCCTCAATGCCTGTGAGACGCCTCCTAAAATAATCTTGCTTGATTTTTGGATGGGCCACGCTGAAACGACAGGGTTCATCAAGAGCTTGAAACAAGAGGGTTTTACAATCGTTCTCATGGGTACGAAGTTTCGAGGTAGGGAGATTGCTGCTCACGAGGGTATCCGGTTTTTAGAAAAACCATTTACTCGCCTTGATCTACTCAGGGCACTATAGCTATTAGATGCTATGATGGTTAGACTGCTACAATAGTTCGTTGTCCTGTGGTATCTACATAGAGGACTTTTCCTGCAATCGGACCACGATAGTTACGACAGGAAAATAGACTCACGATTCGACCTTGAAAGAACTCCTTAATTCCTTGGGGGAAGACTTCATGGGCACGGACGATAAGATCTAGATTGTTCATTGTCATGAATTTTTCCGTAACCTCTTGGCCAAAATAATAGATTCGAGATCCACGCATAGATGGTGCAAAGCGTTTCAACCCTTCTTTTGGGTCATTCCATAACAGCTGAATCGTAATGGGATTTTCTGGTTCGATTTCACGCGGAAGTGTTACAATTTCTTCAATTGAGTCAAGCCCTTGCGGAATGCCTCCATGCACGGCAAAGAGTCTTTGTGCTTGACTAACCCCAGCTAGGGCGTGTTCCGCAAAGACTTCCCAATATTTCTCGCTGATATTCCCATAAACGCGTTGAATTTCGTTGTAGAATCCATAGCTTCGGTTAATACTAGGAAGTTCGTGATTTCCCCGTAATAGAATAACACGTAGAGGCTGTTGAACCTTTAAAGTGTACAAAAGATTGATGTTTTCGAGTTGATGAGGTCCGCGGTCCACATAGTCACCTAAGAATACAAGTACTGTTGGCGTTTCCCAATAACGGTGCAGAAGAGCTTGTGTTGCTTCCCAATCGCCATGAATGTCACCAATAAAGACCAAAGGAGCTTTAGGAAGTCGTACTAGGAGAGGTTCTTGGCGGAGAATCAACCGAACCTTTTCAAGAAGGCGCAAAACATCCTCCGTTTGATACTGTGCTACTTTTTCAACAATCTGAGAAATCACAATGATTCCTCTCTCATATCACTCAAAAGGCTTGTTGGTTAGGCATGAAGCCAAGAGCTTTTGAAAATTTTACTAATCAGGGACGATACGAGTACCTGCCTTACCATCCAAGGCCGCGGCTAGATTTTCTGGACTGGTGATTATCGCAAGCTCTCCACCATTTTCAATAAAAGCAATCACGGACTCAATTTTAGGTGCCATAGATCCAGGTGCAAAGTGTCCTTCCTTGAGGTATTGTTTTGCCTCACTTAAGGTCATTCGATCAATCGCGGTTTGGTTTGGCTTCCCGAAATTGAGGTATACTCTGTCAATAGAAGTAGAGATGATGAATCGCTTCGCATCAATTGCCTGACACAACAGCGCTGAAGCCCGATCCTTATCAATGACAGCAGCGACGCCCTCTAAATTCCCCTGGTCATTTTCAATTACGGGTATCCCACCCCCTCCTGCAGTAATGACTATATAACCATCCTCTAACAGATTCACGACCGCACGAGCTTCAATTACACGCTGAGGAATCGGTGAAGGAACCACTCGTCGCCATCCTCTACCAGCATCTTCTACGACATGCCATCCTTCAGCTTTCCGGCGGTCAGCCATTGATTGTTCCATGAATGACCCTATAGGTTTGTTAGGGTTAGTAAATGCAGGGTCATTGCGATCCACAAGTACCTGTGTGACTACTGTAACAGATTGTTTTGAGAGGTGGCGGCGACGGAACTCGTTGTGTAAAATTTGTTGCAGCATATACCCTATGGCACCTTGGGTGTCAGCACCACAAAAATCAAGGGGGACTTCATGCAATTCGTGGGATGCGAGTTCCGAGCGGCGTAGGATAAAACCAACTTGCGGTCCGTTCCCGTGAGTAATTGCAATATCCCAACCCTGTTCGACCAAATCCACGATGTGGGGCATGGTTTCCATGGCTGCCACATACTGATCAGGAACAGTCATGTGAGTTTTATCCTTGATGAGGGAGTTACCTCCGATTGCAATAACCATTCGTTTCGCCATGTTTCATGTCATCCTCGAATCGGTTGTGAATGAAGGGATACAACCCCACAAGCAATGTAATAAAATCTTTCTCCACCTCGATTTTTCAACAACACAGTTAGAATCTGAACACTTATGGTCCCTGACATCCTAGTATGAAGTATGATTACTCTTAAGGAAGTCCAAGAAGCCTATGAACGAATTCGACGCGCATGCATCCAAACTCCTTTGATGACTTCCTTAACGGCAAATCGTCGAACGAATTGTAGCCTTTTCTTCAAATGTGAAAACTTCCAACGCATCGGCGCTTTCAAATTCCGAGGTGCCTACAACGCTATCTCTCAGCTTTCCTCCACTGAGAAAAAGCGTGGTGTTATCACCCATTCCTCAGGCAACCACGCCCAAGCCGTTGCATTAGCGGCTAAAATGCTTGAGATCCCTGTCACCATTGTGATGCCCAAAGATTCCGCGCAAGTTAAAATTGAAGCTACCAAAGGATACGGTGCAGAAGTGGTGTTCTGCGAACCCACACTTGCATCACGCGAAGAAGTCACCAAGGAGTTAATCAAAAAACACAACTATGTTCTCATCCACGCCTACGATAACCCCCATGTGATTGCAGGTGCCGGTACTGCTGCCTTAGAACTCATTCAGGAAGTCGGTGCCCTCGACTATCTTTTTGTGCCTGTGGGGGGAGGTGGACTCATCAGTGGAACTGCCATCGCATCAAAGGGACTAAATCCGAGAGGAAAAGTTATTGGCGTCGAACCTGCAAACGCTGACGATGCCTATCGATCCTTTAAAGCGAAGAAGCTTCTGCCTAGTGAAAATCCCAACACCATCGCCGACGGTCTTCGAACCGGTCTAAGTAAGTTAACCTTTTCGATAATCCAATCGCATGTCAACGACATCATCACCGTCTCAGAGGAGGAAATCCTCGAAGCAATGAGATTCATCTTCGAACGCATGAAACTCGTCATCGAACCATCCGGTGCTACCGCGCTTGCGGGAGTCTTTCATTTAGAAAAGCAATTGGATAACCAACGCATCGGTGTAATTCTCAGCGGGGGAAATGTCGATCTATCCCCTCTCTTCAACAAGCTCCGTTCCTAACACATAATATTAGATTTCAGAGAGTTTCCCTAGCCCAGAATATGTAAGACAGAAAGTTTTAGGTGGACCCTTAACAAAGTATATTCTAACGGCGAGAACAGTGTCTACGATTCTTCCTGAGCTTTCCATCCTGCAACTAAAAGTTGCAATGCTCACTCGTGGTGTTCAACTCCCACCAACTGAACATCTTGGGCGCTTAGGAGGAGCAGGACCAACTCTCGGTCGTTATTTTCTCATCAACAGAGATGTTCTTGTTAATGCCCCGGTCCGAGGAGGAAAAAGCGCTAAACAGTTTCATTCTCTTAAACTGCTACATCTATCAGCGAATCGATTCCGTGTCGACCAGTTCGAGGGCACACAACCTGAGGTAGAGCTCATCCCTCAACCGGTGTATTATGACGACATACTTCGCGATGGTACTCCTATGACCCATATCGCCTTAGTTCACGGGCAAGATTGCCTTGCCACTACCATCATCCAACATTGCGCATACTTCAACAAAGGTCAAGAATGCCACTTCTGTAGCATCCCAGTCAGCTTAGAAAACCGCCAAACAGTCCTCTATAAATCCCCAGACCAATTCCTCGCTGTCCTAAAAGCCGCCAAAAAAGAAGGGCGAGCTAGCCATCTCACCTTAACCATTGGGAGTCCTGATCGGTCAGATCGAGGCATCGAGGAATACATAGATTTCGTATCGCAGATCCGTAAACACTCTGACATTCCCATCCATGTACAACTCGAACCCCCGAAACCTCCCACCCTCCTCCAAGGCCTAAAAAAAGCCGGCGTGGACACCGTGGGTATTCACCTAGAAATCTACAATGATTCACTCCGAAAACGGTACTGTCCCGGAAAATTCCACCATGCGAGCTACCAAGAATATCTCCAATCTTGGCGGATAGCCACAGAATTGTTTGGTCGTGGACAAGTCAGCACCTTTGTTTTACTAGGACTAGGAGAAACCCCTAAACAACTGCATACTGGGTTTAAGGAAACGATAGAAACCGGAACCATTCCCGTGCCTGTACCCTATCGACCCAATCCTGGTTCGCGGCTTGAAAACCATATTCCAAGCTATATTAGTCACTTAGATCAGATCGTTACTGTTTACTTAGATTGTGCCCAACTCCTCTGGGACCATAACCTCGATCCTCACTCTCACCGAGCTGGATGTATTAGGTGCACCGGTTGTACGGCGATCACTGAGGCTTACCAGGTTATCCGAGCCCAGTCTCAAAGCAAGCATTGATATGCGCACTTCACAAAGGGTACCCGCCATGTCCATACCACCCAGCACTAAGGACTTTCCACCGGAAGATGAAGAGATCCACATTGAAGAACTCACAGAGGCAGATGCGACTGAAATCGCTGAACTTCTCGCCTTGGTTTGGCCATACGCCGATCACATCCCTTTAGAGTGGCGAAATAAGCGGGTCCTCACTGCTAATGAAATTATTACAGAGATGCAAAAAGGCATCCGGTATTTTGGAGCTCGTCTGAATAACCGCCTCGTTGGATTCTATAAAACCGTCTTAACCCCTGAAGGGGTGTTGGGTGAACACCAAACCGTGCACCCCAATTACCGTCATCGCGGGCTAGTCCGTGCCATGTATCGCCAATTCATCAACTATGCCCGAGAAGGTAATGCCCCTGGAAACCTTTGCAACATTCTCGAGGACCACCTCACCATGCGTGCTCTCGTCGAAAGCTTTGGCTTTCGACCTAAAGGGTCGCCTTATGAACAAGCCCCTGGTATGTGGGTTCAACTATATTTTCGTCCCGTAGATAAACCAAACTAGCAATGGACTCTGGTACTCATTGACGATTATTCTTAATACTAACAATAATCTAACAATCTGACAATTGAGCCAAAGAAATAACCTTTTACGAAGAGCTTTAGTCTGAGTGGCGCGTTTAGAGCACATTACGACGGCGTAAGATTATAGCGAAACCGAGAGCGAAGGGTACTGCGATCAGGATGGCTAGTAAAGGAAATCCAGGGATAGGCGGTGGCGTGCTAGTTGGTGTAATTGTTGAAAAGTCACCGACGATAATATTGTCAATGCCTGAGTTCTCTTGGGCTCCGAATCGGAAGTAGCCCGATGTCGTGATATCGTTGTCTCTGACCGTGATTCGTAGTGTTCCATCAACAAAGATGTTGAATAGTCCGGTTTGGTCTCGAGTCACATTGTAAGAATGCCAGCCGCTCAAAGTTCCGGTGAACCAACCAGCGATCGAGAATGTTCCACTGTTGTTTTGTTTCAAGAGCGAAACACCCGGACTGGGTGCCCAGTTTAGGTAAGAACCAGTCCAGATACACAACCGGTAGTTCGGAACATCGGTGATGCTACTCGATATGATGTAGACATAAGTGTGGTTCTGAGGTGCGTCTTCTGAGAGAACATCAAAGCTCCAAAATCCGTACGCGACATCACTCGGGTACCGGATGAAATTCCATACACCGAAGCTTCCATTGGCAATAAGCACATTATCAGCGATTTGAAATTCACCCAAGTATATTGTCCATCCATCGTAAGTGCCATCGTTAAAGTCCTCTTGCCAGACAATTACTGCTGAGCAAGTATTTGTGCAAAAAAGCGCGAATAACAGCAAGACTATCGTACAGGCTATAAGGGTTTGAGACGGAATACGAGTCTTCTGGAACATGTAACAGTCCTCAGATTATTCGTTAAATTGAGTGCTGAGAGATGCGAGGAATCATCCAATCTATGCAAGAGATAACCGCATAGATTGAGAATAACTATCGCATAGGTGGGGGATGGTTCATTTCACAGAACATAAAACGCTAATGGTAAGTGCAAGACGAACTGGTTACACCCCCTGCTTCAAAGAGTTCGAACCAGTTATCCAGTGGTGCGCTCCTAATCAAATACAGTGAAAATTAGTAGTGAAGGGCGGGGAAACCCGCCCTTCGAGGTTTGTTTGGAAGGTGCCTTCTTCTAGTCGTATCGGACGCGAGGATCTAGAAAACCATACAAGAGGTCAGCGATGAAATTGGCTACGATGACCGTTAAGGCCATGATATAGAAGATGGCCTGGAGGACAGGGTAATTTTGTAGCATGACGGAATCGAAGATGAGTCGCCCGAGCCCGTACCAATTGAAAACAGTCTCAGTTAATGTCGCACCCGTAATGAGGAATCCAAAAGTCAACGCGATCATCGTGACAAGAGGAAGGATGGCGTTGCGTAAGGCGTGTTTGTAGAGAACATTTCGTTCATCGACGCCCTTCGCGCGGGCGGTCACGATGTAATCTTCGGTGAGGACATCGATGAGGCTGTTACGCATTACGAGCATATAGCCTCCATAAGACACTAAGGCCAGCGTCAGAGCTGGCAGGAAGAGATGATGGCCAACTGATACCGCATAAGCCAGTGGATCTTCCGGAATTGGAACCGAGACAGTTCCACCTAACGGAAAGATGGGGATGAAGAAGCCAAGAAGCATGATAAACATCATTCCCAGCCAGAAGGTCGGAATGGAATAGAAGGTTAATGCGCTGATTACTAGGCTCATGTCCGTTTTCCCTCCACGCTTGGCTGCAGCACTAATACCCGTGACCACGCCCATTATGATGGTGAGCACTGCAGCTGTGCCCATGAGGAGGAGGGTGTTTGGAAGACGGGCTGCAATAGATTCAATGACGGGGCGAAATCCCTCAGTGAAAGAATTACCGAAGTTGAAAGTGAGCATGTTCTGTATGTATAAGGCAAACTGTACATGCATGGGTTGATCTAATCCCCACATCCTTCGAAGAGCCTCAGCTAGATCGGCTTGGCCTCCTATCATTGTGGGGCTGATAAGAATCGCAACAGGATCACCTGGCATCATTCTAAAGACGAAGAAATTGAAGACGATGGCTCCAAGAACGAGAATGACACTGTTGATAACTCGTCGGAGAACAAATTCACGAAGAGTCATGTGTTAATTACCTCGCAGTACATTGCTTTAGGCCTGTTGAGTGCAAGTCGGGCTCATAGATTAAGGTGTGTGATAGCTCTTTATCCTACGGCTTAGAACACCCTGTTCAAGGTTTTTGAACGGTATCTCATTCGTTTTGCGTTTGCTTGTTTAGATGGGAATGCGTTTGTCTAGGTGATTATTAGTGCAAACGAAAATGCTTATATATGTGTTTAAGTAAATAATTAACACGGTTAAGATTATGCTATCCAAAACAGAAGCTCTACAACACAGCACCCGGAGGCGGATCTTGTTCAAGCTCTCCAAGGACAAAGCGTTCCTTCGAGAAATTGCCAAAGATCTCAACATTCCTACATCGACTGCTGCTTATCATCTAAAGCGTCTGACCCAGGTCGGCCTCATTAATGAACGACGTGGTGTCTACCATGTCTGGTTTGACTTAACCGATAAGGGGAAGCAACTCCTCGATAGTCAAGCCGCATAAGAGGGGAATTTGGCGAGGCAAGATCCTCCGCCCCCATTATTTTTCCGTTAACCTACAACCCTACCGCGTAAGTTGACATAAGGCTTTTTTCCCGAAAAACCACAGGATAACACAGGTGGTTGCGTCGTGATAGACATAATCGTACAATACCTCGTAATTCTGACTCCAAGCATCCTCGGATTTGCCGCATTCATCACAGGATCGTGGATTCTTGATGCAATTTTACGGGCGCGGGAAAAAAAGGGACTTGATATCACAGACTTTTTCCAGGCTATTGTTAAATTCCTCCAATTTCTTGGAATGGCTGTTGGAATTGTCTGTTTCGCTACGCTCATTGCCTCAGTAAGTGGCTTGGTGCCAAGCCCTTATACTGATACCTTGACTTTAGTACTTCTAGGCATTATTGGCTTCGTCTTATTGATTGCGCCGGTGGCGAAAATACCCTGGGCAGCATTAGTCGCGTTTATCATCGCTATAGTTATTGCTGCTGTGATAGCCTTCTTCACGCCCCCCTGGATTGTGGCTCTAATTCCCTTTGATTTCCGGTGGGTAGTCATTGGATTTTTCCTCGTTGTTGGGCTCTTCATTTTCTTATCCCTGAAATGGATAGAAGACCTCATCAAAACCTTTGCTTACATCCTCGCATCAAAACCCGTAACCCTCGTCCTTGCAATTCTAGGAATTGTACAAGCCGCGCTCATTATCTTCTTCCCTGGAGGAATTCTTTCTTTCCTTCCCATCTAATGTAGCTCGTTTCAAGGAAGTACCTTCGGGTGCTTCCCATCTTTTTCTTTTTTAACAAAACAACACGAATTAATCCAGTTTACGTCCATACTGGAGTTGAAGCACGGCTATCCGGGCTTCATGTGCAACGAGGTCATCTGGGTCGTTTTCAGCTATTTCCTGCAGCAGAGAACAAACCTTCACATCTCCATAGAAACTCAATCCTACAACAGCTCCAGTGCGCACTGTGGGATCGTCTGCCTTTAATTCCCGTTTCAACAACGCATAGGCTTCCTTTCCCCTGAGATGTCCCAAGGCTCGAAGAATTTGGTCCCGGATGTGCGGTGTTTCCGCCTCATACCGCTTAATTAGTTCAGGTGCTACTTTTGAATCACACAGAAAAGCTATAGCGCTAATGGCCTGAAACCGGACCGCTTCATTTTCGTCATCTAACAGGGGAACCAAAAATTCTGTATCCTTTTTGGAGCCAATGAAACCGACAGCAATAGCCGCTTCCAAACGAATTACGAAGTTGGAATCCTGTAACGCGTCACGCAACAGTGGAAGGGCACTCATGGCTTCCGATCCCAACTGACCCAAACTTTTGATGGCTTGGCGCCGAATGTCCTGATGTGGGCTGGTTAGAAGTTGTGTGAGTTCCTGGACCTTCTCATATGAGTCCCTGGTGGATGGGGTGCTGGTGTTCGCAGGGGTCATGTTAGAAACCTGCGAAGGTCACCACGATTTTCCTATTAGTATCTTCCTAATACTGCACAGTGGGTAAAGCGTGTAGAAGTCTTAGGATTTTCGCTTCTTCTTCACTCGTTTGCGTTTTACGCGCTTGCGTCGAGGAAGTTCTTTAGTCGGTACGCGTTCTGTCGCTGCAGGTGGGAGTCCCAAATCGTCTGGGGGACGGTACGCAATCTCGGCAAACATGGTGCCAAGTTGTGCTCCCACACCGGTGACAACGCCTCCAATAAGAGCTACAAAAAGTTGTGGGGCGGGAATTTGTAACGAGAGAACGATCCAGGCGTTGATGAACGCTTGAGTGTTAAATGCAAGCATGATGCCAAACAAAGAGAGCCAGACACCGAATCCCGCGAGAAACGCGGCAAGGATTGCCTTATAGGTATTTTTGACTAAAATCCCTGTAATGATACCCGCGATTACGATGCCAATACCAAATCCGGTGAGTTGGATGAAAAAGGCGAGGATGAAGCAAACGACAAATCCAATGATAGGATGGTGGGTTTGACGCAAAATTGCACGGAAATTCTCCATTGGATTTTTCATGGACATGGTATTTCACCTCGAAGGTATTCACGCGGGTAATAAGTGGACGATTGACGCATAATCAGTCAGCTCGGAGATCATGGTGGGGAAGGGTAAAGGGTGGTAGTCACCAGTAACCCATAGGGTTAATTGGTTCAAGTAATGGGTGCTGTACACATTTGCCCGGTGTCCACCCGCAATCACGGCTAATGAGTGATCAAAATCTTGGAAGTCTAGCAGCATCCGGTAAGCTGCGCCGTTATCTACCAGAAATCCTGGGGCGTAGTTGACAGTATACGAGCTCCCATCAATAGGATATAGGGGGGCACTCATGTAGGGAAGAGCTTCAGCGAGGGGATGCTGCATCCAGAGTACATGGACGCGATAGTATTGCCAGGCGTTTACATCAGCACCGAGGTTGGTGGTCAGTTCATCAACGGTAGCCAAAAAACTAGAAAGGACGATGTCATCGCGGGTTTGAGTTCCAGGAAGGAGGGTATTGTTAAACCATAGTCCATAATCTATTTGTGTAAAGTTTTCCAAAACTGTCACTCCAGGTAAAAATCCTTCCGAGATTCCTGCTTGTGCATACTCATCGTAGAAGGTTTCGTTACGGAACTTTAATGAAAAACTCGCCCAAATTGTGGCAGCTACGCTGTCAGTAGTCATCTCGCCATTCCAACTTTGGAGTGCTGTTGCAGCTGCATGTGCTACAGGGTTTGAAGACGCTGAGACCTGTGCGAGGATTACAGTAGCAATGATGTCTTTAATTGCGAGTGCATGCAATGAAAAGGCGTCCTGTTGAATCTGACCCATATCCGTGAGTGAATGAAGACCAGTAACATTTACTAGTTCAGTAATCCGGTTGGCTCGGTGAGCGGGGGCAAAGTTGTATCCTAGGTAATAGGGATAACTCGCATTGACTGGCTTGTTATTAGCACTGATCAGATATCCGGTGGTCGGGTTTGAGCTGTTGGGGAGGCTCGTAAAAGGGATGAAGCCTTGCCACTCGTCTGTTCCTGCCGAGCCGTTGTGCAGCGCTGGTCCTAGACCTGGCGCGCGTATGGGATGGGCACCGGTAGCGTGGTAGGCGATATTTCCGCTAGTATCGGCGTAGAGGAAGTTGAGGTTGGGACACTCAATCAAGCTTATGGCTGAAAGGAATTCTGTGTGATCCGTTACTAGGGCTAATGAGTAAAGGGCTACAAGGGTCTGTGACCCGTTGTACCCGGTCCATTTGAGGGCAAATCGACCCGTGGCCTCAGTGAACAGAGGTCCATGGACGGTGTAATTCAAGGTAACCGTTTTCGTGCCAATGGTAGTGCTCCGGGTTTGGATGGTTTGCCACCCTCCCTGCCACCAATATTGATCGGGTTGACTTGGATTCCAAGCGTAGTAGTAAAAATCGGTTACATCCGATTGCATGCTGGTCCATGCCCACCCGATGTCAGGGTTATGTCCTTGATAGATGAAGGGGATACCAGGGTAGGTGACGCCTTGCACATTGTGCCCCGGGGCAATCAGGTGGATTTCATACCAAACAGAAGGAAGTTTCAAAGCAAAGTGGGGGTCGCTTGCAAGGATGGGGTATCCAGTAGTGGTATGGGATCCATTTACAACCCAGCAGTTACTTCCCGGAGCCAATGTCGTGGTAAAGGGATTGGTTCGCTGGAGCTGTTGTACTTCTTCAGCAAGGGTACGCGCAGCTGCGAGAATTTCAGGCGTGGGTGACGGAACGGTTGGTTGATCATTGTAATGTGTTTCTGGAAACAGGTCACGAAACACCAGGTTAGCTCCATAAGTGTCAATAAGGCTGGCCATTTGGAGATCATTGAAGGCGTTATTTTCGGAGAGCTGCCAAGCGAGGTAGCGTTCAATGGTTAGTGTATCGAGAACGGTCCATGGTGCAGGGAAGTAGCCAATGAGCCGGAATTCCACGGGCACTTTGGTGCCAATACTACTCATGTAAGTGTTAATACCATCCGCATACCGCTGCAATAAACCCAGCACCGTAGAATCCAGCAAAGTTTCGGAGGCGCTGGCGGCTTGATTAAAACTAAGTTGCTTGTGATACACATCTAAATCTTCATAGAGAGGACCAAAGAGTTCTGAAAGACGGCCTTTTGCTATTCGACGGGTGAGATCCAATTGGAAGAGGCGATCTTGTGCGTGAGTATAACCGCACGCGAAATAGGTGTCGTTAAGGCTGTTGCCAAAAATGTGGGGAACGCCCCACTGATCCCGGATAATTCGAACTTCATCATCTAGTCCTGGAATTGTATGGCTGGAATAGGGTGGAAGGTTTGCCCAATGGATATCCTGCCACAATCCGCCATTCGGTTGTATCCATGGCATGACGCTAAACATGATGCCTAAGATTAAGGCTGAAATCATGATGATTATCATGTTCTTACAAGTGAAAACGCGTTGCTGTCGACGAGACATAACACAACCCCAAGCAGGGCACGAAATGAAGCTGGATGCTTTATGCTGAGGGGACCTTCCATATCATTTGCTCTTATAAATCGCGTGGTTGCAGAGTCAACCAACAATGAGCCAAGGCGAAGGATCATTCTTTACTTTCTTCATCAGCTGGTGCTTCGGTCTCATTCTTTTGTCGACGAAATCGTTTTTTTGCCCTATCAGCTGCTTCTCGAAGCACTCGCCGAACTGAACTGCGCTTGCGTTCTTCCATGGGAACCTCTAAATGCGCGACGCCTTCTTCACCTTCAATAGTGGCAATAACATAACCAGTAGCGTATTCAGGGAGTGGTCGAAACTTGTAGGCATAACGCAAAACACCAGTACGCCCTGCATCACCTAGCCGACGAAACACCACTTGGACGCTCATTCCAATTTTGAGGTTATCGGGATCAATATCCACTATCTGTGAGAGGACGAGAGGGCCTTCATCGAGACGAACAAGGGCTAAGACATAAGGTGCTAAATCCTTGAAGCCCGCAGGGGGATCGTGCACGATGGTGTAAGAATAAACCTTGCCTAACCCAGAAAATTGATGGTCCACGAGGTCGCTTCTACGTCGACACTTCGGGCACAAGGGGATAGGGGGAAAGTATTTGGTATCGCAAGTACGGCATCGTCGACCTACAAGGTTATAGACCTGTTTGATTCGTCGCCATAGCATGGGTACGCTTTGATCAGACATCAAGTTCACCTTTCATTTTATTCACGATTGAGAATATGGACTACGGCAGTGGAGCCGGTTCCTCCGAGGTTGAGGGTTAAACCGCGCTTGACGCCTTTTACTTGGCGTTTACCAGCAGTTCCGCGTAACTGTTCAACAATTTCTCCAACTTGAGCTATTCCTGTGGCACCTACGGGATGACCTTTGGCTTTCAATCCTCCACTCACATTGACGGGAATTGTACCATCCTTGTTGAAGAATCCCTCTTGAATAGCTTTTCCACCTTTTCCTTTCTCCACGAAGCCAAGGTCTTCGACTGATATGATTTCGCTAATACTGAAAGAATCATGCACTTCTGCGATATCGACTTCTTTAGGTTTCATGTCAAGTTTAGTGAAGGCTTTTTTCGCGGCGCTTATAACTGCGTTGAATCGTGTGATATGGGGACGGTCGTGTACGGCTAGAGTGTCTGATGCTTGGGTGGAGGCATCCACCCAAATGGGGTCGCCTTCAAATTTATCGACCAAGTCGCCGCGACATAAAATAAGGGCTGCTGCGCCATCGGAGATGGGGGCACAATGTAAGACCCGGATTGGGTCAGCTACAATAGGACTTCGCATGACAGCTTCAGGAGTGATTTTGAAGCGGAATTGCGCGTAAGGATTATCCACCGCGTTGGCATGAGCTTTAACTGCTGGAGCAGCTAGCTGCTCTTCGGTAGTTCCAAAATTATACATGTGGCGTTGAGCTAGCAATGCAAAGAGTGCGGGGAATGTGGCTCCTACTTGTCCCTCCCATTCACGGTCAGCTGCGCTCATGAGGGTATCAGCGATGGCTGCTTCGGAGATGTCGCTCATCTTTTCGCAACCAATGACCATTACAACTTCATGTTCCTTGGATTTCACGGCCATGTAAGCATGGCGAACGGCAACGCCACCACTTGCGCAAGCCGCTTCAACCTCCGTGGACGCCACTGGAAGGAGACCCCCAGAGTCTGCTGCCATGGCCGCTTGATGCTCTTGTTGAATGAACGAGCTTGTTGAGGTGTTGCTAACATAGAGGCCATCGATGTCATCACCACCCACACCAGCGTCTGCCAGACAGGCGGTGGCAGCGGTTAAGGTGATGCGTCGAATACTACGGTCCCATTGTTCGCCAAATGCTGTTTGACCTACACCAATAATGGCGACGCGATCCTTGATCGGAATTGTTTCTGTCATTTGCTTCTACTCCACTTTGATGGTGCGTCGGTGCTTCGCATACTGTGCATAATCTACATAGACTTTGTCTGTGATGTAGTCTTCCACCATGGGTTTCCGTTTTCGTTTTTCTTCGATAGGTTTGTGGACTTCGATATGGAAGGCATCGCTTCCTGCACCAGATCCGTAAGACACAACCAAAATTTTCTGGCCAGGTTTTGCAATATCAAGGGTTGCTGCAAGTCCCAGAGGAGAACTCCCTGCATAGGTATTCCCCACATAATCGACGATAAGGGAGGGTTTGATCTGGTCTTCTTTGAAGCCTAAATCCTTCGCTGCACGACGTGGGAATTTCCCATTCGGCGAATGGAAGACCCCCCAGTTGTAATCATTTGCTTTGGTGCCCATTTTCGCAAAGAGACCCATCGCGGCCTGATGGACATGCCTGAAGTAGGCAGGTTTTCCCGTGAATCGTGAGCCATGCTCGGGGAAGTCGGTTCCTTCCCGTCGCCAAAAGTCGGGGGTATCGCTGGTATACGAGTAGGTTCCTTCAAAGCTGGCAACCATGTCGTCATCAGCACCAATCAGAAAAGCGGCTCCGCCAGCGGCTGCAGCGTATTCAAGGGCGTCACCAGGTTTGGATTGGGCGGTGTCTGATCCGATGGCGAGTCCGATGTCCACTTCCTTGGATTTTACAAGACCAATACAGACCTGGATGGCGGCCGTTCCTGCTTTACACGCAAACGAAAAATCAGCGCACTGCAAGCTGTGCGGCGCGTTAATGGCTTCTGCAACCACGGTTCCTGTTGGCTTGGTTGCGTAGACATGGGATTCGGACCCCACATAAATTGCGCCGATGCGGTTTGGGTTGATTTGTGCACACTTTAAAGCGTTACGGGCTGCTTCGACCGAGATGGTTGTGGTGTCTTCGTCGAGTCCAGGGACGCTCTTTTCTTGTAGGCTTAATCCGCTGGCAATGGCTTTGCCATCTTTGCCCCAAACGCGGGCAATCTCCTCGACTTTGATGCGGTATTTGGGAATGTATCCGCCGTATCCTAAGATTCCTACTTCTGGCAAGGTGTGTCAGTGCCTCCTGGTGGGGGTCGCAATGTTACCGCATCCGCTGTGTCGGGGCTTTTGAATCTTTTGCTTCTCGACTCCGAGGCTTTGGCGATGCCCCAAGTTTCTCATGCAGCAGGGGTAACAAACGAACCCACTACTTACAGTTTCTTTTTAACGGTTTCATAGGTGGTCATTGATTTTAAACGACTACTATTAAGGGCACTACTTGAAGGCTGCCTTTACCTTCCGTCCGATTTCTTGTCCATACTCGAAACACCGTTGGAGGTCTTCTTGATTCGGGCGGAACTGTACATTCAATGGCTCTAAGACTTCACCAAACTTGTACTCTTTCAACTGCTCGGTGAGGACTTTCGTGGCTCCACCGCCCCACCCATAGGATCCGAAGGCGGCACCGATTTTATTCTCGGGGCGTAAATGCTTTAGGTACGGCATGAACGCTGCCGTCGGATAGTAGGGATCGATGTTGTAGGTCATGGCTCCCACAACCACGGCTTTTGCTTCCATCGCCGCGCCTTGAACGCGACTGAAGACTTCGTCTTCTAGGTTATAGAGATCTGCAGCAACGCCTACGCTTGATATTCCTTCTCGAATCGCATACGCCATTTGTTTAGTGCTCTGCCAAATGGTAGAATAGACGACGATGGCATGCTCCGTTTCGGGACTACTGGACCAGCGGTAATAGATCTCCATAATCTTCTCAATGTCTTTTCGCCAAATCGGTCCATGCGAGGGCGCAATAATCTTAACTGGGACTCCTTCGAATTTCTTAAAGGCGTTCAGAACGGCTCGGGCATTCCACCGCACGATATAGCTGTAGTAAGCGCGTAGTGGTTCATACCAATCATCAACTTGATCAGCGAAACGATAGGGGGTCGCAATTTGCATGCCAAAGGCGTCATTGCTGAAAAGCAGCTGGTCTTCTGGCATGTAGCTTACCATCGTTTCGGGCCAATGGACCATGGGGATTTGCACGAACTTGAGGTTCCGTTTGCCTAGACTCAGGGTTTCGCCATCTTCGACGATTTGTAAGGGGAACTCGACACCGGGGTAGTTTAGTTTGAGGAACTCTGCTCCCCGTTTTGAAGTGATAATTGTCGCTTTTGGTGCTACCTTGATCATGTCTGCATAGGTCGTGGAATGGTCTGGTTCCACATGTTGGCAGATGATGTAATCGATTTTCGCGGGATCTACGATGGTGCGAATTCGGTCTAAGAGTTCATTTGTAAAATTCGGAGCAACGGTGTCGATAAGCGTGATTTTCTCATCCAAGATCAGGTACGCGTTATAGGTACCACCTTTAGGTGTCCAGAGTCCGTGGAAGTCACGGAGCATCCAATCAATGGCACCCACCCAGTAGACGCCTTTGGTAATTTCAACTTTTTCTGAGGTCATGTGGAACCCTCCTTGTAGAACCAAAACTTGGAACTGCTACTTGTGGTTGGTCCCTTAATTATTTTCCATTTTGCATACCAGCCAGAAGGCTTATGGGAATCCACCTCCCTCAATGCACTACAATCGAAAGTGAAAACAGAAAGGGTCACAGGAGACCCGTTACATGGAACGCCTACTCAATCCTAAATCCATCGCCATCGTGGGAGCCTCCACTAACATCACCAAAATGGGCTCCCTCATAACCTTCAATGTCCGTGCGGGTGGTTACCAAGGCCAAGTCTATCCCATTAATCCTAAAGCCAAAACCGTTCATGGCTACCCCGCCTACGCTAGCGTCTTAGACTGCCCTACCCCGGACCTTGCTGCAATTATCGTTCCAAAAATTGCGGTTCCAGAGATTCTGGACCAATGCGCCCAAGCCGGCATTAAGAATGTCATCCTGATCACCGCAGGCTACCGTGAAGTCGGACCTAACGGAGAAGCCGCTGAAGCAGAGATTACTGCTATTGCCAAACGCCATAACTTCAACCTCATGGGACCCAACTGCGTTGGTATCAGTCGCCCCGCGCTCAAACTCAACCTCACTTCCATGCCCTATTTTCCGCGCCAAGGACCTGTTGCCTTCGTCTCTCAGAGCGGAGCCTTTGCAGCTCAAAACTTCCTCGCTATCGAACGCTGGGGCTTAGGACTCAGCACCGTCATCAGCACCGGCAACGAAGCCCTCCTCACCTGCACCGATTACATCAAGCTCCTGGTCGATGACCCTGAAACCCGCGTTATCATCTTGTACATCGAAGGCTTTCGGGACGGTCCTCGATTTCTCCAAGCGGCCAAAGAGATCACCTGGAACAAACCAATCCTGTTGATGAAAGTCGGACGCACTCAAGCTGGACAACGCGCGGCTAAATCTCATACCGGTGCCTTAGTCGGAGGTAATGAAGTGTTTCAGGGAGCCATGAAACAAGCTGGTATACACCTAGGAACAAGTCTAGAAGATCTCTTCGACTGGGCTATGGCCTTGGGGCATCAACCTCTTCCTAGGGGGAACCGTGTAGCGATCCTCACCAACTCAGGTGGCCCAGGCGTCTCCTTGACTGATGTGTGTGCAGAAGAAGGTCTGGAGGTTCCTTTACTAGAAGACGCAGTGCAAGCACAGCTCCGCACCATTCTGCCACCCACAGCAGTCACTGGTAACCCCGTGGATAGTACTTTCACTATCAATATGAACCTCTTCGCCCAATGTGCTGATATCCTTTTACAGCAACCCACCATCGACTCCCTGTTGATTCACGGCTTCTTTGGTCCCGACCTCATGGACCAGTTCCAACACAGCCCCGATGTCCCCCAACCCCTCGTCACATCGATGCGCCAAGAATTCCTCGACGCAACACAACGCCTCATTCACACTGTGCAACAGTACGACAAACCGGTCCTCATCTCTTCGACCCAAGATAACAGCGACTCAGGCATCCGACAACTTCAGAACGCAGGAATTCCGGTCTATCCTATGCCTGAACGCGCTGCAAGGACCATGGGCACCATGACCCGGTACGCGGCGTGGTGCCAACGCCCGTAAAAGCTAGTCTTCCCTGTCCGCAGACTGGCGTAACGAAATGTAAGTTGCCTTCCGCTCCTCTTTCGACAGGTACTTCAGGTGGTCAAGTAAGTCCTTTTTCTCCTGCGCCGAGAGGCCAGGAATCTTGGCTAACTCACGGTTAATCTCCGCTTCCACCGCGGGGTCAACCGGTGGTGGCTGAAACTCCGGTGGTAGTACAGTTGGTGCGGTCCGGTCCTCCGTTAACGCCTTCTCAGGTGGTGGTGGTTCAGCGGCCTTCACTTTGTCCAGGGGCACCTCTGGTGGAGCTTCCGTCGGTGGTATTGCTTCGGGTACTTCGGTCACTTCCCCTAATTCACGTTTTGTGAGAAAGTCCATCCGACGCTGGCCCATCTGCTTGCGGAGGTCGTCTAGGAACCAGATTCGATCCTTGCGTGGAATCTTGCGCATCTCTTCAGCGAGTACACCTTTCTCTTCAGGGCCTAACCCAGGAATCTTGTCGAGTTCTCCCATGATGTCTTCCTCAGTGGCTGTAACCTCTTCAACCGTTTCGATAGCCGGCATCATCGCGGGCGTTGCCGCCACCCCAACGGTAGCCATGGCTGTAGTGACCTTATCCTTGAGCGTAAGTTCACGGGCATGGAAGCGCTTTAGATCCTTCTTACTTAGCTTGAAGTTTTCGTCCTTCTCGACGGTCTTTGCTAACGATCGCATCCGACGAACTTCCCAAGGAATAGAAAAGACACGAACCCATAAGAGCCAAGTCATAAGGACGACGATGAGCATCACCGCCGCACCGATTCCACCATACACTGTTATTAGCAAAGTGGCTGGGGGCGAAAATGTCAGAACCCACCCTGACAATTGGGCGGTTTCGTGCCTTAGCGGTTCAGTCTTCTCAGCTGTAACCGTGAGAGCTATTGAAGTTGTTGTGAGCGAAAAGAGATTCCAGGTTCCTTGGATTTCATAGTAACCGTCTTCTAGTGGTACAATTACAAAACCTGCATCAACTAGAGTTCTGGGAAGGGTAAGCGTAGCGCCTTCAACCCCTTCATTGTGCCAAGTGTCATTTAGAAAGAGGTGAATGGTCAGTGGTGATCCAATATAGAAGTACGCACTTCCGGGTTCCACTACTGGGACTTCATCAATTTCTGTGACCGTCAGTGCTGTGGGAATCTGAATCACTTCGAAGTTAGTTGCATAGGTTGAACTTTCGAAGTTGGTTCTCGAAACTGTCACCCGTAAGGACCAAGTTCCACGACCGAAGTCACTAGCATTGAGAGTTACCACATACAGTCCTTTACTCGCATCAAAATAGAACACTCCGGACACTCCGACATCGCCAACAGTAACGATCCCTTCTCCGTAAAGAATTGGTATGCCATCAGCATCAGTATAATTGAGGTAGATGTAGAGCCAATCACCAACAGGTACTTGAAGAATACTAATCGTCTTATTCCAGTCTTCACGAACGGACACGATATTCGCTTGGTCGACAGGGCTTGTTAGGCGTGGTGTTATTTGGATGGTTATTGTGGTTGGAGGACAATCAAAGGCTGTCGAACCAATGTAAGTAAGATATAATGGATATGTGAGCCCAGCTAACAGTGTAGCTGGAAATGTGTAGTTGTAGAACCCACCGGCCATTGGATTTAGCGTTGCATTTCCCCCAGGAAGTGGATCCCATCTAGCAAGGATTAGTTCGCTAGGTATTGGTTGGTTATTCAGTGTGTCATTGAAGTAGAATATGAGGGTGAAGTTTTCAGAATACTCTACAGGTATGAAATAGTTGTTGTCTGCAGGTTGGATCTTTGCCGGTGTGTAGCGGACATCAATTTGGAATGTGAGCGTTTGCGACTGGACATTTCCGCCTAAGGATGCCTTGACAGAAATTGTGTAGATGAATAATCCGTAACCAAGCGAACTGAAACTCGCATTATAGATTCCAGGGAAAGTCTCAGAAAGGTCTCCGGAGGATGGTGTTAAATCTGCACTACTCCAAGTGACTTCTGCACCTGTTAGGGGCGTTCCGTCTGGAGTTGTAAAGTTGACGGCGATAAAATAGAGGTCACCCGCATACAAGTAGAATGATGTGCTTGGCCTTCCATACACATCGAGGATGCTTGGACCAGCTGTAATGGTATAAATGATGAAAATTGAATCGTTGGAGTAGTATCCAGGTAATGATGCTCGAATTTCTATGGTGTATCGACCCTTATTCCAAAGTGTGCCTATGTCACACGAATAAGTTCCATCGGTGTTGTTAATGAAAGTGAGGGTGGGTTCATCCCATATGGCTTGAACTAAGGCATTGAGGACTTCAGTGTCTTTCAACGAACCCGCACCAATTGTTATGGTTACATTAACCCAAGCAGGGTCCAATTGCCCATAATACCTATCGATGATGGGTGGAGTATCGAGTGTGATTTGTAATGGGACTTCATAGATGTAGACTGGAACAGATAGGCTCTGCCAATAGTAATAGCTTTGATTTGCATAGACTGAAATCGTGAATTCTCCACCAGCACCTATTCCCGAGGTGGCAACGATAAATTCCCACCATCCCCCTCCCAATGGAGTTGGTCCTGAGTAGGTTCCACCAGTAAGAGTGAAATTAATTGGTGGGATGTTTGGTACTGGGACATCGTTATCGCGATCCCAATATCGGACCGTGAGGGTCAGGTCATCGCCATAATACAAGGGACCGGGATCGATATAGGTTAACAAGGTATCGATGTATCGCACTAATCGTGTGACAGGTTCGTTGTACTGGGATTCAAAGAAGGGGTCAGCCCCTCCAGGGTAGGTTACATTCACATAGAAGGTGTAAGAGCCAATTCCAATGAGTCGGGTAGAGTCGATCCAGATTTCATAAAACCCACTTCCTGTAAAGGTGTAATCCCAGTCTAGTCCTTGAATGCCAAAGCTAGGCACTTGTTCGCAGAGAAGGGATACAGCAACTAAAGGCCAGCTATCTTGGTTAATAGGTGCACCCTGTTCAGTGACAAATCGAAATACGATGTTGATGTTCGAGTAGTAGGGAGTAGGTCCTGTACTTGGTTGGAAGATCACATTGGTTCGTTGACCTACCACATAGGCTCGGAATTCGAAAATTCGGAATTGGAAGTAGGGGGCTGTTGCGGGTTGCCAAGTTACATTGACTAGGAAATCAAAGAAGGTGTTGACTCTAAGGAAATAGTTAGCTTGGATATGAAGTTGAAAAGCATGAGTTCCTCCAATGATTTCTGTAACATACCACGCATCGTTTGGAATCAAAACTGGAGTCGCAGGAGTATTGTTGTAGACCGAAATGAAGATGTGTCCTCCCCCATAGGAGGTATTCAGGATCCATTCAAGGCGTATTAGATCCGAGTAGGTGAAGTTTATGAGGATTTCGTCGAGATACCCATATTCCTCGCCGATGGTGTTTCGGATTCTGGTAGGGCGTTCGGTTACGAAGAGGGTGACTTGTCGGGTCTGGATGGCGTAGGGGGGTGGCGATTGGGTCCAGGCGGTGGTGATGGTGGCGAGATACGAACCAGGCGCACCTACACCAGTTGAGTTGATAATGATGTTGTAGATCCCATTGCCAAGTGGAATCACAGTAAATAGCCCAGGGTATTCGACGAGTTCAATGATAGAGGCTTGGCCATCGATGCCTCGCCCATTGCGGGAGCTGTCAGGGTCATTAACCGTATATGTAATCTGGATGGTGAAGTTGTCAAGGTAGGCCTGGGCGTCGACAGGCGTCACAGCTAGTGCGGTGAAAACGGTGCGCACATTGAAAGTGAGTGAAGGAATAATGTCGGGGTCATACCCAGCGCCTGAGCCGGAAATGCTGATCATGATTTTGTAAGCTTGGATGGCGGTGATATCGGTAGCACTGATGTTGATTCGATAGATCGATAATGCGCCAACCCATTGCCAGGTTACAGAGGTGGGGTTGAAGCCATCAAGGCCTGTGATAGTTAGTATTTCGCTTCCAGTATGGATGGGTTGTCCAAAAAGGGAGCTTTCACCATCGAGTACGATGTATTCGACATCGATTAGGACATGATCGCCGAAGGGGGTTATTGGGACATCTGTCGGATGTAACCAGGTGTACAACGAACGGACCGTTAGTGGTACAGCATTCAGTACGCCCGTGGAATATTCAGCGGATTTAGAGATGGTGATGTCAAATTGGTAGGTCTGCACGGATGTGAGGTACGAACTGTAAAAGGTGATGTTGTATTTTCCGTTCGTCCAATAAGTCCAATCAAAATGCACACCTTGCGTTAGTGTGGCGATGTTGATGGTAATCCCAGGCGGTTCAATTGGATTACCATCTTGCGTGGCATCATCGCTCACAATGTAGGTGACGATGAGCAGTCCATCTTCGCCCCAAGGAACAACGGGTGGGCTTTGGTAAGTAAAGCTAATCGCGAGGGCTCGGACTATTAGTCGAGTATAAACCACACCATTTCCGTAACTCGAAGAGGTATACACATTGATTTGAAGGTTATAGGTACTGAGTGCCCAGCCTGACACATCTAAGGTGATTAGATAAGTGCCAACGCCGAATGTGCCGTTTTCAACCCAGATCCACCAGTTACTACTATCCAAGGTGATAGTTGACGGTCCCCCAGAGATCACCACAGAGGAAATATGGTTTTCTGGCAGTGGGATGGCATCATCACTGTCATCAACGCGGAGCGTTATGTTGATATCATTGCCAAACGGAACTCGGGGGATAGGATCGACATCTGCTGTAATAGAGTGCACACGAATTACGATGTTTACTGGTCCCCAACCATCAGCATAGTTAGGGTTAGACGAATACACGGTGACATTTAACTTGAAGGTACCTGTATCCCAACCAGTTGCATCGATGTAGAACTCAAGGTGGGTCCAGTTAGTATATGGTAAACCAGGGGAGTTTAGAGGACCTGATGTTTTTGTGACAATCACATAATCTAAGACTCCAGTGCCAATTGGTGTTAAGGTATCGATGTCAGACCATTCGATGCTGATGAAAATACGACCACCTTCAGGCACGGGTGCAGGACCAGTTACGACGACATTGACGCGGTGGGTGCGAATGGCCACGAGTACGCTGCCAATGGCGTCGCTGTAAGAGCGGGGTCCAGTAGTGGCGTAAACGGTGACGATAAGCGAGTAGCCAGAGCTCAGAGCCCAGGTGTCAGTGACGAGGGTGAAGCTGAGGCTACCAAAGGGTTGATCGCCACCGACGGGGCAATTTGACACCACCACTTGGAGTAACTGGCCTCCGGGAACTGGTCCTCCAGTGTCCAGGTCAGTCCAGGTCACGGTGAGGGGGGTGTTAAGCCCCCAAGGGGTCGGTTCGGGGGTTTGGACCGTGATTGAGGTGTAGTGAATGCGGATGATGATCGTGGTCTGCGAACTGCTACCAAGGTAGTTCGCATTTGAGGGTGAAACGGTAACGGTGAGAATGTAGGTATTCACGCTCCAAGTATTGGTAACTAGGGTGAAACTCAGGCTGCCAAACACTTGGGCCCCACCAGGACCTCCCGAAACAGTAACAGACAGTAGGTTTCCTCCAGGCACATCAATACTGCCAAGATCGAGATCTAGCCAAGAAACAGAGATGGCTGTGTCAAAGCCAAAGGGAGTCTGCTGGGGTGGGGTAACGACGGTTTGGGTCTGGTGTCCGCGAATTACTACCGTTACGGGTCCACTGTTGACATAATAAGAAGCGTTGCCATATACCCAAACAGTGAGGCTGTAACTGTTAACACTCCAACTACTAGTGCTCAAAGTGGGGGTGAGGGTGAAGAAGACCTGATTCCCCCCTGGCCCACCAGTGATGGTGACATTGTCCAGGCCTGTGTCGGAAATTAGCGCATCCATGTCAACATCGCGCCAGGCAATAGTGAGAGAGGTGTCTGCTCCCCACGGTGTTTGGGCGGGCGGATCAACCGTCACACTGACATAGTGGGCCCGAATCGTGATGGTGACTAAATAACTCGCAATCTCGTACAGCTGCGGCGTCATATCCGGGTAAACCGTCACATTGAGTAGGTATTCCCCGACACCCCACGCATCCGTGTCTAATATGAAAGAGAGGCTGAAGAAGGTCTGATCGCCGCCAGGACCGTCGGAGACAACGATACTGTCAAGGTTAATTCCCGGAATAGTGGTTTTGGTGTCCAAGTCCTTCCAGGTTACCGACATCGCTGTATCTTGTCCCCAGGCTCGAGGGGAGGGGGTGGGCACCACAACCTCGACGCGATGTATACGAATAACAACGGTCACGCTCCCCCAGGCATCGTTATATGACCGGGAGGGTGAAGTTCTCGCATACACGGTCACATTGAGAATGTATTCACCGATACTCCAGGTATCTGTATCTAAGGTGAAGGAGAGGCTGAAGAAGGTCTGATCCCCACCAGGACCATCCGAAACAACAACTTGAACCAATTCAATAATGGGCACATTTCCTCCGATGTCTAAATCGGTCCAGAGTACGGTCATAAGGGTGTCCCGACCCCAAGGAGTGGGATTCGGGGGTTGCACCGTTACACCCGTATAGTGGATGCGAATTCGGACGGTCACAGCCGACTTGGTCTGATTATAAATTCCCGGAGGATCATCTCCAGTAATGAGTAGCTTTAGACTGTAGATTCCAGGAGTCCATGTATTGGTGACGAGGGTAACTGTCCAGGTTCCAGGGTTAGTGAAGGTTTGTGGAGACCCATATCCGGAGATCGTAACCTGGTAGACGCTCGAGAGCGCGATCGGTGTTGAACCCGCATCCAGATCAAACCAACTAAAGGTTATGGGCGTATTTTGCTGATAGGGTGTAGAAGTGGGAGGATCAACGATGACCTGGGTTAAGCGTTGTCGAACATTGAAAAGAAAGGTGCGACTGGCTCCTTGATAAGAGTCACCCGATTTATTAATCGTGATTTTAATTTCCCAAACAGCGACTTGATTTAGGTCCGAAGAGTAAATCGTGAGGATATAAGAACCGTCAAGTTGTGGGTCCCAATCAAATCCAGTGCCCAAGTTCGTCCCATTTAGGAGCACAGTAACATCCGCTTTGACTATCCCAAAGATTCGGCTGATGGGGAAGTAAATCGGATCATCGATCTGATAGTAAATGGTGATGTCTGCGTCATCATTGATGGGGATGGGATTGGGGGGATCATAGGTGATGCTGGTACCCACAAGGCGGGCAGACACGGTGACATCCACGGTTCGGTTTCCGTAGAAGGGCGAGTTATCACTGGATATGTGGTACCACTCGAACCGCACCTCAAAAGTGTAGTCTCCTACACCAGGAAGAAAGCCTGTATCAACAGAGATGTTCCATTTCCCATTTGCCCCACCATAGATAATGGAGGCTTCTGGTGAAGTCCAACGAACTCCCCCACGCCAAAGGGAAAGGTGAAGCTTGTTCGTGCTATTATTAGGCGGAGCACCTCCATCTAAATCAGATAAAGTAATGCTAAATCGTGCCGTGGCGCCATAGGGCACAGAACTGGGGGTCGTGGAGGTCAATAGGGTGTTACGACCTCGGACGACGATGGTAAATTGGAGAGTGCGTGATTGATAGTAGGCTGAGGGGTCCGTCACCGTCACGGTGAGCGTGTGGGTGCCAATGATTCGCCCGTCCGCGTCAGAGTCGGCTTGGATGTTGTACCAACCCGCAGAACCACCTGGAGTGATCGAAGTGCCCGACCAACCCGGAGTTGTAAACCAGCTAGCTGCACCAGAGATACCCGTGCCATTGTTGTCTTCATAAAAGACTTGCAGCATGAAGGTTTCAAGGTAGTAAGCGGTGTAACCAGGAGTCGGTGATGAGAGTGTAGTAGAACTACGCACTCGAAGAACAATCGTTGTTTGCGCTGCATCGTAGAAGGGGTCATCGGCAGTTACTGCGAGGTTGTGATCGCCAGGTTGGGCATAGGTGTCGGGGACAATGGCTTGATATAAGCTGCCGACTTGACGGAAGGTAACTAGGGGTCGACCACTCACTTGCCCAGTAACTGTGACGCTTCCTGAGGTGTTACCAATGAATGGACTCCCAGAAGTTTCGATGTCGTTGTAGGCGACTCGGGGATAGAAGAAACCACCATCGTTATAGCCCACAGTCAGCGGGGTCGTTTCTGGCGTAAGGCTTGAGTCATGTTCAATATCAAAGGTGGCACGATAGAAACCTACTTGCGATAAGGTTACATTATCATCGTAAGAAATACACAAATCGTAAGTCCCAGCTGGAAACAGGTCTCCATCATCGAAGTCCACAGTGAAGGGATGCGTTCCGCCAGTAACGGTACCTGTGGGCGCACTATACACATGTTGGTGCTGTGCATTGTAGATGGTTAGGTTAACCTCACCGGAAGTGACGCTCTCAAAGGTCACCGTGATGGAGAGGATAGACGGGGAGCGAGGATTAATACGATAGAGGCTTTGCAGTCCGGATACCGATTCGATCTGGTTGAAGGAGGTGAAGGTGAATTTCCACCAGCCAAAGGCGGTAATCAGAGAGGCGGGGAGACACCAATATGTAGCGTTACTTTGGGCGAGAACCTCAGCCGTCTTTGAATTCAAGTTCGGATCAGTAACGCTACTCAGGGACCAGGTTCCTCCCGCTGGCTTCTTTATCGTGAAGTTGTAGTTGGTATAGTAAGTGGAATAAAAGTCGGCGAAAAACCAAGCCGTCCAGGACGCATTAAGTCCATGCTTAACCAAAAAGGTAGAGCCCTCGGGGCCAGTTTGAGCTTCGGTCGTTCCGCTTCGTTTAATGTAAAGTGTCAAAGTATAATTGAAGTCGACATTTCTACTAATGGCACTTACAGTCGTCCAGCTAGCCACAACATAGTCGTCGGAAGGATAGGGACCCCATGTGCCAGCTAAGGAGATCGTTCCAGAACCATAGGTGGGATTCACCCAGGAGGATGAGCTGTTGAGTCGGAGTTGTAAGCCATTCGCAGTCGGGCTAGCTTTTCCTCGGACGATGAGTTCAACATTATCAAAATCCATGGCAAAATAATTGTTAATCGTCCAATCAAAGTCCACCGTCATGCCTAAGGTGACATTAATCGTGTCTGAAGTCCACGATTGGAGCTCGTCGGGTGTAAGAGAAAAATTGATGTTGTAAAATTGCCAGCCTTGTCTCCAGGCATTAGGGCAATACCTCCAGCAGACAAAAATACGCTCGGCTCCTCCCACTTCTGCATAGACGGCCATCTCGTCATCATCATCGCGTCCATGGACATTGTCATCGTAGAATCGAACATCGAAGGACAGCCAAGCATAGGTGGGATCAATGCGGTTGAGATCGATTGTTTGTGTCCAGCCAATATATTCTATGAGGTTAAGATTGGCTTGCCATGGATAACCACTTGTATTAGCCCAAATATTGATGCCCTTGTCTGTTTCTCCCCAATCTGTTCCCCAATTCCAAGACAGCCCAGCAATACCTCCTCCCGACATTCCGCGTTTGCTTTCAACCCAGTAATTCGGTGATGTCGTACCTGATTCAAAATTACCGTTCCGTGTATTACCTGCTATGTGGGAAATTTTGTCAAACAGATTGTACACCGAAGCAGTGAGATAGTAGCCAGTCCATCCCTGAGGGATATCGATTTGCCCTGTTGCGGTTTCTCCAAAATCTAGATCGGTAACGCCTAAAATTGCAGTTGGTCCATAAGAAAATTCTTGGGACGGTAGGGTCTGTCCAAGGCCTTGATAGAGGTATTCGCTCCCGTCCCAGGTCGGGCCTTCTGGCGGTGGAGGCGCCGTAGGTGAGCGCGCAGATTCGATCTGGGTGCCACCCGAAGAATCGGTGGCGGGTTCTCCAAGGAGTGGAGTACCAACATTCGAGGTGAAGAGGTTCACCGACGAGAAGAGAAAAAGCGTGAGTAATACCAAACAAGTGAGTGTGCGACGCTGCATGATGTTAACCCCGGAGCCGCGGTGGTCTGAGAACAGCAGAGCCCATCTAAGTGGAGGAAACTACCACTTCCGCTCTAATGGGAGTGTTTTTCGCCGTTTCTTCTGTCAAACCGCTACAGTGCTGGATGCAAGACGCTTTAAATACCTTTACCTGTTCGCTTGTCTAAACAAAATCTTGTAGCCGTAGTTAAAGGCGAACTCAGTGATGAATTGTATAGGCGTTGATTGTGGTAAAGGCGTATAAAGGGGTTGCTATCAGGAACCTGGCTGTAAATCCCATTTGTCGTAACAAAGCAAGGGTATTTTAGGGAGTTTCATCCCTTGAGTTTTGTTGGCTTGCCATAACGGGGAACCTAACCGTGAAGTTAAAGGTACGGTGTCCTCAGTGTGGGACTACCGGTGAATTAGAAGTGCCTGAAGACGCCTTCGTAAAGGCGAAAAGCAACATCATCACGGGACGGGTTGTGCCAGGCAAGATTTGTGAACATGGGTTTACGGTGGAGTTTTCAGGGTCCGGGCTGGTGTTAGGCTATCACGCGTTCGATGCAAAGTTGGAAGACCAGCAAGTGCGTCCCGTGCGGTTCACCGTTCAATCGATAACCCAAAACCTAAGTGCCGAATTGGTCGCGGCTTTGTTGACGGCTGGGATCAGTGAAGTCACCGTAGTCCTGATTGGGTCCTTAGCCGTGACGATGGGGGTTCGGGAGTTCTTGGAGCGGGTCCTTCCGGATAGCCTGGATGTGGGGTCTTTGTTGTACACCGTGACTTTAGAGGAGTACATGTTGTTGCCAGAATCCACAAAGCAGTTCATGACGATGAACATCGCGACGAAGGAGATTTCAAACACGGCCTTCGATGACGAACAGCTCGCATGGATGCGGAAGGTGTTGTTGCGGGCCACCATGATTTCTAACAAGGAAGCCGCGGAGACGCTGATTTTGAAAGAGGCTTCAAAGTTGCGAACAACGGTGAGCCTGTTGCGACATCTTGCGGCCCGCCGGTCGGCAGGGCTCGAAGAATCTAAAAAGCAAGAAGACGTGGAATAATCCCAGGACCATTGATACACTGCCAGGCTGAGATCCCTTTGAAGCTGGGTATTCATCTCCCCCTAGAACTTTTCACTCCTTCGCAAACTATCCACGCTGCGAAACTCATTGAGAAAGCCGAATTTGACCATGTGGTGGTCAATGATCATTTCAGTCTTCCAAGAGGATCAAAGGTGGAGGAGGCGTGGACGGTCATCGCCGCTATAGGAACGGTGACACACTCGGTACGAATCGGACCCAGCGTAACCCCTCTACCCTTACGGCATCCCTTTCTTCTCGCCAAAATGGCGGCAACTGTGGATCAGTTGACTTCGGGTCGTTTGCTTATGGGCGTGGGTGCAGGGTGGTACCGTCAGGAGTTTCAGTGGCTAGAAGTACCCTTTCATCGGCATCCTGAACGCCTTGCCCAAATCGAGGAGGCTGTCCATGTAATTCAACGGTTATGGACTGAAAAGACGGTGTCCTTTCAAGGAATCTACTACCAGCTTAACGCTGTTTCCTTGGAACCAAAACCCGTACAACAACCACATCCGCCCTTCTTCTTTGGCGGAGGTTCACGGGGTATTTTAGAACTAATGGCCTACTACGGTAATGGTTGGATGCCCTTTGCTCCAACCCTACAGGGCTTGCAAACACGGATTAATCAACTGTGGGATTTGTTAGCCTTTAACGATCGATCGCAGGAGGACTTTGAAGTGATTCCGAATATGTTGTTTCAGCATGGCAAGAACGCTGTGGATGCTCGGAAGCATCTTCCTAAATGGGGTAAATCTCTTGACGATTCTCGGGTTATTCTGGGCTCTTCAGAGGATTGCGCTGAACGGCTCAAAGCCTATGCTGAGATGGGTGCGACGCATTTGACACTTCGGTTAGTGAATCCCACTACTGTTGAACGGGATTTGGAACTTATCCAAAAGGAAATTTTACCGAAGCTTTAGAGTTTCATTCAAACTAGCAGGCGGTGTGGCTGCTGCGGTACATGTCGATGCAGGCGAGTTTAATTTGAGTATGCACCCGTTCAGGAATAAGGTGGGCTTGCCAAAGGGCGTGTAATCCAGAGTAGAGTAGGCTTTCGATATGGGGATCTGAGAGGAGATTGTGTCGGGGAGAGAGTTGGGTCACCTGTTTAGCAAATTTAGGATCGTCCGCGAAGGCAGCTTCCAAGCTGGTTTTAAGGTATTGGACCATTTCAGAGGATAAGGCACCAACTGGTACGGTGCGTTGACCAATGGGAATTTTTTCGACCTGTTTGGAGGGTGGGACCATGATTGGAGGAATTACTAACAGGTGGGTAGTATCGTTCTCCTGTTTGAGTCCTGCAAGATAAATAGGAATGTAAATGGGGGTTTTAATATCAGTGGGAAGGGGGGTTCCTGCTTCGAGGAGGTAGTGTTCGAAGGTGGTCAGTTGTGTATTGCTGTGGGTAATGTGTTGTTGGATGAGGTCATCAATTTCTGTGGCGTATTCTTCGAGTTGTTTAAGCCGGTCTTGGGTTTCTTGAAGCCGGTCTTGGCGTTCTTCATCCAATTCGTCTAACTGTTGAGCTTCTTGTTCTTCTTGGGTCGCGAAGCGTTGTCGTACCTGGGCTTTCCGCTCTTGAACCTGTCGATCCAAATCTTGAAGGTTGCGTCGAGTTTGTTGAATTTCCTTCCGCGATGCTTTGGTTAGATTTCGGAGATCATTAGCAAAGTCGTCAAATTGGTCTAAGGCTTTAGTAAGCTGGTTTAGGAAGGTTTCTGGGTCTGTGATCTTGCTTTTCTTGTCGGAGAGGTGCCGTTTCAAGGTCGATTGCTGTTCGATGAGTTCTTGGTCGATAGGGGACAGGCTAGTTTTCAGCGGAGTGAGGATTTGTTGAGTTTGGTCTTGTCGCCACTCTTCAACTTCTGTCATAGCAGCTTCTTCTTCTTTGGCTATTTGAACGAAGGCTTGATCAATTTCGTGTTTTAAGTCTGCTTTTCGGGTGGCGTAGTGGTCTTTGAGAGTGATGATTTCAGTTTGGATGCGTTCCTTCCATTTTTGTACATCTTTTTGAAAGTAGGTACGAAACTGGGTCCATTGCTTGCTAGATTCTTTGTAGGTTTCGATAGCCTCGGTGAAGAATTGTTCGGCTTCCTTGTTGGCTTGGTCACGATTCATTTGGCTAGGTAGTTGGACTCCGAACTGGTCGTTGCCGTTAGTGATTCGAGCAAGGTGTCGGAGTTGTTGGGTAAGTTCGGCAGGGATGACATGAAGGTCAAAGGGGGTGGATCGGGCTGCGGTTCGCACCTCCTCGGTGAGTTTCTCAATGACAGCGAGGTATTCCGGCGATGCGTTGACTTTGAGTAGGGCTTCGTATCGGCTAGCAGGAGGGACGAAGCCGCGGGCGACCTGGGGCTGGAGGAGTTTGAGTCCGTCGATGAGGAGAATGCGATTATCTGGGCTTGATACAATCCATATAGGCCAGAGGAGTTTGGTCAGGAATTCGAAGCACCCTTCGTTTAGAGGTTTTAAGCCAGTGGTGTTACGTCGAATGTCGTCTAGCAACAGGTGGACAGCGGCTAGTTCAAGTCGGGGATCTAAAATGATGTCACCATTGATGTCTGTGTCATCTAGAGTCTTCCCTTTCAGTTTAGCTCCATCTACGGCGAAGGGTAGGATGTAGAGTCCGGTTTCACCTTCTGTAACATGCTTTACAGAGACGATTCCTTCGATTTCTTTGTTGAACTTCTGGAAGGGCGTAGGAGTACCATCCCAGTCTGCAACGCGATCAGCGTAGTTTTCGGTGAACTGGCGTTTGATTTCGGTCAACACAATTTGGACATCTTTGGCGTTGTGGGATTTATCAGCTGCAATGGCGAAAAGGAGGTCTTTGCTATGTTCGTAATAGAAACTCACATCACCCATCTGGATGGTTTCAATTCCTCCGTGTCCGAGTTCCTCAGCAAAGGCGCTTAAAGCGCTGTAAAATCCACTAAAAATGGCTTCATCCACGCCACGTTTACTGAAGGCTTTGTGAATGATGACCTCGCCACTGCGTTTGAGTATGTAGACATCCCGAATCATTGGTTCGACCCATTGTTTCATATCGTAGCTTATTAAGGGTGACGGATGGAAGAAACCTCAAAAACCTTGAGGAATCCATGGCTTCATTCTTCATTAAAGCCTTTTACGGAGAAAGCACCCATAGACTTAGTGAGGCGAAATGTCCGGAGAGGTTTTGTGGATAAAAACTAAACTTCGTCGCATAGCGGATTCGTATTTCTGGGTAGTATTCATACCCATAATCATCGTGAAACTCGCGGTATTCTATTTTGCTGCATGGCATTATCTCATTTTAGGCTCTCATCCGCTCTTCGGTATGGACTTCCAGGTAGTAGAAGGCTATTCGGACTTTACCTACTATTACATGAATTTCGTTCGCCAGTTTGTGCAAGGGCATTTACCATATACTGACGCTTTGTACACGATCTACGGTCGACAAGTTTACATTTATCCCCCGTTGTTTGTCTACATTCTAAGTGCTTTTTACTTCGTACCGTCTGAAGTCGTGTTTCCCAATCTCATTGTTGAGAGCCTACTGTTGGGTCGGTCGTTGGAATTTCTCCGTGTAGGCTTTGCATTCATTTTTTTTGACCTTGCGACCTGTGCGGTGATTTATGCAACTGCCCGGCGCTTGACGGCGAATCGTTTCATTCCAGTCGTTGCGATGTTGGTATTTGCTCTAAATCCCATCTCGATTTGGTGGGGGAACTACTTGTGGCTGAGCACCCCGATTCATACATTTTTCTTAACCCTTGGATTCTACTTTTTAGTCCGTGGTAACATGCTGTGGGCGGCTATATGGATCACGGTCGCAACCATGACCAAACAAACGGCGGCTTTACTTCTCCCATTAGTTGTTTTCATGGAATTTCGCCGGAGTCTAGAACGGCTCTATACATCCATTGCTATCATTGGTGTAATAATTCTCCTCCTCTCGTTGCCGTACATTGCGCTGTATCCTCTCTCCTATTTTCAAGCCCTCATAGGGGGAATAGGCGCTTATTGGTTCTCTGGTGAGCTTCCTCCAGTCACTCACCCAGTTCCCGTATCAATACTAGCGATTGGCTGGCCGGAACCCTTCAAGTTCATCGCTATTTCTGCAGTCTATTACGGAATTCCGTGGGCTGTGTTCCTTGCGGTTTTTTGGGTGACAGGCGGATTCATTGCTGAAAAATCTGGGAAAGAGTACACAAACCAGCTACTCCTAATAGCCTTGCTTCTTTCATTGGCGTCGCATATTTTCCTTGCTCGAGGATTATACAAGTACTACCTTATTGCCCTTCTTCCCTTTTTGGCTTTATTTGGCACATCACTGAATCGCCCAATAATACCTCATAAAACTGCGAATCAAATAGCGACACCACAACGACGATTGCGCTACCATCTTTGGGGTGCTATCAACAATTGGTCCACAGTCTGGTTTATCTTCGCCATCATAGTCAGCACAGGCGTCTTCTTCATTGATCGATATTTCACACACCTGCTTTTATTTTCTGTATTTCTCCCTCTCCTCGGATTCAGCATCTACCGATACATCTGGTCACCATTTAAGCAACGGAAACATAGGCATCGCTCAGCAGAACCAAGTGAGGGAACCGGGTTGGGGAATTAGTCCTCTGGCTCACTAGTAGGTGCTCCACAGCGTGGGCAATAGCTTTCTAAAGGTTCGAGAAGCTGTTTTCCACATTGGCTACAGAAACGAGGTCTAGCTAACATAGGATGGTGTTTTTCCATTTCCCTTTCTTGTTGGGTGCCCCAGCAAAAGAGAGGTGGAAGAGCAATGAAGAGGAAAAGGGGAAAGCCCGGGATAATCAGGGCTAGCACAATCATGAGAATGGTCAAACAGACGCTGATAATGGTAACGAGGTACCATCGTTTCAGATTTAAAACCTCCAGGGTTCTTGTGAGTGTTTAAATTTGGTCTGGGAGGTGTTCGGCTTCTTCGGCGATGCGTTTGAGGATGTAGTGGGATTTGCGGATGGCTTCTTTTGCCCCTAATTCAGCGTAAAAGATTTCTCTTCGAGTGATGGTGCTCCGGCGTTGGCGTTTTACTTTGTTTTCAAGTTCTTCGAGGTTATATTCAACTTCACGAATAGCACTGAGCGCTTCGGTGGAAGCACCTATAACAAGTTGGGCAAGCTCTTTTGCAGGAGGGATCCCTGAAACCTCAGCAAGCTTATTCCGAACCTCAACGAAGTAGCGTTTAACTTCGAGTAGGACCTCCTCGAGATGATCTGCGGATTCACGGACCTGAGCGGCCTGTTCGGAAGTGGTGCTTTCGCTAATCAGATTCACATCGGCTTCGAACTGTTCAAGGACTGTCTCAAGGCGGTCTCGTAAATGCAGCGTTTGATCATGACTCATAATATATTCTCCTCAATACGAGGACTTAATCTTCTCTACTTCAATGTAGTTTGCAGCTGAGAGAATTTTAACGAATCGGTCGATAGTCTGAATGTTGGCGATCTCGCCAAATTCCGCCTCTAAGGCTGTCAAGATTTCATAGAGGGTGCGGTGTCCATCCATGAAGTTAGTGAGTTCAATGAGGGTTTCGACGAATCCTGTTTGGTCTTTTTGAGAAATGCGTAGCCACTCTGCATCTTCAGGGCTAGCTAGTTGTCGGAGATCTGTAAAGTTAAGTGGACCTTGAAACTTTCGCCGAGGGCGGATGGATTTGGCTTCTCGCTCTTTTTTCAGGAGCACTAACCGCTGAAGCGGCGCATAGCCAATAGATCGTGAAAGGAGTTGCTCGGCCTGGCGGAGTTTTCGGAGTTCTTCGTGGCGTTCCTGATCTAGGTCTGCCACCATGGCATCGATGAATTCGTATAATTCAGAATCGTGCGGACTGAGAATTTTTACACTCTGCAGGGCCATGCTTTCTCGGCGGCTTATTTGACGAATGCTCTCCATGGCTTTCCGGAGCGTTCGAGCAAGCAAGGAACCTTTACTTGTTTCTCCGATTGATTCGATGGCATCATATATGTACCGTTGTGTGGTTTGGGTAATACGTGTATGAGCGAGAGCATGGACCTGCGTGGCGAGGAACATGGCATCGTCGGATTCTGCATAGGCTTGGGTAAGAAGGGTCATACACACTGCATAACCCACCCGTTGAAGATGCGTCGCGTCGCATTTATCCACGGTGTCTAGGTTACTATGATAGAAGGCATCGGGCCAGTGGTTAAGCATCGGGCAGGGGATGCCAATGCTTGGGTCAACAAATATGAAGTGATCACTTCGCCAGTCAAAGTCTTTCAGCTGATAATGAAAGGGTTGAGTTCCTCCCATCGGTGAAACTAATCGGGAGTCCTTTGCTGCAGCAGCTAAGTGGTGTTCAAGGAGATCGTTGATGTAACTGGGTAACGAGTCTGGTGTTCGATGTAAGTTCAGGGTACCTCCACACAGTTGGGGATTTTCACCGACCATATCACAATTAATTGCACTCAATGCTCGGTGGGCGAATTGTGGATGAGTGTGTAAGTAGGCAATAGTGCCGAAGAATTCGGGAACCCAGAGAAATCGGATGGTGCGTAATGGTAGGGGAAGCTTGCCAGTTTCAATGAGGGTTGCAACGGTTCGAGCGATTTCCATGAGCAGTGCTGAACCGCTAGCGTTGTCGTTTGCACTGGGTCGTGGATGACAGAGATGGGCAATGAGGGCGACTTCCTGTGTAGGAAATTCCTGTCCCTCTATAACGGCTGTGAGTATCCGTTGCTCACCTTCATACAACTCTGCATCAACTTTGGCATGGATCAAGACTTCTGATTCGGTTTCTATCATCCGGCGTAAGCGAGTGCCGACATGGCCTGAAACCGAAAAGGCGAATCCGGCTTTGTCTTTTTCTTCGGCCTTAGGCCAGATTCCTTGGTATGAGACGAGTCGCGGGTGACGAGAACGCCGCTCCAACGGAGGAAAATGTACACAGCCCAAGGCGCCTTGATTAAAGACGGCTTCACGATGCACATCACGGGCTGGGCCTGTTGTCAGAACGATCTTACCTTTGACATCAACTCGCCGATAATCTTTGGGACGAACTCCCTCTTCAACATAGACGAGGGGCGCAATAACATCAGTGGATTGGCTATGGGCAACGATGCTAACGGGGGTTTCGGAGAACCGAGCTAGGAGCTCTTCTTTGGGTCGGACCAGACGAAGTTCTCCATCGGCAACTCGCCAAGCCAGGGGGGCAGTCCATAACCAAGTTTTGGTTTTGCCATCTGCAGGGTATGCTTCGATTTGAGTAGTAATCCCTGGGAACTGGTCCAGGACCTGCTTCACATAATAGATGGCTTCATGGAATCCGGGTGAAGCTTGGATGCGATGGAACCGAGTAATTTCTGCAATGTAGTCTTTCATAATGGACCCTGAGAGCTCGTTAATTATGGCATCCCGGAATTTAGTATGGAACACGAATGATTCACCATCCTCTTGCTGACGCTCTGTTCGCTGTAACTACAAAAACCTAGCCTTTTTTCCCACCAATACTTCTCGAAGGCTTCTAAGATGGTCAGACAGTCGAGAACAAGTGTTTCGAAAATCAAAAAAAGGAATTAATAATCCGCAATTGCACTAAAATTAGGCGTTGAACTGACGCCATCTTTAAAAGATATTATCGGTAATACGACAGTTAAGAAGGTGAGGGTGCTGTCTAGTCACCTCCAAGTCTTTGATGTCGTTGAAACCGGGGAACTCATGGAGCTCACAGTAGCTGACAAATTGCAAAGCGAACTTGATTCCGAACGAGTGCTCATCATCGTGGATGACGACGACCGTAAAATCTGGTTATGGAAGGGCGCCGAAGCTGGTGTTCGCAAAAAATTCATCGCAGCAAGACAAGGTCAAGCTGTACGTAGTCAACGCGGTCTCGTTTACAAAGTCATGTCAATTGATGGCGGTGATGAACCTGACGATTTTCTCGTCCTTCTGGGTCAGAAACCAAAACCTCCAGCTCCCAAGCCTGAAGTTGCTGTTCAAGTTGATCTTCCTGATAAGACAATTGAAATCTCTGCAGATGAACCTCTCCCTCATCCCAAACCTGTTCCGAAGGTCGAAGCTCCTGCCCCTAAACCGATACCAAAGTCGATGCCTGTGGCTACGAATAATCTTGGTACCGAATATGATGGTGCAGAGCAACAATGGCCCAAACGCGCGGTCGCCACAACCATGACACCTAGTCCTGCACATGATGAAATTGTTGGGCGAGTTCAGAATTCAACACCTCCACCAGGTTATAGCCGAGAGCTCGTTGTCATTGGGCAGGAAGTTTTCACCAGCGTAGATCGAACCGTTTCCATTTTGGGGGAAACTCGAACCAATACCTTCTTGGAACGGACGCGAACCCTTCCTGACGGTCCTTTCTTTGGTGGTGATTACACACCTCGCATTCTCGTTGAGGATGGTCGTGTGCTTGCTACCGAATTCCTCAAAAAAATTGAAGATGCCTCACATGGTTTACGAGATTCAACCGCCGATGCTGATGTGAGTGAACTGATCGATATCTTCAGAATCACTACGGATGCCAATGAAGTTACGGAATCGAAAAAAAAGAGTCGTAAATCGAAGAAATAATCACCGATGACCTCTTCTTTTTGCATTCTTGAATTTCTAGCCTCCCCTATTGTGTGTTTGCCTTTTGTAAAAGTTATAAAGGCTGCGTTTAGAATCACTCACCAACAAACAATATGTAGTGATTGCTTATGGTCAAGTGTAAACGTTGTGGTGCAACCCTCTCCAATAAAGCTACCTTCTGCACAGTTTGTGGAACCCCTGTCTCAGGAGCTCGACCCGTAACCCAATCGAGGCTTCCCGCCACCCCAAGTTCAATCAAATGTAGCAACTGTAATAAAATCCTCAAACCTGGACAGCAATTTTGTACTAGTTGCGGAGCTCCAGTGACACAAGCGACTCCTGCCCCTGTTACTGTGGCACCTAGTCCAATGGATGCTTGTCCGCATTGTGGATTTTCTCGCAATCCACCTGATTCTCGTTACTGTATTAACTGTGGACAATCAATGGTGAGTTCGACGACTAGTGCACCCCCTGATGAAGTTTCTATCGATGAAACTCCTCTTCCCGACACTGTAACAACCCTTTCCTGTAGCGCGTGTGGACGTGAAGCAAAAGCTAATTCAAAGTTTTGTATCTTCTGTGGTGGGTCGTTAGTAGCACCATCAATATCCACTGAAAAGGCATCGATATCAACTCCTGAGCCGAAGCCAACGCCGGTGGACGTTGTAGAACCAATTCCTGTGCCTTCTGATGTGCTAGCAAGCCTCATGGCTCGTGGACGACAACTTGCAATCGAAGAGGAATACGCTGCAAATGGTGCTGAATCTGATGCGCTATTAGATGAGCTAAGCCAAGCTGCAGCGGATAGCGAGTTTGAACTAGAAGAGCTCATTGATACCTACATTAACGAACGCGCAGAACTCGAGCGTCTTGAATCTCTGCATGAGAAAGGTGAAGTCACCGAACGCGTCTACGATCGTCTCCGCGAAGAGTACAACGAAAAACTCAACGGCTTCGATGAGAAGATTCAAACCGGGGTTCAGCAGCTCCAAGGATACCTAGCCCAAATCCTTCAGGATTACGCACAAATCCAAGACGAACTCGAAACTACCAAGGCTCGAGAACTCATTGGTGACGATGAGTCACCTTTGGAAAACCAGAAATCTAAGATGGAGGACAAGGCGAATCGGTACAATTATGCAATCACTGCCGCTCGGCACATTCTCAAAAAAGAATCCACCATGCGGAATGGCCCAATCAGCCGATTCGAAGTTACCGAAACAACGCTTTCCGATGCTAAAATCAAAACCACACCATCTAAATTAGAGAAGCCATCCGAACCTAAAGGCAAGGAAACCTCCAAGCCTGAAGAAACTGACACAGCGTCTTCTCCACAACCAGATGCTGAAGCTGGGAAAATCTGCAACATCTGTGGACGAATTACAGCGTCAGATGCGAAATTTTGCGTCCATTGTGGATCTCCTCTCTAAGATCTGTACTTGGCTAGATTGAAATCCCTTGGGTATCAAGTTCCGCAAAGAAGGCTTCAGTCATTTTAGCTCGGTATCTAAATCCTCCAAGCCCTGAGGCTTTCATTAAAGGTCCAACTTCATCGAGGAGTTCCTCCCGGGACCGGAGATGAACACCAGCTATTTCCTTGATATCTTCAGGTACCATTTTACCACCTGTAACACGAGCCAGAAACACATAGGAGACCCAATCCACTGAATCTTTATCGTGATGCAATCGGACATGGGATTCTAAGACGAAGCGTTCTACTTCAATATCGAATCCAGTTTCCTCACGAGCTTCTCGTTTTGCTGCGGCTATTAGACTTTCATTGTGCATAGCACCGCCTGATGGGGCTCGAACGATTCCAGTGCGTGCGTATGCATGCTTTTCAATGACTACAAATTTCCCTTGGTGTCGAATAAAGACAGTGACATCGTGATGGCGCCCTTGACTTACTGATCGTTGAACTAAAGCGAACTCGTCGGGGAGTAATTCGACAGAAAAATCTACATGATGTGGCACTCCAAACTTTTTGTGTAAACTAACGAGTTCGAGTGTGAAGTCTTCGTGGGCCACTCAGATGAACCTCAACTGGCAATTGAGTAATGACCCTAAAAGCCTAGTGGAACAGCTATCGCTAGGCTATATCTCAAAAAGCTTAGAAAAAAAATTGTGGGGAAGTGGACGGGCCTGGCTTAACCCGTCCATCGACCTACGCCGTCTAATCGGTCGCTTCCCCGGTGGCTTTGAGGTTTTCCTTTGGCTTCTTGGATCGCAGTTGGATTTCTACTGTTCCATTCTTGACATGGAGCGAAGTTAGTTCGATTGGGTTGGGCAGTTCGAGCTTACGAAAGAGTCGCTCCTGAATCCATAGTTGGAGTTGTCGTCCTTCTACATGGGCTCGCACATCATCAGCCTGAGTGGCTGGAGTGTCAAAAAGAACTGTAAACCCCTCAGGGCTTTCCATAATGTCAATCAAGTAGTCTCCATCCTGAGGTTGAAGGTCCCGGTCTGGAATGGGGAAGGGGCGATCAGGGGTAAGTGGGTCAGGAATGGGTGAGGGGCGTCGTTCTTGTGGGCGTGGGGGAAAAGTAAATGTGAAGGGTGTACGCTCCAATTGGTCAGTAATTCCCTGTCGGGCTTCAGGGGGCATGTTACCCCATTCTTGGGTTTGTACTCGTCCGTCAGGGCCCATCGTGGTAATGCGACCGTACACAAAAGGACCAAAGCGTTGCACCCGAACACCGTCACGGTCTTCTACAGGAGTGTCACCTTCGGTCTCAGGGGTTGGTAGGTGTTCGAAGAAGCGATGGAAATTTTTCATTTCGCGTTTGAAGAGTTCGTCAATTTCATCAAAGAAGTTCATTAGTTATTACCTCCGGTTATTACTCACATTGGTTTACTAAGTGTGACTATATACTAACACATTGTGAGTGAAACATCCTTTTAAACATTTCTTAAATACCACAAAGCTAAAGATGCAGCAAATCACTAACAACAAGTGAGTGAGACTTACAGAGGAAGCTGCCATGTCGAACCCCAACTCTCATGATGAGTCTATTCGCCTTTTCTGGCTCTTAGGTAACCCAACGCGGTTTGCTATTCTACGTCACCTAGCCCAGGAACCGATGTTTCTTGGCCAGCTCAGTCGAGAATTACATGCTCACCAACAAGCGCTGCTTCGCCACCTCGATGAACTTGTCGATCGGGGTTTTCTCGAAACATACGAAGATGAAAGCATTAGGGGTCCTCCGCGTAAATACTACCGCTTAACCAAATCCGTTCGTGTATCTGTCCACATCACGCCTGATGGAGTCCGTGTGGTTCGGGTTGTACCAGGTCGCCGTTCACCAAGGACTATTCAAGAAACCATACAACGCAACTACCCGGAGATTTATCACCTCCTCACCCAGACTGACCAACTAGCACGCATCCCAGGGCTGCTGAGCAGAAAACGCGCAGCAATTGAAGTAATGCAACAACTTGAAGCGAAGGCTAAAGAGACGCGAGAGGTCAGTTCTTTTCTATCCTCTTTGCTTTCCGCCCTACAAAAGGACTACTTATAGAATCGCAAAACCCTTTTGGCGTGATTTTGAAGCGATGCTCTACAGAGGCCTCTTATTTTTCAATACCTAAGAGTGGAAAGACCATATCCTTGGTTCGGTTCACACTTTCACGGACTAGGCGACCAATCCGATCTTGATAAATCTGAGATAAACTGGGCCCTTCGTGATCGCGCAGATGAATGGGTGGTTTCAACCCAGTTACCTGCCCAAACAAGTTCTGCCATTCTAGTGGAATAGTATCGCTTACATCCACACCAATTAGGTTCGCGAGAATCAGGGTCCAACATCGGGGTACTGAGTAGTAGGAATACCCTCCACCACCTACTGCAATCAATCGCCCATGAGAATGACGATGAACGAGGTCATGGATGCGGGAGCTGATGGCTTCAAAGGCATGGGTGGTGAGAATGAGGTTGCCTAGCTGATCTTGATAGTGTGTATCAACACCGTTTTGCATCACAATGACTTCTGGTTTAAACGCTTCAATGATGGGGGGTACAATGGCTTCAAAGGCTTCTAGGTATTGTTGGTCATTGGTGTAGGGGGGTAAGGGAACATTTACCGAATACCCTAGACCTTCTCCTTCGCCAATTTCATTGGAGAATCCTGATTCCGGAAATATTGTCCGACCTGTTTGGTGAATAGACAGGGTGAGGACACTAGGGTCTGAGTAAAACTGCTCTTGTACCCCATCTCCATGATGGACATCAATATCTAGGTATAAAATTCGTTTTGTTTTATAGGCTCGCTTTAAATGGTGACAGGTGATAGCCACATCATTGAAGATACAAAAGCCCGCTGCCCGATCTGCATGCGCATGATGCAGGCCACCACCCGGATTCCAAGAATGATCTGCCTTCCCTTGCATTACAGTGTCCGCGGCTGCAAGGGATGCTCCCACTAATAGTCGTGCGGCATCAAAGGCTCCAGGGAAGGCTGGTGTGTCTTCCCGGTCCAATGGGGTGTATCCTTCTTGCGTACTGAGGATTCGGACTTGGTCAATGTACGCGGTGCTATGAACTAACCGCAAATATTCCTCAGTGGCTGAAGAGAACTCTGGCATACTCACACCGTGTGTATCAAGCAATCCAATGGTTTTGCTCAGTTCGTGGTGTAACAGAATCCGGTCTTGGTGAAGCGGATGCCCTGGTCCCAAATCGTATTTCATGAACCCTTTGTCATAAAAGATGGCTACGGTGTCGGTCACGGTTCTTCACTCAATGACAAAATTCCAATATGTTGTGCTATTGGTCGGATTCTCAGGGAAAAGTCTATCCTTCTTGTGGAACATCCTTCTGTAATGGCATGTGGTCGCATATTATTGATTAACTGATTTTATCTTGAGTTTTGCTTAAAATAATACAATCCTAATTGCGGAAACAACAAGAAACTACATCGCTGCTTCGAAAAACTCGAATACTATAAAAATCCGAAGAGGGTGAAGAATGCTTGAAGGTGTGGCGCTAACTCACTAGTGAGTGCGCCTAGGATTTCCGGTGTGGTGTATATCCTGGCAACTAACCAAGAAGCTAATGGTAAAGCAGCAGCTAGTATTGCAACACCAGCCGTGACTCCGCAAACACCCATCTACAAAGTCATCATTGCTGGCGAAGGAGGAGTGGGGAAGACCAGCATAATCGAACGCTACATCCATGGATTCAGCACTACACCAATCATGACCGTGGGATCTGAATTCTCCTACCAAGAGCTTGAAATCAACTCTCAAAAAGTAGGTTTATCGATTTGGGATTTTGGTGGTGAAGACCGGTTCCGTGAACTTATGCCTATCTTTTGTCTGGGTGCTCATGGTGCTTTTCTGGTTTTTGACTTGTACAGGTTTTCCACCTTTCTACAATTAGCCTTCTGGGTTGAAGTGATTCGAGATAGCGCTGGTAATGTACCTATTGTTTTAGTGGGGTCAAAATGTGATTTAAATGTCGGTCCCACTGAAATGGATATTCATGATTTTTGTCAACGCCATGAAATTGTAGCTTATTTTCCTGTAAGCGCCCGTACTGGTGAGAATGTCCATGGCCTCTTTGCATACCTTGCAGAGAAAATGTTGAAATCTACCGAAGAAGGTCGCTTGACTCCTGCGTATTCCATTCGTGAAGATAAAAGCTAGCTGGGTGGGTTAGACTACCTCATTCCTATTTTTTCAATTCTTTGAGTTTGTTTTGGCAGTGTGCGACTTCATCAGTTCGGCCAAGTTTTTCTAAAGCAATTAACTTGTTTTCCCAAATGCGTGAGTTATCTGGTGTGTATTGGAGGGCTTGATCAAAGCAGATGATGGCTTCTTCGTGGCGGTTTAACTTAGCGAGGGCATCGCCTTTGTTATTCAAGGCTCCAGCGTGGTTGGCATCTTGTTGGAGGGCTCCATCATAGGCGGTGATGGCCTCTTCAAAGCGTTCAAGTTGAGTGAGGATCGCACCTAGGTTATTCCAAACTTCGACATCGGTGGGATCTTGTTCGAGAGCGCGTTCATAAGCTGTGATGGCTTCGTCGTAACGCTCAAGTCGTTGTAAGGTTATAGCCTTGTTATACCAGACAACAGCGTCATTGGGGTTTCGTAGCAAAGCTTCATCAAAGGAAGTGAGTGCTTCTTGTAATCGGCCTTGCAAAGCGAGGATAGTGCCTTTGTTGAACCAGGCCGCAAGGAGGTTAGCATCTAGAGAAAGTGCTTTATCCAAAGCGCTGAGGGCTTGATCCCAATTTCCTTTTTCTGCAAGTTTGAGCCCTTTTTCCATCCACTGAGCTGCGTCCATTCTAATCTCATCCACAAGTGATTTTTTTAATTGGGAACAATGTTTTCAGCGTTGTTAGCAGGTAAATGCTTTTCTCACAACCAGTGTCCAGCTCCTGTACTTTTATAGGGTAAATGCGGCAAGGAACCTCACTAGTGTCCTTTTGAGTGTGTACCACGATGTACAAGGGCCAGCGTGTTTGCGTGGTGATTCCTGCTTGGAATGAAGAAGAAGCGATTGGTCACACGGTGAAGGATTTTCTAACTCCTGAAGTTGATGAAGTTATCGTCATAGATAACAACTCCATCGATAACACAGCGAAAGTAGCTAAAGCCGCGGGAGCAACGGTTATTCCTGAACCCATTCAAGGATACGGAGCGGCGATTCGACGAGGTCTTCGAGAGGCCTTAGAACGAGGTTTTGATATCATTGTGATCACGGAAGCCGATCAGACTTTTTTAGGTCGAGATGTGAAGCTGTTGTTACATCATCTTCAGCACAGGCACTTCGTGATTGGTACTCGCACAGCAACGCCCTATCTCGAAGAGGGTGCAAACATGGGCCTTTTTCTCGTCGTCGGTAATATGGCAGTAGCAAAGCTCTTAGGATTGCTCCATGGATACCTCCCTCTCACTGATGTGGGTTGTACGCTTCGGGCGATTCGTCATCAAATGCTTGAAGCAATTTTACCAGAATTAGATGCTGAAGGTGCCGCGTTCTCTCCTCAGATGATTGTCAAAGTGCTTCGGTATGGTGGTAAAATGAAAGAGATTCCTGTCCACTATTTAACGCGAGTGGGTAAAGCAAAAATAACTACTTCAAAGGGCAAGGCGTTTCGAACAGGATTGAAAATGATTAAAGTTATTCTTGGACTATAGAATTGAATCTTTGTCCATTTGAAGCAACTTTTCAGCTTCATGAATATCTTCGGGATAGGTTATGTTAAGGTAAGTGCCACCAAGAAAATACCCATACACATCGTAGCCTAGTTCACGAATGGTGTTTAGAGTATCGGTGATTTCTATTTCGTTTTTCTTGGATCTTGGAGTTTTTCGAATTGCTTCAAATACGGTGTCGTCGAAGATGTAGGATCCACATCCTAGAATGTTATTAGTGATGATTGAAGGTTTTTCTACTAAATGCTTGATGATATGTGAGTCGGGGTCAAGTTCAACAGAATAATTCTTTCGAATGAGTTCCTCATCATCAACGCGAAGAAGTCCGATAGCTGCGGCGCAACTGGTATCGTCGAAGGATTGAATGAATCCGGTATGATCGGAATCAAGATAGAGTTCATCCCCTAAATAAACTACGAAGGGCGTATCAACAACACCTTCTGTGAGTCCAACAGCCTGACCAATCCCTTCTGGTTTTGGTTGCTTGATGTATTCGATGGAGACATCGAAGTTATTGCCATCGCCAAAGAAGTCCTCAACTACTTGCGAGTCGGGATTCACTACGATGATGATATTCCTAATTCCCGCCGCCTTACACCGATCAATGACATGAGCCAGGATAGGTCGACCAAGGACCTGAATCATTGGCTTTGGAACTTTTTCCGAATAAGGGCGGATGCGTTTCCCTTTACCAGCTGCAGGAATCACCGCGTAGTTCGGAGGCATACAGTGAGCCAAACGATGCTCATCCTTAAAAGCTTCTCTCCAG
>JBHLMG010000009.1:0-95075 GCA_048938385.1 Promethearchaeota archaeon | reverse complement strand
TTTATTTTCTTACATTGATTTTCGCATTTCCAGTGATTGCCCTAGATATGAAGGCATTTCATTCTTTGTTGAAATATCAAGAAGCCATTGAAAGTTTTTGCCCTAGATCCACCTTTTTTGTCTGAAAAATACAAGCATGATCAAACCAATTACGGCCATAGATAGCCAGACGAGAGGATAAGCAAGCGGTATTTCAAGTTCTGGCATGAAGCGAAAATTCATACCATATATCCCTGCGATAAGAGTGAGTGGAATGAAAATCGTAGCAATAATAGTGAGAACCTTCATTACCTCATTCATTCTATTACTGACACTGGATAGATAGATATCAAGCATTCCAGACAACATATCCCGATAGGTTTCCACGGTTTCCATGACTTGTATAGAATGATCGTAGATATCACGAATGTAGAGAATGAGTTTCTCGTCGATGAGACCAAATCGACCTCGTTCCATTCGACTAACAACCTCTCTGAAAGGCCAAATCGATTTTCGTAAAACAATAAGATTCTGCTTTAAATGGTGTATTTTGTGTAGAGTATCTTGTGTCGGATTACTGACTAGCTCGTCTTCTAATAACTCAATTTTATCACTTATTTTTTCCATAACTACAAAGTAGTTATCCAAAACAGTATCCAGGATTGTGTAAGCAAGAAAATCGTTTTTCATTCGCCGAATGATTCCTCGACTATTCTGAATTCTCTCCAGAATTGGTTGCAAGAGTACTTCTTGCCGCTCTTGAAATGAAATGACAAAGTTGGTTCCTAAAACGATGCTTATTTGATTAGATTGGATTTCGTCTTCATCGTAATTGACATCTCTTACGACAATGAAGAGAAAATCACCATAATCTTCAATTTTAGACCGTTGCGTAGTATTTACGATATCTTCGATCACAAGAGGATGGAGCTTGAAATGATCTCCAAGTTGTTCTAAAAGCTTAATTTGCTTCAAACCTACAATTTTAAACCAGGTTACCTTTGCACTATCTTTGAATGGTAGGCATTCTTCCACAGTTTTAACTTCTTTTTGAATGAGAGTAGCCTCGTCATACTCGATGACTGTTATTCGTGTATTTTTTGGTTTCTTTTCACCAATGTATACCGGAGTTCCAGGAGGAAGGCCAGATTTAATAGATTTTTGCTGAAATGACCACAACATCAAACACACCTTTGTAAATAATATTTGATTTCCCAAAAAGCCATTGCCTTGACTTCTTTACACACTATACGGGGCTATCATTGCGTTGGAGCAGTTTCAGAGAGGAAAATTGCGTTCAGAATTTTATCCATAAACAGTGGCTTGAATTCAAGGATTTTTCTAGCACTATCGGAAAAGATGGTGAAATTGTAGGTAAAGGCGAATTGTTCAACTTCAGTGATTTCGTATAGGGGTTGAAATCCAAACTTCTTTTCCCATTGCTTGCATACTTGATCGAAGCTAGTTCGCAATTTTCGTAAATCGCTACTAGTATGAAACGCCATTGGAAAAACATAGCGTACTACTTTTTTAACTTCTATGACTTTACTGACCTTGCTAAGCACCTTTTTCCGGGTGGTATTTGCACTTTGTGTAGTCTGTAATAAGCCTTCGAGTTTTTTCTTTTCAAACATATAATTTGTAACATCAGATTCGAGTACTACGCTATTTGGGACTAGAATATCTGATCCATCTGGTTGTAGAATTTTTGTGTAATTCATGCTGATTTCTTTAACTACACCTTCTTTATTCCCTATTCGGACATAATCTTCGACATGAAATGGCCTTGAAAAAATCACATATAGTCCTGAAACAAAATTGCGCACCGCTTGACCAAGAGCTAATCCAATTGCGGCGCCGATGATTATTGAACTTGTGCCTAGTATGACAGTAAAGTACGAATAGATATCAGGTAAAGCAATTACGAATGCCATAACAGCAATGTAGATGAACGCGAGTCCAATCGCTAAATTCAACCCATTTATGGCATCAGGGGGTACGCCTGCCTTCATTACTCTTTTTTTCAGTATACGGCGGATCAATCCGTAAGAAATGAATAGTGTTATCCAAACGATGATTAGGCCAATAATGGGAAGAAAGCGCCATCCCCATAGTTGCCACCATATGGATAGGGTTTGTAAGAATTGGGAAAATGGATCACCTTGCATCATTTACACACCAGTTATCTTTTCTGCACAAAGGTCAGGTTACTAATTTAATAAATTTCATGCGATATTTCTTTTTTATTTAGCTGTTAAATCTGACGGTCTTTACATCGCTATTTTATAAGATCTGAATCGGTTAGTTATCGTGACGATTCCCTCCAAGTTAAATCAGACACAAAAAAATGTGGACAATTGTTTATCAAGAAATTACTTTCTAAGTGTAAATTCCCAAGCACACCACCACTCATCAGGATGCGGGTCTGGTGGACAACCTAGACAGCGTGTAGTAATTTTTGGATCAATAGTTTTAGCAAATTCGGAATACTCGACTATGCCAACTGTTTTGCAAGGAAAATCAGGTAATCCTTTGCGTTTCCTAGCGTCTTGAACTCGACATTTTTCCATTCGAAATATGAACTGAGCCTCGTTAACATCCTCGATTGATTGCTTATTCAGTGTTGCATAGACACGGTATTGAAGGGCTTTCTTCAATCCTTCCAGTCCTGAATTAGGTGGAATGTGCATCTCTTTCATGATTCGTCTAGCTTCAATTGGTGAGAACCGTCTCCAAGATTCAGTATCGAGTTCGATAGCAGTATCAATTCCGAATTTCTGTTCGACTGCGAGAAACCAGGTTCCATCGATTGCGAGCCAATTCTTTGCATACATGTCTATTATCTGGAGTAACTCTTCTCGGGTAAGCTCTTCAAATTCGACAGGATTAGTCAAGACTGCAAGGCCTCCGCGACCTCTTTGCTGTAACTTCGTAATTAAGTCTAGCTGATGTTAATCAGGTCTAGAAGTCTACTGCTAATTGGAGCTCGCGGACAAGTTCCTTGTAACGGTTTCGAACCGTCACTTCTGTGACATGAGCCACTTCTGCGATTTCGCGTTGCGTACGACGCTCAGCTTCCATGATGGCACTGATGTATAGTGAAGAAGCGGCTAGCCCCGTGGGATCCTTCCCAGCTGTAATGCCTTTAGCCCGGGCTCGTTCGAGGATGTTTGTTGCATGGCGTTGAACCCGACTACTCAAGCCTAAGGCTTGGGCAAATCGTGGAATGAAGTTGGTAGGTTGCGAAACGGGCATTTGAACATCTAATCGAAGGAGCAGAAGGCGATAGCAGCGACCTAGCTCCTTCCGGTTGATGCGGCTGTGGTGAGCAATCTCGTCTAGAGTACAGGGTGCCTCTCGAAGCCGACAAGCAGCATACATTGCGGCGGCAATCATGGCATCGATGCTACGTCCTCGAATCAATCGACGTTCAAGGGCACGACGGTACATAACAGCTGCTGTATCTTTCACTGTTCGAGACACGCCGAGTTGACTGCTTAAACGATCGAGTTCACTCATAGCGCTAGCGAGGTTCCGTTCAATACTAGAATGAACTCGTGAACGGCGCTGCCATTTGCGTAATCGGTAAATTTCAGCCCGGCGGTTGGATGATATCTGTCGACCGGACGCGTCGCGGTTACGCCAATCAATCATCGTACTTAGGTCATGATCTTGAATTGCATAGTTAATAGGACTGCCTGTGCGTGCGCGTTTATCACGTTCCTCGCTGGTGAAAGCCCGCCATTCAGGACCAGAATCAATAGTATTGTCATCTAGGACTAATCCACAGTTCGCGCAGGCGATTTCCCCACGGCTCTCATCACGGACTGCTTCCGTAGCACCGCAATCAGGACACGCACGGTGCTCTTCTTGGATAGCGATCCGGTTTCGGTCATGGATTGACGAATTTTCTTCCATCTTTTTACTTCCTCCTTGAGTGAGGGAAAGGAAGGAATTGGTTACGGCTTTCCGCATCAAAGATTCAATTTGCGTCAGAACAAATCCCAGAGTCAACACAGGGACTGGGATCGTGCACCGTTTAGCGAGATACAGCAGAAATCTCCGCGGTGGTTGTCGATAGCCTTTTAAACTTTCCCATTATTTTACTACTAAAACAAATATTTAAGCTTTACGCCCTAACGCCTGATAGTGAGGGTAGCCAATGAGCCCATTCTTTTTACTAAATCTCTACCTGAAGATTTAGAACACGAACCATCTCTTTGTACCGATTCCGAACTGTTACTTCGGTAACGCGTGCAACATTGGCGATTTCGCGTTGCGTGCGTCGTTCACCTTCCTGAATTGAAGCAATATATAATGTAGCTGCTGCGAGTCCTGTTGGGTCTTTACCAGCAGTAATGCCCCGTGTTTTTGCCAAGTCCAAGATGTTAATCGCTCGACGCTGGACCCGGCTGCTAACAGTTAAAGCTTGAGCGAAGCGAGGCACAAAGTCGGCGGGTTTAGAAATGGGTACGCGCATGTCAAGTTTACGCAGGAGGAGACGGTAACAGCGGCCTAGCTCTTTCCGGTTGATGCGGCTGTGATGAGCGATCTCATCCAAAGTTCGTGGAACTTGGCGGAGGCGGCAACCAGCGTATACGCAAGCAGCGATCATTGCTTCGATACTACGACCTCGGATTAAGCGTCGTTCGACAGTTCGGCGATACAATATCGCTGAAGCCTCTTTCACGGGGCGTGGAACGCTGAGCTGACTCGTAATTCGGTCAAGTTCGCTCATCGCGCGTGCGAGATTTCGATCGATGCTTGAGTGAACCCGTGTACGGATTTGCCATTTGCGGAGGCGATAAATCTGTGCTCGAAGCCCCGGAGCCAGTTTGCGTCCATTTGCATCACGATCACGCCAATCAATTGTAGTACTAAGACCCTTATCGTGGCGTGTGTAATCGATGGGACTACCTGTGCGTGCGCGTTTATCGCGTTCTTCGCTAGTAAATGCTCGCCATTCAGGCCCTTGGTCCACCATATGTGAGTCAAGGACTAGCCCACAGTTTGTACAGATAACTTCACCGCGGACGGGATCACGAATGATATTTGCGTTGCCACAGTCACTGCAACCTGTTATGGACTCGGTGTTGTCCTGAAGTCGAGGAGTGCGAGTGCTTTGGGCTGTTTGAGCGGGATTTGCCATTTGGGGACCTACCAATGAGTTGAGTAGTTGCGCGGTGAGTACCAACCCTCCGTTTAGACGAAGGACATCTATACGGAGTGATGTTAGCAGGTAGTTGCATGGATAGAGAACCCTCTCCGACCTCATGATAAGAAGCGCTTGGAGAGCGAGTGACGGTGTACATTATTGGGGTGTCGTCCCGCGCGATGCGTCGAAACTCTTAAAGCTTCGAGTTTCGACTGATTTAAAGAGTCTACTATATAAATGTTGCTTATTTGTATAGGCTTGAAGACACGAATATGTGCTGATTATTTGGACCTAAATTTCTCTTTGACAGGCGTTACAGAATCGTGAACCTTGTATCACCGTGGCTTGACAATGAGGACAGCGAGTTTGACCAGCTGGAGCCTTTTGGCCGGTGCCTTTGAGGTGTTTGTCAACCTTACCTCTAACACCGGCGATCGCTTTGGCGCTAGGTGATCCACCTTTTGGGACTGAAGGGGGTGGAGGTAGAGCATCTTCAACAGGCCGAGGAGGCGGGAAGGCAGGCGGTGTTTGTGAAGGAGCCATGGGCGGAGTTACAGTTTGAACGGGAGCAGTAGCTGTATGGGGAGTTGGGACAGCTGGAGGACTTGAGGGAATAGGAGACTCAGGAAGTTCAGAGGGGGTTTCGGGGGCCGTCACAACATGCAATCTTGTGGATCTAGTGAGGTATCCACTAATTCCGGTAAGGAGGAGAGCAAGGAATCCTGAAAATAAGGAGGCGACGAGAAATTCAAGAAAAATTGCTAATAGCGAATCGCCAAGAGTTGTCCGAACTACTAAAGCAAGAGAGGAAAGAAAAGGGAGAAATGGAATGGTATTCACAAAGCCCTGGAAGCTCGACCATGCATCGTTGATTTGACTAAAAGAAAGAGGCCCAAACACTTGACCAGAAAGGAAGGTGGCATTGATTGCAAGAAAAAGCATCAGCCCCATGTAGATGAGGAACGAATAGATTAGTAGGTATACAGTGCGATATGTGCCACCCCATCCTATGATTAAACTGCATAGAAGCAACCCAAGTAAAGGGAGCCACATGGCCATCTGCAAAGGAATTAAATTGAGCCCAGCGAGAATCACAAAAAGGATTAGGATTATTACTGCGGAGAGAAAAGATGCTAAGTTCCGGTCCAAGGGATGCACCCTTTCCTAGACATACGATTAGCAGTTATTAAGTGCTTGGGCAGTTGTTTGGAAAAGAAAGAGAATAGATTTATAAGAGAATAGTGAATTGCCCCTTACTCGATTCGATAACCGATGGAGGTGTCATTGCCTATGATGGTCTTAGAATTTCCTTTACAATTGACTTGCCTGTTTTGGGAAGTAGGCATGATTGCCACCTCCAAAGCAGGGCACTAATTGTACCCGTTTTTTTAGGGACCCTCTCGCAATCTCCCTGCATCTCTCTGAGAAGCCTGTCAGTCGATTACGATTGATTCTTCCTGAACGAGAGTGTGGGTGAGGTTGTTAAAAAAGCAATCAACAAGGTTTGAAAAACAGTGCCTAATAACCCTGCACCATATATATCCAAACGCAGCCAAGTGCAACGGGAAATCAGTAAAGGTGATGGGCTCCGTGGTCGATTAGAAGACCTGCCTGAAATTACCCTTACTTCCGTCCGAGCGGAAGCTCTCGCTACCCAAATTGCCACGAATGTGACAGGGATAATTAGCGCAGGTAAAGAAGCTACTGTCTTCTTTGCCCTGTGGCATGAGTTTCCCCTCGCGTTAAAAGCTTACCGACTTCATCATACACCTCATGCGAAGGGAGGGAAGCGCAAGAAGATGGGAGGCAAAAAACAGGGCTTTTCTAAGGACATCATGAGCTACTGGGCATCTCGTGAATTCTGGATTCTTGACCGCGCCTTCCGGGCGGGTGTGAATGTACCCACTCCTGCTCGCCATATCGATAACATGTTTACTGCCAGCTTTATCGGTGAAGATGGGTGCGCAGCCCCTTTACTTAAAGACGTCTCAATTGAACATCCGAATCGCCTGTTCAAGACCATTATCGACCAAATTTTTACGCTATACCGGGCGTTCATCATCCACGGCGACCTCTCAAGTTTCAACATCTTATACCATCGACAAGAATCCTGGATCATTGATTTCCCTCAAGCTATCGATTTTGCATCACGACCAGGCCGTCACCAGATTCTGAAGCAAGGGCGTCCAATTCTTCTTCGAGATATTACTAACATTGTGCATTTCTTCAGACAGTTCAAAATCACTGCCGATCCAGAGGCTCTATGCGATGAATGCATGGAACAGGTAGACCTCCACGACCGGTTTACACCTGAAATCTATGTGCGCTAGGTTGCATGCATTGTCAGTCGATTAGGGTGCGTGTAGACATTCATCCGCGAACCTCTCACAAACCCCACAAGTGAAATCCCTGCAGCATCGGCAAGTTCAACTCCCGAATCCACGGCAGCACTAATTGAAGCAAGGAGGGGTATTCGAGCCACAGCCGCTTTTAAGACTAAATCCGAAGTTAATCGACCCGTACATACTAGCATCAGAGATGCAAGATCAAGATTCGCCTCAAGCCCCTTCCCGATTACGCGATCTACAGCATTATGGCGACCCACATCTTCAGCTAGTACACGCAATGACCCATCAAACTTAGCTAATGCAGCACCATGAGTTCCTCCTGTAACCCGATAAATCTCCATGTTCGCATTCAAACTCTGAATCGCTCGTCTGATTCCCCCGGCCTCCACAGTATATGAAGACTCTATCGGTGGCAAATCACAGGCCTGCCAGGTTCCTAACGCACCTTCTTCGGGACCGCACACGCCAGTGACAAGGCGCATTGTTGGACGAAGCCTTTCGAGTTTTTGGTGTAACTCGCAGGTATCAGTGACCCGCACTTTCGCTAGTTGATTTTCTACTGTGAGCCTTAGCACATCATTAAGCCCTGAAATGAGGCGTGTGGTGTATAGCAGCCCGAATATTAATGGACGGGGTTCACCAGGGATTGTCCGAATGAATGCAAAATTCTCTTCACCACCGGAGTCCCCAAGTATGATACGCAGCCCCTGCTCTCGAACTACCGTATCCTGAACCTCTTTGCACATATCCTGTTCACATCGCAGAATTGGAAGTGTACGAGTATTTGTCATTAGTATCAGCTCTGTAAACCGAAGAAGCTCCACTGCCTAGCCTATAATAAAGGTATGCTAATAACCCACGAAGTATTATACGACGCGATACTCCACACTTTGAAAGAAAAGATTTAGTCTGAAATTCTGGTACTGTAGAAGCCTGGGGTTCCGAACTAACAAAGCGTCTGTGAATGCCCTAACAACACTAACACATTGATCTTATCATCAACAACCAACATCGAGGGACAACCATCCTTAAACAGTGAAATCAGAGGGGAACTTGAAAACTACTCCGATAGCGTGTACACTTCAGCACCTTGGCGATCCTGGTAACTTGGGGGGCTCCGTTTCGATCAGTAAAAATGTGCATGTAATGTTTCACCTCTTCAATTCTAACAGGAATGCCATAAGCACGACCTCTTTCGCAGCCCATTTTTTCTTGAGTAATATGAGCCTGAGAAAAGCAGTTTTTGACCATTATTTCTCGCTAAAAGGAGGGGGTTCACTTTGTTCTTGCTGTTGGAGTTTCGGAAATAATCGGCCTGTTCGTTTCATGTATTTTCGATACGCATCACCAAACCGCTCAATCATCATATTCTCTTCCACAGGAATTCGTACCATTAGCACAATGATGCCGAGTAATATGATGATTGCCAGGATGAGGTTCATAGAGATTAACAGCAATCCAAGATTGAAAATCAGGTACACTAAGTACATGGGATGACGAATGTATTTGTACGGACCGCTAGTGACAAGTTCGTGTCTGTCTTTGATTTCTAAGCTTCCCGATACTTGTCGACCAAGATGAACACCCACCCAAATGAGCGCGCCGATCAGAAGGAGGCAGATTATTACCCCTGCCCATCGAGCCCAACTGGGAACAATGAGTTGAGTCCAACTAGGTAAAAGGAAAGGGATCAAGCTCCAGATGATGATGAAGGCAATCATAGCATAAACCACGATGATGCGAAAGAGGACCAATGCCTTACTTTCATGTTTTACTTGGTCCGCCCAGCGTTCTCTACGAGTTCGCTTTTGACCCGGGGGTTGAGCCTTACGGCCATAGTAGCCACGAATCCCAAGGAAGGAGAACGCGATAATCAGAAACCCAATACGGAAGAAGAGTTCTTCAAACATAGACAATACACTCCCTGTGCAAATCAACCCAAATTTAGAGGATAAATACTTCTACAAGCTCTACAGTCAATAGGAGCAATTCGAAGTGTGTTAAGAAAATCACTTAAAGACTGAAAGACCAATGCCTTCTACACAGGAAAAAAGGACGGATTTACATGACTCGAAAACCGATTCGAGCCTATCGTGGAACCAAATTACATTGTAAGAACTGGCAAATCGAAGCCATCCTCCGCATGCTCCAAAATAACCTAGACCCAGATGTGGCAAAAGACTGGGAACGCCTTATTGTATATGGTGGAACCGGACAAGCAGCACGGAATTGGGACGCGTTTGATAAAATCATTGAAACCCTTTTGGCACTTGAACCGGATGAAACAATGCTCATACAATCTGGGAAACCTGTGGCTGTATTCAAGACCCATACTGACGCTCCACGCGCTCTAATCGCTAATTCCCTGATTGTTCCTCATTGGGCAACAGAAGAGAACTTCCACAAGTTATACAAAAAGGGCCTCACCATGTTCGGACAAATGACAGCAGGATCCTGGATATACATCGCCACACAAGGTATTCTCCAAGGGACATTCGAAACATTTGCGGCTGTTGCAGACCGTCATTTTAATGGCACCCTAAAAGGGAAACTCACTTTAACTGCAGGTGTAGGCGCCATGGGGGGTGCTCAACCTCTCGCTGTTACTTTTAACGAGGGCGTAGTCATAGCTGTGGATGTGGATGAAGTAGCCATCGATAAACGCATCCGATCTGGGTATTGTGAAGAAAAAACTGACAGTCTGGATGAAGCCCTAAACATGGCTGAAGCCGCCCTTGCGAAAAGAGAACCGCTCTCCATCGGGCTAATTGGAAACGCTGCGGAAACCCATCCCGAAATCGTCAAGCGAGGGATAAAGGTCGACATTATTACTGATCAAACAGCCGCCCATGATCCGTTAACCGGTTACTATCCTGTCGGATTCAGCAAAGAAGAAGCAGATGAGCTACGAGAAGACGCTCCAGAAGAATACATCCAGCATTCAAAGGATTCGATGCTCCATCATGTGAAAGCAATTCTAAAGCTCCAGGCTAAGGGAACCATTGCTTTTGATTATGGCAATAACCTCCGACAGCATACCCGCAGCATCTCATGGGATGCGAATGCGAACAAGTGGAAGTACCCTGGATTCGTGGAAGCCTATATTCGACCCCTATTCTGCGAAGGGCGTGGACCCTTCCGCTGGGTAGCCCTCTCTGGTGAACCCGACGACATTTACCGAACAGATGACTTGGTGCTTGAACTTTTTCCTGACAACTATATACTAAAACGCTGGATCAACCTAGCCCACAAAAAAGTACAATTTGAAGGGTTACCTGCCCGAGTCTGTTGGTTAGGCTATAGTGAACGAGCTAAGTTTGGGAAAGCCCTCAACGATTTAGTGGCCAAAGGCGTACTGAAAGCCCCGATTGTCATCGGACGCGATCATTTGGACGCTGGATCCGTTGCTTCACCCAATCGTGAAACCGAGGGCATGCGAGACGGCAGCGATGCCATCGCCGACTGGCCAGTACTAAATGTACTCATAAATGCCGTTGCGGGAGCCACTTGGGTATCCCTCCATCAAGGAGGAGGTGTAGGCATCCCTTACGCAATTTCAGCTGGTCAAGTCTCAGTCGCTGATGGTACTCCAGAAGCCGAAAAACGCCTTTTGCGAGTGCTTACGACCGATCCAGGAATGGGTGTGGTCCGTCATGTAGATGCTGGGTATCGAGAAGCGATTGAATTTGCTAAAAAACATGGCATAAAAATTCCCTTCCTGACCGATTAAAAACAGGTGAACATGTATATGGAAAGAATTGTAGAATGTGTCCCGAATTTTAGCGTCGGTGACGATCAAGCCACAATCGACGCCATTGTCAATGCCGTTCGGAATACTGAAGATGTCTTCCTCCTTGATTATGAGGCGGATTCAGCATATAATCGGCTTGTAGTAACCTATTTTGGAACTCCTGAAGCAGTGAAGACAGCGATGCTGAATGCGGGACGAGTTGCGGTAGAACGCATCGACATGCGAAACCACCAAGGCCAACACCCTCGAATCGGCGCTTTGGATGTCGCTCCTTTTGTTCCTATCAAGAATATCACCACCACTGAATGTATTCAGCTAGCTAAGGAGTTTGGGAAAACCTTCGCTGACCAACACCAAGTTCCAGTCTATCTCTATGGTGAAGCAGCTACCACTCCTGAAAAGGGTGATGTTGATTGGATCCGCAAAGGCGAATGGGAAACCCTCGAGGAAAACATGAAAGACCCCGAACGCCACCCAGCCTTTGGACCTACGAAACCCCACCCAACGGCAGGCGCAACCATGACTGGCGCCCGCGAAGTGATGGTGGGTTTGAACATTAATCTGGGGACCACAGACCTTAGAGTGGCAAAAGCTGTGGCAAAGGCTATTCACAAAAAGAAAGGCGGTCTGGTCCGGATCAAAGCGATGGGGTGTTTGTGGGAAGACCGGGGAATAACTCAAATCGGTATCACAAACACAGACTTTCGAAAGTCTCCCTTGTATCGCCAAATGGAGTTAGTCAAAATCGAAGCAGCACGCTACGGTGTCTCCGTGGTGGGTGCTGAATTCTGCGGATTAGTCCCAGTACAAGCCTTAATCGATGTAGCCAACTACTATCTCCGATTGGAAGGCTTTTCCATGGAAAACCTTCTCGAAGTCGCTATTGACCGAAAACTTGCAGAAATTAATCCCAAACATGCGAGTACGCTCTCAGGGAAGTGAACCGTCGATTTATTAGGTGTAACTGACTTCTTTGATACTAATGGAACGCATCCATCTAGACATGGTGATTTTAAACGCTTCAGAACTGGTTACAGTAGCGGGAGCCAGTCATGCACCTAAATTAAAAACCGATCTTGGCGAACTAGGAATTATCGAAGATGGAGCTGTGGCCATTCGTGGGAACCAAATTGTAGCCGTTGATACCACAAAGGACATCCGACGATTAGTGAAACCTGGAAGTAAACCTCGCATTATCGATGCTTCAGAAAAAACCGTCTTGCCAGGCTTTGTGGATCCTCACGCCCATCTAGCCTTCGCGGGGAGCCGAGAACAAGAATTCGTACAAAAAATCCAAGGCGCTACCTACATGGAAATCCTGGAAGCAGGGGGCGGGATTAATGTCACCGTGAAGGCAACACGGAAAGCCAGTCGAAGCACTCTAGTATCGTTAGGACAACATGTATTGGATCGAATGATGGAATATGGAACAACGACGGTTGAAGGAAAATCTGGATATGGCTTAGATCCACGACACGAATACAAACAGCTTCTTGCTATTAGGGATTTGAATCTAATACATCATTTGGATGTGATTCCAACCTTTATGGGAGCTCATGTTATCCCCCTAAAGTACAAAAAAACCCCCGAAAAATATGTGGAATTAATTATCTCAAAGATGATTCCAACCGTCGCAGGAAAAGGTCTAGCAGAGTTTTGCGATGTCTTTACTGAAAAAGGAGTCTTTAATCTTGAACAATCCAAGCGGATTCTGTTAGCGGCGAAAGAAAAAGGACTAGTCCCCAAAATCCATGCGGACGAAATGACCACCATGGGTGGTGCTGAACTGGCAGCAGAAGTAGGAGCCGTATCTGCAGATCACCTCTTGAAAGTATCTAGAAGGGGAATTCAGGCGCTTGCAAAAGCGCAAGTTATTGCCGTCTTGCTACCAGCCACGGCGTTCGTAATCATGGCAAAAGACTATGCCCCAGCACGAAGCCTGATTGACGCAGGCGTGCCAGTCGCCTTGGCCACCGATTATAATCCCAACTGCCTTACGGAGTCGATGCAAATCGTTTTGACCTTAGCATGCCTAAACATGCGGATGACGCCGGCAGAGGTAATTTCTGCTGCCACAATTAACGCTGCGCATGCGATTAACCGATCACATCTAATAGGAAGCTTGGAGCCCAATAAACAAGCAGATCTTGTGATTATGGATGTTCCTAACCACGCGCACATTCCTTACCATTTTGGTGTGAATCTAGTGGATAAAGTTGTAAAAGCAGGAAAAGTGGTATTTTCTACACATTCGCGGAAAAAATGCTAATACACACATGAAAAACCGGGAAAAATTCCCTCTGATATTACAAAAACCATGAAAAAAAGCGCGTTAATTTTCTCTTGGAAGAAAAACCACTAGATTTAAGCCAAGGAGGAAGCTATACTCCGGCGAGGTTGTGGTTTCCAACGAAGTTCTAGGCTACAATCAACCATCAGCAGGGGTTCTGAGGAATAGCCAGCCTCAAGTGGAGTAGGGAGGAGGCTTATCGCCGCCATAATCTCCACCAATAAACTAAACCCAGTTGATGGAGAGAGAACATGGAGCGACATACAAAGACGAACCTTTTGCTTGTAACCACCATAACATTTGTTGCGATCGCTTTCGCACTGACACTTCCCAAAATTTCAGCGGATGAAAGCGGCTTGTCTCCATCCGGTAGATACATTCACAAACGCTTCTGCTACTGGCCACTACTCGGCGAATACGATTGGGGTGACGAGGTGGTTGCCCCATGCCATTGTGCAAATCCGATTGAAGGACTTGATGTTAATTTATACATGTGGGATAGTGGCGAATGGAACTGGCTAGCCACCTACACAACTGACCCCAATGGTTGGGTTTATTTTGAAAAACTCCCAATGGGTCGGTATAATCTAACTTGGTGCTGTGATTGGGAAGAAATCGTGCTCACTTGTTGTGATGAAGGTTGGGAAGACACCAACTTCATTGAACCGAATGGTGGAGACAAGCATTTTCAGCCGTCGATTTTTTGAAAAGGGAGATCTCCCTTTTCACTATTTCAAAAAGACACTAGAGGACATAATCGTCAACTGAAACTGTTTTGGAACCTTGTTCAGATATTGGGAGTTTTATTTTTCGTGGTCCGATCCGCATCTTGATTTGATCCTTCAGGTCAAAGACAAAAATACCAAAGTAGAGAACCAGAACCGATGGGAGGTTTCGGGTTAAGTAAGGTGTATAGTCGGCAGGAAAATCAAAGGTTTTTTCTTGACCAGGAGAGATTTTCTGTTCGCGGGCTCGACCTAGCGAGGTAATTTTTGCGTAGAGTCGACTTTTTGACATATGTTTCGATTTTGCCTCCTGAAAAACCAAAATGGGTGAAGGAGATTCAAGCTGAATCTTTACACGTAGGGTTTCATCAGTCGGATTCTTTACATGAAAACGAAACCGGTAGGTCATAGTGCGATTCCGAGGTAGTCTAAAAAGTAGTTTCGGGCCAAAGAGCGTCCAACTCAAAAACTGTTCATTCGCCTTGGCCAGTGGATCCAGCTTCGAGTCAACCACTCTTTTTCACACCCGTCCAGATTCATGTGGTAAACCCTGAAACCCGCTGTTTTACAGCCTTCAGAATTGTTTGTTGGTGAACAAGATCCCAAAGGATATTGATGTCTCGGTGAACCAGAACATCTTGGTGTAACCGGTCACGCGGACTCTCTGTGGCTTTAGTGGTTCGTGGAACATGGCTTCGAATCAAATCAAAGGCAATATTAGATCCTTTACCAAGTATAACGGGTTTGTGAATTTTACGAATATCAACACCCTGAGCAGCACATAAGAATTCAATAGCAACGATTTGTTCGATATTATGCACGATTTCACGGGCATGGCGTGCCGCAAGAGTTCCCATGCTTACATGATCTTCTTGATTGGCTGAGGTTGGAATGGTTCGAACGCTGGCAGGACTGGTCAAGGTTTGGCATTCAGCTGTTAAGGCAGCTGCGGTAATGTGAGCAAGACCTAGACCGTAGTGAACCCCTCGCTCAGCAAGCTGAGGATGGACAAGAAGAAGTGGGAGTCCATTGCTGAGTTTGTCATCAATGAGGCGGGCTATTCGTCGTTCAGCGATGCTTCCTATGCTAGTCACTGCAATACCAAGTAGGTCCATAGCGATGGCAATTGGTTGCGCATGGAAATTTCCACCAGACAAGAAGGTTCGAGATTCAGGGAATATGAGTGGATTATCTGTGGCAGAATTAATTTCGATGAGGAGGACATTGTCTACATATTCGATCGCATCACGCGCTGCTCCGAGTACTTGTGGGGTACATCGAAGAGAATAGGCATCTTGCACGCGGCTGGTGGTGTTTACCATTTCAACAGCAGCTTCAAAGGCCTGAGATGACACACCAATATTTTGAAAGTGTTTTTTAATCTGGTTTCGTTGTTTTTCAAGTACGGCTGCAGAAGCGGGAGTTTCGATAGGGAGTTGGTGATCGATGGCAGAGACAGTGTGAATAGCCTGTTCCAAAATAGTTGTGATCGTCTTTTGGTCGGGTGTGGTTGAAGGAAAGGTTTGATGAAATCGAGTGGCAGCCTTGGTGGCTTGTTCGGCACGCTGTTTTGATGTGATAACCAACGAGCTACCCTTTAATAATGAAGCCAGATTCTTTGCGGATTGTATCTGACCAGGATGTGGGCGTACCTGATGAATCCGTTCATCGTAAGCATCAAGGACACCTTCTAATGCCTCTATCGATAAAGCCGCAGCAATTTCAGCGGAATTAACCAAAGCCTTTGCATCTGCAAGTGCTAGAACCGCTATAGCGGTGGTGATTTGAGTACCATTAATTAGAGCTATTCCTTCCTTTTGTTCTAGTTCGATAGGTGCAAGTTCAGCTTTTTTGAGGGCCTTAGCCCCGGAGAGGACAGTTCCTTTGTACTCCGCTTCTCCTTCTCCGATGAGAACGAGTGCTAGATGAGAAAGAGGAGCAAGATCACCACTTGCTCCCACAGAACCCTTTTCAGGGATAATGGGATGAACGCGTTTATTCAGAAGACTTATGAGAAGTTCAAGAGTTTGTAGTCGAATCCCTGAATACCCACTGGTTAAGGTGTTGGCGCGAAGGAGCATCGCTGCACGAACCACTTCAGTAGGAAATGGAGACCCTACACCCGTAGCATGGCTGAGTAACAGATTTCGTTGCAGCTCACGAGCTTTCTCAAGTGGAATGATAACTTCACTGAAGGGTCCAAAACCTGTAGTTACACCATAGATGATTTTTCCAGAATTAACCCATTGAGAAACCAATTGGGCAGTAGCGTCTACTTTCTTCTGAGCTTGAACGCTTAATTTCACCTTAGCATAATTTCGGGCAACATCAACCACATTCGCAAGGGATAAGGATTGGCCATCCAATGTCACAACTGAAGGACTCATAATGTTCACCTAACTTACTTCGAATTAGGTGTCAAGTCCTCTAATTATTCTTGCCGTATGTAAGAGTGAGCAGACCATTGAAGGAGCATAAGCGTTAGACCGATTGTGTAAGGTGTAAAAAATAGAGATCCTAAGAGTGTCCAGCTAATTCCGGCTTGAATGAAGCCTAATAGAAACACAAGCACAGGCATAATCGCAATCCAAGAGATCACTGGATAGGTAACCATCAACGCAACAGGGGTTTCGCTCTTGCCACGAATGGGATATGGATATCGACTTCCCAAGGCTACTCCGATAATTGTAGATAACAGGATTGAATGCGGGATAATTGCTAGTGCGATAGGGAGTAGTGTAAGATCGCCTAAAATGACAGCGAAATAGATAGCGAATGGTATAGCCAGTATGAACGGGGTTAATAGCTGTTGTAGATATTTAATAAAAGCGAATTGAACAGGGGGCACAGGTGCGAGTCGGATAAGGTAAATGGTTCCATATTCACCTCGGAAGGGATCTGAAGCTGTTATCGACAGGAGCGGGATGATTACGACTAATAAAATTGCATAGAGTGCTTGTTTGAATGGGATAAAGACCGGTGGAAGAGGAAACAAGGTTTGGAAAGTGGGAATGAGTGAGATGAAGAAAAGAGCAAAGGCGTAGTTTACAAGAATGCCAGCAAGATAGAGAGCCTTCCCTGGTTTCCGAATCCCTGTGACCGTATCCTTTCGAAGAATTGCACGCACAGGTGATTTGTTTGCCCGATATTGGATCGGAAGTCGACCTAACAAACCCCGAACAGTGCCCCTACCTTGAGTCACAATTGCTAGATCTTCGTAAAGATCAATAGTAATTTTATCTGAAAGAAATCGTGCGACGATAAGAAATAGGAGGTAAGCAATGACGAGACCGAAGAGAACTCCAGGAATAGCTGGATAATAGAGGTATGCGAAGTAACCTTCTGTACCCAAGGCTACAAGCACATAGGCTAGATTGTAGATAGCAGAAGGCACCATTTCCCCATTCACCATGTAGATTGGCGTTAGAAGAAGTATTGTGCCTATCACGGTGGCAAGATAGAAAATCAGTCTGTACCACCGCCTCCAGTGCCGATCTTGACCAGTATATTTGCGGAGTGAATAAAGTATATGCGCCGTAATAGACCCAATTTCGCTTAATAGGAAGACAATGACTAAAAAGAGGAGGAACGTGGTGAGTGTTAGCCCGTACTTAAAACCAAAAAACCAGATCACTGGTTGAAGTGCGATGAGAGCATAGACAAAGAAGAGGAGTCGTCTAGGAATCGATCGAATATATTTTGAGGTAAAGAACACATGGCCTTGAATAGGAGCAGGAAAAAGTAGATCAGCATCAGCGGGTTCAGAATCCGCTGCGAGCGGAACTCCCATGAACGCTTTTATCAGTTGTTGAGCAACGAGAAGAGACAACAGCCCATAACATAACAAAACGGCGTTAGGTCCAACCAGCCCACTTTGAGTAATTAGAAGGTACATGGAATTTCGGATGTTATAGGGTAAAATAAAGATGAGAAACCACAGGAGCCAGAGGATTAATCCTACAATAGAAAACGAGACCACCTGAACAGCGAGGTAGGCGGGGCGTTTAGCGGTTAGGGTTAACTGATTCCATAACCGACGGAACTCCCATCGAGTCAACATACTAGTAGTACTACCTTTCAGACCCGTTACCTCCCTCGGAGCGTCTTGATGTAATAGTCTTCTAAATTTGTGCCTCCGTCGATTTTGTTTCGAAGGTCTTCAACAGTGCCAGAAGCGACTTTGACTCCTTCCGAAAGAATTGTGAATTCGTCACTGATTTCTTCAGCAATACTGAGGATGTGTGTAGACACGACTACAGTATTCCCGCTAGCCGCTAATTCTCTTATCACTTGTTTGAGTACATAACCTCCTTCAGGATCAAGTCCGTAAAGAGGTTCGTCCATCAACATAACTTTGGGATTCCGAATGAGAAGGGCTGTAAGAAGAGTTCGTTGAAGCATTCCCCTCGACAACTCCCCCATATGCTTATGCAAATACCCCCTGATATCAAAGCGGTTCAAGTATTCTAGACGACGCTCTTCAAATTGCTCATCAGGGACCCGGTATAAACTCCCGATAAATTGAAGGAACTCTTCCACTCGTAAAGCCTCATAGGCCGTTGGAGCATCAGGGAGAATGCCTAGGTGTTGCTTAGCCTTCCAGGATTCTCGTAACATATCATAGCCCATGATGAAGATGCTCCCCCGGTTCGGTCGGCTTAACCCAGCAATCAGACGGAGTGTCGTTGTTTTCCCGGCACCATTTGGTCCGACCAAGGCATGAACGACTCCTTGTCGAATTTTTAGGTTAAGACGATTCACTGCAAGCATGTTGGGGGGGAAGATCTTACTAAGTCGAAAGGTTTCAATAGCGGGGGATTCTCTGTCTGTTTGGTCCGTTTCCTGTGACACACCCATCTCCTCTTAGAAATTTGTACTCTGGCTCGATTTAGGGGAGTAACCATTGGGCAGGAAAAGGCATGAAGAAGAGGGCAAAGGTGACTATCAAGATTGCTCCAATGATGAGGGCGGCCCGTACCAAAGGCGTAATACTTTGGTAACTCGTCTTCAAGGCAATCATTATGAGCGCTACAGCGATTAAGAATCCACCTAATCCTCGAAACACTAGATATATCGGTGCTAGCATAGCCGTAAATACATTGGTTCCTGATTGGAGAGTGAAGAGTGTTTCGAAGGCCAGAATGAATGTTGCTAGGGTAACAAAGAAAAGTCCGACAATGAGGAATCGATGCTCGGATAAGGTTTTAAGTTCTCCAAATTCTTGGAGCGCGTGTTCTTTTTCTATGAGGGTGATGAGTTCTGCCCGGCTCATGGCGTCTGACACTTTGAGCCCCAATTTATCAGCTTCCTTCACTAATCCAGCCCGATCCAAAGTGAGTAATTTGTCTCGAAGGTCGGTCATGATCTCGCATCCTTAGTACAACAATCTTGAGTGTTGTAGAATTGTGCAGGCAACTGCCCTATTATAGATTTGCATCTTGGCAAGGGCTGAAATAGTGAGAAGCCCGAGGTTTCAAGTTATTTAATTGTCAGTGACTTCGGTCTCCATGATTGACATGGGAGGAGGATCGGTTCGAGCGAGTAGTACAAGACCAAAGAAATAGATGAGAACACAAAGAGAGGTTACAGTGAGTGGAAATACCGTCTTCATTATGGGTAATCCGAGCCAACCTAAGCCAGGCGGCCAAAACGGGGAAGTCCAACCTAGGACAAACAAAATAGTGCTGAGCGTGATTATTATGATTCCAAGAAGCCATTTTCCTTGGTTACTGAGCTCCATGAGTTTGACCTACCATATGAGCGAAATAGTTGAAAATTATTAAGATGCTCAACCAATCATCGTACTTGTGCCTTAACTCTTTCTCTTCTCAAATACCAGATTATTGTGCTTTCGTCTCCAAGTTGTCAGTTTTTCTTTTTTGTTGGAAGCGGATGAGGAACTTGAATACTTCAACAACAAGGAACACCGAAAGGGAGAGTAGTATTACGATTATCCAGTCGAGGGGATAGAGTGGTACCGTATTGAATACCGCAGAGAGGAAAGGAACATAGAGTATGGTGATGTGAAGGATAATAGATACGCTAATGGCTAAAAGGAGAAGACGATTTTTCAGAAATCCCACTTGGAATAGAGATAGATGACCAGAACGAGAATTCAAGGCGTGAACCATCTGAGTCATTACTAAAACTGTGAAGGCCAAAGTACTAGCACGATACCAAGCCACCTCGGAACTGAGATAGAGCGGGGGACCTGTGAGGTATGCCATTTCGAAAGCGTAAATGCCAAGGGATGCGAAAGCTATAGTGAGTCCCACTACCCAAATCAATATCCAAACCCGTTTTGTGATAACGCCTTCCTTGGGGTCTCTAGGTCCGCGTTGCATTACATCAGGTTCCATCGGATCCATACCTAGCGCAAGTGCGGGTAATCCATCTGTGACCAGATTAACGAAAAGAATTTGAATAGCTAATAGCGGGAGGGGCCATCGAAACAGCACGGAGAGAGTGATGCTAGCCAAAAAAATCACTAAAATTTCTCCAGCGTTACAGGATAAGAGATAAGATACGAATTTTCGTGTGTTATCGCTAATTCCACGCCCTTCTTCGATGGCATTAACAATTGAGGCGTAGTTATCATCAGTTAAAATCATGTCAGAAGCTTCTTTCGTCACATCTGTTCCAGTGATTCCCATGGATATACCGATATCAGCGTACTTTAGTGCTGGGGCATCATTCACACCGTCACCTGTCATCGCGGCTATATGTCCACGATTTTTTAGCGCTTTAACGATACGAAGTTTGTGTTCAGGAGATACACGTGCATAGACGCGAATTTGAGAAGCTGCATCTGTAAGATCTTCATCGGATAAGGCGTCAAGTGCCTCACCCGTCAATACAACATCATCTTCTTCAAACATTCCAAGCTCATTGGCTACAGCAACTGCAGTGTATTGATTATCTCCAGTAATCATGACAGAATTGATACCTGCTCCACGTGCTGTTTTAATGGCGTCGTAGACTTCAGGTCGGGGAGGATCCATCATGCCCATTAACCCGACGAAGACTAAATCATGCTCTACACCTTCTGGTGAAATATCGCAGAGGTCTTCAGGACAGATTCGGTAGGCCATTCCAAGCACACGAAGAGCTTTATTTGCCATACGGTCATTACTTCCCAGAATTTCTGCTCGGTCCTCTTCGGTTAGGGGGCGTACTCCATTTTCAGCGAAGACATGAGTGCTTTCTTCAAGTATTAATTCAGGAGCACCCTTCACATACGCTAGAGTTTCTTGGCTCGGGCTATCATGTAAGGTAGCCATTCTTTTGCGTTCAGGGTCGAAAGGCAGTTCAGCAATTCGGGGAAACTCGTTGAGTAGTTGGTCAGTAAGCCCTGCTTTTTGGGCGGCAACGACTAAAGCCCCTTCAGTTGGATCGCCCACTACCTCCCATGTACTGTTAACCTGTCGAACTTGGGCGTTGTTGCATAGACGACCGATACGCACGAGAAGAGTCAGCTGAGGATTTTGAAGCGGGTCTATTGTATTCCCATTGTAGATAAACTCACCTTCAGGGGAATATCCAGCCCCGGTGACCTCATAACTCTGGCCTGGAACATAGATTTCACGGACTGTCATTTCATCTTTAGTTAGCGTTCCCGTTTTATCCGAACAGATGATATCAGCAGCCCCAAGAGTTTCAACCGCAGGGAGCCGTCGGATAATTGCATTTCGTCGAACCATCCGTTGGACACCAAGAGCTAGAGTTATAGTTACGACTGCAGGAAGTCCTTCAGGGATTGCGGCTACAGCCAAAGCAACTGCGATAGTAAAGAGGACAATGAATGTGTTAAAATCAAGAGACGCCATTAACCAGTTTACTGCAACTTGGACGGTCAACACAATCATGCAGATTATAAGGATTGCAAATCCAAGTTGTTTACCTAAACGGCGCATTCGTTTTTGTTGTGGCGTTTCTTTTGTGTCAGCTGTTTGAATCATAGTAGCTATACGACCAATTTCTGTCCTCATCCCGGTTTGTGTGACAACGGCTAGTCCCCGACCTGAAGTAATGATGGTACCTGAATGAACCATGTTCGACCGATCAGCTAGCGGGATGTTTCGGTCAAGTGTCATCATAGCTGTTTTTTTCACAGGCATTGATTCGCCAGTAAGTGAGGCTTCATCCGTGTACAGATTATGTGATTCGATAAGGCGCGCATCTGCCGGTAGTCGATCTCCTGTTTCAAGGCGAAGGAGATCGCCAGGAACTACCTCACGGGCTGGAGCATCAATTGGCTCTCCATCACGTAGCAAGTGAGCTTGAGGAGCGGCCATTTCCTTTAAGGCTTCGATGGATTTCTCAGCTCGGTATTCTTGTGAGAATCCCATGACTGCGTTGATGATAACGATCACCATGATGACAATGGTATCAATTGGAAGTTCCATGGTCCAAATGGCGATGAGCCCAGAGATGACGGCAGCAAAGATCAAGATAATGACGAGAATGTCCTTGAATTGAGAAAAAAACATAGATAATGGTCCAGGACCCTTGACGACCTCTAATTCATTTAAGCCGTAATAAGAGAGACGCTGCTTTGCTTCGGCGTTACCTAAACCCTTCTCGGTAACTTGGAGCTGCTCCATAACTGCAGATGCATCCTGGGTATGGGGGAATGGCGTTTCAGTCGTCAAGGACACATCCATTAATTTGCATCAGAGGATCAGGTTGTTGAGGTCTTCAGGGCGTCTCGTTTATTTAAGATTGAGTGTTATTGCCAACGCACTTGCACTAGTATAATATGTTTCGTCTATGCGCTGATCTGTTCAGTTTTCATTTCCGCAGCGAAGAGGATTTTTGCGATTTCATTTCGTCGTTGACGAGCTACTTCATCAAGCAGCGTATCAATTCGATAATCAACGGTAATATTTCCATCTTTGTTTTGAACGAAAACACCGCCTAGCATCTCCATGGATCGCTTGGACACAGTCACCTTGACGCTTTGCCCTATTTCTTTAGAGATTGCAGTTGCAAGGCCTTTAAATGCTGAAACAGTAGTTTGATCTTCTTTCCGTGTCATAACAACAACCTCACTGCCACCAATTTGAATTCCAGCATTGATAATGAGATTCTTCAAGAAGGTCTTGTATTGGGCCGTGTTATGTTCCTTTTCGAATTTTTTCTTAGTTTCTTCAAACGCATTGTTAATAAGTTGTGCTTTAGCATCAAGAATCTTCATGTGAGCATCATTACGAGCTTTGCCAATTATACGCTCGCTAGCATCTTGGGCCATTTGACGGCGTCTATCCGCCCATCCGGCCAAATTTGCTCTAGTATTTTCTATTGCTTGTTCGGTAAGCTGGCGGGCAGAGACTTCTGCATTATCAATCATCTTCTTCGCTACCTTCTTTGCTTCATTCACAATAGTTCGCTGAATTCTCTCAGCGGCAGAAGTTTCGCTCAGTCTCTTCCACCTCCGAAGGTATAAACCGCCTTAATAATGAAATCGACAGTTTTTTTCGTATTCTTCTTTCCTTGTTCCTCTAATTCAGTAACTTCATTGTCAGCGTTGGAGAGAATTTTCTGGGCCTGAATTTTGGCTTTACCTTCAACACTTTTTTGCAAAGCGTTAATCTCTTCCGTGAGTTCAGCTCGAACAACCTGATCCATGCCCCGAGCCTTTCTCTCTGCCTCTCGCTGAATTTGTTCAACTTGTGTTTGAGCCTTTTCAAGAATTTGAACGGCATCTGCCTCAGCTTTTTGCACACCAGTAAGAACCTCGCTCATCGTAGACACCCAGTCGATACTCTATTCCTGTAGGGGGTTTCCTCGCCTTTCAACGATGACCTTTCTTAATAAGCCTTATTATCCGTTGAAATTCCCTTTACATTACAAATATGCGACACCTAGTGGAATCAGCCGTTCATTACTTATCGCAGACCCCTCATCACCTTATACCATACTACCAAATCAGGCTCCAATGATAGTGTATAACCATCGTCATATTGAACCCAGTTCTTCAGAATGTGCACACTACAGAATTTCATGATGTGAACGGCGGTTATAGCATAGGTCGAAAAGCAGTCCCGGAAGCTTTCAAGGTAGACGGGATAGAGAGTGTAGGGTTACACCCATATTCGGTGACTATTTGATGCCGAATGGTCACAGAATTAAATGGAACCAGTAGGACTTGGCCTTTTTTCATTAACCTGCCGAAACCTTAAGAGTACGTGATAAGCTACTATCGATTCCGAACATTTAACAAATTTCAGAGACAATTTTAAGGGTTGAATTCGAAACTGGCTGCACTCTCCCTTACAATAACAATGGTGACAGGAATGAGCGATGAACCACCGGTTTCAATGGGTCGAACCTTCCGTTATACCTCGATTGCATGTGAAATAATCATCTTTGCTTTTGTGGGATGGATTATTGGGCCTGCTATTTGGGGACCTGGTGGCGATATATTAGGGGCTATGATAGGTGCGATAATTGGAACCCTCATGATGTTCTGTACTCTTTTCTATTTGGCTGGTCTTTTTGGACAAAAGAAAGAAAGTGGAGTAAAAGAAGAAGAGTTACCAAGAGAAGGAAAAAGGTAAGGCACAATGTCTGTCGCGAAGTACAGCTTCATTAACGCGAAAATTCGTGGATTTAAAGCTGACATGTTAACCAAGGAACATTGGGATGCGCTTCTTGGCGCCCGAGATATGAACGCCGCCCTCCGAGTTTTGGATGCAACTAGTTACTCTGAAATCATAAAAGATTTCGACGAGAAGGCTTCTCCAATTGAGGTGGAACAAGCTCTCAAGTTAGACTTCAACCGTGTACTCACAGAAATTTACGAAGATATCCCTAAAGCGTTGCAGCCAATAATGAATTGGATCAATCGAAAATTCCAACGTGAAGTTGTGAAACCACTACTTCGCCTTTTTGTAACCGAAAAAGATCAAGAAACTGCAGAGCGTCTACTCATCCCTGTGTCACCCTTCACGACCGAAGTGCTTCTCAAACTTTTAAATGCAAAAGACTTGAGAGAACTTGTCACTAACCTCCCTGACCAATATTTCCAACAACTTGTTGTAGATCTTTTACCGCAATATGAAAAAACTGGACGACTCGTTGTTGTTGAGCAGGCAATTGATGCTGTAATTCTTGAAAACCTCTACCGCGAAGCTAATAAACTGAACGGTCTTGATCGAGAAGTTACATCTAAACTAGTAGGCATAGAAATTGATCTCATTAACTTCATGACTACCCTTCGTACCCACTTTCTGGGGATAGATTCCAGGGATGCAGAAAACCTCCTTCTCCAAGTCGAACACCGGCTTCCACTGACCCTTTGCAAAGAAGCCATTCATACAAGAAACTTCGAAGAGCGTGTTCAAAAACTCCAAGAAAGCAGCTATGGATACATGATTGGTCAAAGTTGGGAAGCCTATGAGCAATACCAGAATTTGTACACCTTTGAAAAGGTCTTTCATGAGGAAATCCGCAGAACAAGTGTCGATGCACTTCTTGGATACCCATTCCATTTTGGCATTGTGCTTGGATACCTCAACCTGAAATGGTATGAGATACTTAATCTCAAAGCCTTAATGAACGGTAAAGCTGACCAGCTAGATCCAAATATCATACTTCGAGTTCTTATTCTATAAATCAAATTTGAAGGTGCTCCCTGTGACACGAAAAGAAATTATCTTTGATGAGAATTTGAGTACATCCTCGAAAACTCTTAGTGGACAACTCTACCAACTATTACAATCTGAAAACTGGCAGTGTCACTCAGTTCACGATTATCCTGATCTCATTGGACACACCGATGAAGAAATCATTGGATATGCCAAACAGCAAGGTTGGTCTCTGTTAACTCTTGACAAACGCATGGCCTATCTTTCCGTGAGAGAAGGTGTTAGCACCTACCTAATTCTTCATGAAAAACACAGCGACAACGAGGAAGAGGTCGAGGAGTATACTGTCGTGCACCTCGAACCCTTCGCTAACATTGAGGCACGGAAAAGCTTCAACGCACGAATAACCTCACAAAAATAACAAATAAGCGCGTTAAGTCTAAAAAAAGCCATGCTCCTTAATTTTCCCAATGAACTTCTCATAGTTTTTCTTGCTACAACTGTAGATGAGATTATGTCTTGTTCCTGACTCGTCTTCATACATCAAATAGAACGAGACATCCCCACTACCCCATTGCTCATAGCTATACCCGACTAAGTTTTTTACAGAAAAACTATGCAATCGTTTCCTCTCCTTCTTAAAAACGCCTTTGACCTCCAGAAACACTATCTCCTTTTCAGTTAAGACAAGCGCTCCAGAGGTTTTTTCCACTGTTACTAACCCACTTTCATCTCGCACCTGATATGTAGCCTTAATAGAAATGAGCACACTGGCTCCAGAATATAATACATCAGTTGTCATAGGCAATTACCTCACAAACACCTAACCCATCTGTGTTAAAACTTTTGAGCAGCTACAATGAGAATACGGGGCCATCCATAGACCTTAATTTACTGAACCTGATCTCAGCCCTTCTTCTTACAACGCGAGTTCCTCTAAGAATTACGACTACTGAAGAAGCTGATAAAATAGCATCTCTAGTTTTGAGTTATTTCCACTTCAGCAATCATAGTATACGCCTTATTTTAAGGAAGTACTGCAGCCTTTATTTCTCTGAGGATTTGATTGTAAATTTCTTCTGCGGTTTTCGGTGATTTAATGCCTTTAATCAGAAGATTTCCTTCACCGACGATACTAACCTCTACATCCTGCGTAAATTGTACCTGAACACCAAGCGTACTTTGAGCAATAACAGGGTAGTATTTACTAAGAATTTCTGCAGCCTTTAAGATATCAATGGAAATAGCCTCATGTGAGTGTACAAGAAAAGTCTCTTCAGTACATAACTCTGTGATTTCCAATATAGAAGTTAATTCAGGGACTCTAAGATCAGCATTTTTACCACACACTGGACAATTCTCATGGGACTGGATTGGGATCTGGTCTAGGCGGAACCGCTCAATATCAAACATGAGTAATTCATTAGCAAGCATTGGGGAACGCCCTAAGATAAGGTGAAGTGCTTCTTGGACCTGAAGGTTTGCAATGACCCCTACGACCGTGGGATAGATACCAACTGTCGCACATGTCGGTTGATCCTCACCAATCCCACCGAAGATACACTCTAAACATGCCGTGCGTCCAGGAATGATCGTTGTCAAATTCCCAACTGCAGCAAGCGCTCCGGCAAACACATAAGGTATCTTGTTACGTACACAGGCCCGATTCAATGCATATCGTGGCTTAAAGCTATCCAACCCATCCAACACAACATCCATCCCCTCCACAACACGATCGGCTGTGACTTCGGTTACTGAAAGAGCCATCGGTTCAACGGTGACATCGGGATTCAACTCGTTTAACCGTCTTGTTGCCACTTCAACCTTGGGTTTACCAACATCCTTTACCGTGTAAAGAAGTTGACGCTGTAAATTCGATAATTCTACAATGTCTCGGTCAACAATGCGGAGGAATCCTACACCCAGAGATGCTAATTGCCGAGCGGACACGCTCCCGAGCCCACCAATTCCTATTACGGCTACTCGAGCATTACGCAAACGCTGAAGCCCATTCCCACCAATCCCATCTAGTACGCGAAATCGACTATAGCGATCCTCAGTCATGGAAGACACACCCTTATGTTAACACATTTACTTTAGCTGAAACCGTTCTTGACCCTTTCGAAACTCCCAGAAGTTCATTATTGTTCTGAATTGATACTTTGGAGTTGGATTTGTTCAACCGCTTTGTAAGAATCCCATATAAGACCCTGGTATCTTGCAAAAGGTATAATCAGAACGAATTGAACTAAGAACATAACAATAAACCGGACAGGAAGAACTGCTAAGGGACTCCAGAGTATGAAGACTAAGCTCTCTAAGAGAGCAAAAAAGGAGTAGAAAATTTTGGCTGCTGCGAAACCCGCCAAATTAATTAGAAATAAGCCAAATCCAAAAATGAAGAATGTGAATAGCTTAATACTTTGTCGAAGAGTGCGTTGAATGTTTTGACTAAGTTCTGTAAATTTTGCAGCCGGGATTTTTTCTGGATCGAGGGTGGCTAGTCTATTCAACAAGTATAGATTAACTTCATGGCTGATGATAAGGGCAATGTTAGTAAGCCCAATGGCGTAGCATATCAGGAGATAGAAAATGAGTGGGAAGCCCCACGCTGAAAAAACTTCCTGAGGATTCTCAAGAACATAAATGACAACAATGAATAGGAAACCGAGAAGAAGACCGAGCAGAGATAGAAGGGCTTCTAGGTTAAATTCTGGATGTTGTTGTTTTGTGGGTCTAGCTTGCATCAATACGCCTCCTTAAGAATAGGAGCAATAATTCTTTCTCGTATCATAAAGAGTAAGAGGATATACTTTTTGTGATGCAATGAAATACCTACCGTAGAGATGGGTTGATTACTACACTAATTCAATCAGTTTGATGAGAAGTCTGATAATGAACATTAACTTAGCACTCCTTTGTATGCAAGCGGCACAACGACTAGCGGATTTGCATCAAATGGATATAGAACTCCCCCCATATCGTTCATTTTTCGGTCTTAGTCCAAAAGAATTCATGACTCGCTTAAGGATTTGCTCCGATTTTGTCGCAGATTTAATCGATAAAACTACCCTTTCATATCGAGACCTGTACAAAACCTCAGATATTGGTAAAGAAAGGCTGCTTCTGATTAGAAAACTTGAGATTGCAAAAGATGCCGTAGTGTTAGATGTGGGATGTGGAAGAGGTTATACAACTATAGCGGCAGCTTTACAGGGGGCATTAACATTGGGGATTGATTTAATGAACGGAGGAGGACGATTTGACTGGTGGCAGAACTGGATCATCACTGCGAAGAAATTACAGCTCAATCCTTTAGGAATTCGCGGTGATATTCTCTCCCCTCCTCTCAAATCGAAAACAGGGCTTATGTGTCTCAATATTCATAGTATACGAAACCTATCCTCTCCCATTGTATTCGTTGATGCTCTTCGTCAAATGGCACGAATCATCGGTCCTCACGGAACCATGAGCATTGCTGAATCTCTACCCTATGCAAAAACCAAGGCTCAGGAAGCACACCTTCAGCTGTATAACCTTCGGATCAAACATAAACAAGGTGATCTGCCGCTTCTTTCGGAAGATGAATTACGAATCTTAGTTGAGAAGGCAGGATATACCATAGCGAAAAGCTCTATCCATGATTTCCGGTTGGCCGCCACACCTCCGCTTTTTTGGCTTGATTCACAAAAAATCCCCAAACCTGACCGAAAACATGCTGTCGAAGAATTCCATGAAGCTATTGCAGCGATTCACAAACATGGAGAAACCTCTCCGCCTACGATCCTTCTAACCGCTGCTCCTCAAGAAAAAAAATGAGAGGTATGCTAGTGAATACAGTCAGCTTGGTGATCATTACTGCGAATGTAATACACAACTGTATAAACAAAAAGCCGTGAGAAAAGTACAAACAGTCAAAATCTTAAATACGCATTATAAGCATAAAGGCTACTAACAACGCATAAATAGCAAGCGCCTCGGCAAGCACAACTGGCACCATCGATTTGCTAAAAATCCCCGGTTTCTTCGCAATCCCACCAATTAATCCTGCCCCAGCCCAACCAATCGCAATCCCTGCCATCAAAGTCCCCAATCCGACCGTTGCAGCTGCAGCAACCCCGATAAATGCACCAATATCCCCAATTGCATCCAACCGCATTACTAACATAAATGATGTCAGTAATCCATATATCCCAAGGGCCTCCGCCAACACCACCGCCACCAACCCCTTACTGAAAGTCTCCGGGGCCGATCGAATACTTGTACACAGTGCTCCACCCGAATAGCCAATACCCAAACCGCCCCCAATTCCCGCTATACCAATGGCCAACCCTGCACCAATTGCTAGCCATCCTTGTGCTAACAATAGGGCCGATTCCACACGCATAACCACCATAAATCCCACCAGCAATCCATATATCCCAAGGGCCTCCGCCAACACCACCGCCACCAACCCCTTACTGAAAGAGCCTGGCTCCGAGGCGATAGTCCTAGCGAGAGCCGAACCTGCGTGAGCAATACCAAACCCAGCTCCAAAACACGCAAATCCCACCGCTACTGCTGTGCCAAGAGCCATCAACCCCTGACTGGGATCGGTCACTGTATCAATTCGCATAATTAACATAAAACTCATCAATAGGCCATAAATCCCAAGCGCCTCAGCCAGTACAACACTCACCAAGCCCTTGGAGAAAGCTTCAGGAGCATCTACAAGACTGTGGCTGAGTGCAGCACCAGATAAAGCAATTCCGACACCTCCACCAATTGCTGCCAGCCCAATGGCTGCGCCAGCTCCAATGCCAACCATGCCTTGACCAATTGCTGTTGCGGTTTCTATTCGCATCAGAAGCATGAAGCTTGAAAGTAGTCCGTAAATTCCAAGGGCTTCGGCTAAAACAACGGCTACCAAGCCTTTACTGAAAATCTCAGGGCGATGCACTAATCCTTCGGATAAAGCAGATCCACTTGATGCAATACCAATACCCGCCCCAATGGCAGCGAGGCCGATACTAACACTTGCACCTATGGCAAGTAACCCAGGAGTCAAATCAACCACGGATTCGATGCGCATGAGCAACATGAAGCTCGCTAAGAGCCCATAGATACCCAGGGCTTCGGCTAACACGACGCTGACCAAACCCTTACTGAAAACTTCAGGTCGTGCTGCGAGACTTCGTGACAAGGCAGCGCCAGCGGCCGCAATACCAAGACCAGCACCTAACGCGGCCAAGCCAATGGCAAGTCCAGCACCAATTGCAATGATACTTTGACCGATTTGAGTTACAGAATCTATTCGCATTAACAACATGAAACTCGTTAGTAATCCATAGATGCCAAGTGCCTCTGCTAACACTACGCTGACGAGGCCTTTACTGAAGGTTTCAGGAGCGTGAACGATCGTGCGAGACATGCTTGCGCCTGCTTGGGCAATGCCAATTCCCGCACCAAATGCCGCGAGCCCAATTGCGATGCCCCCGCCAATTCCGACGACGCCTTGACTCATACCTATACTGATATCGATGTTAATCGTGTCGATACGCATCAGCAACATGAAACCTGCCAGTAAACCATAGATGGCGAGAGCTTCAGCGAGAACGACGCCGATTAGACCTTTACTGAAGATTTCAGGCCGCTCACCAAGGCTTTGCGAAAGTGCCTGGCCTGCAAAAGCTATACCGATACCCGCGCCAATACCAGCAATACCAACCGAGATAGCGGCTGCCATTCCCATGAAGCCTTGACCTATCCCTGTGACCGACTCAATACGCATCAACAACATGAAGCTGGCTAACAACCCGTAGATACCCAGGGCTTCGGCTAACACGACGCTGACCAAACCCTTACTGAAGGCTTCAGGAGCGACAACAAGTGTTCTATTAATAGACGCGCCTGCCTTGGCAATGCCAAACCCTGCACCAATTGCAGCAAGTCCGATGGCAAGTGCAGCAGATAAACCCACTAGTCCTTGACCGATTTCAGTGACGGATTCGATGCGCATGAGCAACATGAAGCTCGCTAAGAGCCCATAGATACCCAGGGCTTCGGCTAACACGACGCTGACCAAGCCCTTGCTGAATACTTCAGGACGATCGACAAGGCTTTGTGATAAGGCTGCTCCTGCGGAGGCGATACCGATACCAGCACCGAATGCTGCTAAACCTACACCTAGACTTGCTGCAACCGCAAGGTATCCTTGTGCCGCTATTGCGACGGATTCGATGCGCATGAGCAACATGAAGCTCGCTAAGAGCCCATAGATACCCAGGGCTTCGGCTAACACGACGCTGACCAAACCCTTACTAAAGGCTTCAGGGGCTTCGACGAGGGCTTTGCTGAGTGCGCCACCGGCTTGGGCAATACCGATACCAGCCCCAAAACCTGCGATTCCGACAGCTAATCCAGCACCAATTCCAGCTAGTCCTTGAGCGATTGCTGTAGCGGTTTCAATGCGCATGAGCAGCATGAAACTCGAGAGCAAGCCGTAGATACCTAGGGCTTCGGCTAACACGACGCTGACCAAACCCTTACTGAAGATTTCTGGGCGTTTGGTCAGGCTTTCTGATAACGAGGCCCCGCTCGACGCGATACCAATGCCAGCACCAAGGGCAGCCAGTCCTACACCGAAGGCAGCAGCGATTGCTATGAATCCTTGGCTTTGGAGTGTGACGGTTTCAATGCGCATGAGCAGCATGAAACTCGAGAGCAAGCCGTAGATACCCAGGGCTTCGGCTAACACGACGCCTACTAAGCCTTTGCTGAAGGTTTCAGGAGCAGTAGCTAGGGCTTTGTTGAGAGCTGCTCCAGTTTTTGATATACCGACGCCAGCACCGAGGGCTGCTAACCCAATGCCTAACCCTGCGGCGATTGCTACCAGACCTTGTCCGATGTAGGATGCCGTTTCGACGCGCATAAGAAGCATAAAGCTAGTGAGAAGCCCATAGATAGCAAGGGCCTCAGCGAGGACGACGGAGACGAGGGCTTTGCTGAAAGTTTCGGGGGCAGCTGCGGTGCCTGTCGCCATAGCGCTACCTGCTCGTGCGATACCGATGCCAGCACCAATGCACGATAAACCGATGGCCAGTCCAGCACCAAGAGCGACGAGGCCTTGGGCTTCGTTAGTGATTGTCCCGATGCGCATAAGAAGCATGAAACTGGCGAGGAGTCCATAGATAGCGAGAGCTTCAGCAAGAACCACTGTGATCATGCTTTTACTGAAGGATTGAGGTTTTTCAGCTACCGCGCTAATCATGGCGCTTCCACTGTAGCCGATGCCTATGGCAGCTCCTGCAGCTCCGAGTCCAGCCGCGAGAACAGCACCAAATGCGGTGTAGACTTGACCCATGTTAAGGAGGAGTTGTTGGAGCATAATTGGTCACGTGGGTTATGTAGGCGTTGTCGTCCATTTTTGTGGTAGGGTGAGAGGTTTGTACTCGTAGCCGGTCCCTGCGTAGAATTTCAGGTAAGCTTCCACCCAGTGGAGACGAAGGGTATGGATGAACGAGAGGAGGCCTTCCATGAGGAGGACGAAGACAGTGCCAAGAATGATCATGCCAATAAATGTAAGGAAGGTTCCGAAATTGAGTTGTCCAGCGGGGAAGAGTTGTTCGAGGATGTTAAAAAGCTCAACAGCTCCTGTAAAGCCTGCGAGAAAGATGAAGGTTTTAGCGAAGCCTGCATGTGCCATGTTGAGGGCAAGAATTCGAGAGTAACTGATGGTGTTACTGATGCTCTCGATAAGACGCTCGAGACCTTCCATAAAGCCATCCATGAACCCGAAGGCGACCATGCCTCCGAGGAACATGATGACAGCGGGGAGGATGAGCGCGATGAGCATTTCAATAAGTGGCCAAGCCATGAAGTTAATTCCAAATTGAAAGATCATAAAGGCAAGTCCCCATAGGAAATAGAGCCAGATGATGGGACCGAAGATGGCGTGTTTCCAGTCACGGTGGCGAAGCTTGTTGATGGCATCGAACCCAATGGCAATGCTTAGGTGGATGAAGCCGATAATGATGCTGAGGACAAAAAGGATCCAGGTAGGATTGGCGATGTTGGCGGGGAGGTTAGCAGGCATTTCGAAGGCGCTGAACCAGATAGGGGTGGGGTGACCATGAGGATCACCGAGGATCCAGAGGTTGTAAGGACTATGCGGGTCGAGGAACCAATTTACTCCACCATCAAAGTCGAAGAAGAGAAAAAGGTTGACTAGGACATTTTTCATTGCTTGCCCGAAGGGTGAGTATTTGAGTGCCTGGTAGATGGGAAGGTAAGTGATATCGATACCAAGAAATTCACCGTATAATACTCCAAAAAAGACCGAGACAAGAGCGATGAGTGCGATGAGCCCAGATCCTTGAATGAAGTAATTGATCATTTCACCAGCGTCAACATTGCGGCGTTTTGCTATCATACCAATCATAGCAAAACCGAAGAGGAGTAATCCATGTCCGATGTCGCCAAACATAAGGCCGAAGATTATGGGGAATCCGAGTGCCATGAACCAAGCGGGGTCAATTTCACGGTGGTTGGGTAATCCGAAGGCGTTTGTAAGGTTTTGGAAGGATCGGAGAAAACGGGGATTTGTTTGTTTTGTCGGGGGTGCAATTGGTTCTTCTGGAGCAACTTCCCCTTCGAGAGGACCAACATCAGCTGGATAGTGACCGGATTCTGGTTTGTCTTTATGTGCTTCGAATTCAATGGAAAGGGAGACTTGTTTTTGTTGCGCAATAGCTTTCTCCAGAGATTTAATTTTCTTAGTGGGAATCCAGCCATACATGATGTAGGTTCGTTTTGTTTTGTAAAAGAGCGTCTTAGTCTCTTCCAAGCTGTGTTCACGTTTGAGTAGTTCTTCCCAGCCTAATAGCTCCAGACGTTTCTCTTCGGTTAATTCTTTGATATGTTTTTTAGCTTCTTTTTTGGAAGCTTTATCCTCTTTCCGTGCAGCTATTTCTAAGCTACGAGTATGGCCCTCGAATTCATCTTCGATTTTCTTAAGTTTCGTTTCGATGGATTCTAAATAGCTGTCTTCAGGGATTTCAGGGACCTTTAGAGGATTTTTAATTTTACCACCGCGATTGACCTTCATATCATTGATGAGGGTAGTTGTGCGGGTTAGAAGATTGGAAAGATAATAGAAACGTTCTGAAGGTTCCACAGGTTCTAGGCCTTGTGAAAGATTGCGACTGCTTTGTTTGATGTCTGAAAAATGAGCGAGTCCAGTTTGGGCAATAAGGCGAAGTGCTGAGTCAACATCAAAATCTAGTGTGATCGCAATAAAACTGCTCATTTTCGCTGACAGCATTGGTGACACGGCTTTCACCATTAACTCTGTATTCATTCTTGGAATGGAGGTACATCAGTAACTATGTGGGTAAAAAAGGCTTCCTCTTATTTGGGCTCTGATAACTACTGAGCACATAACATTTATGTATAAACAGGAACTCTCTCTGGGTTGGTGAATACCATGGGGTATTTAGTTTGCCAACACTAGCCCTTCGGTGACGCCGTACTCCATTTTAGTTTCTCAATACTTATTCCAACTATATGGTAGTTTACTAGGTAGTAATTATTCCGTATCTAGTAATGACATCGGAGGTTTGTACTCATGACATCGAAGCGGAATCCTCCAACATCCCTTCATCCAAGAACGAGCGAATGGAACCGACGATCAACACTTAGAATTTACAATACTCTGACGAAGCAAAAGGAGAGATTCACACCAATTGAGCCTGGGAAGATTCGTATGTATACCTGTGGGTTGACAGTTAACTACTTGATGCACATAGGGCATGCACGGACTTACATATTCTGGGATGTGGTTGAACGTTTTCTTCAGTATCTTGGCTATGAAGTCAAGCACATCTCGAATGTGACAGACATCAGCGTCGATGACAACATCTTGAATCGCGTTCAAGCCAGCGGTGAAGCCTTCCAACAACTAGTCACTCGTCAAACCAGGAATTACTACATGGATCGACAGCTACTAGGTATTGCAGATCCCTCTACTTATGCTATCGCAACACAGCACATACAAGAGATGATCCACTTAGTTCAAACTCTTCTAGAGAAAGGAGTTGCTTATGAAGCAGACGACGGGGTGTACTTTCGGATAAGCAGATTCCCTGCGTACGGTCGCCTTGCAGGGATTGATCCTCAGAAGCTTCAGGCAGGGGCAAGTGGACGGGTTGACAAAGACGAGTACGATAAGGATCAGGTGGGGGATTTTGTCCTTTGGAAGCAGGCGAAACCTGATGAGCCTTTCTGGTGGAGTCCGTGGGGTCCAGGACGCCCAGGCTGGCACCTTGAATGCAGTGCTATGGCGAAAAAGTATCTGGGAGATACACTAGATATTTCGGGGGGTGGTGAGGATAATATCTTTCCGCATCATGAGAATTCAATCGCTCAAAGTGAAGCAGCAAACGAGAAGCCGTATGTTCGTTATTGGATGCATGTTCGCCATCTGAAACTCGATGGAGAGAAAATGTCCAAGTCGGTAGGAAATCTGATCACCGTGCGAGAGGCTGTGAACCGGTTTGGAGCAGCGACATTGCGGCTTTACTTACTTTCAATGCACTATCGGAAACCCTTGACCTTTAAAGAAGCTGAGCTTAAACGCGTTCGTAAACAAGTCGAACGGTTACGGAAAGTTCTCGTCCATCTTCGTGCACTTGCTGAATTCGCAGAACCCTCTGAGAAAACTATTGAACAGGATACTTCATTCCAAGAAGTAGAGGTAGCTATAGAAGAAGCCTTACTGGATGATTTTAACACGGGGCGAGCAATTAATACCCTTTTTCGATTAGTGAACAGAATCCAAGGACAGTTGGAAACACCATCAGCTGTAAGTTCAAATTCTGCTCAAGCATTGCTTGCGTTCTTTTCGAAGATAGGAATCATTCTGTTTGGGGACCTCTACCAACGAGAAATCGATAGCGAGATAGATCCTGTGATAAAGCAACTAATAGAAGCTTTACTCCAACAACGTGCTCAACTTCGGGCGGAAAACAAATACCAAGAAGCCGATGGTATTCGAACAAAACTTAACGAGTTAGGATTTGAACTTGCAGATACGAAATCTCATACTTATTGGTGGTTGAAATCGCCTAATACGAAGAAAGAGTGAAATAGCGTCCACCTTGTAGGCAGACGCGATCACCGTGTTAGGGAAGCAGCCCAAGAGCACCTTGAGCGGCAAATTCGGCTACTTCAATGAAGAAGCCGGGAAACAGCCCGATACCGATGATGAAGATTGTGAGTACGCTGATAACAAATAGAAGGATTGGGTGTGTGGGTTTGACGGTGGCAGCCTCAGGGCTGGGCTCGGCGAAGACGAGGACTTGGATAATGCGTAAGTAATAGACTACGCTGAACGCGCTCATGAGCACCAGGATGATTGTGGCAATGTATGCACCTGCTTGGATGGCGCCCCAAATGATGAAGAATTTGCTATAGAATCCGATGAGGGGAGGTACCCCTGCAAGGGACAGAGCACCAATCGTCAAACAGAGTATGGTCAGTGGCATTTTACGACCTACGCCGCGGAGTTTATCGAGATCCCGGGTATGTAGAGAGTGTAAGAAAATTCCTGAGATCAAGAAGAGCATGCCCTTTGAGAGCATATGGGCTGTAATGTGGAACAGGCTTCCTGTGACGGAGGTGAGTTGGGCAGGCTGAGCTACCTGCATCATCGCAATACTGAACCCGTAGATGATGTAACCGACATTTACTATAGTTGAATAGGCTAGAAGCCGTTTCAGATCCTTTTGTGTCAGTGCCATGAGGTTTCCATAGATCATGGTGAAGAGGGCAAACCAGCTGACTACGGCCCCATAGTAGGGAAAGTCCGCGGGATTATAGAAGAGGATAAGTGTGCGAATAATAGCATAAGCACCTGTCATGATGACGACGCCGCTGAGCATGGCACTGATGCCACTAGGAGCAGCAGGATGGGCGTCTGGAAGCCAGGTGGAAAGTGGAGCAATTGCCGCTTTGACGCCGAACCCGATGATGAGACCAACGATGGTGATGAGGAGAAGGCCCTGGATTGGAGAACCAGGAGTGGCGCCTCCAACGATCAAAGAAAGTGCTGGACCGATTTGGTAGATATTCAAAGTGCCTGTGAGCCCGTAGAGAAGTGACATGGTGAAGAGGATGAGCGTGGAACCCACAGCGCTAAGAAAGAGGTACTTGATGCCGGCTTCAAGAGGTTCTGCTTCGTCTTTCCGGAAGGCGACTAAAACATAGCTGCTTATTGACATCGTTTCCCAAAGGATGAACAATGTGAAGAAATCGCCTGCCATGGTGACCCCCACCATTCCTCCAACGAGTGTGAGGAGAAGGGCATAGTAGATGGATAACCGAGTGTCATGTTCCATGTACTTAATGGAGTAGAGGGCGACGAAGAAGCCTAAGAATATGAAGATGACAGACATGAAGACAGAGAGAATGTCGATTCGCAAGAAGGCGGCTCCTATGCTTGGGTCCAGTGGCGTTGTCACGAAGTAGACGATATCAATAGGAGTGAAACCAGCGTTGACGAGCTGGAAGTAGAGTCCTTGAAAGGGCGGAAAGGGTGAAATGAGGAACCAGAGGGCAATGAACAAAATTACGACAGAGATTGCCCCAAGGAGCACTTTGTTTCGTTCTTTTGTGAGTCGACCGATGAGCGCGAGGAAGAGTGCGCCGACGAGAGGTAACCAGAGGGGGATGAGTTGAATCCATTCATTTATTCCGATAGCCATCTCATTTCAACCTCCATTATGGGACCAGGGTAGGAAGCAAACTCAGTGCCTGATATAGTGGATCAAGTACTAATGCGGGCCATACTCCTAAGATGATGATCAGGAGCGCAAGGATGATCATAGGGATACGCATGAGTAATGGGCTGTCTGTAACTTTCTCAAGATCTGCGGGGGTAGGACCGAAGAATACACGCTTCACAAACCAGAGTATGTATGAAGCTGTAAGTGCAGTGGAGGCAACAGCAAAGATTAACATTAAGACAGCATAACCGAGGGCTCCGCCCACAAAGATCCAGAACTCTGAAGCGAACCCGGCGAGGGGTGGTGTGCCAGCGATGCTTAAGCCTGCGATGAGAGCAATGGTGGCAGTCCAAGGCATCTTGCGCCCTAAACCGCCCATAGCCGTAATATCCCGTCCCCGTTCATGGCCAATTTGAACGATGAGGACGCCAGCAGTCATAAACAAGAGGCCTTTACCTAGGGCGTGTGTAAAGATGTGAAAGGCGGCTCCAACGGTTCCAATCAGAAGGGCTGTGCCTACACCAAAGAAAATGTAGCCCATTTGTGACACTGACGAGTAGGCGAAAAGGCGTTTGGTATCCTTTTGGGCTAGAGCCATTATACCACCATAAATCATGGTTATGAGTCCAAAGAACATGAGAATGGTGCTGAAGCTTCCATACGCAGGAAGCATGAAGGTCATCAAGATTCGAATGATTGCGTAAGCAGCGGTTTCAATCATCACGCCAGATAAGATGACGCTAATAGGCGTCGGAGCTTCGGCATGGGCATCGGGGAGCCAGGTGTGCAAGGGAAAGATAGCCATCTTAACAGCGAACCCAATTGTTAAGAGAACTGTGATGATGCGAGCTAAATCGAAGGCTAGCGTTCCCACAGTCATAGACCCACTGAGGTCAATTGTTGAAACCAGTGTCGAAAACAAGTTTAGGCTAGCAGGACTGCTCAGTGAATAGATGCCGGCGATACCAACGAGAATTAGCACAGCACCAATGTGTGTAAAGATGAAGTATTTGAGGGCGATTTTTGTGGATTGGGGTTTAGTACCCCATTCTGCAATAAGGAAGTAGCTGGGTATGAGCATGATTTCCCAAAGGATGTAGAACTCAAATAGGTTCGTTGCCAACACGACACCGAGGATGCCAGCGTTATACATGAGAAGTAATGCAAAGAACCGGGATTGGCCATGTTCTTTCGCCATGTAGGCGATGGAATAGCAGGTTGCAGCAGTAGTAAGGAAGAGGATGATCCAGCCTACGACAGAACTCAATCCGTCAAGGTACCAGCCAAACGGTCCTAGCGTGGGGGTCAAAACGAATTCTTCCATATAGGTGCCGGCAAGTTGCGTTTCCCACCAGGCAAGACCAAAGGTGACCATACTGACTAGCATGATAAGAAGGGCAAAGACACCTGCCCAGCGACCGTTACGGCGCCCAATGATCCAGGCGATTGGAGCACCGATGAACATGAGCAACAGCGTGAATGAGAGATAGTGGAATAGTGCCATTTTGTGTCACCTCAGGGTATGAAGGGAATTGGAAGAAGTAGCACGCCTCCTACAAATTGAAACAAGATGAGGAGTGCTACGAAGACCACAGCACCAATGAGCAGCAGAATCATGTTCCAGCTGTGCACACCGGTTTGAATTCGACGCCACCAGCGGCTTAGCCCTGTGGCACCATCAGCCACAACATAGTTGAACTGGTCGATGCCTTTTGCTTCAACAGTCTTGAACATTCCCCGTGAAAACCAAAGAGTGCCACTGACAAAGATCTTGTACATGAGCCCGTTCCAGTACCAACGTTTGTATAAGAACCGATACAGGAAGTTCTTCTCACTAATTGCGGGTGTCCAACTTTGGCGAATGTAGATGAGGTATCCGGGGATGCCGCCAAGGGCTAACACGCCAAGGGTAATCAGGAATGTGGGTGAGGTAAAGGTGTGAACGAAGAGTTCTACATACATCTCGATAAGTGAACCTATGTGGGGAGCATGAGGTATCCCTGAGAATTGAAGAGCCCATTCACCTAGAAAGAATGTCTTCAGGAACGGTTCAAGAAATCCAAGAACCACTGTAGTGATAGCAAGAATTACTAAAGGTAACCACATTACTAGGGGCGCTTCATGCACAGGTTTCCCTTCTGCAGCTAGTTTCTCAACATTCTCACTTGGTGAACCAAGGAAGGTCATACCAATCATACGAAGACTGTAGAAGAAGGTCAATACACCAGTTAGGGCAGCGAAGAGGAGGAAGATGTAACCTGTCATGTTGCCCATAACTCCCAATTCCCAGGCAGCAGAAAAGATGGCTTCCTTGCTCCAAAAGCCTGCTAGGGGCGGGAAGCCACTCAAGGCTAGAGCACCAATGATCATTACAATAAAGGTAATCGGCATTGCTTTTCGGATCCCGCCCATATCCGTCATGTATTTGCTATGAACTGCGTGGAGCACAGCCCCTGCGGACAAGAAGAGGAGTGCTTTAAAGACAGCATGGGCAGCTAAATGGAAGACCCCCGCAGCGTATCCTGCTGCTCCTTCAGCAGCGATGGCGAACACACCAATTGCCATGAACATATAACCGAGTTGGCTAATGGTGCTGAAAGCAAGAACCTTCTTGAGCTCCTTAGAGACCAAAGCCATGCTTGCCGCCATAAAAGCGGTGAAAGTCCCGATTATGGCGATAACATAGAAGAAGTTGCTAAGAGCCTGTTGAACAATAGCTGTTGCGATCGCTACCGTGTGGAAGCCCTGTACAAGGATTGGGGCCATTCGAGCAACCAGATAGACACCAGCTTTGACCATTGCAGCAGCGTGGATCAAGGCGGAGACGGTGGTTGGACCTGCCATGGCTTCCGGGAGCCAGAACTGTAAGGGGAATTGCGCGCTTTTTCCAATGGGTCCCAGAAAGAAGAGGAGGAACACCACGAATAGTAATAGGCCAGGAAAAGCACTAATCGCCTGAGCCATGGTTCCAAGCCAGGTGAAGTCTGAAAGGAGAACTTGGTAGTTGAAGGTGGGAGTTCCTGCTTGAACAGTGAAGAAGAAGATAAAGACGATGGCAATAAGGAGGGCGACATCTCCAACACGGGTAACGATGAAGGCTTTCATACCACTGTGTGAGTTTAGCCTTCCTTCGGTGATTTCACCTAGTTGATCGTCTATAACCATGTTGGGCTTGTTGTACCAGAAGCCGATGAGGGCGTAGGAGCAGAGCCCTACGATTTCCCAGCCAATGAAAGTTTGGAGGAGGTTGTTCGCCATAACAAGGAGAACCATTCCACCAATGAACAGTTGCATGAAAAACCAGTAACGAGTGAGCGATTCATCACCGTGCATGTAACCAAGGCTGTATACAAGGATGAGGAAGCTGACACCGGTTGCTACACAGGCCATGAAAACGGATAACGGGTCAATGAGCATTCCCCATTCCAGTGTAAGAACACCTGGGATGTTAATCCAAGGAATAGAAATTTCTAGCCATTGAGTCCCAAGCCAGGCATCTCCAGAATAAATGAATGGAATCATGGAGAAGGCCATGATCATGCCTAGTAAGCCAAAGACGATGGCTCCGTAATCCCGAAGCTTTGGATGGATTTTTGCAAAGAGCGGTGTGAGGACAGCCCCTAGCAGGGGGAATCCCCAACAAAGCCAAGCAGCGTAAGGTAGCATTTTTCTCGTTCACCCCAGGGTTAATGACGCAGTTTGTTGAGTTTTCGGACATCCAGCGTTCCGAATTTATTGTAAGCACTAATGATGAATCCAAGCCCAATTGCGATGATTCCACCGCCGATACAAATACTTGCGATGACGATTGCTTGGACCATCAGGTCGATATACCCACCCGACCAGATAGTGGCAAAGACGATGAAGTTCAAATGCGCTCCATCAAGGAGTAATTCCAGTGAAATGAGGAACTTGATCATATTACGTTTCGTCGCCATCCCATAGATGCCAATGACATACAGGATGACCGCGACAGCAAGGAACCCAGAAAGTGGAACACCAATCGTATCAAGCGCTTGCATTTTCTCTTACTCCTCCTTGACCACTCCATGGAAAAAGACAGACGCAGCAAGTGCTGCGACGAACAAGAACACTCCCTGTAGCACCATGTCGATGCCACGGTAATGCCATAACATGTTACTTAAGCTCTGGATTAGCACAATGATATTCTCTGGTAATATGAACCGCGTTGCCACTGTCGCAGGGTCTGGTGAGGCAAGTAACCAATCCCCAAATCCAAAACTAATAAACACAACCATGAACACGGCAAGTACAATTGTGAGAAACAGGCCAACCACTTTAATTTTCATGACGCATCCTCCTCAACTTCACCAGTCCCACGACGCGCCGTTAACGCTACAGCCGAAACCAGGATAATGGTGACTGCGCCCGCGTATATCGCTAGTTGGAAGAAAGCGACCCAAGGTGCGAACAGAACCAAGTATATTAGAGCCAGGGCAATGGCAGAGCCTGCGAGGTAGAGTGCAGCGTGTAAGAGGTCTTTGTCTTCAATGGCGAGGATGGCAAAGATCACCGTAATGAATAATAAACCATAAGTAGCGAACTGGATAAACCCAGCGAGCATCAGAATAAACAAAACAATGGCTACTGCTATAATAGCAAGTAGACCAACGACCACAGTACGCGATAACGACATCGTTGGACCCTCGTCACGGTGACTTGAGTACCTTAGACCCGCTTTTCTGTCCATTCTGCTTAAAAGTGTGACTACCTGTTTCATTTTTTCTCATCCAACCGGAAAAGCGTTGTTTTGGTGCTCAAGATGTTGAAAAGTTTAATACTCAGGGTTACCTTTTCACTTCTGAAGGTAACTCGTCTTTAGGGAGGACTGCTTATCGTTTCATTCCCTCCGATACTCTCGGTAATTGGATACAAGGACTCGGGTAAGACTACAGTCACTGCCCACATCATTACTCACCTTTCGCAGCAGAACCTAGGCATCCTCAGTGCAAAACATGTAGGTGACCCACAATTTTCCCTTGATACCCCCGGCACTGATTCATATCGACATCTCGAAGCTGGTGCTTCAGCGACATTTCTTCAAAGCGAATCATCAACAACCCTACTTTTTCAACGACCCATCGTTGATCCAGTTGACCTCTTACGACGCGGAACTCATGTAGTTTCAGCTGATGTGATTGTCCTTGAGGGGTTCCGTTTTTGGACCCAAACGCATCCAAAAATTGCCAAGATTATTTGCGTCCGGTCATCAGAAGAAATAGCGAAGTTCCAAACTACAACTACAGGACCAATACTCGGTCAATGTTCCCTAGACCCTAATATCGAAGCAGCCGTACATATTCCAAATGAGTTACCTTTTCTCCTAGAAGCCATCGATAAGTGGCTTCCAACTGCCCCAAGAATAAAGTTAGGTGAATCTGCATGACTCCAGATGAGAAGAAGACAACTCTGGTCGTTTTCGACCGAGAGATTGGATTAAACGAATACACTGATACACTTATTCAAAAAGTGGTCTTTGCCATAGTCTCCACGCTCCGCGCACCAAAACTGAAAGGCTCTGAGAAAATCCGCATCGAAATTTCCGATTAGCACGATATTACAAAATACTTGCAGCAGAAGCCCCCTTTACCCGACCTTAACCCATTTATTGAGAAGACCTTCAGTTTTATCTTTAACAGAAATTTCCAGTGGGAGCAAGCCTTTTATACAATCTAGAACCCTTTGACTTCTAACAAGCCATTATCGTGGTGACGGAGATTGCAATTTGCCTGGTCTAACACCTTTTCAAATTTCCTCAACTTCTTGTTAGCCTTTGGTATAATGCTCATAATTGTCCTGTTACTTTACTGGATTGGACGAAGACTTGCCCCAAGCAACCCCACCAAAGAAAAGACCACAACTTACGCTTGTGGAGAAGACTTACCCGCTATAAAGGCACAATTCCACACACAGCTTCTCCGCTATGCTGTGTACTTTACAATCTTTGACATCATCGCGTTCATCCTCGCCACATCAATGGGCGTCCTTGGATGGGTTCCCATCATCTATCTTCTTGTCGCATTCATTGCAATCCTAATCCTTCGGAAATAAACATGCCAGCCCCGAAGGCATCTTTCGTACTAATACTTGAGCAATACATTCAAAGGATTTCGATTTAGCATTCCAAAACACCCAAAGGGTTTTAAGACGAGGCATAGGTTTAGGTTAGCAACGCCCAGATTGGAGGCTATCATAATGGGTGTCTTATCAAAACTTGTTACTTGGGCACGCATCAAGTCACCATGGGTACTCCATCTAAACTCAGGTGGATGCAATGGCTGCGACATTGAGATCCTTGATGCGTTAACTCCACGATATGACCTTGAAAGATTTGGTGTCCTCTTAAAAGGTAGCCCGCGTCACGCAGATGTCTTACTTTGTAGCGGACCAATTACCAAACAGGTTGCTGAACGGTTTTTACGGATTTACAATCAAACGCCTGAACCGAAATTTGTGGTGGGCATCGGCGCCTGTACCATGTCTGGTGGCGTGTTCCGACAATGCTATAATGTGACAGGTGGACTGGATGGTGTAATTCCAGTGGACGCTTGGATTCCGGGATGTCCTCCAAAACCTGAAGCCATTATTTACGGTGTAGCAGCACTCCTTGGAAAGCTCAAGGGTGGATAGTGAGTGAATGGAGTGAAAGAAAATGGCAAGTGAAGAAAAACCTGCAAGGAAACCGACCCCGAAAGAAGCAAAAATGATGACTGAAATCGAAAAAGCCCTGGGTAGTGATTTCATCTCTGCAGAATTTCTACGCGAACACAGCATCTATGTTACCGTCAAAGCCGAAGCGGTTCGTAAGGCCGTGGATTGGATGAAACAGGAATGGGGGTTGACTCACCTTTCAAGCATTACTGGGATGGACCTACGCGGTGAACTCGCCGTAATTTACCATTTCGAAGTCAAAGCGGTTTCGGTGAGCCTTCACATTCAAGTTCCGACATCGCATCCTGATGTGGATTCAATCACACCTCTAATTCCAGGTGCAACTCTCTACGAACGCGAGGTTCATGACTTACTAGGCGTGAAGTTTAAGGATCATCCAAACCTAAAGCGGTTGATTCTGCCTGAAGATTGGCCAAAGGATGTCTATCCACTCCGAAAGGACTGGGAATCTCCTCGTCTTGATAAGAAGGAAGAGTAGGGAAACACCTTGTTCTGACTATACTTAGAATTCGCAGTGAGGGAGTGGTAGCACCTTCGTTGACAAAGTAAAGGGCAGTATTCCTTTACTTCAATTAGGCAGGTTTTTCACCCAGTTTAGTTTTGGATCCTACTGTGCCGTTATCAAAGTGGGGCGTCCGGTAAAGAGTGTCTCCGGATTTTTCGAGTTCGCGTGCCTCATCTGCGAGTAAGGCAGCACTTCGCATCATTTCGTGGGCACTAGCCACTGTAGGAATGTATTCTTCGCGTTCCTTCTGTCTAAAACAGCCCTTAACTGAAATCTCAGCAACAGCAGCAGCCATTTCGTATGCTGCCATCGCTTTTACCCGTGCATACGGATTCGAGAAATTCCCTGCCGCTACTGCACGAGAAGCGTTTACAACTAGCGTAGGAAGAGGGGCTGATTGTCCAGCGGTTATGTTGGCAATGACCTCATCGAGTGCGAGTTGGGCCGCTCGTAACGCTCCGGTAGAAGCTAAGACCTGAATAACATGCGCATTGAAGATCGCCATTTCGGAAGGGTCTAAAAACTCACGCCGTGCTCCGATCATGGAATCTGCAGGGATGAGTATATAGCCATAGCCTTCTTCTGCGAGTGTTTCTCGTTGGTCCTTGGGTAGAAGATCAGATAGTAGGATAACGGGTATGCCAGCTTCCTTAACCAATTCTCTGGCTTTGGTCGGGCCCTTCAATGCCGCGTTAGGGCTTGGAATCAGTACGAGATGAGGTTTTTGTTCGATTAGAAGTTTGGCTCTGTCTTCTGCGACTTCTTCATTCATTTTAGCACCCGAACCAATTACAACAGCATTGAAGTTTTCGCGTTCAGCGCGTTCATCGAATAACAGTTCCAATAACGGCGAGGTTCCAATGTTACCAAGTTTTAATACGCCGAGGAGAAAGGGAGTTGCACTCATGTCATAACCACCATCAGATTATTACAGTGAAAGTTGGATGTAACAAGTTCTGGCGTATTCTACTGACAAAAGTGTTTACTTTCGAAGGTGCTGTCAATTTAATCGCCTTTAGAAGGGTTATTTTCTGATTTTGGATGCAGCAATCTTGCGTAACTGGTTAAGCCCTTCATTCGTTAGTGCTTCGTGCAGGAACAACCCTGCCTCAATCATTCCATCAATGACTGCTTGACCTCGTTCGGTTCGTACTAGAACAGAAGACCATTTTCTTGGAGTACCGGCACCACCTACAGATATATCAGCGAAGTCAGAGGCGAAATCCTTGCAACCATGGCAACCAGGATCAATCCATTCTTGAGCTTCGCTTAAAGGAATCTGTAAAGCATCTTTGGCACCTTGGGGATAGATGAGTAGCTTTCCCTTAATATCGAGCTTACGCAGATTAGCTAAAGGAACACCGAGTTCGTTTGCTATCTTGTCTTCCATGAGTTCTTTGAACTTGAAGGTCTCACTACAAAAGAGCCCGATCGTCATCACAACAGAACGATCGATTTTTTTCAAAGGTGCAAGGCGCATTCGTTGAATGGCTTGGATATGGCAAGGGGTTCCAACAACGGCTATCTGGCTAAGCTTCCGTTCCTTCAACGCTTCCTTTAAGGCAATAAGGTTTGGTGAGCGAGTATATCGAGACTTGGTAGCAGAAACGATTGCCTCCTGAGTCGTTGCGACCATCGGTTTGGGTCTCCAGGGATTATCGGGATCAATGCCCGAGATAACCGCTCCTTCGATACCACCAGTTTTGAGTAGATGGAGGAGAATTGCCGTCACAACTCCACCATCCTGAGCTCGTTTTCGTATCGATTCATCGACATTGCGCAAGGCATAGGCTTGACGGTATACGCCCAATACGGGATCACGGTGGGTATCTTCCCCAAAGACTTGTGTGTAAAGAGGTGAATAATCATGTATCATTCGAGGACAGGATTTCCAACAAAACTCACATTTAGTACAATCCTTGACAAGTGTTGGACGGAGGGCTTGTAGTTCAATTGCATCGATGGGACAGGCAGCTTCACACCCTCCACAGCTACAACATTTGTTGGCTTCGATCACATTGGCTTCCAAGTGTTCGAATCCAAGCTTTTCCTTATTCAACTGAATCACCATTAGGATGACGAATTTACAGGAAAAAAGGGTGTCTGCCTACTTAAACTTGCCATCCTAATTGGACTGTGGACCGTCTGTGTTGACTTACTCGTCCAGCTGATGGATAGTTGCCTTGACATGAACCTTGCTGGCAATGGAGCGAGAAATATGACAATACTTCTTTGTTAGCTCGACAGCGCGTTCCACTTGTGACAGTGTTGCATCCTTGGGTATGGTGATCTCCATTGTGATGTAGATATCTGTGAACAGCCATCCTCCTTTTGGATGCTTTTGAAGCGTTCCATGACCTGAGACTTCATGAGTTTGTAGTGGCTGTTTCATTCGCTGCATCATACTGGCGAAGGTTGTGATATAACAGCCTGATACTGCAGATATGAATAGGTCATGGGGAGAATAAGCGTCAGGTTTTCCTTCCCAATAAACCGGCGATGTTAGAGGTAGCGGAGGTTTTCCTGAAAGGGTTATAATGCCTTCCTTGCCCCCTGTCCAGGTGATTCCTACATGAAACTCATGGCGTTCAACAGTTTCATCACTCATTTTAGACCCTCGGACAGCTCTGAATTGATTAGAGTTTTTAGCTGTTCGGGAAAGACAAATGTAGAGAAAAGATGGAACTGCGAAAGAAGTATTAGGTATCCCATACGACAGGAAGTATGGGACCTGTGTTGAAGTTAGTTACGAGGTGCCAAGGATGACAGGAAGTTTTGCAAATATGGATCCCCTCGAAGTGCAAAAGGGGTTTCGGGACCCAAAGCTTGCCCAGCAAGCCGCGCAAAGAATTCGAGAATTAGCAGGTGACCGCAATTACAAGTGGATGCATCTTTGTGGTACACATGAATACACTATTACTCATGCTGGGCTACGCGATCTATTACCTACGAATGTTGAGTTGCTCGCGGGTCCTGGATGTCCTGTCTGTATTTGCCCTCCCGAAGATGTAGCCTTTGCCATTGAGATTGCCAATCAACCCAATGCTTTGTTAACTACCTTTGGTGATATGATGCGAGTTCCTGCAGGTGATTTGGGTTCTCTAAACGCAGCACGAAGTAAGGGCGCAAATGTACAAGTGGTGTATAGCATGATGGATGCTATCATCACTGCTCGGGAGAACCGCGATAAAGAAGTGGTACATTTTGCTATTGGTTTTGAAACAACGACACCTCCGACTGCTGCTGAAATCCTTGGCGATCCACCTAAGAATTTCTCAGTGCTCGTTAGCCATCGACTCATTCCACCGGCAGAAATTTTTCTACTCGAGCAGGGCGAAGTGGGAATTGATGGTTTCTTACTTCCCGGGCATGTTAGTGTGATCATTGGAGTGCAGGCATATGTACCGATTTCTAAACGGTGGAAGGTCCCTCAGGTTGTGGCAGGGTTTGAGCCATTGGATGTGATGCTGGGGTTAGTGATGCTCTTGAGGCAATCAGTAGAGGGACGAGGTGAAGTAGAAAACGAGTATACACGGGCAGTGACCTATGAGGGAAATGTGCGTGCACGAAAAATGATTAACCAAGTCTTTGAACCGGTGGATGCTAGATGGCGTGGAATTGGACTCATTCCTAAGTCCGGTTTAGCCCTTCGTCCGAAATACAAAGACTTTGATGCACGCAAACGCTTTGATATCAATGTAGAATCCCAAAAATATGAAATGCCCCCAGGATGCAAGTGTGGTGAGGTCCTTCGGGGTATCCTTCGCCCCACAGAGTGTCCACTGTTTGGATCGAAGTGTACACCAGACAACCCAATTGGTCCTTGTATGGTGTCTATGGAGGGGACTTGCAGCGTTGTTTACGGAGCCCAGGCGATTCCTTAGTGCTTTTTGTTTTATTAGCAACCAAAGTTTTGAGAAACCCTGGGCTTTTTGCCCATCGATTAGCTAAGTCTTCAACTTCGCGAACCTTCTCTGCCAAATATCGATCAATGATCACTTCCCGATGAATATCTGCAAGGCCCTGCGATTGCCAAAAAGCGTGGGTGAATTCTGAGTTTTTGGGATTGGATTGTGCAAGTATTGTTTTTTCTTGCACAAGAAAACGGGCAAGTTGGGCAGCGAGGAGTTTTGAATCGGTATTGAGGATGCGTCCACGAACCCACAATCGACAGTTCGAGCGACCTTGACAGGGGCCGCCTGCCAGAGGGCAAAACACCACAATGATTCACCTAGCGTATCTAGTCCGTCGCAGGAACCAGACTGGCATAAACCTTTTGGTACTTGAGTGAAGGAGTTAATTAACCGATAGGCCAGTAGATATCTTCTGCGGCTGTTGTAATTTCTGCTAAATCACGCATCAGGGTAAGAAGCGTGAAGACATCATAGTTAATTCCCTCTCCAATTGTGACATACCGTTGCGTTTCGCTAGTAAAAGCCTTCTCCGGTTGCCAGTTAGTGGGCCACGCGGGGACAGTTTCGAGCTGAATCATAGTACAATTTAGCTCCGCAGACCGAGTAATTAGGAGTGGTACAATGGGTAAGCGGAGAAGGTAACTTTCGGGGCGCAGGATATCGTCTACACCACTTCGTATAACCTGAAGGGGCGGAAAGAAACGCTTGCCTACTTCACGTTCGATAGGAAAAGGAATTATTTGATAGAGAGTGGCTTGGGCTTGGGGGTCAAGTGTTCGGGTTTCAAGGGATTCGCGTAGCAGTACACCTGCGGTAATTAGATCGTTGGGATTATTGAGGTTCGCTGGAAGAGTGGGAGCTGGTCCCCGAGAGATGGTGAAGGCTCCTTCTGGGTTAAATCCCTCTGTTGTGATGCCAGGGTGTGTAGGGTTGAGAGTAAGCCACACAGCGAATGGAAAGATTGGAGGTTGTGTAGTAAAAGCTGTGATTTTAAGTTTGTTCGAAAAGGGGCGCGTAAGATATAAGGTGTCGAAGGGTTGTTTTGTTGAGAGAGTAACTACGAGGGTATATCCACCAAAATCGATGGGCGCGGATGTTTTCCCGCGCATTTCTAAATCTACAGCTGTTTCAGCATAGGTTTTTACTCGTTCATAGGCATTGGGCATGAGAAGGAGTTGTGGATCTTTTTCGGCAAAGGGTTTGAGTTGTTCAATAAGCAATGAGAGCAGCTTTGTGTGCTGAGAAGTTGCCACTTGGTCTAATAGGGTGAATAGCTCTTTGTTTTGTTTTCGTAGTGTCTCCATAATCCCATCCAACTCAGTTTACAGTAACAATTACTCAATCAAGTCAGCGAGTCCAACCTTTTTAAGGGCAGTGGCGGAGGGGTGCCCCGTTTGTGGATCCCAATCCCTGTACGCATTATAGTCTGCAAGCTGTTTTTGTATATTAGGAACTAACCCACGGGTTCCACCAGATTCAAGCGGTTTGAGAAGGAGTTTGGGAAGGTTATCCATTTCAGGTTTGAACCCTAGGTGCAGGTTAATTAATCGTTTCAAGGTGATGATGCGATCACCGATGGTCAGCAGTTGTTGAGGTGTTGTTTTTTCACCAGTAACATAGCTATAGAATTGCGTGATTTCATCAACGGTAAAGGTGGGAAACTGGCACATGATGAGGGCATTAGACACCTGTCGCCAACTCTGCGATTTTGCTGCAATTTCACCCATGCCTTCGTCAGTTTGGGGATCATCAGCATCAATCCCAAGTTCAAGAATGACTTGACCTTGAAGGACCATATACATATCACCATCAAGATGGCAACCACCTCTGGGGCTTGTCGCATAAATTGTTGCCATTCCAAAAAGCGCTCGGGGGTCCCAGCATGACACCTCAAGACCTTTGATCTGAACGGCCATGTCTTCTGCAGCGTAGCGGACGCCCATCGCCTGAGTTCCTTCAGCAAGGATGGCACCAAAGCCTTGCCGTTGGGCAATTTGGGGAATGAGTTGGATCATCGGTTCAGGGTCGCCCCATTCCAGATTCATACCCACTTCCTGTTTGGATAGCTTCCCTTGGTCCACAAGGTAGTATGCAAAGCCAATACTGTTGCCACAGCTAATTGTGTCCAATCCCAAGTTATCACACAAATGACTCGCATAAATTACCGCATCCAAGTCATCAACAAGAATCATTGAACCAAGAGCCCCTAGAGTCTCGTATTCAGGTCCTGACACCCGGGGAAGTTGGTATTTACCATCTGGGATTTCGATAACACGTCCACATTGAATTGGGCAACGGTGGCAACCATCACGACCAACAAGCCGAGTTTCCAGCAGGGTTGCGCCACTGATGTTATCGTGTGTTGGGAACTCACCCTCAGTGAAGTACTTGTTAGGCATTGCACCAATTTCTTGTGCAGGTCCAACAGCTGTAGCGGTTCCCATCATTCGGTAACAATCAGGCATGAAATCCTCTATCATCACTTTATTTGCGGTTCGCGCAAGCTCTATGATTGCGTCTGGCTGCGCTACAGGAACGCGTTGATTGCCAACAACTGCGACAGATTTGAGGTGTTTACTACCGAGGACGGCGCCTAAGCCCATCCGACCGGCTGCACGTCCGCCTTCAGACATGATGTTAGCATATTTAACGAGGTGTTCCCCAGCAGGTCCGATGCTTAGGGTGAAAAATCGTTTTTCCTTCAAGTCGGCTCGAAGGCTTTCTTGCGTGTCAAGGACGGTCTTTGTCCATAGATGCTGTGCATCGTGGAGTTGAGCTGATCCGTGGATAATTGATAGATAACTAGGTTTTTTGGCTCGCCCTTCGATGAGGAGGCCATCATAACCTGCCTGTCGCATTGTAGCACCAAAATAACCACCGATATTACACTCGCCCCATAGGTTTGTGAGAGGAGACCGGGCGCAAATGACCATTCGTCCAGAGCATGGAACAGTGGTTCCAGTGAAGGGTCCGGCCATCATGATTACAGGATTATGGGGTCCAAGGGGTTCAGGAGCGATTTTGAGTAACGGGTACAGGATTCTTGCGGCTAATCCTCCACCACCAATAAATTGTCTAGCTAGATCCATCGGTGTAGGAATGTTCGTGATCGTTCGATTTGTGAGATTAACATGCAATATCTTTCCAGTAAAACCCATTCCATTCTTTGCAATCATGGGTAATCGCACCTCCTCAGGCATTCGCGGAATTATTAAAATTAGTTAGAAGTCAATGGATTTCCCTTCAAACATGTAGTGCCAGAAGCGTTCGATATCTTCGTTTGTAGGTTCACGACAATTGAAGATGTTAACTGCCGACTCTTGTGTAAAACGCACAAGGTCATCGTAAGCCTTTTCAAACTCCTCCTTAGATATCCCATACTCCTTCAGGCTTGTTGGTACTTGTAGCCCTTCCATGAGCTTGAAGACAGCGTCCCGAAGTTTCATTGTTGCAGTATCGTTGTCGTCGTCTTTCGTAGCCACCCCTACGGCGCGGGATAACTCGCCATACAAGGCTGCATGGGTTTTCTTTGCGTATTCGATGGAGTACGGAAGCACCATTCCCACCGTTATTCCATGCGGAATTTTGAACACAGCCCCCATTGCGTGGCCAAACGAGTGAGTTATTCCGAGAAATGAATTGCTCCAAGCTAGCCCACTAATTGTTGCAGCATTCTGAACTTTCTCTCGGGCTTCCATATCATTCGGTTTTTCAAAAGCTCTTGGTAAATACTTAAAGAGCAGACGAGTGGCATGAATGGCGAGGCCATCACTGAAATCGTTTCGCCACTGAACAGTGTACCCATCGATTGCTTGGGCGATAGCATCCATACCCGTTGAAGCCGTTACCTTAGGAGGCATGGACTTGGTTAGAGCGGGATCTAAAATAGATATGAAGGGCACTAATTCAGGGTGAGTAAGTTCCATCTTATTCCCATCTTGGGTATCAGTAATAACAGCCGCCCATGTGGCATCAGAACCAGTGCCTGATGTTGTGGGAATAGTGATGAGTTGAGTTTTTGAAACAGCGATAGGAGTTAGAGGGGTAATATCGATGATCGGGTGGTCAGGATGCTCATTCAGGATCCGTGCCACCTTGGCGACATCCAAAACCGACCCACCTCCGATTCCCATTATAATGTCAGGATCGAATTTTCGTAAGACATGAGCACAATCCTGCGCTATTTCATCAGGCGGTTCAGGAGGGACCTTATCATAGAATGCAACTTCTTTACCTGAGGCTTTGAGTTTCTCAATTACCTGATCTAAGAAACCAAGTTTCACGATCGTCTGGTCTGTGACGATGAAAACTCGATTTCCCTCGAGTTCTTTAAGATGGTCTAGGGCGCCTTCACCAAAGACTATGAGTCGTGGGGAACGAAAATACCACATGCTACACAACTTCCATAGGAATGAGATTCTTTCCTCGGTGAAACCGAGAAGAGCCAACCTACCCTACCATTGGTTGTTCCTGTAGAAAAAAGAATAGGAACCCCCATTGTATGAACAGGCTTGATAAGCGAATACTAACCTAGAACTCGGTCTTAATCATTTGAGCAGTCCGAACGAGTTCCTTCGCGGCACGAGTAGCCCGCATAACCTTTGCCCGGTCACCAGTTAGTTTCATCTTTCGCGTTAGAAGCGCCTTAATGGGATCTAAACGTCCTTCGATGATCTCTTTCCAATTTGCGAGCTCGCCTTCATAGATAAAGGCGGTCTCTTTTTCGGTGCGATTTGTGAGCATAGCATGGTCACGACATTTTCCATGCCATAAGTCCATCCACATTACGATTTCTTCATCAAGGCCTGCTTCTTTGTTTTGCCAAACAATGAAGAGGAAGTCCCCTTCCCAGGTTTCAGCAGCCTCCGCATATGCTTCGTTGTTGTTGAGAGTGGTAACAAACTGCCCGATCCATTCGGAAGTACCAAATCGTGCCATTCACATTCACCAGTGTATATATTATGCCAGACGAGATTATCGCCAGTTGGTTTAAATTCTGTACTTACGTTCAAAAAACAGATACGAATGTCTTAATATTAGGTAGTGAAGATGTTCGGAAAAAACCGAGATGATTTCGATTGCCCAAATATACAATTGTTCAGATATCAGATGTGCATGTTGGTGAAGCAGGCTTTAAACATGACATGGTCGTAGCAGCTATTGACGAGATTAACAAACTCAAACCCAATCTTGTCGTCCTATGCGGAGATTTAACTTGGAACGGGATCCGTGAACAATTCATTGAAGCTCGCGATCTACTACAAAACCTTGAGCCCCCTACCATAATGACTATGGGTAACCACGATGCCTCAAATGTAGGATACCTGACATTTGAGGAATTCTTTGGTCCTCGATTTGTCCAACATGAAGACGAAAGCTTGTTTCTACTCGCAGCGGATAGCTCACAACCAGACTTAGATACTGGCCATATAGGTCGAGAAGGACGCCACTTCATTGATGAGACCTTTTCAAAAGCCGATGAGGACTTACTTCGCGTTATCGCTTTACATCACCATTTGGTACCCGTACCTCGGTCGGGTCGTGAACGAGACAATCTTTTAGATGCAGGGGATACATTGGAACTGTTGATGCACAAGGGTGTCTCCTTAGTGCTGAGCGGCCATCGACATTATCCTTGGGTATGGCGCCTTGAGAACATGGTATTAGCTTATTCGGGAACCTGCGGAAGCCCTAGATTGCGAGGAAGTCCCTGTCAGAATTACAACATCATCACCGTTGATAAAAAAACAATTGAAATTTTAACGAAATTCATTGGGGGCTCCTCACGACGTCGAGGAAAATATCGTTGGGGTAAACGTGGAATCACTTGGATGATTGAAGGGGTCCAGATAAGAAGTGCCAAGTGAAAGGTGAATTTCTCTCAGATTGGAGGAATTACCTTCTATGTTCAAGACATAGAAAGAGCACTTGTGTTTTACAAACAAGTTCCGAGCATAGAAGTTGAAGGGTTCGACTCATCCTTTGTAACATTGAACACCAAAGGCATTCCCTTACACCCCCACCAAGCGAACAACCCTCCAGGCATAAGAAAGGTAAAGAGATCAAAATTCCCCAAATCTAGTTCTATATTGATAAAATCGATGAAGCGTTCAAATACCTCCTGTAACACGAAGTCTCAATAACTCGTGGAATCCATGAATACGATGCTGCGATGTTTGTGTTGTTTTTCATTGACTATGATGGCAATGTCTTAGGATGTAAAAGCGAAACACGCCACTAGGTGACTTGACCCCCTTATTTGGTTGTTAAAATATCTCGTAGTAGCTGTGGATCGATGTTACTACCACTAGCAATAACCACCACATGTTCTTTCTGAGGTATGGTGAGCTTTTTCTGAAGAAGCGCTGCGATTCCCACAACTCCAGATGGTTCAAGGACTCGCTGTTCGTTGAGAAGCGTCCATCGAATGGCTTCCCGTAATCCATCTTCTTCAACGAGGATTACATCATCAACAAATTTGAAGCCCACTTCGAGGTTAAGCTGCGCTGTGTTTCCAGCTAATCCATCCGCAATTGTCGGTTCAATGGGCACATGGAATAAGCGCCCAGCTTTGAAGTTTTCAAAGAAGGCCCTTGTTGCCGTAGTTTGAACGCCTATTATCTGAGCTTTGGGATTCACAGATTTCACCCACAGTGAAACCCCAGAAATCAACCCCCCTCCGCCAATAGGAACCAACACAATGTCGGTATTAGGTGAATCCATCAGTAACTCAACACCAACCGTTCCCTGACCAGCGATGACTAGGGGATCCGCATAGGCGTGAATAAGCGTGGCATCCATCTTCTGAGATAATTCGTTACTGTACTTCGCCGCTTCATCATAGTTTGAGCCGTAGTTGATAATCTCTGCTCCATAGCGTCGACATTTGTCAACCTTTAACTGAGAGGCTTGTTCTGGGACCACAACGGTGGCTGCAACTCCACATTGTTGAGCTGCATAGGCAACTGCGAGCGCATGATTACCCGTAGACGCAGTGACGACTCCATTACGCGCTTTTTCTTTAGGGATTGAAACAATTTTATTGTAAGCGCCACGGAGCTTGAAGACACCAGTTTTTTGTAAAGACTCCCACTTAACGGATATAGGAGCGCCCACAAGACTGGTAAGGTTTACCGAGGGCTCAGTAGGGGTGTGAATAGTGATCCCCATTAAACGTTTTCTAGCTTCTAATACCATAACGGGAGTCACAGGTAACGATTTAGAAGGTGAATGCGAAATCAATTTTATCCTCTCAATAGGTAATGCAAGGTTCAGACATCTAGATAATGATTTCTCAGAAGGTATTAGTCAACTCTTGAACCGTTACGATTGTTTAAAAGCCTGTGTTTTAGATGGAACTCAGAGCGTGATCTCCAATGTCTCTCCAAGAAGCCCAACAAAAACTCAGTTGTCGCCATTGCGGTCGACCTCGAATTATCACACGCGTCAGCAAACCGAAACCCAACCAAGTAGCTCTCTACATGCTCTGCCCTGTTCACCGAAGTGAAGTCGTCTGGCGCCTACCCCTTGACCAATACGAACCCGTTAGCCATCTTATTCGTGAACATGTACTTCTATGCCGTAAATGTGGTTCACCAGTTGACATCGTTGGACAGAGGACCTTGAAACTGACGACTAAAATTCAGATTCACTGCCCTACTCACGGAGGTGGCGAGCGTTCCGTGAATAACTCACTCCTCGATCCAGTACTCAAAGCTATTCCCAACGGTCAACAACCTGCTGGAACCTATGCTTCGAAATACTGTTCGTCATGTGGAGTAGAGGTTCCGGCTCCTGAGGCACGCTTTTGTCATAGATGTGGAGCTAGTCTTGATTAGTTAGACCCCTAACATTCTCCGGTTGCTAGTAGTGAATTCGACATCGCTCTAATCAAGCTTGTTTAGTTTTGGGTGGATAGACTTTTCGAGCTGAGGTTACATACCCAGTATGCCCTATCATGCGAGTAGCGGGTCGAGTCTTACCAGTGCGTACAAGAATTTGTCGTTCAAGGAGTTCTCGGGTTTCAATCTCGATAAAATGCGAGGAATACAACGCTTCGACTGTTCGTTGGGTTTGCTCAATCGTTGGCGAAAAGGATACGAGAACACCCCCACCACGCAACGCCTGGTAGGCATGATCAACTACTTCCCAGGGAACTGCCAAGTCCAAGACCACAGCATCAACATCCTGTTCGTCAATCCCTTCAAGGACATCTTGATGTTTGACGCTAACGAGTTCTGCTAAACCAGCTTTTTCTAGGTTTTTTTTGGCTGTGAAGGCAAAATCTTCACGGATTTCATAAGAAGACACCTGTCCATTCGGTGAAACATGATAACCTAACAGCGATGCTAGGGCGCCACTTCCTGTTCCTGCCTCCACCACCTTTGACCCAGGACCAATTCCTGCTAAAATAATGATCAATCCAGCATCCTTAGGATATACGATGTTTGTATTCCGACCTAACTTAATTGCGCGATCTCTAGGCAGCGAGGGAAGGGCTGCGACATAGACATTTTTGCTGGTAGCAATGAGGCTCCCATATTGTTGGCCTATTACATCATCAAAAAGGAGAATTCCTCGATGCAAATGAAAGGATTTACCAGCTTCAACACGGAGCAGCCATGTACGCCGAGAATCCAAATAAAAAAGCACTTGATCGCCATCACGGATAGTTGTCATGACTAACCACTATCATGCCTAGCCATTCAGACCTTTTCAGCCTTCCTTACTGCCCTGTAAAAAGTCTAAGAATTCCTTTTGTCAGCACTTTGAGAGGAAACAGTTAAGGGCGATCCCTCTATTGTCAGGCAATAAGGAGGAAAGCAGTTGGTGGAAGCTACTAAGCCTATTGAAACCATGACTGCGTTAAAGTGCCAATCCTGCAATGCTCCTCTCACCGTATCGCCCGACGATGTAGTTATTGTGTGCAATTACTGTGGATTCACTGCAACGGTTGAAGGTGAGAAGATCGAGAACCATTTCGTCTTGGAACCAACCGTAAATTCTGCTGACATTCGAGAAAAGGTCGCCGAATGGGTGGGACGAGGCGGTAAGGCTCGTGTGACTGAGGCTGTGTTACGGTTTGTCCCCTTCTGGGTTGAAACGATGCATGCACTCACCCATTACGAAGGGTACAAGGAACACCGTGAAACGGAATATTACACGGATTCCCAAGGAAATCGACGAAGCCGTACAAAAATCGAGTACGAACCGATTACCGGTGACTTCAACGAGAACCGTTCAGTCAATGTCTTGTGTCGTAGAGGAGCTACTTTCTTCAGTCAGGATGAGCTTGACAAGGCACTGTCTGTGACCAAGGGGAACATCAAACCTTTTGATTATACTGCAATCACTGCGGTTGAATCAAAGCCCCTCTTTTTGAACAGCGAGTTGACGGATCCCGATGCTTACGAACTTGCTGAAACCTTCGTAGCAGAGGATCATCGAAAACGAGCGGAATCAAGGGCAAGCAAGATTTGGGACTGCCATAGCCAGATTCGAAAAACAGGCGCCTATCTTCTCCATGTGCCCCATTGGCTAGCCCGCTACAAATTTGCAGGGGAAACCTACCGTGTCGGGATCGATGGACACACAAAGAAGGTTCTCAAAGGCGAAGTTCCGATATCAGGTACATTTCGTGGTGTGATGTTTTTTGTCAGCCTCATTTTCCTAGCGATCGGAACAATCGGAAGCTACTTTATTGCAGAACTTTTTGCTCCACAGGGATTGGAGATTCTGGCTATTGTCGTGACCATCATTAGCCTCATAATTGCCGCAGTGGCAACCGCTCAGTCACTCAAAATGAGCTCTATGAAGCGCGAATGAAATCTCACAAAAACCATGAAAAAGGTGTAGAAAAAATGACGAAGAAACACTGTCCAAATTGTGGAGGAACCCTTGAAGTCCACCCCTCAGACACTATTATCACATGCTCGTATTGTGGTACGAGTTTCACTCCAGAGGGTTCTCAATTTAAGGAGCATTTTGCGCTAGCCGTAAACTACACGGAGAAAGACGCGTTTGACACCTTGAAAGCTTATCTAGTCAAAGTACCTGGTGTTGCTGATGAACTCGCGCAATTAATTAACCTGAAAGACCTGTCCATGACCTTCTATCCTTATTGGGTGTACACCGTCCACGGTAATGTCTCGTATCGTGGTGTCGATAGGAAGGCGAGTTTTCGTGGACAATCCGGTGGTCGATACTCGAGCATTCATTGGGAATGGGTTGCTGAATCAGGTCATCAAGAACAAACTCGACACATTCGACTCTATGCAGGACCCGAAGCCCGGGCTGAGATTACGAATTACCCGATTGCTACACGGTCGCGTCAGTTCTTCAATCTGGAGCAGGTGAAGGAGCATACCGGAAATGTGCTCTTCTCAAAAGTGTCAGAAGAAACCGCACGACAACAGGCGATTACTACCACGCGAAACATGATCTATTCACGCATTAACCGGGAAACCGTGAAGGTCGAGGATGCTCGGGAAGCTTTTGAAGTCACCGACCACGCCTACATCCATGTCCCCATCTACCACATTCGCTTCACTGTCGGTGATAAAGGTAAAGTTTACGAAGCGGCTCTCGATGCATCAAACGGACGAGTGCTTTACACTCAGATCCCACGTACGGCGGGCTTTAAAGCTGTAACCTGGATCAGAGCTGCGTTTATGTTCTTACTTGGAATCGCTGGTATTTACCTGGTGTATACGACTTATCAAACTGGTGGCAGTCTCTTCTATGCAAGCCTCGGTCTAGCTATAATCCCACTGATCCTGGCAATACTAACAATTTATCTTGCGTTTAGAAAAACCGCCGCAGAAGCCGCACGCTGAGCCTAACAACATGCCCCAGCTCAAACACTGATTCTTCACATCTTCAAGGAGATGATAGCCCAACTGGTGAATCGACTATATCTGGCGCATGTTTATAAGCCCTTAACCCAATGCCTAATTAAGGACCAACGAGGTGACCCCGTTGGGAGACGATAAGAAACCATCAATTTTAGAAAAAGTCGATGATGAACGCACGCTCATGCAGAAAATCTTGAAGTTTGTTCCAGGTTGGCGAGGATACCGTATCAAGGAAGAACGACGAAACGCTGACCGAATTCTCCGAGACCAAATCGTCAACCGGCTACGACAAAGCCAAGATAAAATCCAGGATATACGAACAGTAGTCGTCGAGAACGAGATCGAAGAAGCCTACACGCTTGTCGACTCAGTCTCAAGCCGAACCGAGAAACTCATCAGCGAAATCGAACACGCATCGTACGGCTATAGACCTTACTTCGATGAGATTCATATTGACAAGAAGGATCTTGAGACCATGCTTCAGTTTGACGCATGGTTTGCAGAAAATGTGCAGTCATTTGATCAGCGCTGTGATGACATACTACGGTTGGCTGAAGAGGACGCAGATGAAGCGCTTGGCCACATCAAGGAACTGCGGAAAGCTGTTTCAGCGATGAGTCGTAAGTGGAAGGAACGTCAGCAAGTCATTATGGGTGTTGAGGTCGTTTAGCATCTAGGTTAAACAACTCGATGCCTTTAGTGGGCGGCTTTCCTTTTTTCTCTCTTTTTAACGAGCCATTAGTGGCAACTTCAGAAATGCCCTCTAGCCGTTATCTCCGCCTCGTTTTTCGCCAGAATATAATTCGAATAGTTCTTTTCGCATTAACTTCGCGCTGATTGGAAGAGAAGTCGTAAAGTTCAAAAGGCTGCGCACCAATGGCAGCACAGACCTTCTATCCCCTCCAGATGAAGGAGGAGAACCAATCATGCCAGAGATAATTGAATGGAAAGGGATGCGCAAGGATGACCTTGTCTATCGGTGGCCCAATGACCTCGTGAAATGGGGTAGTCAGTGCCTCGTGCGCGAAAATCAAGCCGCAATCTTCTACCGAGACGGTAAAGCATTAGATGTACTGGGTGTTGGTCGTCACACGTTGACCACTGCTAATGTGCCCATCCTCACAGGAATTGTCCGCCGCCTTGCAGGCTTTCCAAAATCACCCTTCAACGCAGAAGTGATTTTCATAAATATGACCAAGTTCCAAGGTAAATTCGGTGGCAAGGGACAGACCCGTGACCTAGCTCCCCTCATGTTCCACGGTGAATTCTGGTTCGAAATCGAAGACCCACAGGTCTTTGTGAACGAAGTTGTAGCCGGTGAAAACTACACGACGCAAGATGTGACCAACTTCATCCGATCAAAGTTCGTCGAACTATCGATGGATGAACTTTCCGGATATTCACTTCAAAATGCAATGACCCGTCTTGATGAGACCAGCATGAAGACGAAGACTCGCCTATCTGATAAGTTCGAAGAATATGGCCTCAAACTCCTTGACATGGCCTTCGGGGGCATGGACACCTCTCCTGAATACCGTGAACGCCTCTTCTTCGCTGTACAAGGCGTCTCCGGTCGAGAAGTCCTTACTGCTGAAACCATGCGACGCAGCGCTGAAGCCCTCGGTCAAGGCGGCGGAGGAGGAGCCGCGGCCGGTGCCGGCATCGTCCTCATTCCCCAACTCGCCGAGATGATGCGCCAATCCCAAAGACCTGAAGAAGCCGGTGTCACCCATGTTGCATGCCCACACTGCGGAGCCGCTATGCCCCTAAAAGGTGGCAAACCACCCAAGTTTTGCTCCGAATGCGGAAAAGTGATTCGAAAACAAGTTGATGAACGAGCGAAAGCCAAGCAATTCTGTCCAAATTGTGGCGCTCCTGCATCGGGTAAATTCTGCGGTGAATGCGGAGAGAAATTATAGTTCACTTTGAGGGCGTTCTGCCCTCGTTCCTCTCCCTTTTTTTCTTTTCTTTTCCAATTTGTAGAGCTAAAGAATGCTAGATTGCTTAGATTAACAATTTTCAGAAGATTTTTGGTTTTGTGAGAGAATTAGATTGTTGGGCGGGCATTTCGTGTTAGTAAAACCAGTTAGTGGATTGTTCGTTCTCCTTCTCCTTTGCTCACACGCTTCCATTATTCAACTATCGGTGGACACACCTTCACCTACAGTCCCCTGTGTTCCTCGACCTTCGGTTGTTGAATCTTTACAAAATCTCGTTGTGGTCATCATCGAAGAACAATTTGAATCTGATCTCAGGACGGTCATGTCACGCTTTGCTATTGAAGCAGGATATCAGGGATTCCAGATACTAATCGAGTATATTCCCGACGCAACCACGCCCTATACCATTCGCTCACGCCTTCAAACACATTATGAAAACGGGCTGGTTGGATGTCTTCTTATTGGAAACCTTTCAGCCCCAATATTTCGCCAACAGGATGGAGCGAGTTTTGAAGAGTTTCCCATTGATTTGTATTTCATGGACCTTGATGGCATCTTTGGTGATTTGAATACCGACGGAATCCTGGATTGGCATGGTGGGAATATTGAGCCAGAAATTTTCCTTGGTCGCCTTTCACCGACTACCCTTTATAATTTCGGAAACGCTTCAGAATTGCTTCAATCCTATTTTCACCGCAATTCGTTGTATCGGCGAGGAACACTAAGAGCCCCACAACGCGTATTGACCTTCATTGATGACGACTGGGCTTACTTAGCCCCCACTTGGTACACTCAGGCCAGTTTGGTATACCCGGAGGGGACGCTGATTCGTGAACCCGATGGTTCATCTGCTGCGGCATATCTTCAAGAACTGAACCAGAGTTACGAGTTTGTCCTCGTCGGGGCGCACTCAAATCCCACACGGCATGCTTTCCAAGCCTGGGGAGGTTGGGACTATGTGTATTCGAAGGATATCTTCGCGTTGCAGAGTACCATCCTCTTTGCGAACCTCTTTGCCTGCTCAGCAGCTGACTACCGATTTGCCAACTATTTGGCAGGAGCTTATGTGTTCTCTTCCGCTGGACCATTAGCGGTCATCGGCTCTACGAAAACAGGAAGTATGTACGATTTTAATACCTTCTTTCAGACGCTTGCCCAAGGGCGGGGGCTTGGAGCTGCACTACAATTATGGCTTCAATCAGCCGTCTATCCCTCTCCGGAAATGCCCGATTCACCTCAGTGGTGCTACGGCATGACTTGCCTAGGCGACCCCATGCTTCCTGTCATGCTTAATCATTCAGATGCAGACCATGACGGACTACCTACTTTCTGGGAGTCAATGTTCGAGTTGAATCTAGCTCAACCGGACGCCGCACGAGATGAAGACGGGGATGCCCTTACAAACGCAGAAGAATTCACCCTTTTTACCCACCCACGAAACCCTGATACTGACCTGGACTGGATGCCGGATGGTTGGGAGTCCCGGTGGGGGCTCAATCTTTTTGAAAATGATAGCTGGATCGATTACGACTTGGATAGATTGACGAACTACGAGGAATACTGTTGGGGCTGTAATCCTTGGAACAGCGATACCGATGCTGACGGGTTGAGGGATGATTACGAAATCGAGATTGGTACAAACCCGGTATTACCTGACACGGATGCAGATGGGTTGATCGATTCGTTGGATTTGTTACCAACTCATCATTGGGCTATTATTATTGTCCCGCTACTATTTGTGCCATTGATAATAGTCATCATTGGATTTGCCCGAAAATCACCTAAACAAAGTGTGTCACATGATATTACAAATTACAATCCCAACCTCAAGCGAAACTAATGGACAAAAAATGTATATTGAGGAATGAATGTGCAAGTTGAACCACGAAAAAAGAAACCAAAATTTTCACTTACACACTACCGAAAAGATGAGAGAATTGTAGAGCTTGTGAAAAAAACTAACCATAAAACATTGGCAGCCTGGGCAATTGATTGTGCTGTGCGTGTTCTACCATATTTTGAAGAACAATATCCAGAAGACCAACGGCCTCGAAAAGCCATTGAAACACTCAAGACATGGATCAATACAGGGGTGTTTCAGATGGCGGTTATTCGCCAGGCTTCACTTGATTCCCATGCTGCTGCCCGCGAAGTAGGTAGAGATAATGCTGCCCGCTCTGCTGCTCGTGCCGCAGGTCAAGCAGTGGCAACCGCACATGTTCCAACTCATTCTATTGGTTCTGCAATTTATGCCTTACAAGCCATCCATAGAGCCACAAACGCATCTGATACATACATAGCTGTAGCAAAAGAACGAGAGTGGCAATTCCAACACTTACTTAGACTGAGAGAAGAATTAGCTTCCGAGTGAAGTAAAAAAAAATCCATGAACCTTGAACTTCGTTGTCAATCAGGGTTATCTAGGAGGAAAGTTATACTTTTCAGCTGGCTTATATATTGTAGCGAAGTAGTAGGTAAGGTACATGCGCATGACTAATGAGTGGTCCATTGAATGAATCGATATGCTACATGGCTAGCAGTCGCCCTCTTCGGGAGCATCCTCCTATCCCTGGCGTCACCAGCGCAAGTACAAGCCTTACCACCACCTGCTTGGGTGCCAGGGATTGAGCGGGAATTTTTCGGTCACACCTTTGCCGAATCGATGTGGACGAACGACTCGATTATCTTTGAGACGCCCAACAATGAAACGGTACAGTTCATTGCCAACTATGTGAATTACTCTGAAGAAGTAGGGAGTTTTCAAGCTATGCTCCTCGCGCTGGGTGTTGTGGAGAATGAAAACGGCACCCAGTCTACATTACCCTATCAGCTGTTTGGACTCCACTACACGACCAAGGATGACCGTGACTTCTTCGTCGGATCCGTATTAGCCTTCCTTTTCGGGTTCAACGATACAGACCATAATGGCGTACCGAGCCCGGGAGAAAATCGGTTTTACATAATTCCGTACGGCTTTAACGAGGGGAATACTTCAGCACCCTTGACGATTGAAGCACTTCCAGTAACCCACCTCGGTCCTGGACATTATCAGTTTGGGATTAGCTACAAAAACCTCTATGGTCGTTTGGTGTCAGCGAAAGACGGCGGTGAGTTTCTCCTTTCTCTGCTGTTAAACATTTTTGAAATCACCTTCAGCGAGTTGACCATCACTTATGATGTAAAATTAGATGTGGTGACAGGAGAAATTACTACAGAAACCTTCTATACCATCGGTCAGGTTACAGAGTTACGATTCCTTGGATTTCCAGTTCCGAATTTCCATGAAGCCTTACATGATGTTGGTATTGGCGTAGCTCACGCAGGTGTTGTTCTCTCACCCCAATACTATGTGCGCACAGCAAATAACATACCTGTAAGTGGAGTAAATCGAACACTAGTCAACATCTCAACGGATTTAATTGGACGCAACCAAGCTTTCGCCTTGAGCACCCGAGGCAGTTATGATGTGCTTAATGAAAGTACTGATCCTTTTACACCTATTCAAACAGACCTGCCTGCGTATAGCTGGATCCTCACCCCCCAACCTACAGATGGGATCCTCATAAGTTGGCAACTCCCGATTTCTGCGATCATCTTTAGTATCTTCGCGTACGCTATGAGCCCATACCTCCAAGAACTGTTTCCTGGTCCCCTCAGCGTATATGAGAACAAGGACCTCGTATTCAATTCAGCGGCTTTTTGGTTTGGAATCACATTCCCCGAGTCCCACGGTTATCGTGTTGAACACGATCCCGTGTACATCGCGTTCTCGAATATCGGACAAGCCCCGAGTCTCTTCGGACTAATCCTTCTGGGCACTGTTTCATTGATAGCCCTCATTGTAGTTGTAATCAAGGTGATTCGATCCAATGGAAAAACACATCCTAATTCAGGGACCTAGTTGGTTTTTGATAACACCACAGTTGTTGAAATCTAAAGTCCCTCAGCAGGCGTGGCGATACGTATAAAGGCGCAACCTCGGCAGTGAGTATAGAACACAGGGAAGGCGCACATTGTGACTGACCTGGACGATTTTTTAACCGCCATTGGCCATTCACTCCGTCGTCAAATCCTTGAAACTGTCTACGCCAACCCAGATATTGCCTATTCTCGAATCTTGGACCATGTGAACATTTCAAGTGGGAAACTGAATTTTCACCTACAGAAACTAGACCCCTTTCTAACCCAAGTTGAAGGTAAGTATCGAATTTCGAAGGAAGGGCTCCAACTTTACCGCATCTGGCAAATGCTTGAAGGCCGATTAACCGGAAAGGAAACACCTCGGTCTGAAAGACTAGGATTGTTTTTCTTCCGCCGTCTGATCGCAATGTTCATCGATGTAGCATTAATTCTCGCTTTGATATTTATCGCCGCAGACTTCTCAGCTCTCAACCTTGCCCCAGCCTGGTGGCTCTTTGACTTACCGATGCCACTGTTCCTCACCCGTATGATGGATACGCTCTTTGGATACCCAGATTTAATTGTCGTTTTAATTCGGGCTTTTGTGTTAGCAGTGTTATGGATGTATTTTGCCTTGATGGAAGGATATCGCGGACAGACATTAGGTAAAATAATAATGGGTTTACGAATTGTAGATGTGAGTGGGGCACGGATGCAGCCCTTCCCTGCAGCGATTCGCGCCTTGACTAAGGTATTGATTCTCCCCTTTGATGTCCTCGCCGGATTGATAAAGTCGCGGAAAAACGGGTTCCTCCGCTTTTTCGGTCAATACACACGAACCTGGGTGGTCCGAGCCCACTAACCCCTCTTTAGAGGGATTTAGTAACAAATTTGTTAGTAAACCGCAGTTTTCTAGACAGAAAACTAAACTTTTCAGCTTCTTTAAATTCGTCAGTTGAGAGGGAACTTTAACAACTAACATCAAACCCTTCATGGGTTTAGGTGTGGAAACATGAATATAAAAACGAAAATTCTACCCACAGTGATTCTAGCGCTTGCAATGATGCTTCTCGCTACCCCAATAACAGCTAGCGCAACACCCCCAGCGACCTATGTTCCAGGAAGTGAAGCCGCCCTTTTTGGTCACACATTTACTGAGCCCTTTTGGACCAATGTTACGACCCACGAAGATCCAGTTACGAACAATTCTATCGAAATCATAATGCATCACATCAACTATGAGGGAACTGGCGCTTTTCAAGCCGCTCTCCTAGCACTTGGCGATGTCTACATCTACGAAAACGACACCCACTCAACCTTCCCCTACCAACTCTTTGGAATGCACTTTACCACACCAACTGGTAAGGAAATCTTTACTGGAGCCGTCTTTGCCTTCATGTATGCATTCAACGACACTAATGGAAACAATATCCGTGATGGTTCTGAGGCCAGTTGGTTCGTTGTTCCTTACGGATACGATGGCGGAAACAAGACTGCAACACCCTCTGTCGACGCCATTGATGTCACAAACCCTGAACCAGGGCATTACCGATTCGGAATGCGATACAATGACCTGTATGCACGGATCGTGTCACGTGAAAACTGGTTGGCCTTTTGGCTCACTTTAGGTCTTCCACTTGTCGAGTTCCAAATCAGCGAACTTGAGTTCATCTACGATATCAAAGTGAACGAGACAAGCGGAGAAATTACTGCAGAAACCTTCTACAATATTGGACAAGTCCAAGAGCTTCATGTTGCCGGGATAGGCGAAATCGATAACATGACCGAGGTTCACGAGGCACTCCAGAATGTCACGATTGGTATGGCGCATTTTGTCACCGCTTGGGGTTCAGAGTACTTTACTGACCCAGGAACCACCATGCCTGTGGCAGCAGCTGACTGGATTGCAGGAACCATCGCAACAGATCCAGCAGGCAATGAACGAGCTTTTGCTGTTGGAGTCCGTGGTACCTATGATGTAATCAATGAGACGAGCGGCATCACTCTTCGTGATGATGAACCAGCGATTGCCTGGGTGATGACACCAACCTTCACTGATTTGCTTCTCGTTGGTTGGCAGTTACCCCTCTCAGCTGACTTCCTTGCCATCTGGTCCTACGCCGTAAGTCCGATGCTCCAAACCCTTTACACAGGACCACTCGATGTCTACAACCACGCCAACTCTGCATTCAACAAAGTTGCCTTCTGGTACGCGATCAGCTTTCCTAAATTCGGAGGCTATCGCATTGAACACGATCCCGTCTACACTGCCTACTCCAATATCGGACAAGCCGCTCCTGAAATCCCCGGATTCCCATTAGAAGCCATTCTCATTGGAGTCATCGTCTGTCTGGTAGCCGTCTTCTTTGTGCGCCGTCGTAAGCAAGCATAACCCGCCTATAAGACCCTCCTTCCAACAACCTGCTCGACCTCGCGTCGGGCGGTTGTTTTTCCTTTTTTCGCCCTTTTTTTGGGTGTGTTTGGGAAGTTGGAAGAGGTTAAAAACCCTTAGAGTTAACAGCGTTAATATGCCTGTCCGGGAAATCATCGAAATCGACGAAGAAAAATGCACGGGCTGTGGAGAATGCATACCAAACTGTGCTGAAGGTGCCCTTCAAATCGTTGAAGGCAAGGCAAAGCTAATTCGTGATGATTTATGTGACGGCCTGGGAGCATGTTTGGGGCATTGTCCAGAAGATGCGTTGAAAATCATTCGCCGTGAAGCACCCGACTTTGACGAAGAGGCTGTAGATGACCACCTTGCCCAAGTTGGTGCACCTGAGTGTACATCCTGTGATGTGAAAGTCGACGGTTCCACCATCGAAGTCCCTTCGCAGTTAAGCGGCAAAGTGGTGCCAATCGGGCAACGGCAGTGGCCTATTGCTTTGCGCTTGGTGTCCGTGAACGCTCCCTTTTTCAAAGACGCCGATATCTTGGTCGCTGCGGATTGTGTGCCCTTTGCATACCCTCTTTTTCAACAAGAGTATTTACCCGGGAGAGTTCTTGTGTATGGCTGTCCGAAGTTCGATGATGCCCAAGGATATATCGACAAACTTACCGACATCTTCCAGAAGAACACGGTTAAGAGCGTGACCGTGGTGAAGATGGAGGTTCCCTGTTGTTCAGGGCTTCAACGGATCGTAGAAACTGCCATCGCTCAGTCTGGGAAAAAGATTCCTGTGGAAAATATCACGATAACCCTACATGGGAATAAGAAAGCATAACATACTTTGTGAGAGCCAATTAATCAGCGGATTGTCCTCGACCGATGTTATCGACCGCATGTTGAACTTCACCATAAGGTGGTTCAACTGCAGGATTATCAGTTATCCACTTCCAGCGAATGAACCCCTCTGGACTGATAACGAAGACTGCGCGTTTAGCCACTGTATAATCGTTAAGAGGACCGATACCTTGTTGCACCACATCCCAAGCCCGGATGGTAACCCTGTTGTAATCGCTTAGAAGGGGAAATGTAAGACGGTTTTGTTCAGCGAAGGCTTTGTTCGTGAAAGGGTCGTTAACGCTAATAGCAAGAACCTGAGCGTTAACGGATTCAAAGTTGGCCAGACTGTCTCGAAAGTGGCAAAGTTCCTTTGTGCACACTGCAGTAAACGCCCCAGGGAAGAAGGCCAAGACGACGATTTGCCCTTTGAATTCTTTAAGAGTCCGTAGGTTAAACGCGGTATCATAGAGTTTAACAGGCGGAGCTACTTGACCGATTTGAAGCAGTGAGGACATGCAGTACACCTTCGATCACACTATGGGATGTGTTGTCAAAAGCCTTTCTAAGGTCTTTGATTGTGATAAAGTAACCCGCGATACCATATAATAGGAAAAGGCAACTGGTAAGCCCTACAAGGCTCTTCCTCTTGACGATTCTTTACCAATTGAATGCAATCCAAGATGGCGAATTCCACTATGTTTGATTCTCCACGGAAGCTAACGACGAAGTGTGTAAAAAAGCTCTGTCAATAGGCTTATGAGAGAAAGAAACATGCTTCTATCGGTAACACTGGAGTTACTGGAGGAACGATTAATGCCACCCCCAAGCCCCAATTTAGGATTAATTTCACGGAATGAAATTGCCTTATTTTTGGATTATTACGAACTGACCAGCACCAAGACTGATTTCGACCATGACAACCAGGCCGTTGTCACCCAAGAATACTTTGTTCGAAATCCACCTTTTGGTGGATACATGGTGGCCGCTGGGCTAGAGCAATTCATCGCTTACATCCAACACCTTCGATTCGAAGAAAAGGACTTGGGATGGCTAGAAGCTACTTCTGGTCCAGATTTTAAAAACGGGTTTCTAGATTTTTTATTAAACTTCAAATTCACCGGAGAGATTTACGCCGTACCTGAAGGCACTATCGTGTTTGAAGATGAACCTATCGTCAATGTGACTGGCCCTGCAATTGAGGTTCAGGTATTGGAAACTTACCTGCTAAACGTGATGAACTTTCAAACCTTGGTCGCTACCAAAGCTGCCCGAATGGTGGATGTGGCCGGGGAACGAACCGTAGTTGATTTCGGGGCTAGACGAGCACATGGTCGAGACGCCGCGATTTTAGCGGCTCGTGCCTCCTATCTCGCGGGCGCCACGGGAACTTCTTTAGTCTTGGCGGGAAAGGTTTGGGGGATTCCATACATTGGGACGATGCCCCACGCCTTCATTCAGAACCGATCGAATGAGCTCCAAGCATTTCGTGAATACAGCCACTCTTTCCCCCACAATGTCATTCTCTTAGTAGACACCTACGACACACTGCAGGGTGTGCAGAACGCTACTATAATCGGGAAAGAACTAAGCGAACAAGGCCACAACCTCCAAGGAATACGGCTAGATAGCGGGGATCTCCTTACCTTAAGTCAACAAGCACGCAAAATCTTGGATGACGCCGGTCTCAGTGATGTGAAAATTTTCGTGAGTAGCGATTTAGATGAATACCACATTGAAGAATTAGTCCGTGCACAAGCCCCCATTGATGGGTTTGGTGTGGGTACCCGCTTAGTAACCGGAGCAAACTTTAACCCCATCACTCGTGAAGGTGGACCTTCAGCTTTACAGGGTGTGTACAAGTTGGTTGAACGCATCGATAAGGATGGACATCCAATTCCAAAAACCAAACTGAGTGCAGAGAAAGTCTTAGTTCCCTATCGCAAGCAAGTGTTCCGCCACCGTGATAAGACCGGTTTGTTTCACAGAGATACCGTTGCGCGCTGGAATGAAACCATTCCGGAAACAGAAGCGTTACTTATTCCTATTATCAAAAAGGGCCAACTCGTTTACGAATTTCCCCACCTTGATGAAATTCGGGCTTACTGCCGGAGCCAAATCGAGCAGCTTCCAGCTTCGTATCGCATACTCACGGATCCACCTATTTACCCAGTGAAATTAAGCCCAGAGCTAGAAAAAGCGTTTGAGTCCATTACTAAAAAATCCTGACTAGCTGAAAACCTTTATCATTTGTAAATGCCCTTCAGTAGACATGGAGTACCGGAAACACCATGACCTCGAAATTTCCGAGGTGGGTGTGGGTTGCTACGCCCTTAGCGGCGTTTATGGCGCAGTGGATATTCCAGGTTTTCAAAGGATGCTTCAATGTGCCTATAGGATGGGGGTTAATTTCTTTGATACCGCTGAAGGATATGGCAACGCTGAGAAAATTTTGGGTGACAGCATCAAACCTTTCCGTGAGGAAGTCTACATTGCCACAAAGGTTGGAATTCGTGAAGGGTTTACTCCCAACCTTTCAAAGACCTACATACATGAGGCCTGCGCGCGTAGCCTAGAACAGCTTAGCACTGATTACATCGATTTATATCAAGTCCACTTCAATGACCCTAGAACACCTGTAGCAGAGACAATTGAAGCACTCGAAGATTTGATAGCAGAAGAAAAAATCCGTCATTACGGGATTGGGCATCTACCGGGAATTCGAGTAAAGGAATATTGTGAGCAAGGATCTCCATTCTCTATCTTGATGGAGTTAAGCGCTGTTGCCCGAAAATCTCGAGACGAACTCCTCCCTTTTTGTCACACCTACGATGTCGCAGGGATCGGATTCAGTGCGACAGGTCGCGGAATCTTAACCGGTAAATACGAATCTGACACCCAATTCGAACCAGGCGATCTTAGAAAGCTAGATCCTCTATTTCAACGAGCACGATTTGAATCTGCTTTACGAATTAAGGATTATTTCATACACCTTGCGCAAGAGTACGGTACAACTCCTGTACAACTAGCCATTGCTTGGGTACTGGCACAACCGAAGATTATCTGTGCCCTAACGGGATCATCAAAAATTAACCACCTTGAAGAAAATCTAGGTGGGAGTGGATTACACCTCAAACGATCAGACCTGAAGCGGTTAGAGCAACTTTTTGTCAGGGAAGAAAAAGACCTTGCTGAAAGAGAACGAGAAATCATTCACAGCATCCTGATAGACCCCTTACCACCTGACCCAGAGCAAGCCTTCACAGATTTGGTATATGTACTCGAAACGAGCCATGACCTCGGATTACTTACAGAAGATATCGCTCGATCAATATTGGTGAAGCTTTGGCCACTCAAAAAAGAACTCAGTAGATCTAGTCAACCGGAACTTGAAGCAATCCAAAAACAACTCAAGGCATTACTTGAATGACTTCACAAGAAGCAGCAAGTCAACTTATTCCAATGTGATGATATCATATTGGATGAAAAGTTCACAAATCCTTCAGAATAGCCTTAGCATCCGTAATTATTGCACCATAGTATTCTTTTAGATACGCTAACCCGGATTCGTGATCCTCTGCGGTAAACGAGTCCACGCCATTTTCAGGAACAATGATCTTGTATCCACGGAAAAATGCGTCTGCAGCAGTATGACGAACGCACAAGTGAGTATGCAACCCGGTCAAGACCACTGTATCGATTTTTTGGCTTCGAAGTATCGAATCCAGCGGGGTTTCGAAGAAGCTACTATAGACATGTTTACTCACGGTGATGTCCTCATCCTGCGGATCAAGTTCTGGAATCACTTGAGCACCTTCAGTGCCTTCAATTGCGTGGGCACCCCATTTACCCATTTCAAAGTCCGTGGGAAGGTGGCTATCGTTAGCGAAGATAACGAGGAGTTTGTGTTTATGAAAACCCTCAATGAGTTTCTTGATATTTGGAATAATGCGTTGAGCGCGATCACATTTCAGTGAGCCCGTGACAAAGTCATTGAGCATGTCGATAATGATTAACGCTTTCATGATTGCTCAACATCGTTTCGAAGCTACTGCATAAAAGGCTATTGAACGCCCGAGACATGTTACACCAGTGTGCATAAACAATGAGCTAGTTGCGAACTTCACTACAAATATAAAGCAGGAAGAAATACCGCTTCAGCAGTAACCCAATTGCGGAAGTGATAATACATGGAAATTAGTAAAGAACTTCAAGAAGCAATTAACGATCAAATTAACTTCGAACTATATTCAGGTTACATTTACCTTTCCATGGCCGCATATTTTGAATCCAAGAATCTATCTGGCATGGCTCATTGGATGAAAATCCAAGCAGGCGAAGAATATGCACACGCCATGCGGTTTTGGGAACATGTAACTGATCGGGGAGGACGCGTAATTCTCACCGATATCAAAGGTCCCGCCACTGAATGGGATTCAGCCCGTGCGGCTTGGGAGAATGCTTATGAGCATGAAAAAATCGTCACCGAACGGATTTTCAAAATCGGTGAACTCGCCAAAAAACTTGGCGACAAGTCCGCTATTCCTCTCCTCAACTGGTTCTACGAAGAACAAGTAGAAGAAGAGGAGCAGACTAAACGAGTCGCGGATCTACTCAAACAGATTGGCGATCAAAAGGGTGCTTTATTCATGCTCGATGCAAGACTTGGTCAACGCGAGAAATAAACACAACAAAAAAAGCAACCTTTATTCATACTGCAGCAGAAGATGGCTTAACGCCACCTTCCTGCCCCTTTCTTTTTCAAAGTCGTTAGCTACCCTATCAATTGGCGAAGAAGAACTAATTGTTTATGATTTCATAGTATGGTCGAGAGACCGAAGTCAAAGGGACCACTGCTTATGATTCAGAACGCCAATACCGGGGATCAATTCAAGACCCTTACCAGATAATTACTATATAAAAGGGAGAATAAGCCATCTCTATTCACAAAAGCACTATGTTGGTGGATTATTATGGGTACAAAGGGTCGTGAAATCATCAAGCTCGACATCGAAGAGCTCATTGAATGGCTTAATAAAGCACTAGCCGACGAATGGTTAGCCTATTACCAATACTGGATCGGATCAAAGATCGTAGTAGGACCAATGCGTGATTTAGTTGCAAGTGAACTTGGGGAACACGCTAACGAAGAACTAGAGCACGCCGGTATGCTAGTTGAACGAATCATCCAATTAGGTGGCACCCCAATCCTCAATCCATCTGAATGGCTTACAAAAACCAATTGTGGTTATGAGGTTCCGAAGGACCCTTATGTTGAACCAATTTTAAAGCAGAATATCAAGGGTGAACAATGTGCTATTGATGTTTATTACAAGATCGCAGAAATGACGAAGGGAAAGGATGCAATAACCCAGCATCTTGCCTACAAAATCATGCAAGACGAAATTAAACACGAAGAAGATTTGGAAGCCATTATGGAAGACCTCGATGCGATGCGTAAACGAATGAAATAGTGACTTAGATTTGTAATAATGGCGAATCAGCTGTACACGATTGATGGCTGAATCGCCGACTTCTTTTTTTAAAACCCGAGGACAACGAACCAAATACCACAAATGGTTAGGATCGTCCCTACGAGAATCAACGGCGTAATCTTCTCTTTCAGGTAAAACGCAGTGAAGGGTAGCGCGAATATAGGTGCTGTTGAGGCAAGTACGGACATTACAGCAGCTCCAGCGAGTTGGACAGCTGTTACATACATGATAGAGCCTATGCCCATACCGAAAAATCCGGCAATCAGAGTGAACTTCGTGGCTCGTTTGGTAGGCGCCTTTATTCCGCGGGAACGAGCAAGGAAGATAATAGGTATCATCACCAAGGAACCAGAGAGAACCCGGAAGAGGTTTCCTTGAACTGGGTCGACTCCGGTAATAGCTAGTTGGGTAATTAGAGCACCCGCTGTCCAAAAGAACGGAGTTAAAATGGCTAACAGAATTCCGATGCGAACATCTCGTTTGGCAATGGGATCGTTTGAATTTTGACTGGTGTTGGTTTGCTCGTGGCTAATTAGAACCACACCAACGATCGCCAGCACTACACCTAATAACCGTGTGAGGAGTAGAGGTTCCCCGAAGAGAAGGACTGTGGCAAAATAGGTGATAAGTGGGAAAGTCATGGCGATTGGAAAAGCACGAGATACACCGATGCGTGCTTGACTTGTTAAGTAGATTAAATCACCAAAGACTGCTCCAAAGAGAATCGAGAGAGCGAGTAAAGGGACAGCAGTTACAGGAACCGTCCAAGGGATGAACAATAGCATGACAATGACTAAGACAGCCATGAGGAGAAGAGCAATCCACATTTTCAGAGCATTGATGAGTACTGGATGAATTCCGTGGCTTTGCGATTTATAGATAACATTCGAAAATCCATACAGCGCAGCTCCAACCAGTCCCATGAACACACCGATAAGGAATAATTCAGGAGTAGGCGTCATAGTCATCTGCCAAATTTGAGGTTTTGAGAATAATTGATTGGCTCCGAAGGTGTGTTTTACACTAAAAATGGTATGCTTTTGGTAGAAGGCAAGTTTTTTGAAGAGGATGGTAACAAGGGAGGTACACTCTGGACACGGAGGAATCCTCACATGTACCCAATCGACATTTTACTTGATGAACACAAACTCGTCGAACGTGTCTTTTCCATTATCGAAAAAGTGCGTGATAAACTCGAAGATGAAAAGGAAGTCCCAGCCACTGTTTTTTGGAAAATCGTGGAGTTTGTTCGTGGTTATGCTGATGTCATTCATCACAGCAAGGAAGAAGATATTCTCTTCGAACAGATGCGTGAACATGATACCGACCTCCCCGATGATGTCCAAGACGATATTGCTGTCTTAATCGAGGAACACATCACAGCTCTTGACCTAGCAAATGAAATGCACAAGGGAATTCGCGCTTACCACCGCGGGACCCCAGAAGCCAGAACGAATATTCTAAAATCCGTAAAAGAATATCTTGAAATTATGCAACCTCACTTTCAAAGAGAAGAAGATGAAGTCTTTCCAGCTATGGTTGATGTGCTAAGCCAAGGAGAAAAAGAAAAGATGAAAAAAGATTTCGAGCGCTTTGATAAAATCCTTGGCGGTAAAGATGTCCACCGACGATACAAGGAAATGGTGGAAGAACTGGAAAGGGAAATTTAACATAATTCCAACCTTCAACGGGATTTCAGATTCATACGCCATAGCCTGATTAGATTATGTAATTAATAATCTAGCAGACAGAATCTAACAGAAGCAAAGCTTTTTCGACCAAGACCCTGTAGGTAGTACAATAATTTTTCAATAAGGATGGTTAATCATGACAGCGGATGCAAAAAAATTTGATTGGGACCGTGTATTTAGGGGCATTGCCTCTACAACCTTTGGTGTGCAACTGATCTCAATCCTCATTCTCTTTGGTGCCGCCCTAGTTTTCTTCCTCATGCTCACAGGAATTTGGGGATATATCGTCGCGATTCAAGATTTATTTATCTTCGTACTGTTGATAGGGAGCGGCCTTGCCTTCCTCCTATTCATTTGGTTACTAGGACTCTTTCTGCGGTTTCATAGGCGAGTTGAACGCTTTATTCTTGGAAAAGGCGTCGGTGATGTGGATGCAGATAACCCAGCTTCAAAGACGATTCTCACACTATTTGCCGTAGCGGTGTTGTTTGTATTAGTAGCTGGCATTTATGGGTACTACCTTCTGTGGAAGTACATCCTTCAACCTTGGGGTAACGATTTTCTTATATCCCTGAGCGTGAATGGAATTCTATTTTATGAAATAGGAATGATTGTGGTCTTTTTCGCGATTGGCGCGATAATCGTTACCTTCGTCATGCAAATTCTCACATCCTGGATAAATCGCTACGCTGGACGATTAGTAGCCCGTGTGAAGGACACTACCGAAGTGTAAATAGAAGTATCCTCACCTACGCGCACAGTTAGAGTAAGAAAATACAGAGAAGTTCAGTCGATAATCAAAGGATTCTCGAACGATAATTCAAGCCTGTAAAAACCAATGATCCACCCTTTTCTTCACGGGATCATCCGTTATTTGTAGAGGGGAGAAGGGCTTCTTGAGGGAGAAGGAGAGAAACTTCGGTGAAGGCGTCAGGGCGTTTGAGAAGGCGGGAAATAAATCGGGTGAAGAGCCGGGTATCTTCAGCACAAGCCGCTACAAATCCCATGGGCGAAAGGCCAAGAACAAGGTAACGTTTTAAGGAATCGAAAAAACCATCGCGAGGTTTGACGTTTTCTAGACTACCCTCCTCTCCTTCGAGGAACGCATCTTCTTCAATAAATAATACTCCAGCGGAGAGTCCTCGGGGGTAACTCTTGCTTAAAAGGGCGAAGAGCTGCACTGTACTTGGAACAATTGTATTCTGTGGCGTTCTCACTTCATCAATTACTGTTTTAATTACCCAATCATCACGCGCTTGAAATAATTCAAGGAGTTGATGAATGAAGGCATCACCTACAATGAAGCGACGAGGTCCAAGAACGGACTGGGCATCTTGAAAGTCAAGGGCTACGCGAACCTTTTGTCCTTCCGCTTCACCACAAACGATCACAACCCAAGGAGTGGATTCTTCCAAAAACAGACCACCATCTCAAAACATCATAAATCAAGATGATAATTCGAATGAAGAAAAATTCTTTGGAAGAGACTCTAGAATGAGACTGTCTTGTTGCAATCATTGGTGACGAAAATGAGTAGCCTAGCAGATTCGGGAACTAAATTAAATGTAAACATTGTAGGGGATGGTCCGCCCCTCGTTTTCATCCATGGATGGGCGGCATCTCAACGATTCTGGAAGCACCAAATCCAACAATTTCGAGCATCATATCGGGTTTTGGCTTATGATTTACGTGGACATGGAGATTCTGATAAGCCCAAGACAGGGTACCAAGTGTCTGATCATGTTGAGGACCTGAAAACCCTTCTTAAATGTGAGAAGATTAACAACCCGGTGTTGATTGGACATTCTTTAGGAGGCATAATTGCTCTTCAATACACTCTTGAAAACATCGAGTTACCAAGGGCATTGGTTTTGGTAGGCACAAATCCGCGTCCTGTTTCTTCCCTGAAGAGGAGCATCCAAATGTCTCTACTTAGCTGGATGATTCGCATGTCACGAACTCGTGCCTCTAAGTATACACGAACTCAGATTTTCGGGCCAGATGTGGACCCGTCTCTTATAGATTGGGTGAATCAGGATTCGCTCCGGACTCCCACCTTCGTCGTGCGTCAAACTCTCAAAGCCGTAAAAGCGTTTAATGTACAGAATCGGCTTACAGAAATTACGGTCCCCACCCTCATCATTAATGGAGAATTTGAAACTACCGTCGATACCAAGACCGTGACTCAGATGCTTGAAGATCTGCCACAGGGCCAGTTCGTGTCAATTCCTAGGAGTGGTCATAATGTAATGCTAGAGCAGCCAAAGGCATTTGGTGTAGCTCTTGCAGCTTTTTTACAACAGGTCACGGATACGACCATTAGGCGTTTTGCTTAACTAACAAATCCGTGCGGTCTTCGTCGGAGGAACCAGAGAGCCCCTAACCCTGTGATTACGATGATGAAAATCCCTCCACCTAGCCAGATGAGAAGCGAGACATCTACGAAGGTGGGCATCTCTCGTGAGCCTGGGAGTCCATAATGGTATTCAGGGAAGTATTCCAAGTAGACAAGGCCAGGTTCGGGTTGTTTATCAAAACGGAAAGGGCCTGTACCCACGGGTCGCGGATTTTCAAAGAAAGCTGGTTGTAACATTCCTTCCCAAAGGTGTTGGGGAAGGATTAGAGTAGAAGCGACATCGAAGAGAGCAAAGTAGCCGTTTAAGGGCGTGTGAACCACAATGGTGATGTTATTGATCACATCGACGCTGGTAACTACTGTACTGGGTTTCGGTCGCGGATAAGGCCATGGACCTGGCAGATTATTGATGTAGTCATAAGTGAAGTTCACATCGGTGGAAGTGAAGGGTTCCCCATCATGCCAAGTAGCGTTATTTTGTAGGTTGAAGGTTATTTGAAGACCACTTCCTTCAGGCTCGATATTCCAGCTTCGTGCTAAATCAGGAATGGCTTCACCAGTATTTGGATCCATCCGGACGAGATGGCTATAGATAGAGTTGAGGACAAGGAAACTTTCATCCAAAGTAGCTAGGACCGGATTGAGCGAGTCAGGCACATTGTGAAGGCCGAACTGTAAAACTCCTCCAACGCCTGAAATCGGATGTTGATCAGGTTGTCCAGTGCGTAGTTTTGCTTGGAGGAGCGACCATGTATTTGCAGTCCCTATTCCCGGTTGGTTGAACCAACTTTCAAAGCGGTCTATACGCTGAGCCGTGTATTGGTACTTGGTACAAAGGGGAATGAGGGGTTGGTTTTGTGCAATGGCAACTTGTAGTTCACTGAGAAGATCTTGATAGTCACCAAAATCATAGGTAGAGTTCATGGTTTCAATGATGGTATCTACTGTGGTGTTGTGAAAGTTCATGATATTGGATGTAGGGATGTTGAAGGAGTAGAATAAGTCTTCAAGAAGCTTTGGAGCGCGTTCAGGTACTTCGATAGGAAGGAGAGCCATTTGATAGGAGCGGAATCCGATGTGAGTATACAACCAAAGGGTCTGTTCAGAGACCGGGAAGAGTTCAATGCGGAAACCGAGCGCTTCCATGGTGGTCCCAATAGTTTCAGCTAGCCTCGTTGTATTGGTCGCGATTTTTGAATGTTGAGCCGCCTTAGAAGCAAGTTCTATAGGAGTATAATAGAGGCTTAAGGTGACCTCAGTAGCGTTGGGTGCATCTCGATACCCATCCATGTTGAAGTCAATGAAGCCGGCTTCTTCTAAAATGTCAATTGCGCCAGCAATATTTCCGCTTCGGTAATCTCTGGGGAGATTGGGTTCATGCCACGCAGTGAAGGATGCGGGAATAATGTGGTCCAATGCGACGCCTGCTTCACCAAAGCTGTTTTGGGCTATAGAATACTTGTCGAGGGCCATAGCGACTGCGCGACGTAGAGCAACATAATTGAAAGGAAACCCTGTCACGCCAGGGGGTCCTTCAGGCTCTTCAATGAAGAACGGATCATCGTGAGTGCTGCAGGCAATTCCCCAAAAGGCATCTACTTCCCATTCGTTTATCCCGATTTCTGAGCGCACTTCCGGGGAGATTGGGGCATTGCCAATATCAATGAGGCCATCAACCATCGCCGCCCATTGGGCTTCTCCACCATGGTAGACACTAAATACCACTTCGTTAATCATGGGACCATTGATTTCGAAGGTATCGATAAAGGGCTGTAAGGGTAGGGCCTGAGTAGTTTGAATAGTGAGAGAGCTGCTGATTATGAACAAGCAGATAAGTGTAGAAGTCAATAAGAGGGCGCGTTGTGTCCGAGCGGGGTGTTTGCGCAGTGTGTAATCGGATTGGGGCATAGTCAAAGCCTCCTCGAATAGAATCTGAATACGCCGTCTTGGTTCTGTTTGTAATATAAGATTGCCGAAGATGGCAAAGTATTACCTTAGAAGTTCCACCCCACTTATGGAGTACCTCCGTGGACATACGATTTCAATAGGTGCGAAATTTTGAGAAGCTATTAGGCAGTGATGAAAGGAGTTCCTCGGGCGTATATCGTTACGGTGCCTTCAAGCGATCCAATACAGACAACAGTAATTGTATAGATTCCCGAAGCATCAAACCAAGGCGAAGTTATTGTCGTTGTAGAAGTGCTGATACTCGCATTTCCAATAATATAAGTGTCTGTCGAGTCACGAACTTCATAGCCCCAGATTGCACTCACAGAGGTTAGAGTAATTTGGATTCGCATTTGAGTGTTGGGCCATCCGATGTTGACATCGAAATCTGTCTCAGAGAGGATACCTGTAAGTTCTACTGGTTGTGAATACACGGGGAATGGGTATGCCAATCCAAGATAGATTCCTGTACTGATCACAACGATGACAATCACTACAATGATTGCGTTTCGTGCTGTTTTTTTTGCCATTCTCTGAAAAACCTCCGAGTAGTTTCCTAACGATGTTAGGTAGTATTTAATCTTCTAGTGTCAGTAGTTCTCCAAGAACACCTACTAAGCTAAGGGAATTAATAGATATAGGGCGAATAGAAATCGTTCAAGGAGTCACAAGTCGTATGCCATTCTCGCTTGATCTGGTCATTCATAATGCAGACATCCTTACAATGAACTCTGCACTCCCACATGCAGAAGCGATGGCAATCAGTAACGAGCGAATTCTTGCCATTGGAACTAACTCAGAGTTAGAACCTTTCTACGATTTGGCCTCAAAGGTCTTGAACTTTAAAGGCCGAATTGTCCTGCCTGGATTCATTGACACTCACGCCCACCTAGTTGGATTAGGTCGGAAGCTCTTACACCTTGACCTAGGTGATGTATCCTCTGCAGACGAGGCGATTGCCTTAGTGAAAGAACGAGTTCAAGGTTCTGAACCTAACAAACTCATCCTCGGCTATAACTGGGATGAAAGTACTTGGAAAACCCCACGCTACCTAACCAAAGCCGACTTAGATCCCATTGCACCCAAGAACCCAGTTGTTTTAATCCGAGTCTGTGGACACCTTGTTACCGTAAACTCAACCGCTCTTGACCAGCTTATACTCGATGAGAACGACCCCGGAATAGATCGTGATCAACAAACTAACGAACCTACTGGTGTGCTTCGAGACATCCCAATTAACACCCAGCAATTTACTTCAGACGAAGAAGATTTATCTCAAGTCCTTTTGGCAGCCTGCCGCTACGCTAACAGCGTAGGAGTAACCTCAGTGCATGAAAACCTCTATCAACGCCATCTACCCTTTTTCAAAGAATATCTGAAACTACATCGCAAAGGACAACTTACCGTCAGAGTATACATGAATCTCGAAAGGACACTCCTCGATCTGCTTGCAGGCCTTGGTTTGTCTTCAGGGCTAGGTGATGAATATTTCCGATTTGGAGGGGTTAAAGTTTTCATAGATGGATCATTGGGTGCTCAAACAGCCGCGATTTCACAGTTCTACAAGGATAAGCCCGAATCCAAAGGTTTGTTACTATTAACCGACACAGATTATGAATTCCTTTTACACATAGCCAATCAGTTAGGTTTGCAGGTAAGTACTCACGCTATTGGGGACCGAGCCATTGAACTGGTACTTCGAAGCCATGAGAAGGTGAGTACCTCCAAAATGGTCAAAGAGCTCCGACATAATATTATTCATGCTGAACTTATCACGCCTTCACAACTAGAACGAGTAAAGGCATTAGGAATGCTGTTACTCTTACAACCGAATTTCGCCCATCGCTGGGGCTTACCAGGCGGAATGTATGATATTCGTCTGGGTTCTGAGCTAGCTCAGCAATTGAACAATTTCCGGTTAATTCTTGATGCGGGCATTCCTACTGCTTTCGGTTCAGATTGTATGCCAATGAATCCCTTCTATGGTATTTATTCAGCGGTGACCCACCCTAACCCTGCGACCCGTATAACAGTCGAAGAAGCCATTCGCCTTTATACAGCAGACGCAGCTTATGCCAGCTTTGAAGAAAGCAAGAAAGGCATTCTTGCTTCAGGAATGCTCGCTGATTTTATCGTTGTATCGGAAAATCCCTTCAACATTAAACCTGAGCGACTCAAAGATGTGAAAGTGTTAGAAACCTTTGTGGGTGGAAAGTGCGTGTTTTCAAACCTCTAAGGGTCGACGGCGCATCAGGAAGGCAGTTGTTTCTTGCAGGGTCGGAAAGAGAGGCTGGTCAGGGCCACGAGATATTCGGAGGGCAGCTACTGCATTTGCGAACACCGCCGCCCGACCCATCGTAGCGCCTGAGAGCATGCTTACGGCGAAGCCGCCATCAAAGGCATCTCCTGCCGCTGTAGTATCAGTGACACGAACTTCGAACGCCGGAATCGAATGTACATCGCGTTTGGTCACAAGCAGACAACCCTTGTTTCCTAGTTTTACAACTAACGCAGCTGTACCAGCTTCGATTAGTTTCTCAGCTCCTTTTCGAGGACTCCGATCACCTGTCAGCGCTTTCAATTCACTAGCATTGGGAAAGAACACATCCACAAACCGTAGCGTGTCTAACAGTGTCGTCACAGTTTCATCAGTCCAACCCTTAGGGTCCCATCCAGTATCCAACGATGTCGTTGCACCGCGAGAGCGGGCAAGTTTTAAAAGCGAAGCCGCTGGTTGTCCGCGAAGTGAATCGAGTAAATGATACCCAGCTAAATGAACCCATCTTGGTGGTGGAACCGACTTTAGGCATTTTTCGAGTTCCTTAAATTGCAATTGCGCAGTGGCCCCTTGAAAGGTGATAAGCGCCCGTTCACCATCGTTACGCACTATGGAAATGGTCATTCCAGTTTCTGCGTCTTCAACAAGACGAAGGCATGTGGTATCGACATTTGCAGTTCGAAGCGCTTTAAGCACTACTTCTCCAAATTCATCCACTGCTAGGCGTCCTGCAAACCCTGTTTTTACACCTAAATGAGCTGCACATAATGCAAAATTCGTCGCTGATCCTGCTGCACGCAGAGCCATTTGGGGTACAACAACCTCACGACCAAAAGGAGGCAAAGTTTGAAGAGAAGAGAAGACGAGTTCAGCGTTGGCATCACCAATGGCTAGGATTTGCACTACCGTTGGTACCATTCCATGTTGTCGTGGTTCCATTTAGAACACCTCGAAAATCGTGCGTATCAGATAATTGTTAGATAATAATACTATCCGCTACTTTAATCCGGCTAAAGAAGAGGGAGATGAACGCGCCTGCCCCAAGAGCTATTAGGCGTTTTCGTAAGCCGGCTAGACAGATTAGAGCGATATTCGATCGCTTGACGATTCAGTTGTTCGGAGATAGCACTAGGCCATATTATGTTCCGCGAACCAAGGTGATTTCCATTGCCGAGACGTTTGCTATACTTCCCTCAGCGGTTTTGACTTGTTCAGTGGAGATGTCGATGTTTCTCACTACGAGATCGGGCATGAACCGGTTTCGAAGGACTTCAGCAACATCCACCGCGCGGCTGATGGCTCGACCACGGGCTTTGATGACCAGTTCTTCAGGATTACGGTTCAATTGTGTTACACAGGCTGTGATGTAACTCATGAGAGGTTTACTGCCCACGAACACGACGCTTTCATCGCGTCGAGATTTAGGAGCTTCGGCTTTTTTCTCAGCCTTCTTCTTAGCCTCTTTAGGAGCCTTTTCCGCTTTGGGTTCTTCGGTCTTAGCTTCTTCGGTCTTAGCTTCTTCGGTTTTGGGTTCTGCGGCTGCTGGAGCCTCAGTGGAGTCTGCTTCTTTAGACATTTTGGGAGTTTCCTCCATCACTGATGTTTATGTATGCTAGTTTCACCAGTTGGGTTTTACCACATTGCAAGAAGGGACGAGACGCCTCCTCCTAGCAATAAGGTGGGTAGCATCGTTACTTGAAATCGCACTTTAAAGTGTTTGGTTTAAGTTGAAAATCGTTTAGCAACAATAACCAGCTATTTTTTGGTAGTCATTCTTTGGTTTTTTTTGCCAGAAAATAAATAGTATCAGCAACCCTACTATCATCGCAGATCCAACAACTAACAGTAACAACTCCAGATAAGGAATCACCAATGGTTGAGTGGGAGTGAAAATTGTTGGGTTTATTAGCTGCTGTTCAACGAAGGATTCAACGACACGCCCAACAGCTTCTAGAGACTCAGGAGCGCATTTATCCGGGGTATCTGCTAGCGTATGCCAGTATGGATAGTCAAAGTCAATGATATCAACAGCTGAAATACCTACAGCAAGGAACGGATGATGATCATCAAGTATGCTATAACCAGATACATTCAGGAAGACATCTGCGTAAACGAGATCAGTGGCAATCTGCCAGATAACATTAGCTAAGGAAGGCGTTGAATACCCTTCCCGTTTTAATTGTAGATCAGCATCACCCATCATATCCAGTAAAATCGCTGCTTGGATATTCAATCGCTGCACCGTGCTGAGCCCATTGACATAGTAAGTAGAACCAACTATCCATTCCCAGCCATTAACATTGCCAGAATCTTCAGCGTCAACGAAAAGGAGAGCAACAGAGTTCTTGGCTTCGGGGGGAAGAACAGCAGCGAGTTCGAGAAGGGTTGCGACTCCACTGGCGCCATCATTCGCACCCAGAATAGGCCTGGTCCGATTTAATGGATCTGGATCCATTTCAGCAATTGGTCGTGTGTCGTAATGTGCGAGTAGTACATACCTTGGTAGCGCTATGGCTCCTGCAACGATATTTCGTAGAGGTGTGTCTAAGTAGGTCCAAGTTTGCGTTTGGACCGGCCACCCATAAGCCTCCAGAATTGATATGATATAATCACCGCAAGCGGTAAGATTACTCGAGCCAGGAGGGCGAGGCCCAAAATCGCATTGAGCCTCTAAATATACGAAGGCCTCGGTGCCGTTAAATTCTAATGACACTTGATTGGGAGCCGTGGAATATTCCCAAAGAGAGGTTAATCCTGAGTGAGCATTAACGAGTTGAACTTGAGGAACGCCCCCATAGACAATAACACATAGTAGAGTGAGTAAGAAGAAACGAGATAGATGTCTAGTGATAATCCGTTTATGACGGTTCATATCTTTGTCTCGAGTATGAGGAAACCCGAAATCTATAAAAGTAGCGAACAGGTGCCACTCCTCGTCGCTTGGTGGTTTGCCATGTCCGAGTCTGAAGAGCTTAAACGCATCCGAGAGCAAAAACTGAAAGCGCTCGTACAAGAGCAACAGCGACGAGAAGCGTTGAAGGAAGTAAAGACACAGCGTGAAAAGGAGCGGGATGAGCTTATTCGACTAATTTTTCTTCCTGATGCTGTGACCTATCTAGAGACGCTTCATAAAACAAAGTCAGAACTCGCCTCCCGAATCGAAGATATCGCCATCACACTTTACTCACGCGGACAATTATTTACGCGAATTCCAAAAACTGGTGTTATCCTCGTGCAACGAAAGCTAGAAGGTGTTGAGCCTAAAATAACCGTGAAGCGGCGTGGAGAAGACGAAGTCAGCTTTTATGAAGCAGTTCGAAAAGATCTCACTGAGCAGGAATAAGCTTTACACTAATTTTTGTTCTGGTTCTGCTGAATTTTACTCTTTTTGACTTCTACTCGCCGAGTCTCTATTAGACTTCGGCTTGAAGTGTCCCATGGGAGGTCTCTTTTAAAACTCGACCCTGTTGATTTTGAAGAGATACGCGCACAACGCTAACAGCATTAGCACCCCATACGGTGCGTTTGATATCTCGCTCTATCATGGAGAGCGATGAATCATTGCTCAGCTCTTGAAACGCCCCTGGCCCAAGGTGTAGGAGAAGATGAAGAATAGTACCAGCTTCTTGAAATAACGGATCAGCTGGTAATTCAAGGTTCATTTCAGACGGTGTAGGGGAAAGAGTGGGTAGTTTCCATCTGAAGTATCGCTTTCGTGAATCCTTGCGAATATCTACAAGCCCTGCGCAAGACAGGACTTCAATCACATCGTAAAGCCTTCGTTTTTCTTTAAGTGGCAAGCCTATATGCATGAGGAGCGTATTAGCAGTAAATTCCTGGTCAGTATGATTCTGCAAAAAAGCAATCACATGATTGGCAACTTCGCCTAATTTCATGTCGATATCCCGCCCAGTCTGTCATGCCCAAGGAAAAGCTTCCCTCGAAGAAAGCAAGAGTTAGTTCAATATCTTTCGCTTTCAAATTCGTTGCGAGCTTCCCTCGAAACATGAAATGTGTTCTTATCCTTTCCACTTTCTAGCTAAAAAATACTGGTAATACGAAAGGATTGGTACATAAAGGGTGTCTGTAGCCCAGTGGGTTGGAGGGCGTCAGAAAAAAGGTAGAGCTTAAATCAGTTGATTCCCTGCTAGATGACTTGGGGCAAGGCTGTTCCGCATGTCGAAATATCGTCCATGGATAGTTACACTGTTACTTCTTCTCATCCTACTAGCTTTAGTGCCACACCCCACATCAGCTTTTCAATACGTCCATCACTGGCGAGTGAGCTTCTCAGGTTCGCTAATCGTTTCAGGAAACCAATCCCTTCCAATAACAGCCTATTGGGATTACATCGGAAACACTTCTTGGCAAACCTGTGAACAACTGAACTTCGATTTCAGTTACAACAACCAATCCATCGAACCAATCGGTTTTGGAACAGACAGCGATGGAAATCCAAGAATACGATTGAATTTAACTACTACCTTATTGCCCCAAGATAGGATTCGGTGGGAGGAAGAGTGGCTCTTCACGGTACTCGATCATCGACCAAGTCTTCCAGTAATTAGTGTCATCCAATCAGGTACCCTCGATGACATTGAGGACCAGATTGGGACAGATGATTACCTTTGGTATACACGAGGAACTTCGCTGTGGAAAACATGGAATTCCTCTCTTGTAGACATTGCCATGGATGTTCAGAGGAGCCTGGCGAACGCAACCCAGGATAATGTGCTCGCCCTCGTTTATTCAGCAATTCGGTGGATACAGTCAAACATCATTCGATCAACAGGTATTACTGAACCACAGTATCCAGAGGAAACCATAGTTAGTCAAATTGGTGACTGTGATGACCAATCGAATTTACTTATTGCTCTGCTCCGAATTTTAAGAATCCCCTGTTACCTAACAACCGGTCACTGGTTCCAAGACGGCGCTCGCACAAATGGATTCATTTGGGGGTCAATAGCCGAAGAGGCATACCTCTATGTGGACTGGAAAAACGCCATCGGTCATGGGTGGGCTATGGTCTATGTTCCCCCATGGGGCTGGCTGCCTTTCGATCTCACCGCTAGTGGAGTAGGTGTTGAGCCATCCAAGACCTATTACGAATCCCTTTACGCCTCGAACCTTCCCTTCGTCCAATTATGGCAAATCGTGGCCACTGACTACATCGCTACGCGGCGTACTGAATATGCTAACCTCTTTGCTTATCAGCTTCACCGAACCGATTTTCAAGAATGGACCTCTCTCGGCTCAATACCCTTAGTAGATTTCGCTTATTTTGCGACGAATGTTGCTACATTAATCGCACTTATTGGTACCTTATCCCTTCTTAGTTGCCTTGTGGGATTTGCTATTCGACGACAACCGCGGGAGGAGTCTGAGCAGTGACTTCAACCACTGCCCCGTCTAAACTGTATGCTTCATTCGTGTTCGATGGTAACGAGGCAGCTCTTCAATTTTGGGGATCTATCCCATTGAATGTAAACGACGCTATTGCGTTGAGTCGACCCCTCTCCGCTGTGTACCGTGAAGAGAAGCAACCGCTCTTTACTCATGAGCGGCTTATAGTATTGTGTCAGACAATTAAGGAAATTCATCAGAAGCACGAGATGCTCACGCCGATGGTGACCCATCGACTCGAATTGCTCGAATCCCAACACGCAGCTGTTGAGGCAGGTCACCAACCTAGCCTGCTTGGTGGACCTGGATTGGTTATCAACAAGTTGGCAGCTATCGGCCAGATTGCCATGCTTCAGAACACCGCATCAATTATGTTTGTTGGCGATCATGATCATGAACAGAAAGAGCTGACTGTCATTCACCTTCCTAGTCCCGGTCCACGGGGTCTTAGTTTCTCATTTAATGTGCCCCGTGAATTTCGACAATCGCCTATGCATGCACTGCCCCTACCCTCGCGTTCATGGTTGAATCAAGCTCTGGAGAAAATCGCTTCAACCTACCATGAATTAGTAACAAAATCCTCATCACACCAGAAGGCAGAGTATGAGGATCGGGTTCAATCGGTCATCAAAATCATTCAACACGCCTTTGACAAAGCAAAGACAATATCAGATTGGAGCCTATTAATTTGGATGCAGCTTGCTAACTTGTCACAAGATAGTGGAATTCTTTTTCAACAATTTTCCCATCCCACGCTCCGCCTTCTCATGCTTCCAGCTTTTGAATTTCTCATCCATGTTCGAAATCGTTCTCGCTATATTCAGGCACTTAACCAAGCTGCGGAACAGCTCCAACAGCTAGGTTATCAACCTGGAATCGGGCACCGGACAGAAGACTATGTTCCTTTCCAACTTGAATGCCCGACAGCTGGTTGTAATCGAACCAGATTAGACCCCACTTTAGCTAATGAATCAGCTATGAGAATGGAAATCAGTGCGCGTTGCCCCAAATGCAAGGTCACCCATACGCTAGAACTCAAACCCACTTCACCGGATCTCTCTGACTGGGCAGAATTTCTTTCTCCTCGTGTAGATACTCGAGCTTTTCTTGTGCAGAGTTATACTCCTATAATTCTTCACATCGGCGGATCCGGAGAGACTTCCTACCATGCCCAAGTGTCACCAGCCCTTGAGGCTCTTGATAGCTTGGCTCCAATATTCTTCCGATACACCCGGCAATACTATGGTAATCCATGGACCACGCAGCAAGCCCAAATACTTGAGCAGGAAGGAATAATGCCTCTTGACCTCAAAGAGCTTCGATTTTATGGGAAAGCCATCGTTACCGCATCTGAAGAAAAAAATAGTGGAGTAGTGCGATCCCTTTTTGGTGCCAGTGCAGAACTCATCGCCCATTCGGTTGAACAACTCATTCAAGCAGAACAACAGTTAGAACAAGACCGAAATGAGGCTATTCGTCAACAGCGCGATTCTCCCGATGCTAAGATAAGAGAGTCATACCGAGTCATGGTGGGTCGCTACACGCGTCAACGACAAATACTCCAAACCTACCTCTCACAAATGTTTGGACGATATGCGCCCGAACGCCTTGGCCAAGAAGTAAGCTTTGCATGGATAGACGGAGCCATTTCTTTAGGTCCACAAAATTACTTTCCACGCTTGCTTAGCCATTACCAAACCTACACTCCTTCCTCAGCCACTTACTTCTTACCAAATAACCCGAATGCGAAATAGACTAACCACCAAGATTGCTCACGAAAAACACAGGGTCTTGATTAGTCGTGAATCACTCCTTCGTAAATCGCTTCATATTGGGGGACCACTTTTTCGGCTGTGTGATTTTCGAGTATCGTTTTCCGGGCCTGTGCGCCCAACTGACTAGCCAATATTCGATCCGTAAGGAGTACATACATTTTTTCTGCTAAGGCATCAATATCTCCAAAGGGGACAAGCAACCCATTTTCTCCATCTTTTACAATCTCAGGAATCCCTCCCACTTCAGTAGCTACTACGGGCAATCCACAGCTCATCGCTTCAAGTAATGAAAGTGGAGCACCTTCTAATTCGGAGCTTAAGGCAAAAGCCGAGGCGCATCGAAGGTATTGATAGACATCTCGCTTGAACCCAGGACACCGGATACGATTATTAAGCTCAAATTTCCGAATTAGCCGATCGACACCAGGACGTTCAGGTCCATCGCCAAGTAAGAGCAGTTCAACATCAGGCACCTCATCAGCTATTTGTGCAAAGGCGGTCACAAGGTCACTTACACGCTTGACTGGACGAAAATTAGATACATGGATTAACTGGCGTTTTCCATTCACGACTGGAAATTCACAAGCGTTAGGTTTGAAAAGGTCTGGATCAGTGAAATTCGTTATGGGTTCGATTTTACACCGAATTCCTAAGGTCTGTTCCGCTGTTTGACAGATATGCTTGGTAACGCAGGTGACGGCATTACCAGCTTCTACGGCAAACCGTGTGGCAGGCTGGTAAGCTGGGTCAGCGCCTAAGGTATGTACATCTGAACCGTGCAATGTTACGATGTATGGGATTCCGGTCATCTGGTGCGCAACATAGGCAGATAGCGCGTGGGGAATAGCATAGTGGGTGTGCAAGAGATCGAGTTGATGTTTTTGAGCAATTTGAGCCATTCGGGATGCTAATGCTACGGTATATGGGGGGTAGCGAAAAAGTGGGTAATCTAACACATCGACTAGGTCAACTTTGACATTCTCATGAATTCCTTCTTGCAGTTCAAATGGTACTTCGTAAGTGATGAACCGGACTTCATGATTGCGTTTAGCGAGTTCAACACCAAGGCGCGTTGCTAGAAGACCAGAACCACCAACACCAGGGTAGCACGTGATGCCTATTCGCATGATTAATCCTTTGGCACCCTGTCATTCCCACCCTTATGTGTTACCTTTGGTGAAATCTTCCTCATCCTACCAAACAGGGAAACCTTTAGATGAGGAAAGCTGTATCTACTCGTTATGCCTGAATCGTCAAAGCGTTTACTGGTCATTGGTGCCCATGCCGATGATGAAACCTTTGGATGCGGAGGTAGTATTGCCTTAGAAACCACACGGGGTAACTCCGTGACAGTCTGTTGTTTATCTGGTAATCCCGCACGACACCAGGAACTACAGACCGCTTGTGGAAAGCTAGGTGCCAAAGTCGTGGCCATTGAAGGTCCTGAACTTGCCTTCACTATAACTGAAACCGCGAATACGATTATTCCTGTGATACAACAAATTCAACCTGAAGTGATTATCTCCCACAGTGAGTTCGATTATCATCCAGATCACCGAATTGTGCATCAGGCAGTCTTGCGTGCAGCTGAATGGGCAGGACACTCCACGCAATACAAGGAGCTAGCTTGGCGTCCCAAACGATTACTGAGCATGGAAATCAACTCCTTGTTTCCAGCGCCTACGATATTTGTAGACATCACAGAAACGATGGAAAAGAAGGAGCAAGCAATTCGAGCGTATCAAAGTCAGCTACAAAAAACCAACGACTTTTACCTTGCATTCAATGTGCAAAAAGCCCGTCTTCGAGGCGTACAGGCAGGATGCGAATACGCTGAAGCATTTCGAGAAGTCATCTTCCCAATACACGGTCCCTTTTACCAACCATCCCCGACTAGAAAAAGCGTGTTCTGATTTATCTCATGGTAAGGGTGGTGGAGTCTGAATTCGATTACCTTGAACTTGCCTAACCCAATCTTCAAATGCAGGAGTGACCGGCGTTTGCCGGTAAAGACTTTCACGCTTCACCTCTAGAAGGTTCTCCTCTACTCCTAAGACTTCAGCCACCGTCATCAGCTGATTCCCATGGTCTCTTGCATGTTGGCGTATTGGATCTAACCAGTCCGACCAATTTGAATCCCTGAGGAGATGATGGTCAACGATTACCATAGGAATCTCAACTGCCAAAGTTTTGAGATTCTCAGCAGCAGCTACAATGACCGCGGAACCAACCCGATCTGGCGCAAGATAAGTGGGTGGACCAGCGATCATAACAACATCGGGTTTCTGGCGAAGGATCCAGTCGGTCGTCAGCTTTTCCATCGGACCTTGTGTATCAGAGGCATGGACCATGCAAAAATCACCACAACGGATCGCGGTCATAATGACCCAGCCAAGCTTGGTGTTCTTCTCCCCATGAGGGACAGGTGGAGAAAACCGAATTAGCGTCTGGTTGAACTTCATGGCCCGTCCATCAGCGTATTCAACAGACTGAGCAATCTTCCGTACTTTTCGAACAAAATGATATCCACGGCTTTGTTGAGAATAGTTGATATTGGAGCGAATATCCTTACACCAAACACGCCGACCATTATACAGAAGAGACGCCTCCTCAGGTGTAGACCAAAAATAAGCATAATTCTGATAGAAGGGTTGGAAATGGTCATGGTGATAATGAGATACAACAATCACATCAGTAGCTGAAGAGTAGCGATGGATTTTTTCTCGGAAATCAGCCAACAGTTGGTATTCTCTTGGATGAGGATGATATCCATCACGGAAGCCGAGAGCAACCCCTGGATCAATAAGAATAGTTGTGTCACTTGTCTGAATGTAGGCCGCAAGACTTCGAACTCCCAGGCTCTCCGCAGCCAAGGGTGTAACCGTCATGTCTTGACTGAGTTGAATTTTACTAGAGCAGGTGTGAGCAGGTTCAACCAACTAGCTTAACTCCTAATCCCAAGAAAGCTTCACAAGAACCTTTTAGGAGTTTTCGTAACAAGAAGAAGTGGAGTTCGGAGCATATCCCTCTGCCCCGAACCCCGAACGCTGTGGGCCATGCTATTTAAGCAAATCTTCAGCCTTAGGTAGAGTTTTCACTTGTTGCGGTTCTTTTCCGAAATAAACTCCGGGTTCTGCCTCGAACTGTTCTGTATACAAGATGTCGCCTTCGACGCGAACATCCCGTTCAAGGTAAATAACCCGCCCATAGAGGTTTTTCACCCGAGCTCGCTCTTCCACACGGATGGAATCACCATAAAACGAACCACCACGCGATGATTCTGATATGATAATGTCAGAGCTTTCTACAAACCCCCTCACTTCCCCACGACGCCCAATCTGAAATTCCTTAGCAGCCTTAATGTGGGCCGCCTCAATCGAGCCACCAATATCAATTCGTGGTGATTCAATCTTCCGACCAGCTCGCAAAGAGCCACCAACTTCAATCTCTTCAGCCACAAAAAGATCTGTTCCTACAAAAATGGCACCACCCACATCAAGCTTCCCTGTTAGAGTGAGCGATTGTTCAGCCTTAACGGATCCACCGACATCTACGGATTTTCCTTTTGCTTCTCCTTCAAATTTCGCTGCACCGCCAACATCCAATTCTTCAAAAATTATATCGCCTTCGCTCTTGAAACTGCCACCTACATCAATAGTGAGGACTTTGGAGCCTGGTCCCACGACCACGGCGCCACCGACATCAATTTCGCCGATTTCAACAGCCCCCTCTGCCTTAAAGGAGCCACCCACATTGACTTTGCCGATGATACCAATATTGCATTTTACAGCCCCTCCGACATTGAGAACCTTAGAATCAATTTTCCCTTCGATTTTTACCGCGCCGCCTACATTGATGTCTTCAACGGTAGCAGCTCCCCCTACTTTGAGCGCACCCCCAATTGACACTTTCGTAGCTTGCAAATTCTTGCCTACCGATAAGGCAGCGTGAACATTAATTTTGCTGGCAGACACTGACCCGGTGACGGTTAGTTGTCCTCTTCGAACATCGATAGAACGAGCGATGGATAAATCTCCATGAATTTCAGAGGTATTTCGCCCATCGATTTCAAGATAATCAGCTTTTAGCGATCCTTCGATATCCGTATGTCCGCGGATTTCCAATGCGCCTTCGATGACAATTTCTGCTCCTTTTTCAGGGACGATGATAGGACAGTTCTCGATCGCCACATCGCCTTTGATATGGCCCAGTTTGACTTCGCGTTCATTTTTGAATCGGAGTTTTTCACCCATTTAGTTCATGCCTCCAGGCTACTCTTCATTCGATACGAAGGCATGCGTTCTTTAAAAGAAGGACTCACATTTTGGGGTCACAAAATGTAACTATACTAACATGTTGTGAAATATTGACGGAATCTTGACGCATTTCGAATAGTTAATAGCAAACATAGGAATATGCAGCTCAGGTGAGAAGGAATTGCCGACTCAAGAACCAGATTATTCGAATTACTTGATATATTTATCCCGAATTTCGGGTGTGGG
>JBHLMG010000027.1:0-28967 GCA_048938385.1 Promethearchaeota archaeon | reverse complement strand
TTTCCCTCTGTGACTTGAAAGCTCGGGACCCCCTCGAAGGTGTAAGAAAGAGAGGCGTTGTATCGAAAGTTAAACAATGCAGGCCAGGTGGTGAAAACATCGAAGCGTGTAGCCTTCTGAATCACAGTGAAAGTACGAGTCCACTGTCCGGAATTCCCCCCAACATCTTGAACCGAAGTACCATTAATTACCATGGAAATGCCACTCGGGGATGGGCTAGTGGTAAGTGGTTCAAGACCCACGGTAGACAGAAAATCAGCAGGTTGACCACCAAACTCGTAATACGACCAAGAATTCCCGTCAACAGATAAGTAGGGGCGACCTCCATCACCCGAAACTGAATCCTCGGTGACAATCCAACGCACATTGACACCAACGGTGACTAGTACGATGAAGAAGTATCCATTGTAAGTTTGGGAATGGTTTAGGTAATTGCTTCCTGATGCAAAGGTGAATGTATACCAAGCATAATGAGTAGGTAAGAATACATTTACAACTTGTCCGTTATGGATATTGGTATCGGGTTCAGGGTTACCCAAACCGTCATTTGTTGCGTTATAGATGATGGGAATGACAAGTCCTGCTGCCAAAACGCGTAGATATGCCGTGAAATTTGCGATGATACAGCTGTTCGTGATCTGAAAAGAGATTGCTAGATACTGGTTACTAATCGTTTCCTCGTTACTGATATCGGTAGTATTTGTGTCGATGATTTTGATTAACGAACTTGTCGTGATTTCAGTGATGGAGACCTCCATGAAGCTGGACCAGTCGGGTGCGAGATCAACAGTGAAATCTTGGGTATCATTCGTTGGTGTTTTCACATTCAAACTCTTGTTATAAGTCGCAAGGATGTTAGTTGGATTGCTGCTTCCGTTGTATTGACCCACCGGGGCAAAGGGTCCATAGGGTGGTGGTGGGCCAGGGGGTGCTAGGGACGCGATGGGAGGTGATTGTGATGTAGGCAGTGCTGCGGATGGTGGAGGTAACACTGGCAAGATGAAAAGGAAGAGCAGGCTACCTATCAGCCAACGATTCTTTCCCACTTTGTTCACCGCATCTCCGCTAAATATCACTCTTTACAAACTAGACGCTGGTATTGCATTTTTAGTTCTTTCTTCAACCAATTATTTTCTCTAAGTTTTTTTTGAAATCCTGTGCTATCTTCAAATCATCTAAATGCGAGTTCTTTTTTGATAATTGGACCTCGGAGTTAAAACCTTTATAGTGTGAATTCATGGTATCTGAGTTATTGGCAGGTGGTTGATATTATAACCTTTGAAGAATTCAAGAAATTAGATTTTCGAGTAGCCAATGTGCTTGAAGCGGTTCCAGTCCCCGGTACTAAGCATTTAATTAAAGTCCAAATCGATCTTGGAGAACTGGGTAAACGGCAAATCGTGACCGGGTTAGCACCATATTACTCCGCTGAGGAACTTGTAGGTAAACAGTTGATTGTGCTAGTGAATCTTAAACCCGCAGTGTTTCGGGGAGAAAAATCAGAGGGTATGCTACTTGCCGCTGAAGTAGGGAAACAAGGCTCTGATGATTATCAAGTCGTTCTGGTAGTTCCGGAACGCCAACTTCCTCCAGGGACGCCGGTTCACTGAGAAGCTGAAAAACGAACTGAAAATAAACGCCTCACATAAACATGCCCGTGGCATCACGGTCCGTTTCGCGTTCACGCTGGCGTTCCATGAGGTGTTTGATCTCTCGTTCAATGGCTTCTGCATCTGCCATGAGTTCATCAGTGTTGATTTCGGAATCGAACAGCTTGTCGAACACCTCGATGGCGACGCTTGCGGCTCGGGGATCTGGGCGTCCTCTCTCAGCGTAGGGGAGAATAGCTATTGCTGGGAAATCTCGGATCTCGTAGTTGGCGAGGAGGAGAGCTAATGGACCGTAAATCCCTCGGCCTTCCTCGAGAACGGGTAGCTCGAACTGATCGGCTTTGGTCTTGAACGCTGCTGTGTAGGCAGTGCGATACCGATCTCCTGTTTCAGCGAATTGGATGTCTAGCCCTCCGAGGAGAATCGCTTGTTTGAGGTCTTGTTCTATTGACCAATTTGCTAACGCTTCAGTGAAGGGCACCCATTCAGCACGGTGGGGTTGTAATCGCGTAAAAATCAGGACAAATTCTTCGTTGTAATCGTACAGTTCAATTGGTAAAAGAAGTCGTTGAGTACCCATGAAGACGTGGGGCGGGATGAGTGGGCTCATGATGCAGCCAATGGAACGAGTTCCTTCTTGTTTCGCTAAATGTCGGAGGACAATGTACCCGGTTTCACCTAAGGCGCTGTGAAACCCGGTCACAAGGGTTCTTCCCGCCAGTTTTTCGTCTGGGTTTTTTAAGATGATTTGGATTTCTTCTGAGTAACTCATAAGGCTCGCCACATTCCCCTGAAGACTGTGCGTGTCTTAAGTCTTCTTCAGTAATTAGATTCTCTCGCTCCAGCTCTTCTTCATTCCATTAATGAAATACATTTATGAGGACTGTTCAGCTAGGCGTGGTACCATTTCCGATAATCCTTCCATGCGAGCTGATCAAGGGGCATTACGATACCGTGACTGAACTTCATTTTCTAGGTGGCTGTAAAACTATTGGTGGTTCAGCCTGCCTTATCAAAGAAGGGGAAACCTCTCTACTCTGTGACTTTGGAGCATCATTTAACGGAAATCCAACCTTCCCTCCGCTCACGGAACTTTCCAATCTCACCGTCGCATTAAGTCACGCTCACCTCGATCATAGTGGCGGACTTCCCCTGCTCTTTATGAGTGGGGCTCCAGATGTTTACATGACAGAAATCACCCGAGACCTCATCCGGCTCCTCCTCAAGGATATGCTTCGACTCAGTCAATACTACCTGCCTTTTGAACAATTCGAAGTGGAGCGACTATTCCGTCGAATTAAAATCATCGACTATGACGACCCGATTGAGCTAGCTAATGGGATTACGCTCACCTTCTTAGATGCAGGGCACATTCCAGGAAGCGCCGCTCTCCGCGTGAACACACCAACCCATGAGATTCTCTATACGGGTGATATCAACACCATCGACACGCAACTACTCAAGGGCGCCAATGTTTCAAGAGCGTCGCCTGACGCCTTAGTGCTTGAAAGTACCTACGCCCTCTCCTCCCATAAGGGCCGAACGGAAATCGAGGAAGAATTTGTGGAAACTGCGGCAACGACCATTGATAATGGTGGCACCGTGCTGGTTCCAGCCTTTGCCGTCGCGCGGGCGCAAGAAATCTTATGCATCTTGACCCGTTACAAAGCCTCCTTCCCCATCTACTTGGACGGGATGGCTCGAGAAGCGGCTCGTATTTTCCTCAAACACCCCGGCTTTTTCCGGGATTATAAGCTACTCCAACGCGCCTTAAAGAACGCCGATTGGGTTCGCAGTCGACGACAACGCGAAACTATAGCAAAAAAACCAGGATTAATTGTTGCTCCGGCTGGGATGCTGCGGGGGGGATCTGCGGCCATGTACTTGGGTCAGATTTTACATGATGCTAAAAACGCCGTACTCTTGGTAGGCTATCAAATTCCAGGTACGCCCGGTCGAGATCTGCTGGATAATGGTACCTTTGATGATGGGAACTACCTGAAGCGGGTTAAGGCGAAGTACCAGCTGTTTGACTTTTCTTCGCACGCCGGTCAAGATCAGCTGTTAGACCTTGGCAGCTTCTATCCAACTGCTACCGAAATATTCACCGTCCATGGGGAAGCCGAAGCGTGCACCTATCTTGCTAAGCGACTGCGCAAACAGGATAGCATAAATGCTCGTGCTGTAGAAATAGGAGAAAGAGTTGCTCTCACAAAATAGTGGAGGATCCTAAATGGCTGAAGAAATGCCTGTAATTTCTGGTGACCGCGCGACTCTCATTGGAAATTTACTCACTTCAATGATTGGTGCAGGTTTACTAGGGATCATCGTTGCGATTTCAGACATTCGACTTTACGCTGAACCTATCTCAGAATCTGTCTTTGGTCCCCTTGCAGCTATCGCGAACGCTATTCTTTTCGTGGTGTTAGCGACTGTTGGTGCAACCTTCGTTGTGCTCCTTCTCAAATACGGAAAGGAACATTTACTGCGATATCTATTGATCGGTGCCTTCACCTTCATCAGCATCGTCATCGTCGCCTATTTTGGATATCTGTTCTTAATCGTGTTCCAATTTGTGGACCCTCTCTTAGGCGGCCTCATCGGCTTTGCCTTTGCGATAACCTCGACTTTTTGCTTCATCATGGTCGACTCGCAGAACCGGCTCAAGAACGGCGCATTACTCGTCTTTGGGTCAGGGGTTGGTGCCTTCTTGGGTGTGGTCTTGCCTGTCTGGACCAGCGTGCTGCTCCTCGTTGGGTTAGCAATTTATGATTACTACTCAGTGAAAAAGGGACCCATACGTAAGATCGTCGAACTCACCGAAGACGACCCCGATAAGCTCACAGCTCTGTCGGTGTCCTCTTCCGAATGGGACATTGGGCTTGGTGATGTGGCATTTTACGGTATGATTACCGTTCTGTCCATCGTGAATTTCGGCTTCCTTCCTGCGATTCTTGCTGTGATAGGCGTCGTTGCAGGGTTCCTCATCACATTAAGACTGTTAGAAAAACGCGGGATTATGGCAGGGCTTCCGATCCCGATCGCCCTAGGTCTCATTGGGCTAGGGATTGGAATCTTATTGCGTTGGGTGTTCCCTTTCCTTCCTTAACCGTCTACTCGTAGTGCAGTTACACATCAGAAACGGGAATCTTCATTCCTGCTAAAAGGCGTTCTGCCGTACCTGAATCCGTCTTAAATGTATACAGGTAGCGCGGTGTGCGTAACTTGAGTTTGACAGCATCTGGAAGCCGTTTCACAAGACATTCACTAGCCCGTTCTAGGAGTTCGAGAAATTCTTCTTCGCTTTGAACCTCGCGCGGCACTTTTGGTCACCATGACGAATGGCAACGAGGCAGAACTCTGCCTTAAAAGCATTGTGATAGTCCTGGCAGGTATAGGTGGTGGGCCGAGCGTGAATTGAACACGCGACCTCCGCCGTTTCCTCGCCTTCAGCCAAGAAGGCTAAATCCTGTGAGGGCGGCGTCATGCCACTAGACTACCGGCCCACGAATGATTACCTACTTTGTTAGTTCTCGTCGTTTTGGTCGCAGATTCTTGCGCCGACACCGCCGACACTTGGTGGCCTTAAACGGATTCTTCGCGCCACAATCACGACAAACTGTGACATACAAGAGGTGGCGTAGAGCAATTCGGCGTTTTTCTGGGTCAGCGACGGGCATTCCTATTCACCTAGTGCGGGTCCGCTTCCCTCCGGTGACTTATAAGGGTATCGCGGCAATTAGAGAATTGTTTGCAGCGTTTCATCGACATCAATGGGTCGTTCAATCACCGTGACGCCCGCTTTCTTCAACGCTTGGATTTTTCCATCAGCGGTACCTGTTTTACCGCTGACGATGGCTCCAGCATGGCCCATCCGTTTCCCTTTTGGCGCGGTTCGTCCAGCGATGTAGGCGATTACCGGTTTCGACACATGGTCCTTGATGTAGGCTGCGGCTTCTTCTTCGGCGCTTCCGCCAATTTCGCCAATGAGGACAGTGGCATCCGTTCCCTTATCCGCTTCGAAGAGCTTGAGGGCATCAACAAAAGACATTCCCACGATAGGATCACCCCCTAACCCTAACGCCGTGGATTGCCCAAATCCAGCTTCAGATAAACTGGCTGCTACTTCGTAGGTGAGGGTTCCGCTGCGTGAGATTAATCCTATGCGTCCGGGTTTGAAGACATGGGCTGGCATAATTCCCAGCTTGCAATGCCCCGGCGTAATGATTCCGGGGGTGTTAGGACCGATTATGTAGCTGTTTTGGCGGCGTGCTAGTTCAATAAAGCGCATTTCGTCATGTACTGGAATGTGTTCGGTGATGACGGTAATAACTTGGAGCTCTGCGTCGAGTGCTTCAGCAGCCGCATCAGCGGCAAATGGGGCTGGAACGAAAATGATGGATGCGTTGAGGGCAGGAAATTGTTGCTTCGCTTCGGCGACGCTATCAAAAACGGGGATTCCATCAACCTCTTGACCGCCTTTTCCAGGGCTGGTCCCGGCCAGCACCTTGGTCCCGTAATCTCTCATAGCTTGTGTATGGAACTGTCCTTCCCGACCGGTGATTCCTTGAACAACGACTTGGGTTTCTTTATCGATTAGAATCGTCAAGGTGATCCCTCCTGTTGTGCTTGATCCACAACACGCTGTGCGGCTGAATCCATCGAATTGAGGAAGGGAATCTGTGCCGCTTCAAGGATTTCTGCTCCCTCCCTCTCCCTTGTCCCAATCATGCGAATTACTATGGGTACTTGTCGAGGTAACGATTTCTGTGCTTCCACAATGCCTCGTGCCATTTCATCGCAGCGGGTGATGCCTCCAAGAATGTTGATGAATATCGCTTCAACATCCGGGTGTGAGAGAACGATATCAAGCGCCTGGCGCATTCGGTCTGCCGTCGCTCCACCACCGACATCAAGAAAATTGGCGGGTGCTCCACCATAATACTTGACGGCATCCATGGTAGCCATTACCAGTCCGGCACCATTGCCGATGATGCCGATGTTTCCGTCGAGTTCTACATAGGTCATACCGAGCTTCTTTGCGCGTTGTTCTAGCTCGGTTTGCTCAGAGATGCCTGCACTTACCCGCTCAGCTAAGGCTTTGTATCGAAACAACGCGTTATCATCCACATTCAACCGAGCATCTGCCGCGACCAATGCTCCTTCCTTGGTTACAGCCAGTGGGTTAATTTCAGTAAGTTCAGCGTCATTTTTGACAAAAACTTTCCAGAGCTTCAACAGGATCCCGGCGATTTGGAGCATGAGTCGCCCTTCAAAACCAGCATCCTTTACGACTTGCCGGGCTTCGAAATCGCGCAGTCCTAGAAGCGGCTTGACCCAAAACCTTGCAATTTGCTCAGGATGTTCTTCAGCCACTTGCTCGATGTCTACGCCACCCATTGCGCTGCAAATAACAACGGGGCGTCGACGGGATCGATCGATGGTGATACCCACATAGATTTCTTGTTGGATGTCTAACTGTTTCTCGATGAGTACACGATGCACGGGGTGATCGTGGATTGTCATTTTCAGCAAATTTGTGGCAACAGATGTTGCTTCCTCAACGGTTTTTGCGAATTTGATGCCACCAGCTTTTCCTCGGCCTCCCGCCAGTATTTGGGCCTTAATCACGACAGGACAAGCCAGGTCTGCTGTGATTTTGGCGGCTTCTTCAGGCGTATTAGCCAGCCCGGAGGGGGGAAGTGGTATGCCTACTTGGCGAAACGCTTCCTTTGCTTCGTATTCGAAAAGGCGCATGTTTCCTACCCCGTCTAAATTGCTTCAGGCGTCCATGTAGTGAGAACTGTGTGCGTTGATGTTTCAACGACGCCTGTAATGTCAGCTGCCTTGGAGAGGAATTCGGCTAGTTCAGCCCCGCTAACGGCGACGACCATATCTACGGAACCAGTCACTCGGTGAAGACGAAGGGGTTTGAGCAACCGTATTTGTTCATAGACTTGTACACGAAACTTGGGCTCCACTTTTAGAAAAACCAGCGCTTCGTCAGTTGATTTTCCAAGCAACCGTAAAGCATCTGGTGAGAGGTCAATGAATCCTCGACCTGTCCGAATTAATTTGAGGCCACGAAGCTTCCGTAAATGGTTGCTCAGCGCCTGTCGGGTGATACCCAGTTCCTTAGACAACCGTTTCTGGGTCCGAGTAACAGTCTGAACGGACATGGGTGTGCTAGCATGGTAGAGCCTGCGTAAAATCTCAAGCTGTCTTTCAGTTAATCTAACAACTCTGTCAACTAGTTCCAATATCGTCCACACCTAATAGAGAGTGTGTGTGGCATAGGAAAACGCCTTTTTGAGGATTGTTGTTGTGTAAAGTAAATCGGACACGAATGACAACCCAGGTAGCTTACTGAAAGATGGGAACCTTTTTCTAATCTTTCAGCATTTCTTTTCGCAAATACACTCACAACTCAGCTTTTGTGGGAATAGAAGGTTAAATCGTGAAGTCACCCTTTTGCACCATCTGCATGAAGAACTACCCTCTGATTTGTGGGAATTGTCAAAAGAAAATTGATGAAGGCGAAGTTACCGACATTGACATTCAGGTAGCTCGTACGCTTGTCAAGCTTGAAGACGAATTTCCAACAATTAAAGAAGCCACTTTTAAACAAGCCTTCGAAACTAACGGAGTCGTTGTAATCTTAGTAGGTAAGGGCGATCTTCGACGAATTCTTGGCCCCGTACGCCGGGTTCTTCGACAACTAGAGACCGATCTCAATACGAAGGTCCGCATTGTCGAAGAAAGTCGGAATCCACAGAATGTACTTCGCGACCTGATACGCCCCGTCCGGATTCTTGGGATCAACACTATTTGGCTTCCGGATAACACCTTCGAACGAAAGGTTCGCATAAGTGAACGCGAGCGCGACAACATCCCTCTTTCTCTTAAACAACTGGAAGCCGCTATCTACGAAATCTCAGGTGAACGAATCCGAATAGTCTTTGATTAGTTCTAGCGCTACAACTGCGTGGGATATTCGGGCTTGATAAACTCTCGCATCACCACGGAGGCGTAACTCCCTTTGGCCAAGTCAAATCCTACCTGAATGGCAGGCCCATTCCCGCCCTTATCTAGCGAGGTGCGAAATTCTTCCGGAGTTACAAGAACTGGTCGAAATGTCCCTCGCGAACTCAACTTCGGAAGTGCCTTTAACCGAAACTGACCGGGTGTGATGGCTTCCTCGATAAGTATTGATGTTAAGATGTCTCCGGGTGATCCCTCTAACTCAACATGCTCAAAATCATACCCGATAATAGGGACGACTAGCATCTGTTTGCCTGCCAGGACTGCCTTTTCCATTTGCGATACTGTGTCTTTAGTTACTGGTCGCACCATGCTAATCCTTCCTTGCACAGGCATGGTATAATCTCCGACAGTGGGTACACGAAGAGATATTCCCTGCTGAACCCGTCTGCTTAAGGTGCGATTAAAGAGGTAGGATTGGTAGGCATGGACATAGAGCCGGGCGAGGTCTTTTGGTAACACCGTTAAGCTTTCGTGATAAGCACCTGGGTGTTTATTCAAATAATGCTGGATGGCTCTCTCATAGGTTCCCTGTTGCACTGGCTCCACATAGCGTGCGTCATTTTCAGTCGACTCTTCCTCAAAAGATGAGCGAAGGCTTGGATAATCTGCCGCGTTGCCTTCAAGGAGAATGCGAATGGCTTCTTCGTAGTTGGCTAACACAATCTGTTTTCCTATAAGGTGGGTTGTAGGACGAACGACCCCAAAGCGTTGAGGCCCAAAGAAGTTGAGTACTCCTCCTACTGTCACAATCTCTTGGTGAATCTGCTCGATTCGTCTGAGCGCCTCTGCAACCGGAACTTCGATGTCTCGCACGGTAAGGGAAAAGCGGTTACCCCTCAACGCTCCAGGTACAATGGGTTTTGGCACTCGATGTGGGTGTAGAATTTGGATTCCAGGAATGTGTCGACCCACAAGATCCTGGGGCAGGCCACGATAAGAGACCTGTTGGGATGTCACGGCTCGTCGATCCTTGATACCTGCAAAGGAGAATCGCTTGGAGCTAACTCCAACGACACGGCTAAGTCGACGAATCGCTTGTAGGGTATCCTCGTTCCGCTTGACCATGAAAAAAGCGGTGAATTTCCCTCGTTGATCGGGGTAGGGGTGTGTCTGAGGTTCTAGCGGTGCGATGGAGCCATCTAAAGCAATCTCCTGGACAACAAAATCCTCTGGATGCTGTTTTAATCGTCCACCTATACCTGGAGATGAGGCGGTGAAGGTCTCCATCCCGATGAATTGATCGTATTCTTTGGTTCGCACCTGCTCACTTCATAGTAAGGGTAAATCGCGCGTGAGTTTATCGATGGAGTCAGTACGCGCAGGTCCAATACCTAAAACCGTGGTGGTTCCTGGTGGAAGCTCAGTAAGCCCATGATCACGAATTAGTTGGAGTGGAAGTCCAGCCTTTTCCGCTTTCGCACGAAGCGCTATCAGGGCGGATTCATCAGACACCTTCACAGCAACTTTCTTTTGTCCTTCCCACAACCACTGACGCCAGGCTGCGGGCTGATGTTTTCGCGCCTCTTCGGCTGCGGACACAGCGGCATGAGCTGCCTGGACGGCCATCTTTCCTCGGCTCATTTTCAAATCTGTCCGAATAACCAACACTTGTTTGAACTCAAACTTCTCAGAGTGGAGATTAGCACTCTTTAGCGTGGACCTTCTACACATTTTGCTTCCTCCATTGGTTCGCATTCCATCGTAAAATCCCTTAAGTAGTTAATTATCATGTTAGGGCATACCTCAGATAATTATCTAGCATCTCAAATACGATTTGTAAAAAGCGATGAACCATGACAGGGAAAATATCTTCGGTCTTCTTCGATCATGGTGGAACCTTGTTTGATTATTACCCCTCGAACTCCGTCATTTGGACAAAGATCGCAAAGCGTTTAGGTGTGACCATCACTCCGGATGATCCCCGTATCCAACGAGGTCTAAGAACCCAGATTCAAGAGTTCGACAAAATCGACAAAGACTTCCGGGAACTTTCTGAAGATGAACTGCACAAGTTGAATTGCTCCGTTCTTAAGGCCATGGGTGTAGATACGGAAGGTAGTTTTGAAATCGTAAATGAAGAATTCAACACCCGGGAACAAGGAAGACTGTTCCAAATCTACCCGGAGGCTGCAGATACATTAAGACGAATTAAACAAAAGGGCATCAAAATTGGCCTCATATCAAATATCGAAATGGAGCTAGTACCCAAAAGACGCCAATCCTTGCAGCAACACCGAATTCACCAATATTTTGACGCAATCATCCTCTCAGCTGAGGTGAACGCCTGGAAACCTGACAAAGAAATATTCGAAATCGCCTTACGAAAAATAGGTGAAAGGAATCCGGCCCAAGCGATACATGTTGGGGATAGCCTTAGAGCCGATGTAATGGGCGCGCGAAACGCTGGGTTAATTCCTGTGCTGTTCGATCCCTTGAATCTACGCTCAGTGGAAAACGTTATAACAATTAAGGCGTTGTCAGAAATTCTAGAATATCTGGATTAGCAAATGCTTGTGATGGGTGTGACGGTAGATGTTGTAGTAATTGGCGCAGGCCCTGCAGGGGGTTTAGCTGCTCGACAACTAGCCCGAAAAGGGCTTTCCGTGACGGTTTTCGAGGAACACAAGGAAGTAGGTCGTCCTGTCCATTGTGCAGGGCTCATCGGGATGAACGGTTTACATGAAATTGGAGTTGTTCCCAAACCTCCGGTTGTTATTCGTCAGGTCTCAAAATCGATTTTTCACGCACCTAGTGGTGCGCAATTAACCTTTGACAAAGGTGAACCTCATGCCTATGTGCTTCATCGGGATTTACTCGATCAGCAAATCGTTGAAGAAGCACAACGGGCAGGAGCCAATCTCGAACGAGAAACCCGTGTAATCCGATGTTACCCATGTCAGGAGGGTATGCGGGTATTAGTGCTTCACAAAGGATCAAAGCGCGAACTCACTACTCGTTTTGTTGTGAACGCAGAGGGTATTCGCGCCCGGTTAGGTCACCTCCATGGCCTACCTCGACCCAAACACGCGTATATGTTACCCGCTCTCCAATGTGAAGTTTCTGATATCTCGATTTCTCCCAATGTGGTTCATTTGTTTTTTGATACGCAAATCGCGAACCAATTTTTTGCCTGGGTTATTCCCCTCGAAGATAATCGAGCAAGGATTGGGCTGGCAACCACCCACCGGAACACTCGCCAAGCACTCGATAAGTTTCGTACTCAATGTTCATTGCTTTCGGGGGCAAAAGCAGAGAAATGGTTTGGTGGAGTGGTGTACACAGGAGGACCTGTGGCTCGAACGGTAAGCAGGAGATTTGTGAGTGTCGGAGATGCCGCGGGGCAAACAAAGGCAACGACTGGTGGCGGGGTAGTGGCAGGGGGGAACTGTGCCATAATGGCTGCGCATCTGATAACGGATGCCTTAGCCCAGGACCGTTATCGCCATCAGGCTCTCATCGAGTATGAGCGACGATGGAAGCGCAGTTGGGGTCGCCAGCTCTGGTTAATGGCTATTCTTCGCAGGTTCTTGAATAGGCTTGACAATCCTGATTTAGATGCCCTCTTCGTAAATCTCCGAGATAGTAATGTTCGAGAGTTGGTAGAAGTTAAGGGTGATATCGATCATCAGGGGAAAATTATCACGGCGGCTTTAACATCTCCGAAAATGATGAAAAGTGCCATTGGGCTTCTTTTCAAGACGGCGCGTTTTCTTCCAGAATTTTTGTGGGGCTAAGAAGTGACCCTGTAGCTTTGGCTAGTATTCCCGCCATGTTTGCTTGCATTTGGTGCAACGATAAAAAGTAGTCATGGCTTCATCCCCAGAGCGTGTTTGTACCTGCCAATAGAAAGCTTCCTTGTGCCCGCATTTTGGACACACAACGCGTGTAGAGGGCATGGTTTTTTGTTCAGCTAGCTCTTCATCGATGACCACTAGCTCTTCTTTTTCGGGGATATGGTTGATTTTCTCCCCTATACGATATTTATTTTCAGTCTTCGGTGTGAGATCTTTGGTATATCCGCAGTGTAGGCAGATAAGGACCTTCTGTCCCTCATTTTTCTGGGGAGTGAGAAGGTTTGAGCAATTAGGGCAGAATTCCATGTTACCGCGGCTCCGGGTTTAAGGGATTGGAAAGCATACAGGAAATTGCATAAGAATCTATTGGCTTTTCATGGAGTGCAAGACTTGTTCTTTGTCCCAGATTTGTTGCAAAAATAGGGCAAATCCACGACTTATCCGCGCTATTCGTTCTGCTTTGCGTAATCCGGGTTCAAGACCGAACTGAATGAAATGCTCTTGTAGGGTCTCAGCGGCTTCGGAGATTGTGAAATAGCCCCGAATCCATCCATAAGCAATCATTGCCTCCACGCAGTCTCCCAATCCATGGGCATCAAGTCGCGATGGGGCGAGATGACGCAAATCAGCCAAACGCAACGCTGCTGCAAGGGTCTTTCCTGCAACCTTCTCTCCCACAAATCCTTTTGAATGAAGGGAATGGGCAAAAGAAAACAAAAGGTTCGTCAAGGAATCTCCTAGTTGGGCTAGGGTCTTGTGTCGCATGGCTGCTGGAATTGAGTCGATTCCTTCTTGATCGAGGAGTGACTGAAGGTCGGTGAGTTGCGACACGCGCATCACGCGGCTTTGAGGGCTTTCTGAAAATACGACCGGAGCTCTTCGGTACGATCAATTAGTTTCTGTGCTGCTCGTTTGAAGACGGTAATCGCTTTTACTTTTCCATCAGTTCGGACTATGAAGTGGGCTGTTCTTTCTAGGGGATGGGGAACTGAATAACCAGCAAAGGAGAGGTGTTCGTCTTCAAAGAGAATTTCACGGAGCGGGTTGCACAATGTGTGTGCTTCTCCTTCAATTTGTAGCTCTAGCTCTCGGGTAGTGTTCTTGATAATGCTAATCTTCATAGTCATCGAATCCTTTCAATCAGGCTTTGACGCAGGCGAACCGTAGACTGCTTTGCTTTTAAAGTGTTGCTTCAACACAGAGCTTACGAGAGCGGAATCTCTTCTTTGAATTCTCGGAAGATCGTGACCGCACGGTGAACGGCGAGACGAACCTGTTCGGGGTCACCGCGCAGGGTCACTGTGATCCCTCTTTGGTCTGCGTTTAAGAGAAAGTCAAGTTTGAGTTTTCGTTTGAGCTGATCGACAAAGGCGATTTGGGCGGAGGCCCGGGTTAATGGAAATGTAAGGCTCTTTTTAATCCAACGAGCCACGGTAATGAGCGCCTCCTTACTCTTCTAGCGGGGCGTCTTCTTCGGGGGGTTCGATGTGAAGAATTTGGCCATATCCTTGAGAGAGCTTGCGCTGCTCGTAGTTCCCACACTCTACACATTCTAAGCGCCTATCCTGTTTGTGGAGCGGGCCACCACAGCGACTACAGGTCGCGTGAATGACGCCAAATCGGGAGCCTACGGTGGAGAGGCGAGCAAGGCCGTCTGCCTGATGCTGAACTCGGGCAATAATCAAATCGCCTGGTGCGAAGAGGTCGCGCATTTGTTCAATATATCCTCCTGCGCTGTTTTTAATAAACAGATAACCTGAGAAAGTAACAGGACAAGGGTTGTCTTCGATTTGAAAAATATTCACAATCGCAGACTTTTTCGTCACATGCTGAATCTCGCCTAACACGACATCGTTCCGTTTTGGATAAACGGGTACTCGCGTTGTGGCCTCGACGCTGATTTTCCGTTCTTTCATATCAATGTGAACGATACCCGTGATGTTGGCATAGATTATGTCATCTTCATCTTGGAAAGTTCCTTCACCAGGGAGAAATTCTTCAATTACTCCTAGTCGTTCTCCTGGCAAGACGGAATCTCCGTCTTTGATTCGTTGATTTGTCATTCCGTTTCCTCCTGCGTTTCTATTCGGTAGAAATCAACTTTGATGATGTGTTTTTTCTTTTCATGAAAGTGCATGGTGGCAGGAAGCGTCATCGCCATCTCTTGGATGAATGAGACTCGTCCACCCCGCTCTGAGACAAATCGGGAAATGAACTCTCGCCCGCCTTCCGACGCTTTATGCAGCGAATAGACGACTTTACCGATTTCCAGGGCTTTTTGGAGAAAGGGTTGATCCGCATGAACCCGTTGCACTCCAAAGGGAGCATTCATTAACACCGTGTCTGCCTGAGCTGTTATCGTCTCAATGTCTTGTGCGACGAACTTAATGCGATTTTGCACACCAAGTTGAACAGCGTTCTGCTCTGCGACATTTAATACTTTCGAATCAATATCGATAGCTACTACCGAGTGGGCGCCTAACAATGCGGCTCCAATGGCAAGCCGACCGGGTCCACAACCTAAATCAAAGACATGTTGATTTTCTATATCTCCATAGGTTGCTGCGGTAAACACCATCGTCGCAGCAACGGAGTCAGAGACTTCATACTGCTCACGACTAGGAATAGGATCTGGAAATCCCTGCAACTGACTAAGTAGTATCTCTAATTGTTTACGGGGCAGTCGAACCGACATAGATACTAGCTGTCCTCAACTTTTTTAGAACCCTTGTATTGTATTCACTTAACTGCATCGTGGTTCTATGCAATTCGCATCCCTGGATGGAGGAGTACTAGAAATGCCCAAAAAATACGAAATCACTGAAATACGCGCCATTGAAATCTTAGATAGTCGTGGAAATCCCACTGTACAGGCTGAGGTGTTGACGCAGGGAGGGTCTGGACTAGCTATGGTTCCCTCCGGTGTGTCAACCGGCAAATTCGAAGCCGTTGAACTTCGCGATGGGGAGGCATCGAGGTTCCATGGTAAGGGGGTGCAAAAGGCAGTAAGTAACATCCTCAAAGTGTTGGCTCCCGCCCTCATTGGAATGGACTCACGGGAGCAACAAGCAATTGATGAGAAAATGCGCCAACTGGATGGAACAGCGAATAAAACACATTTAGGCGCAAACGCTATCCTCGGGGTATCTTTAGCTGTTGCGCAAGCTGCTGCAAATACTGGAAATCAACCTTTATTCGAATACTTGATCAGCCGAGACAAATACATCTTACCAGTTCCTATGATGAACATCATCAATGGGGGGGTTCACGCAGGGAACCAACTGGCGATTCAAGAATTCATAATAATGCCACTAGGCTTTGGCAACTTTTACGACGCTCTACGGGCAGGAGTAGAAATCTATCAAAGCTTGGGCAGGGTTTTAGTGAAAAAGTATGGTAAGATGATGAAGGGAATCGGTGATGAAGGCGGGTTTGCGCCCCCTTTACTTGAGACTCGCAAAGCCCTCGATGACATCATGAATGCGATTACTGAAAGCGGGTATCAGCCCGGGACAGAAATTGGTTTAGCCATAGATGTAGCGGCAAATGAATTCTATTCGAAGGGAAAATACTTCATTGATGGTCGAGATCTTAAACCGGAAGAACTCTATGAATTCTATCGAGAAATAGTATCAGAGTACCCCCTGTTGTCAATTGAGGATCCCTTTGAGGAAAACGATTTTGCCAGTTTCACGGCATTTACTGAGGATGCTGGCAAGTCAGTTCAAATTCTTGGCGATGACATATTCGTATCCAATGCTATACGACTGCAGAAAGGTATAGACATCGGTGCGGGTAATGCTCTTCTGCTTAAGGTGAATCAGGTTGGAACGCTCACTGAAGCATTAGCTGCAGCTCACCTGGCAGGAAGAAATGGATATAATGTGGTGGTTAGTCATCGAAGCGGTGAAACTGAAAATACTTTCATTGCCGATCTCTCGGTGGCGCTTTCCTGTGGACAGATCAAAACTGGCGCTCCGGCACGAGGTGAACGCACAGCCAAGTATAACCGGCTCATCGCGATTGCACATAAACTCGGGCGTAAAGGTCAGTATGCAGGCAGAAAGTTTAGGAAGTATCTTGTCAGCTAGCTCTTCCCCAACTCTGGAAAACCGAGCTAGAAACCGATTTTCTTCCGTAGGTCGTCAGGGGCATGATCTAAGTGGATCGTACAGGGAGTAGGAAGCTTCATTGAAGCTCGTCGAAGAGCCTCCTTCGCCGTTTTCAAATTCTTAAAGTTAGTTTCAAGAGTCAACACGGGTTGTCCAGGGCGAACTCGTGCGGCTAAGGCAAAGGGTTTTCCAAATGATCGACGCATTCCCTCTTGAATACGATCAGCGCCTGCAAAGGCCATCATCTTCTTTTCCCGAAGAATCTGATGGGGGTAGATACGAACCCATAGGAAGTAGTTATCCGGTCCCAAATGCTGGGTGAGAAAACGGTTAGCTGAGACTCGCATCGCCTCAAGTGCTGAATGATGAATTTGGACAGCTTCATCCGTTAAAAGGCTCAGTGTTAATTCGAAGTTACGGCTGCGTTTCTTCCCCATTCTCCAAAGGACTACTTTGTTGCCTGGAATTCGCTTTATGTACTCTTTTCTAGTGTAGGGCGGGCGCTTGATTTGTCGATAGCATTTCCCGGGTCTTGCAGGCATAATCGTTTCGCCTCCCTTTTAGGGGGATAGAAGGTAGTGCAAATCTTGGCGTCTTATTAATCTTGCGCGACTACAAAGCAAGAATCTGTGGAGAACTCATTTGGTAAAAATTTGGATGATATCTTGGTCTTCGAGGGTGAAGGTGAAGCCAACTTTCTTGCGCATTTGACCTGTTCCCAATCGGTAGACAATGGCGTATCGAAAATTTTTGTGAAAGTCGCTGTGTAATCGCTTAGCTAGGTCCTCCACCGTGGACTCCAGTGGTAGTATTAGCGGGCGATCTCCAATCTCTCCTGAACTTTTTCGTGTGAAAATACGGATTACACCAAGCCCCTCAAATATCCCTGCTGAGGCGAGGCGAATTCCCTTGTTCATTTTCACCGACACAGGATAGATTGTAAATGTCGCTCCAAACTCGGATCGCAATTCTTCGAAATGCTGAGAACTCGTTGAAGAATCTCCTTTGGTAGCGATGATTATGGCAGGTGCATAGCGAGTACGCCCATCAAGAACTTCTATTAGGTCATCGAGTGATGCAGGACCACGGAACTGTAGAGAACAGTTATGAATTCGGCGTCGATGAAGGAGTTGGCGGATGAGTTCTTGGTCTCCTTGGAAATTCGTGATGCCGATGGTGTGAATGCCCCCGCTTCCTGTTTTCGCAAAGCGAATTGGCGGGGGGTCTTTATTGAGCTTGATTCGGGCTTTTTCTAAGCTGTTAACGAGAAAATCCATCTGGGGTTTGGGTGGTTTAGAGAGATCAATCACCAAGACAATGAGGTCTGCGTTACGGATTCCGCCAAGGATTTGTCGACCCACGCTGCTGTCATGGGCTCCTTCAAAGAGGGCTGGCATTTCGATGATTTGGATGTCGGTTCCGCCGTATTTGAGCACGCCGGGTTCTGGAAGTTGCGTAGTGAATTCGTATTCACCCGTTTTTGCCTTTGCTCCAGTCAGACGATTTAACAAAGCGCTTTTTCCTGAACTCGTTAGGCCAACAAGAACTACCTGTCCTGCTCCCTCTTTTGCAAGAGAATAGCTTGGCCCTCCTGTTGCTACTCTGCGTCGGGCTCGTCGCTCTTCTTGTTCTTGTCGAAGTACAGTGAGCCGGTGGCGGTACTGGGCTACCATCTTTTCTGAGGATTTGTGTTTTGGTATAAGGGAGATGAACTTTTCGAGCTTTTCTATCCGTTCTTCCAGCCCACTGGCTTCTTCGTAAGCGCGCTGCGCTGCCTGTGCTTCAGCAGTTAAATTGACTGGCAAGGAACCATCCACAAGCACTCAAGCAAGACGACTTCTAAAGTTTTTTTACCAAAGTGGCTTAGATTGGATCCTTGGCTTCGAACAGCAGCAAGCGCTCAAAGAATAGGGCTTTCTCGGCTTTAACACAAACATGGTAGAACAGTTTCTCTAGGTGTGCTTGGGTGCGTTGAGAATTAGCCAAAGATGAATGAACGAGTAATAGCCTACCATCTTTTGTTAGATAGTTCGGAGATTGTGTCAGAAAGGTGTTGCTAACTTCGCGACCAGTTACTCCACCTGACCACGCTAGATCGAAGGCTGGGTCCTGGTCAGTGCTTGGTAAATAGGGCGGATTAAAGGCAATCAGTGAAAACTTCTCATTAGGCCGTATGGGTTCAAAGTAACTGCCCTGACGAACTTCGATTTGAAAGTCGAGGTTATGGAGAGAGATATTTTCTCGTGCATTTTCCACGGCTAAGACAGATTGGTCAGTAGCAACAACCTTGGCGCCCGCTTTAGCGGCAACAATAGCTACAAGTCCACATCCTGTACCTACCTCGAGCACAAGGTCATCGGGGGAGACATCTAAATGCGCGCATAACAGGAATGTGTCGTCTGCCGGCTGATAAACGCCATCTTTGACAATCACCCATACATCTTCAAAAAAGGCTCCCGCTGAGGTCATTCTCGCAGTTCCCCCTCAACGGCATTGGATATTGCTGCTATTTGTTCTGGAGATAAATCTTCAACTCGCTGATCTAACCATGGAATCTTCTCGCGCAGAAGTTCCAGGCGCTTTTCGCCTACTAGGGATCGTATCGGTGACAGAATTTTTTTTCTACGCTGATTGAACAGCACAGCGGTTACTTCTGAAAATACGCGAAGATCATTTACTGAGAATGCTGGTTGGGTTCTCCGTTGGATCCGTGTGATGGTAGAGGCAACTTTAGGAGGTGGATAGAAGGCCTCAGGGGGAACGACTTTCTTGACCTCCACCTCAGCATAGTAAGCGGTCATCACAGTCAATCGCCCATATTGTTTGGTTCCAGGTTGGGCTTCAAGCCGTTCTGCGAACTCTTTTTGCAGCATTAATACAGCCGTGGGTATCTCTGCTTCGAAAAATCGAAAGAGCACAGGTGAGGAGATACTGTACGGTAGATTGGCAACCAGACGGTCACATTTTGGCCACTCGCTTTTGACGGCATCGCCTTGAATCAGTGAGATCTTGGGATTTGGTGAGAGTTCCTCTAATAAAATCTGAAATAGATGCGGATCCTGCTCAATTGCGTAAACTCGTTGAACATGTTTTGCTAATGCCCTTGTTAGTACGCCATTTCCAGATCCGATTTCTAGAACTCGATGGTTCTCTGAAAGGTCTGCGCACTGAATGATGCGTTCAAGGATTGCGTCATTGATGAGGAAATGCTGGCCAAGCCGTTTGGATACTCGAATGTGGTGTTTTTTCAGCCAATGCTTAGTCTGAGAAAGGAGAGAGGGATGGGGCATTTTGATCCAGCTATTACGCCTCTAATTAACTGCGGTCGGATTCCTTCTCAATGACCGGTTTCCGGGTGAATAGATTGTATTTGTCTTCGCCGCTCAATTCGACCATGATGCGCTTGACGACGAGTTCCTTCGGGGCACGAATACCTGTTCTTTCGGCGATATCTTGAAAGCTTGTAAAGGGCGCTTTACGCCGCTCTTCTAATAAATCCCACATGAGCTTTTTACCGATGCCAGGAAGGAGTTCTAGGCTATGCATTCGGGTAGTGAGTGGACGGGCATTGTTGAAGAATTCAACAAACCGTTGCTCGGTTTTTTCGACGAGCTTTTCCACAATGAAGGGGAGTTCACTGCGCGCGCTGGCAGTCAATACATCGTATGTAATTCGGCGCTTTACATGGTCAATTTTATCTCGACGATCACGTCCAATGAAAATCGCTTCATGTGGGTTAAAACGAGCACCCTTTCGTGGAACCAACTCAAGCAAGGTGAAATAGGTATCACCTACTGCTTGGACGAGTGGTTCTTTCTTGAAAATTGGGCGGGTGTCCTCAGGGTATCCACGGGGCAGATGATCTAACACATATGCGTATTCTTCGAACTTCTTCGCGGGAGGACGTGATGTCATGGTTTAACCTCAACTAAGTCGTGTATCAAAAGGTGCGCTTGGCTTTATCTCTCTTGCCATTACCTGATATAGTCACTACTTTTTCTTGGCGGCTTGTTTTGCGAGCGTCTCATTTATGAGTGCAGAGATATCCGCAATTTCATCAGGAGTGAAATTGCGCGGTGATCGAGCCAGAAAGGCGCCGATTTCCTCAATAGTCGTGGGAGCAACATCGACGAGTTGAATTGCCAGGGGTTCGTCTATCTCGTATTTTCCCACCAATTTTTTCACAAGGCTTCTGGAACTACGAGCCGAGAGTGAAGAAAACTTCATAGTGTGTTCTAGGGTAACACGCTGAATGTAGCTCAGTTCGGCTTTCTTTCCGCGCTTAGCCAAGGTACTCTTGACTTCTGCAAGTGTAAGTGGCTGAGATTCAATGACTTCCTTACCCAAAACAGCTCCCCAACCTAAATTATGTTGATTGATCACCACTAGGGCGTAAATGCTCAGGGCGAATAATCAGATGCTTGGTTTTCTTTCCCAAGGTGGTTTCGACTTCATACGCTCGTCCGCGTCGCCCTCGGATGATGCCCACACGACCGTGATATCGTCGATGGGGTTGACCACCATGGATCGCAGAGTCAATCAGGATGTCGACACGATCGCCTTCCTCATAACTTTGCAGTAGCTTGCCTAGACTAGGCATACCTCGTTGACGAACCTTTTTCGTCATCAATTTCCGGGTACCAACACGGTATCCGTGAGATCGTTTTACCATGGTAGCGCTTCCTCCGCGATTTCAACATCTAGGACATCAAGCTGCCGACAGACAGCGAGGATACCCAAGATTTCTGAAACGCTTGGTACAGTGCGTCCCTCATCACCTGATATAAACTCTTTGACATACAAGCCGCCTTGGCAGGTTATTGTTAACTCGAAGTTTCTTGCATCCTTCAGAACGGCAGTAAGGGCGTGAACCTGTTTTTTCCGAACACGATCAGCCCGACGATGAGTTACACGGTAAGGCGTCCGTTGATTAACCGTTAAAGGCATCGGTAGGCTATTCAGCGCATCAAGAGTTTCTTGGCGGATGGGCGTCTCCACTTGGATGATTGCCTTATAAACCTTTTTGGATGTGGTGGCGCTCCCTTTCAATTGTTTTACAACATCTTTGTTGGCTAAGCGTAAATTATCAATCACGACTTTCTTCTTTCCCATTTTGTTGATTCGGGTTTTAGCTTTCGCCAAGTCGATAGAGCGTCGACGGGGGTTGAGGATTTCAAGGACGAAGGGGCGTCCGGACCCTAACATCAGAGCATCGACATCCTCACGCCCAGCACCATGAAACTTCGTGTCTTGACCTTGAGTCTGTTCTAGAAGCGCTGGAGCAATCAATTCTTCAACGGATTCAGAATACATTTTTCCTGTGTTATTACAGCGTGAACACCCTTCTCCGCCACAGTCTCTACAAGGCCAATGCGTTTGAGGGATGCCTCGTGCTAGCTTTTGGTAGCGTCCGTAGATGAATAGCGAGTGCACTTCAAGCTCGACTTGATAACCTGGTATGTGGACGATTGCCACGATATCCGGGGAGTCGAAAGCGACGGGAACATCTAGCTGAGCTGTTACTAGCTTACCTATTTCACGGTTTAGTTCGGCTTTGAGCGGTTCTCCTGTAACGAGTTCTAATTGACTGCGCAGTTGTTCTTCTTTTTCGATGAAACGCGGATCGATTCGTGTGCCAATCAGAATCGAACTAAACTCCCACCCTTTCAAGGTTTGAATTACTGCTTTCGCGGCCTTTGCTAGCTGATCCATTACGCCTTGACAAATGTCACAGCTTTGAACTGATGCGATGTCGGTGACGCCTTCTTTTACTAAGAAATCCCGGGCAGGCTGAAACTGTCCCTTTTCAGCAAGGCGGCGGATGAGGGTCGTTCCGCGTGTGGGGTTCTTCTCATAGGTTTTTGTCCCTGCCATTAACATGAGCGTTTTTAGCGCTCGCCCTCGGTCCCTATTCGTAAGGCCATATCCTTGCATAGCAAATTGCCTACCTAGGCACCAATCGCAAATACTATGGCGTCGAAGCATACGCCGCGCTTGTGTAACCATTTTTCCCAAGGACATTGAGTGAACGACAACTCTGTTTCTTTTTCAGTCTTTCTGCATCCCTATACGCGTGCTATCGAGTGTATGTACTACTTCAAGGATTGACAAGTCACAGCGAGCATGTCTTCGGAAAGTCTTAGGAGAATGTGCGTTCGACCATCCTTGATCCCAGTTATTGAAGAGAGGACAATACATGACTACAGCTTGCCCCGGGGCAAGCTGTTCTTTCCAAGTCGATTGAGTCCCAGGGATTAAGAAGAGCGGTTCCTCGGTGAGAAGGCTCTGCAGTAGGTCTTGTATGGCTACATCGGAGAGCGTCACTCCGTGAGGAACCTTAGTTTTTCTATCCCATTTTGCTCTCTGTCCCCGTAGGATTATATACAGAATAGACCGCTCATCTGTTCCCAGAAAACGAATCGTAGTCGGGTCCAAAGTCAGGGTTTGGGGACCTAAATAGTCAAACCCGATGTGAATTCGTACCCAGTTGCGGAGGGCGTGTGATATGCACAAGCCTGCGCGGATGCAATGCGCAATTGCAACATAGGGCTCGGAAACCATTCCATTATCTAGTTCAGTTTTGGTGACCTCAAAAGTTGCAGGGGAATCTAAAACGATGTGTAAAAGGGACAATTAGCGCGAGCCTCGGGGTAGTTTTTGGTCTCCCAGCGCTCCTGGCATTCCTGGAATCCGCATTCCGCCACGTCGTTTCCGAATCTGTTTGATGAATTTGCGTGATTGCTGGTACTGCTTGAGCAGTTCCTTTACATCTTTTTGTTGGGTTCCTGAACCTCGGGCTATGCGTTGAATCCGTGAGCTTCGAATTACCTTGGGATTTTCCAACTCATCTTGAGTCATAGACTTCATGATGACTTTCCATTTCTCAATGTTCTCCGCTGCAACTTCTTGCAATTCTTCTGGAACCTTATAGCCCAGTCCCAACATACTCAATATCTTACCAATTGAACCCACATTGCCCATGGCCTCCATTTGGACCATCATATCCTTCAGGGTAAACTTACCGGAGAGAAGGGCTTTGGCAAGATCTTTGTCAGGCATTGCTTCGGCTTCTTGGACTTTCTTAAGAAGTGATTCAAAGTCGGCCATTCCTAAGAGTTGACCAACAAACTTCGTGGGCTGGAATTTTTCCAGGTCGTTGACTTTTTCACCAGTTCCAATGTACTTGATGGGGGCACCCGTAGCTGCAACAGCAGAAAGTGCACCACCTCCACGGGCTGATCCGTCAAGCTTTGTAACGATAATGGAGCCGATAGGTGTGGCGGCATTAAATGCGGCTGCTTGGCTTGATGCCTGTTGTCCGAGAGTGCCATCGACAACGAGGATAATTTCATTCGGATTGACAGCTTTGGCGATCTGCTTCATTTCGCGGATAAGCCCTTCTTCCTCCTTGTGGCGCCCAGCGGTATCTACCAAAATTACTTGGGTTTTTTCAGATTCAAAGTGTTTTACGCCCTTCTTAGCGATTTTAATGGCGTCCTGCTCCTTGGGGTCGCCGAAACAGGGAACTTCAGCGCGTTCTGCTAGCTGCTTTAATTGGTCATACGCGCCAGGACGGAAGGTATCCGCTGCTACAACGCCAACGCTGTGTCCTTCTCTCTTGAGGAGCTTGGCTAGCTTAACAACATTTGTGGTTTTTCCGCTACCTTGGATACCAACAACAAGATAGGTGTTGGATTTGGTTGGTTGCATGGTGAGTGGAACAGTTTTGGATCCGAGAATGGCAGTGAGCTCTTCGTTGACAACCTTGATGACATATTCACGCCGAGAAATACCAGGAGCCATCGCTTCTTTCAAAGAGCGTTCCTGAATCCGGCTGGTTAGCTCCATGACCAGATGCACATTAACATCCGCTTGTAAGAGGGCGCGCTGCAAATCCTGTACCAGCTCTTTGACCGCCTTCTCATCTACGATAGATGAGCGTAACAGCTTCCGTACAGCTTGGTTGAGCGCCGAACCTAGTTTCCCAAGGACCATGATGGTTGCCTACTCGAATCTTCTTCATCGGATAACTTAACACAGCATCTTAATTCTTTCTAATCGGAATCCATCTGCTCTAACACGGCGCCAATTAACAACGGAAACAGCACCGTCGCATCGCCAATCACCGTTTCAAAAACCGCCGTCGCTTTCACTTTCCCCCAAGAAATTCCTTCTTGTAGTTTGGCTCCACTCAAACTCCCATCCTCCTCTCGAGCCGTGGTAATCTGGATGGCACTATCGAGTCCACCACGGAGGATGTTTGCACCTAATGTAAAGTGTTTGGGGAGTCCACCACCTAAAATGATCGCTCCTATCCGCTTCGCCTCATGAACGCAATCATACAAAATTTCCATGTCCTTTAGTCCATTGAGTTTCAAGGGTTTTATTTGGCTATAGAGGGCGATATGTAACCCCAACATGGAATCTAATATTCCGGGGCAAAAGATGGGCACATTTTGGAGTCGAGCCTGGTGTACGATGGAATGTTCATCCTTAACCTGTTCCCCGATGTAGCCAATCAGTTCCGATGGTGATAAACCTTCAACGCGGATTGCCTCTGGAATCTGTTCAAGGATCGATCGTATAGTGGTTTCGAACTTTTCGAATCCTGCGGTTTCGATGTAAACATCGCCCGCGCGTCCTAATTGCTGTTTTGCGAGCTTTCGGTCATCTGCTTTCAATGAACCTTTTACATGGTGTCCTCCAATGGCTTCAAGGACATCGTGAACGATGTTCGCGCCACTAGTAACAATCGCATGTACTCGGCCCGTTCGAACCAGATCAGCGATGATCTCTCGTAAACCACCCGGAACCATGGGACCTGCCATCGCTAGGAACACCAAATACTCGGGGGACTCGAAGAGTGAACGGATGATATCAACAGCCCGTGCTACTCTTCCTGCCCCCAACACTCCCGCTTGTTTGTACTCCTTTACTAGCTCTGCAAGGGTCATTCCTTTTGATATTCGCATTTGTTTAACATAACGACGGGCCATCGTGGAAAAACCAAATTCGCTTAGTAGAAGTGGCGTATCTGTGGCTATCGTCGTCGAATTAACTTACGGCGTCCAAGGACGATCCAGTATTCCAGCTGAATGCCCTGTTCGAGGGTTCCTTCAAAGTCCTCTTCGCTGGGCATGGCTTCTTCAAAGCTCTCATAGCTTTCCATATCCATGAGTCCTAATACTGGAGGTGTACCTTCTCGAATGTAGTTGACTTGTGCAACGCGTTTATCGATGACCGGCGAGTCCACTTTTTGATCTGTAGGCATTACGACGCTCTTTTTGGAGCCGTCGAACACCCCAACAGCGGTAATTCGGGCTTTTGCATGACCGTGTTTGCCCGATTTGCTCTTCTCAATATTTACGACTCTGTACGCTTCGCCTTCAATTACCATATACCGACCAACTTTCAGGCTACCAGCTTCGACAACTTTATGCGACATTGTGCGCCACCGCCGCGATTACATTAAAGGCTGCCACTTAAACTTTTAGGCTAACGAACAAAACCCCCAAATAGGAGGAATCCTTGACGCACTATGGAGGTAAATGCTCATGAAAACGGTGGGCCTTCTCATCCGTCCAGATTTTGAAGCGGGACTCCAAGCAGCTCGTCAAATTATCAAGCACCTTGAAGAGATGAAGCTTAAAATTCTCCTTCCCCCGCATTTAGCCAAGGCGCTGAAACTCGCTGAACTTACTTGTCCAATTAGCGAAATGAAAGCAGATTTCGTGATCACCCTCGGTGGAGACGGAACCACTCTGTATGCAGCACGCCATCTACCTTCCACTGTTCCTATTCTCCCTGTCAACCTCGAATCCTTTGGGTTCCTCTCAGAATGTGAAGCTGATGAAGTCAACAACCTCCTCAATCAAGTGCTAGGTGGAGAATTAGCTGTTCAAGAAACACCGCGGTTAGGTGTCTGGTCGAAGAAAAGACGACTCGCCAATGTGGTAAATGAGGTGGCGTTCTTTCCTGCAGAGAAAGGGCGTCCTGTTCTCATCCGAGTTCATCTCGGAGAGGCTGCACGGTTTGATTTTCGCGCCGATGGCTTCGTCATTGCAACCCCTATGGGGTCCACAGGGCACGCGCTCTCACTGGGAGGGCCCATTCTTGATCTTCAACTTGATGCAGTACTCCTAATTGCAGCCGCGCCTCTTCGTAACAGCTTTCGCTCCCTAGTTGTTCCAAACCAGATTGAAATCCAAGTGCAACTCGATAAGGCAGGAACTCTCTACGGTGATGGGGACACCATCACCGATTTTGCCCCACCTGACCTCTTCGTAGTTGCTAAAATCGACCAGCCTCTTCGAATTCTTCGCCGGCCCACACAATTCTACACTCGTTTACAACAGAAACTCCTAGGGTGTTAACGCTGCCCCCAAAAAAACCAGAAATTTTTGTCATTGACACCTCTGCAATCATTCACCGAATTCAATATACAGCTGAAGATGTCCGACTAGCCACCACACCTCTCCTCGAAAAGGAAATGCGAGAAAAGGGTCTTAAAGAATCCGTCGATCTGCTCATCGCTACCCAAAAACTCCAAGTCATCACACCAACCACCACGGCCTTACAACGAGTCCGTAAAGCGGCTTCACAACTTGGTGACCTCTCGTTCCTCTCCGAACCTGATCAGCACCTCCTTGCTCTCGCCCTCGATTTACGAGACCAAACCTTTCACCCAATAGTGGTCACTGATGATTACTCCATACAAAATGTAGCAAAGCAACTCGGCTTAGACATCAAAAGCGTGACCCAGCGCGGAATCCGAGAGATAATTCGGTGGGAAATCTATTGCAAAGCCTGTGGTTATCAAGACGCTATGATGACTAAAGACGAACCTTGTCCGGTCTGCGGATCTCCTGTCAAACGGCGCGCAATAGACAAAGAATCCCTCAATGCCACATAGTGTGATAGTGAACAAAACTTAAGAAGCCTAGGTCTATCCTTCTGTTCCTCATCGTGTGTAATGAAGGCGAAACACATGGCTGAATCCAAGAAATCCTTCTGTTCCTGCTGTGGCGGACTTATTACCCCACATGAAAACTCAGTTCAATTCACTTGTCCTGCTTGTGGAAATTACACGCTTCACCGATGCCAAAAGTGCCGAGAGTTTACGAATACCTACACCTGTCCTGCGTGTAACTTCCAAGGACCCTAGGATTGCCCTGATTAACTAAGACAACCACTAAGAGATGCACGATATGGGAAAAGTTCTCGCTATCATGAAAATCATGCCTGAAGATGCGAATGCACCAATTAACGAATTGCGGGGCGAAATCACCCAAGCCCTCCAAGGTAAGGCCCACATTGAAGCTTGGGAAGAAGTTCCTGTGTTCGGTCCATTGTATGCGCTTCGCCTCCGTTTCATTGTAGATGATGAAGCTGGAGGAACCACTGCAGTTGAAGAAATCGTCAAAAAAGTTCCTGGTGTAAGCGAACTTGAAATCGAAGCGGTCAGTCTCCTCTAGTTACGCACGATTTTTGGTTTCAGCTTGAGGGTTCTGACAATTTTTTATGCCTTTGCACCAATGCATTAACTGGAGAACAACAGTGGCAGAAGATCAACCTCCTAAAGGAAAAACAAGCACCCTTCGCGTGAAGAAAGCTCACGAACGGGACGCTGGGCGCTTCATCATTCGTATCGATTCTCAAACGATGGAAAAGCTCGGAGTCCAAACAGGTGACATCTTGGGTATCAAGGGACGAAAGGAAACCGCTGGCATCGTCTGGCCTGCCTATCCCCAAGACGAAGGGCAAAGCATCATCCGCATGGATGGTCGAATGCGACGAAATGCCGGCGTGAGTTTAGAAGAGCTCCTTGAAGTCTACCAGGTCCAAGAACGCCCTGCTCTTTCTGTCGTATTAGCTCCGATGGAAATGAAATTCCCCGTTAAGGATTTCGATGATTTTGTCAAACAAAAACTCCTCAACTGTCCTGTGGTAAAAGATGACACTGTACATGTCTCAATCCTAGGACGCCCTGTCCGCTTCATTGTTCGTCGGTCACGACCCACGGGTGTTATACTCATAGCCCTAAACACTCAGCTCACAATTTTAAGCGAACCACCCAAAGAACTCGAAATCGGAGTTCCCTACATCACCTACGAAGAAATTGGGGGTCTCGACGATGAAATTCAACGCATTCGTGAAATGGTGGAACTCCCCCTCAAACACCCCGAATTATTTGCCCGACTAGGCATCACACCACCTAAAGGCGTTCTCCTCTTTGGTCCACCAGGCTGTGGAAAAACGCTTCTAGCTCAAGCAGTAGCTAATGAATCTGAAGCACACTTCATTTCAATCAATGGGCCAGAAATCATGAGTAAATTCTACGGCGAATCCGAAAAACGCCTCCGCCAAATCTTCGAGGAAGCCGAAAAGAACGCCCCCAGCATCATCTT
>JBHLMG010000008.1:0-100083 GCA_048938385.1 Promethearchaeota archaeon | reverse complement strand
ACATCCAGTAGGGTGGGCCACACCCACAGCAAGAAGGGTGCCATAAAGAGGAACATCCCGTTCATTATGCCAATGGCTAAGACGAAGTTAGCATAAGCGACTACCAAACCCGGCACAATGGCGGTAAGGCACTTGCCAAGTAACAGCTCTGAATCGGTAAGCGGCGTAGCCAGTAAGGGGACTAGGGTGTGGCGCTCTTTCTCACCTACAATGGAATCAGCAGCAATCATTACGGGTAATATCACCGGCATCATGACGACGACCAGACCCATTGTGGAGGCCATCATTAAACGGTAGAGGAAAGGATCCGGGAGTGCAGGCATGGCAATGATAAACCACGCCATAAACACAGAAAACAAGACAGAGAATATGATAACCATCACAGGGATGGATTTAACTTGGCGACTTTTGAAGACCATACGGATTTCAGTACGAGCCATTACCCACGCTTTTTTTCAGCATACATTCATCGACCTCCGATGACATTCAGTAGATATCTTCGAGACTGAGCATACATTCACGGAGCTCCACGATATGCAGACTAGCTTCAATGAGTGAACGATTGATAGGGGGATTGGTGCGGTAGGCTTCCTCTACCCCAAAGGCGATGTGTCCGTCTTCCCTCTGTACTTTCGTAGATTTTCCTGCAGCATTCGAACCTAAAAAGCCAAAGATTTCTCCCTTTTGGACTTCCAAGCTAACATGGTTAACGGCCATAATATCACCAAACTGCTTGGTTAAATCGTGGATTTCAATTTATATTATCATATCTTTTCTTGAAGTGAGGTATTCTCATATTTCCTAATAGAGCCTTTAGAATATAACTATAAGTGATTATTCCACTTGCAGATGCAATAGTTATTTGGTATTGGAATCCAGATTTTTTGCAAATTTCTTTGACTTTTGGAATGTGAGTATATTTCCATATTAGAAGTTGATGATGAGCGTGTTCTGTTGTCGTGTTAAACGAATGCCTTTGATGTGTTTTGAGGTGATTTGTGCCCCTTCAACAAGTTGCATAGTGACACTTACTGGTTTACTCTCGGCTTTGTCCTTATCAACTTCCATGATAGCTTCGAACACATTTAAAGAAGGGTTCAGAACGCGTAATACGGCTTTAGAGTCGGTGATGTTATGGTTTCCGGGTATCCATTGTGATTGAGTCCGAACTATTTCAAGGTATCTTGGTGGTATTTTGAATCTGGTTGCGGTGAATTCTTGAACGGTGAATTTCTTCCTGGATGGTGTTTTTTTATGATACTGGTATGATCGATGTCGTCGGAGATTGTGGTATTGCATTGCCCAGAGCACGATGCCTTGTTGACGAGTGGCTGCTATCGGAGCTTGTCCGAAATAAGTGTACCATGGCTTGTTCTCTGCATCCAAAATTTGTTCAGAAGCCCATTGTAAAGTAGGGAAGCGTGTTGGGAGTTCTCCAACGGTTTCTTGATCGGATGACAAGGAACTAAAAGCGAGGGCAAAAATGTTCGGAGTCTGAACAGGATTCTTGTACATTTCCAAGTAGCTACCGTCCTGAGCGAACAGGTAGACGCCTTCATAACTGGTATCAGGCCGTGTTATTATCGAATACTCACAATTTTTGATAAGATCGCTAAGCGTTTTGAGCCTGTTGAAAACGGGAGTATTGAAGGAATAAAGAAAGTGATCTAAAAGCAGCAAATCCTCAACGGCCATGTACCCAACCATCCATTAACACCCTTATAGTTAGACAGAGGTTCTTTAAATTAAATTTGTAAGAGTGAACGGTGGTTCAGAATTCACAATAAGCACAGGGTTTGCTAATAAGTCATGTAGAAAAACGCCTAATAAAAGGAGTGTTGTAAGAACACCACATAATGGCTTAGAGAGCCTGTTAATTGTTATCCTCATTGAATGGGAACCCTATGCCTTACATTCTACCTAATTAGATGTCGTAGCTTTTCGTTCCGATTAGACTATTTCATAAAGCGTTTCTAGGAAAGCCCAACTCGTAGCTTATCTATTCAAGTTGGTCAGTCGTTTTTCTATTTCATTTATATTGCAACAATGCTTCATATAGACCTTACAAGTTCAAGTATGATTCCAAGGAGGCTAAACATGGAACAAATTGCCTGGAAGCCTTCAAAGAAATACATCGAAGAGAGTAACATCTATCAATTCATGAAGAAGCATGAAATTCGTTCATATACGGAGCTAGTTCAGCGGAGTATTGATGATATTGAATGGTTCTGGAGTGCCGCGTTGGAAGATCTTGGTATAGAGTGGTATAAATCGTATACTAAGGTCCTTGATAGTTCAAATGGTATCGAGTGGACAAAGTGGTTCACTGATGGACAACTCAACATCGTTCATAATATCCTTGACCGCCATTGTCGGGATGAGGTTTCTGAAAAACCAGCTCTACTGTGGATTAGTGAAACCGGTGAAGAACAAACACTAACATATCGGGAGCTAAATAAACAGGTTTGTCGCCTTGCTAACTCTTTACGAAATCGAGGGTTTGGTAAGGGCGATCCGATGGGCATTGTGATGCCCATGATTCCTGAAACCATCATAGCCCTTCTGGCGATTTTCAAGATAGGGGCAATTGCAGTCCCCATTTTCTCTGGGTTCGGATTTGATGCAATACGAATGCGTCTCCAAGATGTCGGTGCTAAGGTCCTCTTTACTGCCGATGCTTCTGTTCGACGAGGGCAGATCATTCAACTCAAAAAAGTGGCTGATAAAAGTGTAGAAGGACTTGCGTGCATCCAGAATGTGATTGTTGTAAATCGGATGGGCACAGAAATGCCCTGGACAACTCAACGAGATATCACCTGGGAAGAGCTGCTCAAAAACCAAGACACAAATAGCCCAACGACACCAATGAACTCAGAAGATGTTGCCATGGTCCTATACAGCTCAGGGACCACAGGAAAACCTAAAGGCACCATCCACACCCATGCTGGTTCTCTAGTACAAGCAGCAAAAGAAGTCGCTTATTACATCGATGTTAAACCAAATGATCTGCTCTTTTGGGTGACGGATCTAGGATGGATGATGGGGCCGTGGCAAGTTATCGGCGCCCAACATCAAGGCGCAACCCACCTTATCTACGAAGGTGCAGTTGATCATCCTGCACCTGATCAATTGTGGTCCATTATTGACAAACACGCCGTCTCTATTTTTGGACTGTCTCCGACAGCGGTACGACATTTGATGCGAAAAGGCGATCAATGGGTGGAAAATCATGATCTCTCTTCTTTGCGCATTCTAGGTTCTACAGGCGAACCTTGGGATAACACAAGCTGGATGTGGTATTTCGAAAAAATTGGGCAGGGTAAGATCCCCATAATTAACATCTCAGGGGGGACTGAGATCTTTGGGTGCTTCCTAAGCCCATTGCCAATTACTGAACTAAAGCCACGAACACTCCGTGGCCCAGGATTGGGCATGGCAATTGATGTAATAGATGATTCAGGAACAAGCATTCAAGGAGCAATTGGAACGCTTATATGCCGAAAACCAGCACCATCTATGACCCGGGGATTTTGGAATGACCCAGAAAGGTATATTGAAACATACTGGTCAACTTTTCCGGGCGTCTGGTGGCATGGAGACTTAGCCCTCATCGACGAGGATGGATTCTGGTTTCTTTTAGGGCGTGCAGACGATGTTATCAAGGTGGCAGGAAAACGAGTTGGACCTGCAGAAGTGGAGACAGCACTCATCAGTCATCCCTTGGTTTCAGAGGTAGCCTCCATCGGTATCCCACATTCACTTAAAGGATCAGCAATCGTAGTTCATGTCGTCTTGAAGTCCAGCATTAAACCCTCTGAAAGACTAAGAACCGAACTAAAGGAATATGTAAGCACCACGATGGGGAAACCTTTCATTCCCCAAGATGTTCGCTTCGTTTCGGCACTACCAAAGACTCGTTCGGGAAAAATCCTTCGCAGACTCATCAAAATGATCTATTTAGGAGAGACACCTGGTGATTTATCTTCGGTGGAAAACCCAGAATCGTTGGAAGCCATCCGCAACTCTGAGTGAGAACTACAAAGGCCCTGGAAGTAGGAAATCTAGCACAGAATAATGCTACAATGTGGTTTGCCGCATACCATGATTAGAAATAGGTGATTTACGAAGCTCCTCGCATGAGAGGTCATCAGTTATCAACAAAAGGCGAGCTTGTTGTCATCCTAATCGTTCTATTTTCGTTAACATTAATCCCTGCTGCGAATACCTCAGTATTAGGAGCTATAACGCATCTTGACCTGCAATTGAAGATGCCTTCAACGCAAATACAGACTCCACTAACCCTATTATATCCCGGGGAATTTCACGATTACTTCGAGATGGAAGAAGAACTCGCTAATTTTCAAACTCAAGCCCCCGATCTGATTGACCTCGAGATCATTGGGCAAAGCTACGAAGGACTCAACATCACATGTGTCCGAATCACCAATGAAACAGACATTCGCCAAAAAGCCAAAAGCCTTATTGTGGCCCACCATCACGGACGCGAGCAGATTACCGTAGAAGTAGCCCTCCGATTTATCCTTCGACTCCTCAACAATTACGAAGTGAACCCCACCCTTACCAATTTTCTAAACAACCAAGAAATCTTTGTCATTCCTAGCCTAAACCCCGACACTCTCGAACACTCTGTAAACCACGGCGATCATTGGTTACGCAAAAACCTCCGACCGTTCGACCACGATAGCGATGGATCTTTTGATGAGGATGGCATTGACGATGTCAACGGTGATGGTATTCTTTCCTCCTTTGATGTCTTTACTACGAGTGACATATACCTCTATTCCTACTATGAAGGCATTGACAATGATGCGGATGGTCAAATCAACGAAGACCCCATTGGATATGTGGATCTAAACCGTAATTACCCCACCGGCTTCGGAAACCCAGGCTCGTCGAATGATCCCTACAACCAAGTCTACCACGGACCCACTCCCTTTTCAGAACCCGAAACCCAAGCTTTTCGTGACTTCGCACTCAACCACCGATTTGCGATGGCATTTTCACTCCACTCAGGTATCAACGCCACCTATTTTCCATCCGATCAATACAACACATTCCGTGATCCCATACTCTATCCAATCATGTACAATGAACTTGACTCGCTCCTTCCCTCTTGGTGGAATGCCTACAATGGTTACGCGTTGAAAGGTAGCGCGGCATACCTAGCGGCAGGGGACTACGGTTTATGGCAGGATTGGATGTTCGAAGAACGAGGAACCGCTGTCCCAATCTGCTTTGAAATCTATAATAACGCCTCTTCAATCAGCGCTAGCTCTACTACTGAAATCTATAGAAACGACACACATTACATCGAAGAATGGACTGGCATCTATGGGTATTTCAACCCTGTAACTTCCGCTATCAACGAACTATGGCACGATATTATCCCCGCCTTCGACTACCTCCTTCAACAAACTCCACGCCTAACCGGACTCTTAACAGGAAAAACCGAAACCAACGAAAGCATCACCTTAACAATTAATTTGAGCAATCTAAGTCCACGACTCAGCACCATTGAAGACATCGAATTTCGAAACTCCAACGGTACCCTACTGCATACCATACCTGCTTTAGAGGCGGGACACACAGTACCTCTTCTTCTTCAATTTCCCACTGCAGATATCGGATCAAATAAATCCCTTTGGATCGGTAACAACTACACAGGATACATAGAACTCCCTCTCACCGATGTTGTCATCCCACCACCCATTCCCGGTTTTCCCCTAATCTCGATCATTGTTGGAGCCATCGTTGCGATGGGAACCTTGATTCTAATTCGACGAAAACATCGATCAACTTCTATAATTGAAAATATCTAGGCTAATGCAGTTGATAATATGGCTATTTTTACCATAGATAATAGACCAAATCGACAGATAATGATTAGTACAGCAGAAACAATTCAATAACAATTTAGTATTCGTAGAAGCATTTTTTCTTGCTTTTGCGAGTAGAAACCCTTCGTTTTTAAATACATCCAGTTTCTAATATATCAAGTGGTTCCTAAGACCACAAAATTGTGGAGGGATTAACCTGCGGTTACCGCGGGAGGAGTTGTGTTTCAAATGCGATTTTCTAATTCATCGTTCAAATCCTTGGTAGGAATCTTGTTTCTTGTAATGTTTGTCTTGCAATCCCCAGTTGTTGCCATTACATATGGAGAATCTGGTCAGAGGATGATTCAACAATCGACCCATAAGGTTGTACTACTCCATGATGGCACTCCAGGATTGCATCAACAGCTAGCTCATTTGACTAAAAACACGATTATCCAATTTCACTCAAACACAGAGATGATCAGAATTGTTGACGAGGAGCAATTACAGGAAACACTTGAAACACAGGGTGAGATCTTTATTTATTGCTTCAAAAGCAATCTTGAAGGGCTTTATATTAATGGCAAATTGCTCACATGGGAAGATTTTGCTCAACAACTCCTTCTTCAACCACTTAAGCATCACCTAATAGCTATCGGGAATTCCAAACAATTAGAATTGATAGTGAAGAATCAGAAAAAAATACACTGTGAAGGAAGTGAAGTAATTGATGTTCATCTAGCCTATCTTTATTTGATCTGGACTACAGCTGAAATTTTCGAAGCAAGCCAATTTGACCTTGAACGCAAAGCAAGTGAAGATCTCAAATTCTTGGCGCTTAATGTTTACCTTGACGACACATCAGACCTCTATAGTCGGGCTATATTTCCACAAGACACCCTTGGTGCATATAATTTCACAGAACAATACGACTATGATGAAGAAGAGTTCATTCCCGAAATATATCCTACTGGTAATACTCTCGACCAACTCGCTAACCTCAACAAGGTAATAGACACATTTAACAAATCAGCTCCACTTCTCACAATTCGACCAGCAAGCATAGTTCCACCACCGGATGAAACATTTTCTCTAGGCAAATTACCTGGTGAGGTTTCCATCTCTGGTCCATCAGGCGTCATTATTCAAGCCATCTGGCAGCCTTTCCTAACATATCTCTTAGATTACTATGGTTTAACGAATGACACATTCATTGTTCAAATTTCAGGATCTTATCTGTCTGATTTTGGCAGAGATATTTGGGAACGAGTATCAGAAACAAAAACAGGTATAAAAGAAATCATTAGTCGTTTTATCGGAAAGCCCATCGATACAATTCAGGAAGGCTTGATAGAACTTCAACAGATCGGAAAAGAGGGTATTTTCCATCAGGCGCTTCAAGGAATTGCTAATGAAATTTCCCGACCTATAAATGAAAAACTTGAAGAATTGAACGAAATAATTGAAGTTATAGGAACCTGGGAGGGGACAATAGAATGGAGTGTAAAACAATCTATACAAGTAGATGGCAAACTAAAAGACTATGATGCCTTTAAGAATACATTTCATTTCACACTTGGATATTTTGCCAGAGGTATTCTTGATATAAAGCATCTTGTTAATTTTCTTAATCACACACTAATCACCAATTGGCAACCAGCAACAGACTTTGCTGTGTTCACAAAATTCTACCAAAGTGAAGCCCTTACAATCCAACCTATCTTTAAGATAGGATTCTTAGTGGAAGCTATGAAAACTCGTGCCGCTTCAATTATGAAGCTAATCGAAGAACATGTCGGGGTTTATTTTGAATTTGGTGGTGGTGGATGGGCAGAATTCGCGGTTACACGGTTACGAGAGGGATCCAATGAGCCCCCTTCGTGTCTGCTAACTGGTTGGGGTTTTAAAGCCCAGTTAGGTATTCGAGTAGAACTTTCACTTTTAGACCTAATTTCAATGGGATCACGAAGAGCGCTTCGCCCACTTGAAAGAGCGATGGAACTCTCCGATATCAAACTAATCGTTTATGTTCGGTTCACAATTGAGGGCACATTCCGCCTTCCAGGAGGTGGAAAAACCCCCGAGTCAACCATCAGTTTGAAGATTGCAATTGGTGGCTATATCAAATTATTTTTCGGAGTAGTAATCAAAGTCTTTGATAAGAAGATTAAACAAGGAGTGACTGTCAGTCTTGGTCTTGAATTAACTCTAACTTGGTATATGGATATCGCGAAATCCCAACTCAGGTTCAATTTCAACATCGAATTCTATATTAAAGTTAATATTAACTTGGCTTGGTTGGATTGGAAGTTTAAAGCAAGTTACTATCCGTTAGGAAAGGATGGAATCTGGATAAATCCCGCGCCTGGAACTCCTGAATGGGATAACAATGCGCAGGGGCCAGATAGCGATGGAGACGGGCTTTCGGATCTATTTGAAGATTTGTTCACGGGCCTTGATAAAAACGACGCAGACACTGATGATGATGGGCTTAACGATGGTTATGAATTTGACTTTAGTTACACTGATGCCCTTGACCCGGATACTGACGACGATGGATTAATGGATGGAGCAGAGATTCTAATCCACCAAACTGATCCTCTTGCAGTTGATACAGACTATGATCACCTTTCGGATTATGAGGAGGTTGAAATTTATTTAACAAATCCTAATGATTTGGATTCAGATGATGATGGGCTATCTGATTCCTTCGAAGTTCATTACGCTTATTCACTCGACAATTGTACTCCAACGGTTACACAAGTAATTATTGGTGGTGTTGGCTACAATGATCGAACTGATCCTTGGAATCCAGATACTGACGGCGATGGTCTCTTAGATGGACAGGAGGGTATTGGTGGTACCAACTATACGGACCCAGCGTACTTCACTGGTGGTGGACCCATATTCAATTATGGAGTCACTCATCCGCTTGACGCTGATACCGATGATGATTCCTTCCTCCAATATGCTAATGGGAGCATCCATCCAAGTAATACTTACCTAATGGATATGACCGATAAAGCAGAAGTCACACCCCGTTGGTTTACGGTGTATGTTCAGACAGACACAGTACCTGAATTGATACCCAAATTGCTTGTTACGAATCCCTGTTCTCCTGATACAGACAATGATACACTATTCGATGCCTACGAAATCGTCATATTACAAACAGATCCGACTAATAATGACACTGATGGTGATGGGCTCATTGATGGATTAGAAGGCACTAATCCTAACTGCACACACACAAACCCTCTCAACCGAGATACAGATGGTGATGGGCTAGGGGACCTGCTCGATGTCAAGCTACTGACAGACCCCTTGGATCCTGACACCGACGATGACCTCGTCTCAGATGGAGACGAATACTACATCTATCACACAATGCCATGGGTGAACGACACAGATAACGATGGATTATCTGATGGAGAAGAACTTTACTTCTTCTATTCGAACCCTCTAGCACCGGACTCGGATTTAGATGGATTAATTGATGGATTTGAAGTGTATGTGTCAGGGACGGATCCAATGAACCCGGATTCCGATTTTGATGGAATAACTGATAGATTAGAACTCGAACAATATTACACTGACCCTGTTGATTCTGACACTGACGATGATGGATTGATCGATGGTGATGAACTATATCTTCATGAGAGTGACCCATTAGATTGGGACTCGGATGATGATTCTATTCTCATTCCAGATAGATACGGTAATCCTTCCTTCCTTTGGGGTGATGGCCAAGAAGTTTCCTATGGAACAAGCCCAGTGACTATGGATACTGATGGAGATGGTGTTACCGATGCTGAAGAACTACTCCTTGGCATAGGTTCACTAATGCTGGAACCCCTTGCTTTGAATCCTTTAAGCAATGACACTGACAACGATGGCGTGATTGATGGTTATGAAATAGTGATAGAAGAAGTGATACTGATACATTATCCCTATACAGGACTAAGGGTCATCTTTCCTTTGGGAACCAATCCCGTATTGAATGACACCGACTCAGACGGGTTATCAGACGGAGTAGAGGTTATAGAGTGGGGTTCTAACCCACTTTCAAACGATAGTGACGGGGATACTTTATCCGATTTTGATGAGGTATATTACCACCATACCCATCCTGCTAACAATGATACAGATGGTGATGACCTTGCGGATAATCTTGAACTAACCGATCATACACCAGGTGGTAGTTATCAGCCAATTTATAGTACAAATGCGAACAAGAGCGACACAGATGGCGATGGACTCCCCGATGGTTTAGAAATCCTGCTTGCGCCTGAGTGGATTCCAGCAGCGCATTATGGAATCAATATGGATCCGTTAGATGGCGATACTAATAATGATGGAGTACTTGATGGTTACCAACTAGATTCAGATGGCGACTTGTTGACAGATGGAGATGAATTCTATACTTCTCAAACAAACACTAATCCAGGTGGTGGATACCAGAATCCAGATTCTGATTTTGATGGACTAATCGATGGAGACGAAATTATTCGAACTGGAACCGATCCCACCTCATGGGACACGGATGGTGATGGTTATTCCGATTATCTGGAGCTTTTCTTTGGTACTAATGCAAACGCCAATACATCTGCACTCGAGGTTTGGTTGTCAGTCCAAACAAGGGTGAATTCTCTAATAGCAACGGTGGGAGGCCTTGCCGTATTCTCATCATTCTGCGCAGGAGTCTTTTTCACAAGATGGGGAGTACCTGGGATAAAGCGATACAGAGAACGAAGGGCGTTTCGTAGAGCTAACATTAAACCTGGTGAAGCAGGAAAAATGCGAAAAATTTACAGAAAAATACGCCATAGGAAAAAACCGCTAACAGATGAGGCGTCTTCTGGAGAGGAGGGGAAATAAAATGTCTGTTATCACTTCATTTCATGTAAAGAAACACGTTAGCCTACTCACTTTCTTAATACTTCTCTGCTTTTCGTTGGGCTATATGGGGGGACCGTTAGGTGCTATTACGAGCCTAAACATGATGGAAGCAGATCCAGAATCGCATTCGTTAACACCTGAAGAGAACAACGCCTATATCGATCTTCAAAATTTCCTTGCTAATTACCTTGTCACATCACCTTTGGGCTCAAATGAAACATACGATTATTCACTTGTGTGGGAGCCTAACATCATCCATGGTTCTACACACACGGTAGCCGTCTCACCCAACCGAGAATTTATTGCTACTGGGGGTGGGTATTTGAGCGATAACACCGTTCACATTTTCACTTATAATCAATCTACCAGCCGTTTTGAGCATGTCTGGGACAGTGGCGATTCACTCATTCAAAATGATGTTATGGCTCTAGCAATTGACGATCTCGACGGTAATGGTTACTATGAAGTTGTTGCAGGAAGTGCCGATGGACACGTATACATCTTCGAACAGAATACTCCCATTCTGAACTTTCCCAATGGAGTTCTTTTCAACCTTTCATGGGTATCCGACGAGTCTGCCATTTCGCAGATATGGTCTATAGCCATCGATGATATTGATGGAGACTCCCTCAAAGATGTTGTCGTTGGCAGCTGGGATGGCAGGGTTCATGTTTTTGAGTATCTAAGAAATTCAGGATTTCCCACGGTTTCTAATCATTCACAGCAATATACCGAAGTTTGGGACTCTTCTCCTTTAGACCTGATTGAAGTATACTCAGTTGCCACGGGTGATACTAATGCTAACGGGTTCCGAGAAATCATTGTAGGGGCATCAGACAAGAGCATCTACATCTGGGAAAACAATGGAACAGACAATTCATACAATCAAATCTGGAATAGCAGCACTTCCTTGTTGGGAATTCCACGAGCTTTGAGCGTTGGAGATTTAGATGGAGATTCGTACGAAGAAGTAGTTGCTACAGTATACGGCTTCGGAGTGTATATAATCGCGTTCAATGAGGGGCAATATACTCTTGAGCATGTAATGCGACCACTACAACATTGGGAAACTATCGGTCTGCTTCCTCTAGACATCTATGTAGACACAGTCATATACAAGAAGAATCTCGATGATTCTGATCTGGTGGAAGGTAGTCCACATGATATTACTTACCCGTATAATAGCTCGATTGGAGGGGCACCTGATGACAACTACGCAATCTTTGAAGCCAGCATCTACCCAGAAGCCGAGGTAATTGTAGATTTTGGTATGGATGAAGAGTTAACCGCTAGCCTCAACGACACTGCTGATCTGCTCATACGCCTTCGTCGTAACATCGCTGATGATCCCGATTTAATCAATGTGACAGAAGATTATGTGGTTCAAATATCACAGAATAGCATCAATTATACCACTGTTCCAGCTGACGCCTTACGCTACTATTACTTTGAAACAGGAAGCAAGCGGGAATACAATCTTACTATCGATGTTGATACCGCATTATCAGCGGCAAGGTGGAATTGGTTCCGGTATCTTAGATTCGTTGTCAAAAGTGGCATCGACGAAGAAGTTGATGCCATCGAAGGGATTATCTTTCGTCCAGAATCCTCCGCTTTGAGCCTTACGATTGGTAGTCTTCAAATCGACACATCTGTACCGATTCACACCAACCAACTCATAATGGGAACCTCAGATGGTCGTATGGTCGTCTACGGATACGACCAAAGGGCTTCAGCACCAATTAATGTAACCTCTGAGCTGCACCCTGGGATTAAAGGGTGGACGAGGCTTTGGGACAGCTATGAGGAAGACTATTTCACTCTAGGAGATAACATCTGGTCCTTAATCCAGTTGAATCTTGGAAGCTTCCAGTTTGGGCGAATGCCCACCTGGAAGAAGTACTTCCCTTCAATTCACGATCCACACTTTTCTTACCTTGGAAACGGTACAACCTTTACATTCGGAAACTATGTAATTATTAACTTCACTTTGCAAGCACTCATAATAGGAAATTACTCAGGTGGGTACGGAAACCTACATGTATACGAAAATACCGACACGGTTTTTCAGCCGAATTTCGTTTACTCTCAAGAGATCCTTTCGATGAATCCACTTCTTCAGGATCGACAAGTCGCCCCTACACTTGCTGACATGAACGGAGATGGAACTAATGATGTCATTGTCGGAACAATTTTAAATGATACCCAAAGTGACCCTGGATTCTACTGTTGGCGAAATCAACAATGGGGGAATTTACAGTTTCAACCCAACTTCTTTGAAACAATTAATTTCACCCTTCAGACTCTGAACCTCAAAGCTCTACCATATGCAACCTTTCTTGATATCGATCACGATGGAGACTTGGACCTCGTCGTAAGCTGCCATAAATTGTTACTGTTTGAAAATACAGGCACATCTGTTACTCCTGTTTGGACACACCGTGCAGCATTCTTTGAATCAGTAAATCAACACCTGACCTCAAACGCTAATTATGAACGCTCCAGCTTCATCGATTTCGATAAAGATGGAGACGACGATCTCATCATTAGTATTAATCGCATATTTGGTGAAGCTGGAAATTTCAAATCTCGAAGTGAAGTAATGTATTTTGTCCAAAAGGGAACCTTCACAGAACCAGACTGGATCCGCGATTCAGAATATCTAGGTAGGGATTTTACTGGATACCACGATCCCGTGATTCTAGGTAGTGCGTACGAAGACCTTTACACCATGGTTTTACGAAACGAAACCGGATATATGGAAGGTTTTCATTCAACCGCTTTAATCCCTCCCGAAGCCCCAGTCATCGCCCATGATAGTTTCATTGTAGCAACATACCCACGGACCGCTTGGGTAGAAATCGATCGGCGAGACCCAGCAGCCTTCTATGGTTATGCCGGGTATGTCTCATGGGATACATTTCCTGAACTTGAGGATTGGACAATGGCGGTCAAGATTGGAGATATGGACTCAGATGGCATGAACGAAGTAATCGTTGGTTCCTTCGATCAAAACATCTATGTCTTTGAAAATTTGTTCAACAATACATATCGAAGGGCTTGGAGGAGCCCCGATTTAACAAGGTGGGAAGGAACTCGACGATTGTGGGATGATGTAACTGCTTTAGCGTTAGGCGACACCGATCTTGATGGTCTACAAGAGATTATTGTTGCGACGGGTACAAATTATGGGTATATTTTCGAAGAATCAGGAAGTTTACAATATGTACTAACAGAGACTCTTTGCCTCCCTGGATCCAACAAAACATCCTTTACTACGGTGGTTAATGACCTTGATGGCGACACATTCCCGGAGATTATCTTCGCATCTGGGTCTTCACTATTTTTTTATGAGGCTCCAAAAGATGACACACACCTATTAACCTGGGTTACTGAAATCTCTTCGATTGAAAAGATTAACAGCCTTGCTATGGGCACATTGGATGGGGATACTCGCAAAGATTTGGTCGTAGTAGGGATAAACGGGACAGATGGAGTCGTTATCGTCTGTGAGAGTTTAGCGAACAACACCCTGGACCTGGTTTGGACTCCACCTCTCGTACATTACGAAGAAAACCCTGCTCACTCCGTGATTGTCTATGATTTACTCGCTTCAGGTTCAATGGAATTCTTAGTAGGTCATGATGAAGGTATTTCGATCTACCATTGGAACACCTCAATTCCCGACGACACTTATGAGCTCTTTCAACTGGTTAGCGGCTCATTCAACTACTTAGCTAATCATGACTGGATTGACAGAAAACTCAGTAGTACAGGCTACAAAGACATGGAGATTTTACAGCGGGCGGATCACAGCTATGTTGTACTTTATCAAGTGAAAAGTGGCGTGGCGGCTCAGCGCCTTCGTATTCGTACAAGTTCGGATGGAATTCATTGGTCAGGAGAAACCCAGGTATTTTCCACAGGTTTTGATACTCTGGAAGAGCCAACGATTAGTGAAACAAACGACATGTTATATTTGGCGTTTCGGGGAAGAAGAACCTCAGATGGCTACGAGGGGATCTGGCTAAGTAACAGCTCTGATGGGATAACATGGACTGATGCACTCAACTGCCAATATCTTATTCCAAATTCGAATGTATTGTCTCCAAAACTTACACCGAGCCCAAACAGTAACGAGCGATTCATTCTTACTTACATTGATCCACTCCTCGGAATTAATTACACTCGAAATTATTGGTCTAGTCCAACCTGGATTTGGTCAAACCCAGAGACAATTCCACTTCCTGTAGAAGTTTCCATCTTGACTACTGAAGGAATCACTGCAATTGACCACGATTTAGAGACTGTGTTCGATTCAAAGAATCTCAAATACAGATGGGTTCTCGTGATAGAAGGACTGGATAAAGCTTTAGGCAAAACCGACACCGATATTTGGTCGTGTTATTCCATTTCTCAACCTGATACTTGGCATACTGACAATTGGAAGAACCCTGTGTTAATTACACATTCTAATGTGAATGAGACTGCTCCATCTTTACTTGGATTAGAGCAGAATTATATGATGGTCTTATACCACTCACTTAGCCAATTGAAAGGACAAGTTTGGTTCTTTGGGGAAAAGATCTGGTCTGAACCCACAACCCTTCAAGTTCCAGCATCATTTACAGCCTTCCCGATGACTTCCCTAACAAAACGCCTAGCAGGCGGAATCGCCATCTGTTATATTGCCACACCACTCGATGGCTTTGATTATCTATTCGTTTCTCACCATCCAACGGTCGGTTGGTGGTCCACGGAGCTCCAAGAGGCAGTTAGAGTAGCAATCGTTGATACAAATAACGATGGAATGCTTGAAATGATCGCCTGCACTTGGACCAAGCTACTTGTCTTTTTATACAACACGACGAGACAAACCTTTTCACAAATTTGGGCCTCCCAGACTTTCTCGCAATCCGTTACTGATCTAGCTGTTGGGGACACCAATGGTAACTATTTGATGGAAATTGTCATCACTACAGAAGGAGGAAATGTGTATGCCTTTGAATGGACTGATCGAGAGCCACCCCATATCACATTTTATTCTGCTATACAAAGAACCTATACAATACCTGCTACTATCCCCGTTGAAGTACTTGCGTTAGATGCTGGTTTGATTCAAAAGGTTGAACTGTGTATAAACAATGGGGACTGGATTCAAGCTCAGCCAATAGATGGTACCAATCTTTACTGCATAACATTTCACATTCATGAACCTGGCACCTTCACTATTCGTGTACGAGCATTAGACCACCAAGGAAATTGGAGCCCTGAGCTCCATAGAGAAATTATCGTCACCACTGGTGATCCTCATCAACCTGATAGACTTGGGTTCACAACTCTAATCTATATTCTCATACTCGCTGTCGTAATCGTCGCCGTGAGCGTCATTTTTACGGTCGCTAGACGGCGCAAACTCAAGAAGCTTCAAACATAATCAGCTGTGCAGAATCTTTCGGTTAGTAGCTTTTTGTCGACGATATCGGATAACTATCACAGGTAAGAGGGCGGCAACTAGACCGAGAATGATTGTCTCAGGGGGAAAACCTGGAATACGAATACAGCGACCCACTTCTACCAAGAATGAATAGGTCGAGGTGTACCCGAATTCATCAGTAGCAAAGACAGTGAAATTATGATCTCCTGGTGAGAGTAGGTTAACCTTTGTAATGGTGCAAACGCTTTCCCAACCAGTGTCCTCAACGGAGAGCTCAAAGGTAATTGGATCACTTACTGTCCACTCAATAAAACGAGAATCATCCCAACCGACGAGAGTGAAAGTAAAGTCATCATCTTGACAAATTTCTCTATGTGGATACCATCCTTGAAGCTCAATATAAGGAGGCCATTTGTCAATCAAAAATGAGCCATAAGAGGGGTCACCTTTACGATAGTATTCATCAACTCCGCTAACTCGCCAGTCCCAGTATCCATATTCTGCCACGATGGAAAAATTCCAATCAGGTGTATAGCTAGTTTCTTGAATTCCACTAAAGGTAAAGTTTGGGTGACCGAAGGATATAACATAGCTACTAAATTCTAGAATGTAGGTTTCGGCTTCCGGTACAGCAATCCAACTAAAGGTGGGAGTTTCGTTTGTGACCAAGTCAATTTCAGGAGATATAATAGTTGGTGCTCTAGGGGGATAGACATCGTGTCGAAAACCTATCGTAGGCGAGAAGAAGCCACGAGCGTTTGTGTTATCCACAGTCGCAACACGCCAATACCATATACCTTCACCCTGCCAACCATACCAATAGTTCGTAAGGGTAGTGGAAATGTTTACCAAGAAGGGCGAATTGAAACTCGTTGTATTATCAATTTGAACGATGTAATATTGTGCGCCCTCAACCGGTTCCCAGTATAGAGGTACAGACGGGGACCAAATTAGTTCATTATCATCAGGATATATCGTATCAGGGTAAACTAACACAGAATCGTAGGCGATTGATAAACTGAAGAGTTCGGGGGTCGTGGTGTTATCAGTGGTTTGGAAAATTACTCTCCATTTCAGACTATTCCCTGTGTAGGCAATGGAGTGTAAGGTATCGGGGATGATGGTTTCCCAATGTAGACCCCCATCTGCAGAAATTTGGAAGGTCACTTGGGTTTGAGCTGGAATGGAGGTCGTTGCGGTTAGATAGGCGGTCGTAAATCGTCTCGTTGTCAAGCCAAAAAAGACATTGCGCGATTGACCAATGGCAGGGTAACTGTAGGTGATGAGATCCTCAATGTCAAAGGCAAGAAAGCCTCCCTTTTCATCTGCAATATAACAAGTCAATGCGCTGAGAGTGACTCCACAGGCTTTGTCAGGTATCTGAGAAAATGGACCATAGGTTGGATCTGCTTTATTTGATACATCAACGACTGTCAATCCTCTCGAATCATCAGCCACATAAGCAAAATCACCACTAACCACGACATCATGCGCCCAGCCAGGAGTATTATAGGAACCGACGAATTGCAGAACATCGGGATTAGAAACATCGATTATTTCTAAACCAGCTTCCGCGACCGCTAGGTATCCATAGTTACCTTCAACGAAGATCCCTTCAACGATGTCTGAGGATATGTATTGACCTTTTTCAATCACATTCTCCGGATTTGAAATATCTACCACTCTTAGCCCTTGGTCTCCATCTGCTACATATGCAAAGGTTCCATCAATGAACACATCCAAGGAGATACCGCTCCCAAGGGCCTCATCGTATCTGTTCAAGTTATCTGGATTGGTAATATTCACTACACTTATTCCAGCGTTACCATCAGCGACAACGGCTATATTGCTCTGAATTGCAACAGCCCAAGCCCAACCATTTGTGTTAAAAACATCACGCAACGAGAGAGCACTGGGATTCGCGATATTTATCGCCAATAAACCCGATGGTCCATCAGCGACATAGGCAACATTTCCCTGTACTTTCACATCACGGGCATAACCCGGAGTATCATATGTACTGACAAACACAGGGAATGCTGGATTCTGAACATCGTAGATATGAATCCCTGCATCACCATCTGCAACGAGTGCCAGTTGTCCTTGCAGGCTAAGTTGAAATGCCCAACCTGGAGTATCCTGGATGCCAAGTAGTTTGGGATGTTTATATGGGAGTTGTAGGCTGCCAAACCCCCAACCTGAAGCATTCGTCATCACATCATCTTGGTAATTGATTGAGGTGAAATCTTCACTATAGAAATGAGATGCAGCACGAACAGTTGGTAAATTAGTTGGACCTAAGTTCAAAAAGAAAAACACAAGAAGCCCAAGTACAAGCATCCATGCCAACTGATTCCGTTTGGCCTTATCCATTGATCTATTTCCCTCCACGAATCAGAACTCATTACCCACCATGAAGACGGCCATTACCGGGTTTTTTCCGAGATGAGGGGAGCTAGGAACAATCAAACCTCGTTAATATCAGCGGTTTTTTGTTGAAGTATTCCTCTTATTCATTTTCTTGGTTTCGTTGTATGATTGATTCCATCCCTCAGTTTATCAATAAGGCATTAACTCTTTATATATCCCATACATTTTGTCTCTAGGATTTGTAGGTTCAAATTTAAATTTGTAAACCAAAGGAAGCAATTTAAGAGTTGATTGCTCTTTTGATTGGTACACTGAGGGATTTTGGTATTGATAAAAAGTCAGCTGCTTCTATTACAAGGAATAGATTCTGGTTGGTATTCTCTTTTTGCTGGGATTGCCATCCTTGTGGTAATCTTTGGATGTATAGGTGTCTGCTTTCTGGCTTCCTATTATTATGGAAAAAGACAGGAGCAGAAACCTAAAGCAGAGCAAAGTACATTTTTTCTGTCATTGAATTTGTGTGCAATGTTAATCCAAGTATATATACTAATCATTGCCGTGGTTTTTGGAGCGTTATATTTTTTCTTACCACACCTATTCGTACCATCTCTAGCATTACCAGTCGTGGGTGGAATTCTTTTCGGAGTAATTGTAATATTTGTCATTTCTTATATCGTAGCACGAAAGTGGAAACGAATTCCTACTCAAATTCCCTCAACGCCGGATTCAACATCTCCTAGACCCACTGTGTGCCCAGTCTGTAAAAAACATCTAAGTTCAAAAGAAGAGTTTTGTGCTGAATGCGGAGCTGCAATTGAATAATCCCCAAACTTTAACGATGTAGTCGAACCAGTCTTGTCGCTTCAGAGCCAGATTTTCCTGTATTTGCCTTATCAACTATCTAATCTAATATCCGCAATTCATTTCGTGTATACAAGGAAATGCCCAGAGGGACACTATCCACTAAACACCTCCAAAAACGATGTGGACGCCGTTATACATAAGGTCTAGTAGATACGCAATGTGAACCTACAGAATAGATCGTTTACTCGAGTTCATGAAAATAATTGTTCCTTGCAGCTTGAGGGTTAGATGTTGCTAGCCAGGTGGTTTCACTGAATTTACTATAGCCATAACTTGTTGCCCATCTGTTAACGAAAAGGCAGGATAGTCTTGGGTGATGAGAAGGGGTTGAGTGATATAGACATTCATTCGGGCTTCATTAGTGGTGACTGTGTATCCATATTGGATAAGTTCTGCTTCTGTGAGAGGTAACCAGATTCCAAAGGCTTCGGTTAGCCCACTTGGTAGGGTGCTATCAGGATCAATAGTATAGGTATCTTCATAACCAACAAGGCTGGCTGTTTGCATAAGGACATGTTTAGCTGCCCAATAATCTAAGGCGACTGGATCAGTACTGGCCATAAGGACATTAACCCGTGTTGCTTCTTCGTAGTTGGTAGAAGGCCCGCATTGGAAGGAAGGCCAGGGGTTAGCGTTTACCCAGATCGCATCTAGGATATTAAGTACCGGGAATCGTGCTTCTGCCATAAGGGTTCCCATACCGCCTGTGGCAATGCTCATGTGACCATTAGCTAACCCGCCAGGGTTAGCAGAACCTTCGGATTGAACTCCCATGTAATGTTTTGTGGCAGCTGTAACACCGTAATTGAGATGGGATTTGAGAATGGGAAGGTTAATCACTTTGAGCCGGTTTTCGTAGGAGTTACCATTCCAAATACCGTACTTGAAGCTGATGTAAGTCCCGTCTCTAGTTTGGAATTTTGGATATGATACATAGATGCCTGTATCGGCGTCGGGGAGGTCATAGAGGATGTATCCGTCGTTCATGTCACCATCGGAATATTCATCGACTTCAATTCCGCGGATGGATTGCCAATCGAACATATTAACTGGATGCAGCGTTGAAAAGCTCCTAACAACATCACGCACTGATTGACTTTCATCTTCTGCATTGTTTTCTTCCCAATTCAAACTCCCGAATCCTTGTCCATTATCTGCGATTACAATTTCGCCATTGAATCCATCAGGATGATCGAGAATTGATTGGATCAGTTCACGAAGCAAATCCGTATTTGTTCCGCCCCTTTCATCCCATTGACTGTTGATTTTGATGAGGACCACATCGGTGCTGCCAATAAGACCTGAAGGTCCTTGGTTAGTGTCCGAAGAACCTGACAGGTAAAAGTCAAGCCCATTCGATCCCATGAGGTCGATGAGATTGGCAATATGAGCGAAAGGGCGACCTTTAAGGACGAAGATATTGGAAGCAGGATAGGAGGTCGCTGTTTGTGGAGTTAATACGAGGTTTACATCATCAGGATATGAAGGTGGTTGTAGACTATTCCAGAGGAAAGCGATTCCAAATCCTGCTGTAGGTACGATTACGAGAAGCGCAACAATGGGTTTCCAATACCGTTTCAATCCTGTCTTGATTTTTGCAGCTGATATCTTTAACCACCAAGGAAGGCCAATAAATAGAGAGGTTATTGCAGAGGGAAGCAGTGTTTGCGCTGACACCGACATGTTACTCACAGCAGCACGCTGACAAGGATAGACAACGCGTGTGGGTTTGATTCCTGTTCGAAAAAGGAACCATATGAGGCTAACAGCCCCAATGAACAGCGCACTGGATTTTACGAAACTTGTTTTCTTCTTACCCCAGCCATTCATTGATAAAAGCCAGATGACGGGCTGACTCATCAACGCATTGAATAAAAAAGCACCAGAGGGTTCAGATTCCCTTGCGGGGTTTGTCTCCTCAATTGTCAATATCAGCACCTAGCCGCGCAATAAAGCAAACTTAGAGTTCATCCAGGAAAAGTATTCCAAAACATATCCACCAAAACAGGTTGGATGCCTAACCTTCCAAGAGTGTATGTTATAACCTCTTAGGAAGCGGCAAACGGAGTAAAAGGCTCTATTTGTATCGGCTAAAAAAGAAAAGAAATGGGAGATTGTATTGCCTCCCACCTCGTTGGTTCTATACGCGTTCTTTGATAAGTTTCTGGACAATCGATGGATCAGCTAATGTCGTAGTGTCGCCCAGATCCTTAGTATCGCCCGCAGCGATTTTCTTGAGGATCCGTCGCATGATTTTACCACTCCGAGTTTTGGGAAGGGCATCTGCGAATTGAATTTTATCAGGTGTAGCGATAGGTCCGATTTCATTACGGACGTGTTGACGGAGTTCTGCGCGAAGATCTTCGGTTTTCTCATAACCCAGTTTGAGGGTGACGAAGCAGTATAGAGCTTGACCTTTAATGTCGTGAGGGAAGCCTACGACAGCGGCTTCAGAAACAGATTTGTGAGTAACGAGGGCCGATTCGATTTCAGCAGTACCCATACGGTGTCCGCTGACATTGACCACATCATCGATGCGTCCAACAACCCAGAAGTAACCATCTTGGTCTTTGCGTGCCCCATCACCGGTCATGTAGTAGGGTGGAAAAGTCTTGAAGTAAGTGTCAATGAAGCGTTGATGGTCACCATATACCGTTCGCATCAGACCTGGCCAGGGTTTCTTAATGACGAGGTAGCCACCTTCGTTGACCCCTACCTCTTGTCCCGATTCATCTACGATCATGGCTTCAATACCCAGAAAGGGAAGAGTTGCAGAGCCTGGTTTCAAAGGGACAGCACCAGGAATAGGAGTAATGACCACGCCGCCTGTTTCGGTTTGCCAGTAGGTGTCAACGATGGGAACTTTACCTTTACCAACGATTTGGTGATACCACATCCAGGCTTCAGGGTTGATAGGTTCACCAACTGTACCTAAGAGTTTGAGAGAGCTTAAGTCATGTTTGTTAACCCATTCATCACCGTAACGCATGATAGCACGAATTGCAGTGGGAGCCGTATAGAACTGGTTGATTTTCCATTTTTCAACAATAGCCCAGAACCGATCTGGATCCGGATGTGTGGGAGTACCTTCGAACATTACAGTAGTGGCACCTGCGGCTAGGGGACCATAGACGATGTAGCTATGCCCTGTGATCCAGCCAATGTCCGCGGTACACCAGTATATGTCAGTGGGTTGGTAGTCGAAAATGTACTTGAAGCTGGTCAAAACATATGTTAGGTATCCACCCGTGGTGTGAAGGACTCCCTTGGGTTTACCTGTAGAACCACTAGTGTAAAGGATAAAGAGAGGATCCTCGGCGTCCATAGGTTCTGGAAGACAGTTCCCTTGGACTGCAGGGTCCTCCATAAGTTCATGCCACCAGAGGTCTCGTTTATTTTTCATGCCAATATCGATGCCTGTACGCTTGACTACGACACAGTGTTTAACATTGGGGCAACTTTTCAATGCGGTATCGGCATTGCTTTTTAAGGGGATAGATTTACCTCCACGGAAGCTTCCATCACTAGTGATGAGACCTGTACAGTCGGCATCGAGAATGCGATCTTTCAGGCTGTCAGCACTAAATCCACCAAACACAATGCTGTGAATAATGCCAAGTCGGGTACAAGCAAGCATGGCAATGGCAAGTTCTGGGATCATGGGCAAATAAATGGCGACTCGGTCGCCTTTTTTATAGCCTAATTTCTTGAGAACATTGGCAAACTTATTAACCTCGACAAAGAGCTGTTGGAAGGTAAAGGTCTTATCTTGATTAGGATCGTCTCCTTCCCAGATAAGCGCGATTTTGTCTTTATTCTCATTCTTCACATGTCTGTCTAGGCAGTTGTAACAAGCATTCAGCTTACCACCCTTAAACCAGGTGTGATACGCTTCAGCAGGATCCCAAGTGTGAACAGGGCCTGGCCATTTTTCGAACCATTCGAGTTGTTCTGCCTCTTTTGCCCAGAAAGCTGGGGGATCCTCAATTGATTCTTGATACAGGTTACCTAGCTCTTCCATATTCTTGATGTAAGCCTGTTTGCTAAAGGTCTTCGGAGGATTGAAGACCCGTGATTCAGTCGATGTGATTTCAATTTTGCTCAATGCATGTCACCAGAAGATGTGCTCGCGTTTATTCTCCTTTCAAGTATGCCGATCTTCTCCCCTCAGAGTAGGAACTTCCGTTACTGAGGGCTGGACGAACTCCGGTGTTGATATGCGTTATTTAAAATTTCCCGTCACACAAGTTACTAAATATCTAAAAGAAACAGTGCATCTACAACCAAGAAAAGAAAAATGTCCACGATAGTGTCAATGTGATCGAGATGAAAAGGGCAGATTACATTGCAATCGCTTTGTTCACTACTGCCATGGGTATTAGTGCCTTGTTATGGTGGATGTATATCAATCCGGTTTCAGTTCTCATTCTACATTTTTCCGCTATCTTAGGAATCCGGTACTTTGCACACCGCACCTGTTGGTGGAAGAAGAAAAACGAGAGAGGCACCGAACACAGGGATTATGTGGGTACCTCCACCAATACACCCTTTTAAGCTAAAACCAATTCAGTAGTTTGATTCCCAAAAAAGTTTCAGGATCTCATGGCTTGGTTAGAGAGACACCTCTTCTCTTGAATCAGGAGCACAAATCTCCGTGTTAAATAATTTGGGAGATAGATGTGATTCGCTTAGCATTTTGAGTTCTTTTTCGAAAAACCCGAAACAGATATGTAGTGTAATCCGTCAAATGGCTTGTGAAGTCAATAGGCTGCGGGGATCCTGAAAGACGAGATGATAAGAGCTTTTCTTCGCTTCACAACGAAGCTGATATTCCTATTCCATGAACCCTGGGTGCACAAGCATGTTATCGAATAATCGAGGAACACAGGATATCGATGGGGAGGAAGAATACCAACGCTTTCGCGCGTTCTTTGAGAATGCCCCATTGTATTGCTATATTGTTTCCCCAAAAGGCATAATTCTGGATGTCAACAAAACAGCGCTGAAGGTCCTTGGGTATAATAGGGTGGAGTTGATTGGAAAACACATCCGTATGATCTATGCACCTGAATATGAAGACAGAGTTAGAGAAGTCTTTCAGGCTTGGAAAACTCATGGGACCGTCATCAACGAAGAATTACTCATTTTGAGTAAAACTGGTGAAAAACGAACTGTTTTACTCAATGCAAGTGCGGTTACAGATGCAGCAGGAAATCTCCTACATTCGATATCAATCCAACAAGACATCACCGAACTTAAAGAAATTGAAACAGCTCTAAAGGGTAGTAAAGCGGCATTTCAACAAGCTGTTGAAGAAAAGACGATTATTTTAGATTCTATTTCAGAACATGTGGTTTATCAAGATCTGAACAATCAGATAATCTGGGCAAACAAAGTCGCTGCAGAGTCCATTGACAAAACTGTTGAAGAAATCACTGGTAATTTTTGCTATGCTTTGTGGGGTCAGCGTGACACTCCCTGCGTTGGTTGCCCCGTTGTGAAAGCACGAGAAACTAATGAAATACAAGAAAACGAAATAACCACACCTGATGGTCGCGTGTGGACAGTCCGTGGATATCCTTTGAAAGATGAAGAAGGCGTTCTTACCGGTATTGTCGAAGTAACCTATGAAATAACAGCACAGAAGCGTGCTGAAGAAGCTTATCATCAGCTTGTTGATCAATCTATTCAGGGACTGTTCATTCTCCAGAAGGGCAAGGTAGTCTTCACGAACCCCGCGTTTGTAGAGCTGTCTGGGTATTCCGAGGAAGAAATTCTTGATTGGAAACCATGGCAAGTTTTTGACTTTATTCATCATGAAGATCGATATCGACCTTTGGAACAGCTTAGAGCACTCGTAGAAGGTGAATCCGGATCCTCTAGCATAGAGATACGTGGTATTCAAAAGAATGGAAATATTCGATGGTTTGAACTTTCCTTAGCTGTGATTGAATATCAAGGGCAACTCGTAACTCAAGCTACCCTCATGGACATACATGATCGCAAAATAGCCGAAGACGCCATTCGTCGAGAGCGAGATCGTGCACAGCAATATTTGGACATCGCTGAAATCTTGTTCCTAGCCGTGAATGCTGGCGGAATAATAACATTAGTGAACAAAAAGACACTCGAAGTTTTCGGTTATTCCGAAGAAGAAATGATTGGGCAAAACTACTTTGATCTCTGCATTCCTGAACGAATTAGAAACAGAATGAAACAAAATTATGAAGCGGTCTTAAAAGGTGAAATTAAGCAAAAACCCTTCGTTGAGAATCCGATTCTTACAAAAAGCGGAGCTGAACGCTTAATTTCTTGGCATACAGCTATACTGTACAATGAAGAAGAAAAGAGAATAGGCTTTCTCACTGCAGGAAATGATATCACCGAATACAAGACTGCTGAAGAGGCTTTGAAGGCTTCAGAAGAGAAATTTCGTTCAATCTTAGAAAATACTGCGGATTGGGTTTGGGAAATCGATAGCGAAGGACGAATTACTTATTCAAATAACTCTGTCGAAGATATTATGGGTATCACTGCAGGGCAGGTGATTGGTCGAACTCTTTGGGAGTACATGAACCCCGAGGAAGTTGAACAGAGTAAACAATTTTTGAGGGAGAGAACTGCTCAACGCCGCCCTTTCAAAAATCTCGTGAACCGTTTCTTTCACCGTGATGGTGGCACTGTAATCTTAGAAGCTAATGGGCGTCCGATTCTTGATCAACAGAACCAAGTTATTGGATTTCGGGGTGTCTGTCGTGACATTACTCAACGCATGCACGCGGATAAAGTATTACGTGAATCTGAGTCTCGGTATCGAGCCCTAGTTGAAACATCACCAGACGCCATAACAGTCACAGATCCAGAAGGCAATATAGTCTTAGTAAATGATCGTGCTGTCAACCTTTTCGGATATTCTGTGCACAAAGAATTGTTGGGTCAGAATTATTTCGATTATGTTATACTGGAACAACGCAAAGAAGCCATTGAGAACCTTCGTTATACCGTTGAATTAGGAGCTGCTTCGCCCCGTCAGTTTACACTTCTCCATAAGGATAATACAACATTCCCAGCTGAAATTAGCGCGTCTCTCCTTGCTGATGTGAAGGGTAATCCTTTGGGGTATATTCTAGTAACGCGCAACATTTCCAAACGAAAAGAGGCAGAACGAGAACTCCATGAAGCCAAAGCACGAGCTGAATTTTTCACAGACCTAATGGCACATGACCTAAACAACATTAACCAAGCAATTTTATCTGCGTTAGAATTGCCGCTCTTGCACCAAGCGTTTCCACAGGAGCTCCGGGCCCAAATCCAAGTTGCACTGGATCAGGTTGAGCGGAGTTCGGCGCTGATTGGCCGAGTCAAGAAATTCTCTCAAATCGGTGCTAGCAAACCCCTTCTCGAAGTTCGTGATCTCGAACCAGATTTTCGATCGGCCTACAAGTCAGTTAAGCAGGCATTTCCAAATAAGACGATACGAATTAATACCAATATCCATCCCGACGAGTTTCAGGTTCTCGCCGATGAGCTTCTCATCGATTTATTCTATAATCTTTTACACAACGCTGTGAAATTCGATAAAAGCGAAAAAGTCGAACTTGAAGTCAAAGTTCGAAATGACGCGAACAAAAGGTTCCTTCGCATTGAAGTGATTGACAACGGTCCTGGCATACCAGAAGCGCTCAAGGAGTTAATTTTTGCCCGATACACTCATCGAATTGATGAGAGAACACAAGGTTCAGGTATCGGCTTAACCTTAGTGCAACAAATCGTTGCCCGCTACGGCGGAAAAATTTGGGTTGAAAACCGAGTGAAAGAAGATTACACCAAGGGAGCCAAATTCGTATTTCTCCTTCCGCTATGGGCATAGCATCTTCTTTTTAGACTTGGATAACCTTTGGTGTTTTCAATTAATGAGTCAATAAGGCTAATAAGCAGTTAAGAGGTTGCATGATTAGCCTTTCTTGCGTCGCCGAGATGCAATCCAACATAAAAGAGTAAAGGCAAATAAGAAGACCCCAGTTAATACCAAGGCTTCCGCTAATAATGTCCACCCCCATAAGAACGCGACACCACCTACCAAGAGGACGGTGAATCCTATAACAACTGACAAAGCCAGCAAAAGCCTAGACGAACCTGAAAAACCTGTGACAGACGCTTCAGAGGACATTAACAGACCGACTCCACGGGCACTGGTCCTCTACTTGTGTATTGCTATTATTGTAACGGTCATCGTATATTTTGGTCCCGAACCCTTCCTTATTGCTGTCCCAACAGCTTCTGTATCTGCGGTTCTTCTTACTTGGTTAGGAGTTCCATCAGGCATGGTGATAGATTGGGTGAACTCGGCTGTTCTGGTTGTAGTGATAGGTTTCCAAGAGTTCCAAATTGTCCGTGAGTGTACTGGAATTCAAGTTATAGCAGTCTTTGCAGGGCTTATTCTGCCTTTGCCCCGAGGAACATGGCGACGGAAGATCCTCGCATTACTTGTCGTCACCATAATGTTGTTCATTGCGAATGTCCTCAGAGTAGTGTATGAAATCTGGCTAGTGTTTTGGGGAATACTACCTTGGGAAATCGCACACTACCCAATGAGTTTTGTTTTAGGAGTTGTTGGAGTTTTTGTTCTATGCATTGTAGCGATTCTACTAGTGCCCGGTTTCATTGAAACCTTTGAAGACATGATCTACTACCTTTTCCCTCCCAAACCAACACCTAAATCGAATTTTAGTGAAGCATGATCTCGAAATCAAAAAATCAATTCCATCTAGGTTTCGCAAGGAATTATGTTTTCACTTCAAAGCGATTAAAAGAGCAGTTCCATTGGATTCTAAAAATCGAGCCAAAGTGGCGTTTTCTCTTGGAAAGTTAGCCACCGTGTATCAACCTGGATTCCACGCAGATGGGCTAATCGGAGTCGATGAACTAGTCGACCTTCGACTTCTTCATCCCGAACTTCAAACATCCCATCCACTGAGAATTGTAGAGTTCTTAGTATCTCCCGCGTCTGAACTCCTGATTCAACGAGATAAATTCCGGTGACACCATGATCTTTTACCCGTGCACTAAGTACTTGGAGAAATTTGATGACAGAATGAGGGGCGGAGTATGTCATGAGAGTGGTTAAATTATCTATGCAAAGATGTCCGTTCTGTGCATCAGCAATAGCCTGCAATAGTATTAGGTTAATTGTATTCAAATCATACAGATTCTGAAAGGCATAAGGCTCTGCGGAGGCTTGAGCAGTGATACAAGTTACTCCATCTACTACCAATAAATCAGATTGGGTGTTCTTCGCGAGATGTTGACTAATACTAAAACGCACCTGATCAGGAGACCACAGGGTGGTGGCAAAAACACAAGGCTCGTTTTTCTCTATTCGATCAGCTAGATAACGAATAGCAAAGAGGGTTTTTGCAACACCTGGAGGACCAAGGAGTAGTAATTGGGATCCACGAGGGATTTTAAGAATTTCCTGCGGCGTAAATCCAAGAGTAAAAACCTCACTAATGAGAATCCCCTCCCTTCAACTCTAATCCATTAGGTCCTGGAACAAGAGTAAACCATTGCGTGGTATAGGAGGCCCCAATAAGGCTATAGAGACGCAGTTTCCATTGCATTTGACCATTATCAGCCTCAACTACTTTAGTGTTCAAGGTACCTTGAACTAATGAACGCATGTTATTGATTAGTCGTCGATCGTGGGCTTGATCCTCAAGTACTAAAATCAAAACTTGATTGATTTGCGCGATGCGTAATGCTAGACTATGCACAAAAGTTCTAATTCGTTGTTCATCAGGTGTAGCTAAAGTCAAACCGGATAATGAGTCGATAACAATCAATGATTTGGGTCGTAATAGTTTCGCTTGGTTAGTCACAATCATGTTTACTTCGTTGAGATTGCCAGGATTGCTTATTCGGCTCGTAGCAATCAAATCCTTGTGCATCCCAATTCGCCAGCTATAGGCATCCACAAAAAGTATGCTACTCTTTTCTTCTTTATTGAGAGCTAATCCAAAACCTTTAGCTTGTGCAAATACCGTAGAGGGAGTGTTCTCAGTGGAAAGGTACAACGCGTCTTGACCAGAGATAGTTGCTTCATGGGCTAGTTGTAAACTAATTAGTGTTTTACCTGAACCTGGAGGTCCAACAAGTAGCACACTTGAACCCGCAGGAAGACCCCCTGAAATAATGGATTCAAGAAGCACTATAACCCCCTCGGAGAAGCACCGATCATCCCGATGGTTTGCTCACCGAATAATTAAGTAGAGCGTCTGGTAAGAAAAAAGGTTTTTGCAAACTCTGAGATGCTATTTGGAGGTTTTAGCAACACCGAAAAGAAGGGAAGAATGAAAAACGAGGAAGTTGATAACGATTCACTATTGGAGGGAAATTCGATGTATGTGAAACGTGTGCCTCTTTGGGTTCCAGGCGCCTTAATCACAATTATTGTCTGGCTTGTTGTACTTTACATCATTCTCACATATTTCCCAATTGCACCCGAACAGCAGCCCATACTTGTATTAGTCACCGGAATAATATTCCTGATATGTTCTGGGTCAGTGCTCTATTACTGGACTCACCGGCTTTTTGGGACCCGATACAATCCCGACATTTAATGCAGGAGCTTTTGGGAACTCTGTAGTGATTTCTAAAGGGATTAAGGGATGACATAAACCTCTTAAGCGAGGGATTGAGTAATCCATGTTAGGAGAACCACCTACACGGGGGATCAGCGTGGTGGACAAGACCAAATCAGGCATTCCAGGACTTGATGATGCGCTCCACGGTGGATTTCCTACAGGCTCAGTGATATTAGTCAGTGGTGGACCAGGAACAGGAAAATCGATTTTAATGAACCAATTCCTCGTTAAAGGCGCCACAGAATATAAGGAACCAGGCGTCTTAGTATCCATGGAGGAATCTCTTGATTCCACGAATCGCAACATGCGACAATTTGGCTGGGACCTCAAAGATCTTGTAACCAAAGGTTTACTAGCCCTTGTTGATGCATCCCCAATGATTCAAAACGACCGAGTGGTGTTAAGACCCGAACACCCAGTATTAGGTCGAGAAGAATTCTCTATGGAATCTCTTCTTTCCTTAATTCACCGAGAAATTAGAAAAATCAAAGCAAAGCGGGTTGCCATTGATTCCATATCGACACTCACACTTCAGCATAAAGATCTGTTTCGTATTCGCCACGACCTCCTTAACTTGGTAAGGTCAATCCGCATTACTAATGCTACATGTCTAGTAGCAGTGGAAAGCCCGACTGACGAAAGTATAGGTCGATTCGATGTCGAGGGCTTCCTTATGGATGGTGTAATCACCCTGAGATTAGTCCGCCAGGGCAATGTTCGAATCCGGACTATTGAAATCACCAAAATGCGTGGGTCTATTCACCAAATGAATCCCCTTCTCCTAATGATCGACGACAAAGGCATTCAAGTCTCAGATCTCCCACCAATACAATAAACAAAGAAGGAAGAACAATAAGCTTAATGCGAATCATCTGCATAACTTACCATTACTCTTGCGTGGGCGAACTTAACAGGGTATGGTGTTGAAGAGATGGATGTTAAAGGTAGCCGCTACATGTTTAAAGTTTCAGTCATTGGCGACTACGCAGTTGGAAAAACCTCATTGATCAAGCGCTTCATGACCAACTCCTTCGATGAGGAGTACAAAGCAACCCTCGGAGCCGCGATTTCCTCTTTTAAAACGAAAGCGAACAAATCTGATGTTTCACTTCAAGTCTGGGATCTTGCTGGTCAAACTTCCTTTCGTCGAGTCCGTGTCCAGTATCTCTTTGGCACAGATTTCGCAATCACCGTCTTTGATTTGACTCGTAAAGACACCTTGAGCAATATTCGAGAATGGGTCGATGATGTTCAGAAAGGCGCTCCTGGCGTTTTGCTCTATCTAGTGGGTAACAAAGTTGACATCACTACTGAACGCGTCGTTAAACAGGACGATGCTGTAAAGACAGCAAAAAATCTCGGTATGCTAGGTTATATGGAAACCTCAGCAAAAGAAGGCACAAATGTGAAAGAACTCTTTCAAGTGATATCTGAACTCCTCGTAGACCATGCTAGTAGGCCTGTTACATAAAAGGTGCACAATACTATGACATTACCACCAGAACTCATAAGTTTCTTAAGAAAGGAGCAGGGGCAGACGCTTCTGGTCAAAGGTAGGTCAGGAACCGGTAAAACGACCTTTGTCCTTTCGCTATTAGATCAACTGACTCAACAATATCCAGATTTGTTCCAAGCTGATAATTTTCTCTACCTTTCTTCTCGAGTAGCCAGCGTTAATCTTCAGGCTCAATTTCCCTGGGTCTTTGGATTTCTTCCAGAGGGCAAGATTATTGACGCCACACCTTCACTAATGGGAATCCCTGACTTCGAATCAGGGTATGATTCATCCTCAAACTCACGTATGATCTATTCAGACGAATTGACCTTCATCAGTGCAGTAAACGATTACCTCCATGATATGCAGAATCCGGTTTGTGTTATTGACTCCTTTGACGCAATAATCGAAGCAGCTCAAGCTGACCCGCAGCGACTCACTAGCGCATTAACGAATTTGGGTCATAGTCTTTGTGCGAAGTTTATTCTCGTCATGGAAGGTATTGATGACTCCCCCATTGATCACATCGTGGATGGCATCTTATGCGTCATAAAAACACAAACTGAACGCCGTATGTGGCGAAGTATTCGTCTCATTAAGCTCCGTGGTACCCCAATTGACCGTGGTAAACGTGGATTTTCGCTAAGCGAACGATATTTCTCAATTCTGCACCCTTTTAATCCCGAAGAAGCCTATAGAATTTCACACTTTGATGTAATTCCTCATACAGCAGGACGATTTTCATCCGGTAATAAGGAACTCGATGATGTTTTCGGAGGATTTCGCCGAGGTAGCACCTTCTTTGTTGATGTTGCAGAGGGTGTACCTAATGAAGTAGTTAACTCCCTCGTATTAGGCATGATCGCGAACTTTCTACGACAGGAAGGAGGAGTCTTAATCGTCCCACCAAACAAACTCAGCTTTCGACGACTTAAAGCAGCAGCACTACGGTATGGATTTGTCGATCAGCTGAATACACATCTTCGGCTATTTACAAGCGCAGCCACTAGTCTCGGAGCATCAAGCGCAACTGGTGAACTAGGAGAACCCTATTACAAAACGATAGCCTTTCGAGAAAGCTCAGATCTAGAAAACGCTTGGAGTTTAGTCCTTGAAGAACTTCGCAACCAAGGCTGTAAAAACCTCCTCAGTGTTGTAGGCTTTGGCTGGTTACATTCATGGCTAGGAGCCTCTGAACTACCCAGATGGGCAACACGAATTGCTAATGACACAGCTACTGAAAGCAACCTTGCAGTCACCATTGGATACAGTAGCACCCCCGAAATCAACCGTTTCCTCGCCGATCTCGCTGACATCCATGTCGAATTAGCCGTTAAAGAAGGCGTAACAGTATTTCATGGAATAACCCCCTCAACGCCCCAATATTGTATTTACACCTATCTAAAGGAGGAAAAACCCCAAATTGGCTTCCAAGAAATCGCCTAAAATCCGCATACTATTAGCGGATGATTCCGAAACATTCCTTCGCGCGGCCAAACTCCTACTCCGAGAGTACGACATCGAAACAGCAATCGATGGTCAAGAAGCCCTGACAAAAATCCGAGCGAATCCTCCAGATATTTTCTTTGTTGATTTGGTCCTACCAAAAATTAGTGGAACTACCCTCATTCAGCAAGTAAAAACCGAATTCCCTGATGTAGCAATTGTGGCTCTTACCGCGATTGATGACGATGAAACAGTAAAAGAGGTAATGGAAATGGGCACTAATGATTACCTCATTAAAGGAGCCTTATCTGCAGCTACCTTCAAAGCCCTCATCGAACGCCTTACTAAATCTTGAAATGCATTTTTCAGTTTTATTTGAGTTCGTCTACACTTCGTCCATTCTTCTCGAGGTATTCTTCAATTGCTTTATGCAAACCATCTGCAGCAAGATTTGAGCAGTGCATCTTAATCGGTGGTAAACCCTCAAGGTTTTCAGCCACATCGCTTCGGGTTAAGTGGTAAGCCTCTTTGAGGGTCTTTCCTTTCGTTAGTTCAGTAATCATACTGCTCGTAGCGATCGCTGCAGCACAACCGAAGGTCTTGAAGGTCACATCTGTAATTATATCGTTTTTGACCTTGATATAAATCCAGATGAGGTCACCACAAGTTGGGTTCCCTACTTTCCCAATGGCGTCAGCGCCTTCAAGTTCTCCCATGTTTCGAGGGTTAGTGAAGTGTTCAATAACTTTTGGACTATACGACATTTTACATCGCCTCAATTGTATTAGTGATGATGGTCATTTGCATCTCCTTCAAATTCTTCTGGAGGGGTATCTTTTGAGAGTGGAGACATCTTGCGTAATTTTTCAATTATCGGAGGAAGTACTTCGACAAATCGATTTATCTGATCTTGAGTGTTTTCACGACCTAAGGTTAGTTGGAGCGCTCCATGTGCATCGGATTCTGAGACTCCCATACTTAAGAGCACATGTGAAGGAGCGAGTGTTTTTGAGGTGCATGCAGAGCTTGTAGCAACAAGGAATCCCTGAAAGCTAAGGTGGAGCGTAATTGCCTCACCTTCAATAAATCGAAATCGAAGATTAGCATTGTTGGGCAAGCGGAGCGTTGGATGCCCACTCAAATGGACATCTGCAACATGTGTAAAAATACCTTTGATCAGCTCATCCCGGAGCCCCATCATGTAAGTGGCATATTCGTCGAGTTGCTTTTCAGCAATTTCAGCAGCAACCCCCATACCAACGATACCAGGAACATTCTCTGATCCCGAACGGACACCATACTCTTGCCCGCCACCAAGAAGAATCGGTTGAACCGCAATACCTTGTTGAAGATATAAAGCACCAACTCCCTTCGGTCCGTACAAGTCGTTAGAAGACAAGCTGAGCATCGAAATACCTAGTTCGGTTACATTTATTGGAATTTGGCCTGCACTTGCTACCGCATCCATATGCAACGGTATTTCTGCTTCATTAGCGATTTTTGCAATGGCTTTGACAGGCTGAATGGTCCCAACTTCGTTATTGGCATGCTGAATCGATATCAAAATGGTTTGATCAGTGATCAAAGCCTCTAAGGCCTTAGTATCGACGATACCATACTCGTCAACAGGAACTTGCGAATATTCGAATCCCTGCTTACTTAGGAACTTAGCAGTGTTGATAATACTTAGGTGTTCAATCTGAGAAATAATTATATGATTTCCTTTTCGACGATGGCGGTACGCATACCCTTGGAGAGCGAGGTTGTTGGCTTCAGTTGCTCCACTGGTGAAAAGAATGCGATCCTTGAGTTCAGCTCCGATTAATCGTGCAACTTGGATGCGAGCATTCTCTACGGCTTTCGCGCTTTGTTGTCCAGCTGTATGAACGGAGGAGGGATTACCATAGTAGGTGCGGAAGTAAGGATGCATTGCCTCAAGTACCCGCTTATCAATCGGTACTCCCGCACTGTGATTGAAACTAACTTGTTCCACCATACCTTTATCTCCCTCTCAAACGCTCCTCAAAAAGTTAAAATTGCATCAGCTTCAAGGGCTAAATCATTCAGGGTTGCAGCCCCAACAACGCCGCAGGAATCGACATAGCCACCTCGGTCTAAACCAAGAACTTGCGTGCTTTGGTCGCAAGCCATTAATTCAACACCAGCTTCGATAGCCTGGTCAATGACATCCTTTAATGGAGGAAAACCGCCTAGCTTGATCTTCTCGGCTTCACCTTTCTTCATGACAGTTACTCCTTTAACAACAAAATAGATGGTTGCGTCAATACCCATGTTCTTCGCAGTAGTAGCTAAGACAAAGGGCGCATATAATCGTTCAGGAGTATCGGTACCGCTCACAACTACATAGAGAATTTTTTGTGGCATAGCTTTCACCTTTCTGTCTTTTTAATGAGAAACCGTATGTAATCGTCACATTCTTCAAAACTTAGAACAGTATTACCTGTTCGTTTAGCCCATCGTTTGATATCTTCTTCAGCGGCTGGATCGTCTGCTAATATCTCGACAACCTGACCTGGTTTGGCCTCGAGGACAGCTTGTCGCGTTTTATACACAGGTATAGGACAATAGAGGCCACGTGCATCGATGCGGTGGTGAATTTCTGTGTCGCTGATTGGGTTCTCGGATACTGGCATTCTGTTATATCACCTTCTCATTAGGCTTAACAGTGTTAAGGTTGAGTAGCAAAAACCTATTCTCGTATATAAGCCTGCCGCCCTTATTACCCTGGAAACAGCAATTTGCAATAGTGTAACGCCATAAGAGTGAAGGGCGTAACGCTAAAATGCAATGCTTGAATCACACTAGAAAACAGGGATTCACTATGGCACCTCCAACCAAACCGAAAGCAAAAAAGAAAGCCATTGCGACCAACGCTTTAATTGAAGAATCAGATAACCCAGTAGTATTGAAGCAAGAACTAATGGAAGATTTAAAACAGCTCTTCATGAAAGGAGATCTCCCAGAAGCCAAACCTCGTGATAACATTGTCATGACTCGCCTTTGGGATAGTGACCTGCGTATTGTGGATGCCTTGATAGCTCTAGAGATTTTTAAAAGTCGAAGCGAAGCTGTTGCCTTCTTGACTCATGAAGGAATCCAAGCAAAAAGCGAATTAGTGGACACGATCCTTCCTGCTATTGAAAGGATTGAGGAAATTAAACGCAGAACACGCGAACAAGCAGTAACCGCCCTACACAAATCAAAACGCTAGAAGCATTTTAGTTACATTTTTTGCGGGTTGCGAAGCTCTTTAAGCATCTTGGTTCCTTGAAATTCGTTTGAGTCTGTAAGCGAGTGAAGGTGTTTTTCAAATGACAAAAATGACTATGCTCACCGAAGAGGAAGTTAAATTTCAAGAAGAGACAAGGGATTTTGTTCAGCGAAATCTTGCACCGTATTCAGACGACATTGAAACCGGTAAAAGAGAAGCCTGGGATATTATCCGGAAATTCGGAAAAGCCGGTTATTTGGGTTCTCGTTACCCTCCTGAGTATGGTGGTATCGGAAAAGGCCTCATGTATGAAGTATTAGTTACTGAAGAAATTTGTGCTGTCAACGCTGGTCTAGACATGGCCCGTGTAGCTTCTTGTATTCTTTTTGCCCACCCCGTTTTCGAATTTGGAACCGAGGAACAGAAGAAAAAATATCTCAAGCCAGTAGCTCGCGGAGAAAAGATAGGTGCACTAGGTATCACTGAACCAAATGTCGGAAGCGATGTAGCTGGAACAGAAACCCGAGCCAAAAAACAAGGCGATCACTATGTGATAAATGGGGAGAAACGGTTCATCACGAATGGTCCAATTGCCGATTACATCCTCTGTTATACAATTACAGATCCTACAGTAAAGGCGAAACAAGGAATGACAGCTTTTATCGTTGAAACCAAGTCGAAGGGTTTTGAAGTTGCCGAAGAATACGAGCTCTTAGGAATGCATGGTGCCCATGTGGGTCGCCTGAAGCTTGACAATGTCAATGTTCCAGAAACAAACATACTTGGTGAATTGAATGGAGGTTTTCGTGTGGTCATGGCAGGATTGGATGCGGAACGAACGATTCTCGCAGCAGAAATGAACGGCGTTGCACGAGCAGCGATGGAAGAGGCCATTCATTACAGTAACTGGCGAGTACAATTTCGCCGAAAGATTCGAGAATTTGAAGGAATCAGCTTTAAGATCGCTGACATGGCAATGAAGCTTGAAGCAGCCCGTCTACTCACATACAAAGCCGCACGTTTGATTGATGCCGGACAACCTGCCACGAAAGATGCAGCAATCGCCAAATTATATGCCTGCGAAAAAGCCATCGACACGGCAACTGAATCCTTACAAGTACTTGGAGGAATTGGATACACAAAGCAACGCCCCGTGGAACGATATCTTCGAGATGCACGACTTATGACCATAGGAGGCGGAACCGCTGAGATCCTCCGTTTTCTAATTCAACGCGAAGTATACAAAGAATACGATCTGTAGAGATATGTTCAAGCAACTGATGGAAATTCTTTTTAATGTTTGAGCATAGCCCCTGAGACTTACAGAGGAAGGCTTCAGTGTCAACATTTCTCCGAGAAGAAGCCAATGGCTATTGGCAGCGCATCCGACAGTTTAGCCCTAACGCAAAAAAACTCATCCTTAGTAACATCACACGCGCTTTCGGTTGGGGCATCACTCAAACCCTCCTCAACTTATATTGGATTAGTTTAGGATACAGCAAAACATTCCTCGGGGGCCTCATGTCTCTTAACGCTTTTTCTATGGCAATCGCCTCCTTAATTATGGGAGCATATGTCTCCCGAGTAGGAACCAAACCCGCCCTCATTAGCGCCATGATTATCTCAGTCATGGTGGGCTTCTTACAAGTTGGAGCCCCCCTGCCAGAGGTCCTTCTCACACTAAGCGTCGTAAGCGGATTAGCCCTTGCTCTGCTCAATGTATCCTGGGGACCGTTCCTTGCCCGGAGTAGTACTGCTTATGAACGCACCCATTTATTCGGAACATCCCAAGCAATAGTAATTTTAAGTTCTTTCATTTCGAACACCTTCGCCGGGTATCTTCCCAGCATCTTTGCCATCTCCTTGGAATTACCCATCGATAGCCCTCCAACCTTTCAACTCGCCTTGTTCATCCATGTAATTCCGTTAGCACTCAGCATAGTTCCCCTTCTATTAATTTCAGAAACAGACAGATTTACTACAATTGAATTATCCGACAAAACTAGCACGCTTCGCCCTGTATTGCAAAAAGAAGTAAAACCACTGCTCCTCCGATTCAGCATTGTCAATCTCCTCATCGGATTAGGCGCGGGTTTCGTCATTCCCTACCTCAATATTTTCTTCTGGGAATTTTACAACTTACCAACTCATTTAGTGGGCATTATCCAAGGATTAGGCTCCCTCTCCGTTGCCGTCGGAGTCTTTCTAGCGCCAGTGCTTTCAACACGAATTGGTAAGGTCAAAACTGTTGTGGTTACCCAGAGCTTCTCCCTACCCTTCCTTCTCCTTATTGCCACCATCATCGACCCGTATGTCGCAATTGCGAGCTACATTTTTCGCGTTGTCCTTATGAACGCCTCTGGACCCGTAGATAGTGCCTTACGCATGGAACTCGTCCCTGAACGGTGGCGTCCCACGATGAGCGCCGTCTCCAGTTTTTCGTGGAACTTCCCCTGGGCTATCAGTACGCTCATCACTGGGCCCCTCTTTGATCTCCAATTATACCTTCTCCCCTTCTGGTTCACCCTGACCAGTTACACAGCATCCACTCTCGTTTACGCCGTGTTCTTTCGGAACATCGAAACACGGCAACGCATACACAATGAAACCAAGAGCATGGAAAAAAAGATCGAAGTACCCAACGCTAGAGCCCCTTAGGGGTATCGATTTGGATTTTTCAAAACCAGTTCTGATTCTTTGAAAAACCCTTCTGAGCCAAAAACTAAATTCAATAGGCTTTGTGAGAATATCCATTTTATTTTCTAGTTAGAGAACTTCGTTTGGATCTCCAACCGCAATGGGTTTACTAACCATTAAAACATTAAAGCAAGCGATAAGACCAAAAATAGGACCAATGAAAAAACCTGCGCCTGGAACAAAGAAACCAAGGCTAGAACAGATGAGTCCTACAACAGCACCTATGGTTTTATTCATTAGATACATCACTGCACTACTAAGAAATAATAATGCGCCAATAAGAATACCAATATAGAATCCCTCGACGGCCTGGGATAGGAGAAGGGGTATAAGTTCTTCTGGAAGAAACTGTACCAAGTCAGAGATGTTGAATAACTGCCAAGCACTCCCTCCGAGAATAAAAACACCTGCAAGGATTAAGAGGAATGGTTCCTTAAACGAGCGTTTTGTGGAATCTTTAATTATTTCACTGACATGTTCAGAAACTAAATCCTTTGATGACATTTCAAGTACCTGCAAGGCGATTTTTCGAATGCAGATATAATCACAGTTAAATAAATATTCGTTGAGGAAAGGCGCTCAAATATTTTCTCAAACCATTCAGAAGAGATGTCTATAAATGCTTAACTACGCCATTAAGAGAGTTTCACGCAGTAAAACGCTCTTTATTATTCTCTTTAGTGGCGTCTTCATTTCCACAGCAACATTTAGCACAATTATGTTTGGTACAAATGCATTACTGCTGAGTATGGTCGACAAAGCCTATGAAGGATACCCCATTGATGTTGAAGTTGGATCGTTTATTGACAGATGGATGCCAGGTGAATTAAGGTATCTTGAAAGGGAGATAGGTCAATTACCGTCAGTTCTTCACACAGAAATTGTGACACGTGTTCAAAATCGTGAGTATTGGGGTCCAAGAGGTGAGCTTTCAAAATGGGAAGTGTATTCAGGGATAGAGAACAATTCGCGAGCCTTCAATGGGATCAATGTAGTTTCTGGAAATAACACCCTAGGATTTAATCAAGTCTGGATTGTGAATTCATCGACGATGCGCCCGGATTTGAGACTCTTAGATGAGTTCAACGTCACATTTAATGTATTCGTTGGGCTGGGTACAACCTACACACGAAACCTTACATTACAAGTCGCTGGGTTTGTCACTGTTACTGACCAAGCCTTTAGTTTTTTAGTTGAAGACCCCGAAAGTTGGAAAAATACTCCAAATCGGTTCCTCTGCATTACTAGTTGGGACTTGACCTTTGCAACCGAAATTCGGGAAACATATCATTTGACACTTGGATACCCACTCCCTCATGCTTTTGAGCACAGCATCATGATAATTCTTGATAGATCTGCAGTAATCAACCCCTTGGATGTTCAGGGATCATTCATTAGATTGACTAGCCTAGAAAACGAGATTACTGAGATTTGGGATTCACCCAACATAGCGATTTACAACTATTTGCGTGAAAACATTGACCTTATTACAGGAAATTCGTTAAACCATTTGATTACATTCATCATATCAGCTATACCCATTTTATTCATCGCACTTTATTTGGGAGTGACGATGAGTGATGTTACATTTAATTTAAGACGACGAGAAATCGGTTTGTTAGTAACAAAAGGAGCAAAACGCTCTACAATATTGCGAATCTTCCTCAGCGAATCGTTGTTAATTGGAGTTATTGCAGGGATCTTAGGTATTGGAGTTGCCTTTGTTATTCTTCCTATGATATTAGGACCAATCACGATTTTTAAGCCCGTTTCAGATTTTTCTGTACCCCTAATGTTTTTGACCTTAGTGTTCGCCGTTCTAATTGCATCACTTTCGATTTATAGTTCAGCTAAACATGCGGTGAAAATACCGACAGTTGAAGCATTAAGAGAATATAGCCCTGCATCGCATCCGAGTGAGTACAGTAAAGCAATCGTATGGACCGCTTTAATGCTGGGTACATACAAAATTATAATGTGGGTAACAGGGATTACTCCTATTGCTATAATTACAGAGATAGGAATGCCTTCAATACTATTACTGATCCTCTTGTCGACATGGTTTATTTTTGATCTAGCTGTGTCGCCAATTGCGCTTTTGCTCTTCTTATATGGAATCAGTAAATTACTCATTCAAGGAACTCAAATCATCTATCACGCATCTGGAAAAATTTTACAACGGTTTATGGGTGGCACCGGCATCATTGCAACCCGGAGTATAAAACGGAGCCCGGCACGAACCGCAGCTATTGTCTTTCTTCTGGCTTTAGTTATTGCTTACGGGTTTCAAACCTTAGCAGTCCTTGCTAGTAACCAAGATTATGTTTACCGAACAAATTACGCAGATGTTGGATCAGATATTGCCGTAACCATTTTTCCCTCTTCAAATGCTTCAACATTGCTTCCAACTATAGAAAATATTCCAGGAGTTCAGTCTGTTACTACTGAATATTGGAGCTCTGTTGTAGTTAATATGGTGGGAAACAGAGTCATCAGAGGCATCAATGCAAGCGAATGGAGCCAGACTGCTTATTTTGAAGAAAATTGGTTCAGCGGTGTGTCTTCAAGAGAAGCCTTCGAAGCGTTGAAATCCAACAATCGTTCCATTATCCTTCAAAAGGGAATTGCAGCCCAAACATCATTGAGGCTAGGAGACACAATAACCGTGTCGAGAGGGCTTCAATCAATTCCATTAGAGGTCAAGGGGTTTTTTGGTCCAGTTGAATTCTCAACACAAGAAACAGACTCACATCGTGGCGATTATTCATTAGTGTCTTTTGAATTGCTCGAACAATTTGGAATTCTTGAAGATTCAATTTGTCAATTGCTAATTCGAACTGACTTACAAGTCCAAGTAAATGAAATCGTAGCAGAAATTGAATCATATCCAAATATATCAACCATCGAATCCTTTCAGAACCAACTTGCCGAGTATTCACAAAATCCTTTACTTAGTGCTCCAGGGAATATCCTACGAATTGAAGTTTTCTTTTCATTCATACTTGCTTCCTCTGGTACAATCATAATTATTACAGCCTCATTGAAAGAAAAGGAGCGTGAGCTTGCATTAATGGCAGCCCGAGGATCCTCCCTGCGACAGACCCGAATACTTCTGCTAGGAGAAACAGTATTTTGGATACTGTTTGCTTTGGTAATTGGAGGGTTTGTAGGAATTGTTGCGTCTTACGCCCAAGTTACGAATTTAACAGCTTTAGACGCTTTTACCCCACGGGAAATATCTATCCTTATTTCTCCTAATCTAATTTTGCAGTTTTTATCATTGATAATCCTGCTCATCGTATTTGCAATAATACCAGTTTTACTAGCTTCTCATAAGGCCCAAAAAGGAGCTGAGGTTCTCAGGTAGGGATGAAAAAATGACATTCATATCTTGTAAAGATGTTGTGAAAGTGTATCGAATGGGTGATATTGAAATTCCAGCACTACGAGGTCTATCTTTGGAAGTTGACAAAGGAGAGATGATCTCAATTATGGGACCTTCAGGTTCCGGAAAAACAACTCTCCTTAACATCCTTGGAGGATTAGACAGAGCCAATGCAGGAACAATCATGGTCGATGATGTGTCCCTGGGTTTTACTCCTGCGTCCCTACTTGTTAATTATCGCCGTAGGATAGTTGGACATATTTTCCAAAATTTGAACCTCATTCCCACTCTCACTGCTTTGGAGAATGTGGAATTACCTATGATTTTTAATGAAACAAATCGAGCAACTCGTAGACAACGAGCAGAAGAACTACTTCGCATCGTTGATTTAGCTGATCGTTTAGCCCATAAACCAGATGAATTAAGCGGTGGACAACAACAACGAGTAGCCATTGCTGCAGCGCTAGCGAACGATCCACCCATAATACTGGCAGATGAACCAACAGGGGAATTAGATTCCGAAACTAGTCGAATTATTGTTGACTATCTTTTGCGTATCAACCAGGATTACAACAAAACCATTATCCTCGTCACACATAACCCCATAGTTGCTTCTGCGAGTCGGCGAATTCTTCGGATAGAAGATGGAATCATAGTGGGTTCGTACACGCCTGCTCAAATGGGTGCTAATCTTGGAACAGTAAATTATGTTGACCAGTTAAAAGAACGAATCCTGAAGCTTAGTCGGGAATTGGGAGAACTAGATAAAAAGATTCAACAAGGGCAAATTAGTGGTGAGGAGTATGTAAACGAAAGAATACGACTCACCGCGTCTATTAAAGGATTAGAAGATGAAATCCATCGACATGGTGGTTAACTCAGATCCGGGACACATTTTCTAGTAGCAAGTAGGAACTAGCTAAAAGGTAAGCTAAACTGATTACCTGAAATGAGCAAGATGTGATAAAATTCCGTACCCCCTTATCTGAGGAACATTCAAGGCAATAGTACTGAAAAAAGAGGGGCGCACCGGACGCTAGGCTCCCATAGGACTCTAGGTCCGGTGGTTACAGATGCTAATAACGGCGTCGCATGACGATATAGACGATGATAATCGCCATGATCATGAAAATCAAACCGATGATTAAGCCGAGAGCAAAAGACCCAGGTGCTTCTCCAACCGCATTGAACGCGAAGTGAACGGTGCCCTGAGCAACCAACACGATTGTCACAACACCTGAAACTAGAGCTGATAGGGTGCGCGTCATGTTCAGATAACCACTGGAGACTTCGCACCAAAGATCAGATAGAGTGACATGGAAGGGTACATGACCGAAGCTGTTGAAGACAGACAAGAGACCGTAATTCCCCGCAGAATCTAAGGAGAGGCTCACCTGATACGATGCCCCTGCCATGATGCTGAAGCTATAGGTCTTGAAGTCCATATCACTGATAGTCGCCGTTTCGACTGTACCAAGGGTGTAGGGAAGAGGGGCGGTGATGGTTACTTCGACGGTTACCTCTGTCGTGTCCGAAGGAGGTCCTGACATATCATCGCCAAGTGCTCCGAAGTACAGATTCGTTGAGCGAACAGCAACAAACCGCATTGTGGCGGTCTCATTTATCGCCGATACATCATAAGGTGAGCTAGAGGTGGGCGTATGATGATACAGGGGGATAAAGTAGTTGCCCCATTGCCAGTCCGCGTACCCAGCTGGGCCAGGAAGAGTGAAGAGGCTCACACCGCCCGAGGCGGTATACTCGGAAGCCCAGGCTGAGATTTCGTAGATGTAACCACTAATTATGGGAAGCTGGAAGCGCTGATAAAGTGGTCCGATAGTTTGATTTACTGCGAACACTTCAGGAACCGCAGGAACAATAGTGGGGATAGTAGAGGCTTGGAGATGAAGCGTGATATTGAAAGTCGTTGTTGGAGTGCCTGCAGTGGAAGCATCAATTCGAATGAAGTAAGTGTCGAAGGGGCTTAGTAACCCAGGGTGCATAGAGAACGCTTGCGCTGAATCATTGATATAGGTGATATCTGAGCCACCTAAATTATAAAGTTCTATGTACGCATCTCCCAGAACACCAGAGGTTGGTGTGGGCGAAATCATCATTCCAGGTTGAATGAAGGAAAAGGCCTGTTCAAAGCGGTCTTCGGAAATGGTGTATGATGTTGGATCCTCATAGTAAGTATACATGATCGGAACCCAACCGCCCCAGGGATCAAAGGCTTGTACGGTCCAGTTAGCTCCAGCATGGGAATCAAAAAATATGTCGTAATCAGAGCCAATCGGTGCTGTAAGTCCAACATAAGCACTGTTTCCGCCAGGGGTGTTATCGAAGCGTAGTCGTACGGATTCATCAGGTGCAATGGTTGAACCTGCAACTGGTGTAATGTCAAGTTGAATTGTTACCTGACTTCCGTTTAGAAACTCGAAATCATCGATGTACCCAAAGAGATAGTAAGTGTCAGTTGTAAGCGAGAAAAGATCCCAAGAGGTCCAGTTAACGGAGCCAGAACCTGCACCGATTGGAATACTAAATACCGGATTGTATGTATCGATGGTGTTACGCTCTCCATAGGTAGCGGTAAGCAGTGTAAGTTTGTTAAACGGCTGAAAAACGGGATTTCCACCCCAACCCGCTGTCGTTGCATAATCTAGCTCAGCAAACATGGAAAGGTTATACATGTTGTTCTGGGGAAGTACGAACCGGGTTCCCATCCAGGAATTATCGCTAGTGAAATCTAGTGTAGGGGGTTGATCCCAATCCACCGAGGGAACGGATGCAAAGGTGTAGAGTTGACTAAGAGTGAAGTTCACAGAGATTTGGTCTGTGGATGTTCGAGCATTCATTTGGAAATCAATGATGATTCGACCAGGTTGGATGGCTACAAACTCATAGTACTCGCTATCACTATACCCGGTGTTTCGGAAGAGCCAGCTCCAAGACCGGAAGCCATTCATACCATCAAGGTCGCCATGAAGGTGTGGAATATACTGAACCATGTTTTCTCGAAGATATACATTCAAGTCTACATGTGGCCAGGGTCCTGCAGAGTCGACGATGAAGCTCATGTTGAAGCTGTATTGCCCTGGACTCGACACAATGAGACTGTATTGCCGATTGTCCGAATCATAGTCGAGGGTGAGCATCGTTAGCGTGTTGAGATTCACAGGATTCGCAAGCGGTGTTTGAGCCACTGCAGGGGGGGTCTCCGACGACATAGCATAAGAATATATGAAAGGCGTCGATACTTGGACTAGCATTAAGGCGAAGAGAAGGCAAGTTAAGGTGAAGGTTATTTGACGCATTGTTGTTTTCTACCTCGATGTAGCTCGCCTTGGCTAGATTCACAATCTTGTCTGAGATACGATTTCCCGATTGGTGCTGTTGAAATCTGTTTTTCGTTTAGTCTGTAGCCGTAGCCGCGGTGAACTACAGTAGAGTTGTTAGGGTTGAGGGTATTTATGGGTATTTGTGTGGGCGCGAGGTAACCTTTATATAAGTAGATTTCTACATAGGGTATATAGAACTCGACATATGTTGGTGTCTATATAATGGCATTCGGTGGTAGAGGTCGCATCAAAACCAGTGAAGGCAGTATCAGCCTCGTCCAGTTAATTATCCTCACCCTCCTTAACCAACAACCAACCCACGGGTATGGAGTCATGCAAGGGCTTGAGGGTCGACTAGGTCGATGGAGGCTCAAGAGCGGAACAGTGTATCCAGCCCTCCACAGTCTTCGGGATCGAAAATTCATCTCCGAAGAAAAGGTCCAACAAGAAGACCGCCCCGACGCCATTGAATACAAACTAACTCCGAAAGGCAAAAAGATACTCCGAGAAGGGCTCCATAGCCTCGGTGACGAGTTCCAAGTGCAAGACCATTTTTGGCGATTTTTAGGAACCAGCCTTAAGGGCGAAGCTCAAGACGCTCTACTAGAATGGTCAACCAGAGAACCCACACCCTTTGGTTTTGTTGCCTTACGGCGTCATTGTCAACCAGGACATTGTGGTCCACGACATCTGGAATACCTGAAGCGGTATCGCGAGTATCTGGAACGCGAGCTCAAATGGGTCGCACAACGCCTAGAGGATTTGAAGAGTTCTAATGAACCTGAATAGAGGTGAAATCATGTTGTGCGGAGATAGAGATCATCATCCCCATATGGGGTTTATGCCCTACTTCCGTGGAGTGTGCTATCCGATGTACGAACCAAGCAAAAAGACCCAAATCAAGAGTCTTGAAGCGCTAAAGTCGAAGCTCGAGGATTACCTCAAGCACATCGATGAACGCATCGCGGAAATTGAAAAAGAGAAGAAGTGAACCTCATAACATTCACTTGGGCCCAAAGACTTGCGACGTCGCTTCTCTTTCTTCTTGATTCTTTCGATTTTTGTTGATAGTTTACAATACTTTTAAGCTAAGAAGCCATGCCATGAAGGCTAAGAGCGATGTAGTCATCACTTTATTACAGTTCGTTCAGCTAGCGCATTTGGAGGAGTTTCCTACTGAATCTGGTTCAAAGCCTTACAGGTGAGGTAGCAGCGTACTGGCACCGTGTGCGTCAATTTACGCCAAACGCACGGTGGGTAATTGTCAGTCAAGCCATTTCGCGATTAGGATTTGGCGTCCGACAAGCCATCTACAATCTGTTTCTACTCTCCTTAGGTTACTCGACCACATTCGTTGGAGGAATCCTCGCTTTGGGTATTTACACGATGGCTATAGGCGCTCTAGTTGCAGGCCCATATACAAGGAAAGTCGGCGAAAAGAACGCATTGATTCTTTCAAGCCTCATCAGCGGAGTCACCGCAGCCGTTCAAGTTGCTTACCCCGAGCCAACAATTCTGCTGTTTATGACAGTACTATTTAACTTCGGATCTAGCTTACAGACCTCCTCTTACTCTCCGCTAATGGCAGAAAGTAGCTCTGAATACGAGCGCACCCATCTCTTTGGTACTTCTCAGGCTTCACGAATTGGCTCCAGTTTCATTGGAAGCGCCCTTGGGGGTTTTTTACCTGGACTATTTGCCCTTTGGTTAGTGTTACCCTTTGATAGCCCCCTTACATTTCAAATTGCACTGACTATCTGGTTTATCCCCTACATCATCGGCATCTTTCCCCTGCTCTTCTTAAAAGTAAATTCTCTAGCGAACAAGTTGAACACCTCCCATGATAAAAACAGCAACCAGAGTGCCAATTTAGATTCTGAACCCGAGTTCCGTGTCTCCATCGTTCTTCGCTTCATCGTGATAAGCGCTCTAATCGGATTAGGTGCAGGGCTCATTGTTCCCCTAATTAATGTCTGGTTCTGGGAGTTCTATAATCTACCCACACCCATTGTAGGGCTCATCGTTGCGACAGGGCAGGCAACCATGGCAACAGGCGTTCTCTTATCACCAATCCTCTCAACGCGAATTGGAAAAGTACGGACAGTCGTTATTACACAGGCACTTTCATTACCCTTTATCATTGTCCTAGCCACTATTTTGAATCCGTATATTGCTATTGCGAGTTATCTCCTTCGCAACGCGTTGATGAACTCAGGAATGCCAGTAGGGCAAACCCTTCGCATGGAATTAGTACCACGCCGATGGCGATCGAATTTAGCAGCCCTCAATATGTCAGCGCAAGGATTTGGTCGCGCAACCAGCGTACAATTTGTCGGACAACTGTTTGATCAAGGACAGTACCTTTTGCCCTTCTGGTTGACTCTTATCTTCTACGGCCTTCAAGTTGTACTATACGCCATATTCTTTCGAAACGCAGAAAAACTAATTAAAAAACCCTTAGAATTAAAACCCAAAGAACGCGCGTTTGGAACCCGTTTAGGAAAATTTGTTAAAGATTAGTTGTCAGGAATCTGTGAATTTATTAGGGAGAAATAATAACTGAAATGTGAATGGTCCAATTTCAGCGGGAGACCTTTATCATGATGCCTCGGAATTTTTCAATTACCTTCACTCTGTTGTTGATCCTATTCTTACCTGTTATTAGTTCATTGACTCCATACTCAGTCATTCCCTCCTCAGAAGGCGAAACCGACAGTAAACAGTTTTCACTTCAAACCACATCCAGTATCAATTCTTTTACACCGAATCCGATGGATATTCCACCACCTCAGCCAGGAGATAATTGGACAGTGCTAGTATACCTAGATGGTGATAATGATCTCGAAGAGTATGCCTTCATCGATCTTAATGAAATGGAACTCGTGGGATCAACCGCCGATGTCAAAATCATTGTGTATGTTGACTTTTGGTCGGGGTCGGATGCACCCTACTCAGGAGCCAAATGCTATGAAGTGATACAAGATATGAATACAAACACCATTAATTCCATTGAGCTCTCAACCTCATTGCCCTCTGAACCTGATATGGGAAACTGGCAAACTCTCCGTGATTTCGTTGTCTTTGGTCAATCGTATGCTCCCGCTGATCAATACCTACTCGTACTATGGGACCATGGGGCTGGTGCTCTTGGATTATGTGTTGATGACACTAGCGGAACTGCCATGGATGTTCGCGATGTCTATTACGCACTCAATGACTCCGCCGTACAACACCTCGATCTTGTAGCCTTTGATGCATGCCTTATGGCTCAAATTGAAGTTGCTTATGAACTTCGTAATACAACCAATTATCTTGTGTTCTCCGAAGAGGGCATTCCTCTCAACGGGTTTCCTTACGATGACATTCTCCAAGACCTTACAAACAATCCTAGTACGACACCACCACAATTGGCATCCCAGATAGTCTTCTTTTACACGGACGCCTATGATGTTGGTGGACAATACTACGATCCTTCCTTTAGCTTCACTTGCCTATCAGCAGTTGATACATCCCAAGTTGAACCGGTTGTTGATTCTTTGAAAACCCTAGCTGGAGAACTTGCTGCTTTAATTCAAAGTCCAACGCAGTCATCTGATGTCTATAATCGCGTATGCCAGTCTTTAGCCACAACGCAAACTTTCTCCTCCCCAGAGTTTGTGGACCTTGGAGGCTTTGCGTTAGGAATAGTTAACTTGTTTGCAAATGACAGCTACCCTGCCATCCATATTTCCGCCTATGAACTGGGGGCAGCAGTGATTCTATGCGTGTTTAATGAAAGTCATCTATCCGCGGTGCCTGGAGCTAAGGGACTAAGTATCTACACAGCAGACTATGGAAGCAACCCGCTCTTCCTCGCAAGTGAATCCCTCTGGGATGAGTTCATTGAAGCTTTCCTCGATTTTGGGGAACACCACAGCACAGCCTGCACAATCAGTCCGACCGGCACTTATTACGGTTATCTTGACGACGAAGATGACTCAGTCTACTTCACTTTTACCCCAACAACGAGTGCCTACTACACGATTACCCTTGCTCCAGCCTGGCCTGAGTACGATACCGACTTCGACCTTTACATCTACGACTCAAGCCTCAACAGTCTCGATTATTCCATAAGTGCAGACTCAACAGAAGAGATTCAAATTCAGCTATCAGCCGGTAGCTCTTACTATCTCGAGGTGTTTTCATTCCCAAGCACCACCGATGCAGGGGTTTTTCAAATCACCTTCTACGGCGGAGATGGCCCAACCTTTCCTACACTACCCTTTAGTCCCGCGCTTCTTGCAGCTTTACTCGGGGGAATATTACTCGCCGTGATTATAGCCATTATCATCGCCGTTACAATAAAGCGCCGATCCATACCTTCACCACCCCCTCCATATGGCCCAACCTACACTCCAACGCAACCAACGACTACTCCAACAGGACGATTCTGTGGTTACTGTGGCGCTCTTCTACCCAGTCAAGCCCAGTACTGCCCTACATGCGGAGCCTCCACTATGCGTGACTAGCCCAGTAACATTACTATCCGACAAGGTACACCGTTTGTAGCACAAAAAACCCCCAAATCATACCCCTCCATTGACAACACTTTTGCACATAGGATTCCGGCTTTTTATACCCCCCCAAGAACACCAGCCTTGACCGCCTATGCGTGGTATGATTCTCGATGTCACCCCTCGAGCCGACCACCTACTCCTATGGCTACGAACGGAAAAAGCGACTGTGCCCCTAGAGGTATCCTACCAGCCACGGTTCTATTTACACGCTCCGGGAGTACGCTTCGAAGACTATGCGCCGCTGTTCGAAAGTCACCCCCTAGTAAGCGCCGTGACGCCCGAGTTTCACCCGCTACAGCTGCGAGGTCCGCCACGCCCGGTCATCGCTGTGACCGTTTCCTCCTGCACTCAGCTCGCTCGTGTTATTCGCGAAATCAAAGCCCTCGCCGTCCCTCGATTTCGCATCTTCAACGGCGATCTCTCCGCGACGCAGCTGTGGTATCTTGAACAGCGGCGCTTCCCCTTCGAGCAAGTAGAGGTTCACACCGAGTCCTCGGGGCGCCGTGTGACGCAGATCGACTCTTGCGATTCCCGCTGGGCTCTGGATTATACTTTGCCCCCCCTTGATACCGTAGACCTGCGCCTGGAAGGAGAGGATCTCTTCACTGCCACCAGCTCCAAAGGCGAGACGCTTCACACAACCGAGCCCTCGATGCTCCAAGATTGGGTTACGGCTCAAGATCCGGACATCATCTTCACCGAACACGGAGATGCACAGGTCTTTCCTGCCCTCATCCAACGCGCCCAAGATGCGGGGATGGTGCAAGAGTTTTCGCTGAATCGCGACCAAACCCCTCACACCTTCCATGACAAGACTTTGCCTGCTGGGCGCGCCGTGTTCCGATACGGCGGACCTGTCTTCTATCGACCGCATCCTTTCATTTTGCGGGGCCGATTGCACTTAGATCGATCGCACATGACTTTTGGCAACTTCGAGGGGTTAGTCGAAGCGAGCCGGCTCACCGCCTTTCCTCCGCAGCAGATGGCCCGGAGTAGTCCTGGCACGGGTATTAACATGCTGCAGATGCAAGAAGCCCTGTACCGTGGCGTTCTGGTTCCAGAGACTAAGGCAGATCCGGAACAGTACAAGACGGGCATTGAACTACTCAACGCTGATCGAGGAGGACATGTGATTACTCCCCGAGTCGGCATCTTCAGCGATGTGGGCGAGTTAGACTTTCTGTCCATGTACCCAGCGTTGATGGTCAAGTACAACATATCGCCAGAAGCCCTCTTCTGCGACTGTTGTCCCGAGGACGCCACCATCGTGCCGGAACTAGGCTACTGGTTATGTCGACGAACGACAGGTATTGTCCCCGCCTTCCTACAGCCGATCCTTGAGAAACGCACTTTCTACAAACAGCATCGCCACGAGGACCCCATTTACGAAGCCCGACAATCTGCCTTGAAATGGTTGTTAGTTGTGTCATTTGGCTACCTCGGATTTCGCGCCTCCCGGTTTGGTCGAGTCGAGGCCTACGAATGCGTAACCGCCTTTAGTCGTCGCGTCCTCTTAGATACGAAGACTATCTGCGAGCGACGGGGCTTCCAAGTTCTCCACGGTATCGTGGATTGTGTCTGGCTGCAAAAATCCGGCGCCTCCGTGGAGGATTACATCAAAGTCGGCGAAGCCATAAGCGAGGCAACAGGGCTCAACATAGAGTTCGAAGGACGATACCGCTGGATCATGTTCCTTCCCTGCCGAGGGCAGCCCTACGGAGCCCTCACGCGGTACTGTGGCGTGAAAGAAGACGGGACCATCAAGGTCCGTGGTATTGAACTTCGTCGCCGTGACACGCCACCACTGATTAAGCAACTCCAACTTGACCTCATCACATGCCTGGCAGGAGCAGATGACCTCGAAGAAATGCAGGAACTGCTGCCCCTGCTGCTTGACATCGTCACCGACTATGTGAACCGCGTGCGTAGCGGAGTCGTCGCAGTTGAAGACCTCGTTATTACTCAGAACATCAGCCGATCCCCCACTGACTATCAACAACAATGTAGCCAGGCTATTGCCGCTGAACTCGCCATTCGTTATGGCCAAGAAGTACATCCCGGTCAACCGGTGATGTATGTACACACCAACGCCAAAGCCGGACACCCTCACCGGCGCGTCGCTCTACCACATACCTCGGCAGCAGCCCAGTACGACAAAGACAAGTACACAGAACTCCTCCTCCGTGCCACCGATACGCTTCTCTCGTCCTTGGGCTGGCATTATGAACGACTAGTAGAGCATTTCATCGAAAAACGGGATCAGGGAGTTCTTGATGCTTATCTTCGAACCCGCTAGCACTTCTTCTCAAGGAATGAAGAGATGCGTGAAGCTGCTTCACGAATTCTGTTTGGAGGAGTCGACCCTACACTAATTCGAATATTATCTGGATAGGCTTTTCCAAATTGGTCACCTGGCACCACAATTACCCCCGTTTCCTCAAGGAGTGTAATGGCAAATTCGGGACCGGTCATGCCAGTATCCGTTACATCGGGAAAGAGGTAGAAACCGGCAATTGGATCATAGGTGAGAGTGAACCCCTCAAGGGGCTTGAAACATTCGATGGCTACTTTTCGCCGCTCATTTAACACATTCCGATGAAGATCAATGATTCCCTGAAAAGCCTCAGCATTGGTAATCGTCTTAGTAGCACCCACCTGGATTGGCGTTGGAGCACAAGCCGTATTGTATTGGTGGACCTGATAGATTGGACGCATCAACTGTGCGGGAGCAATTACATAACCTAAGCGTAAACCCGTCATCGCCAGAGCCTTTGAAAAGCTGTTGACGACGATGACATTCTCTTGTGAAAACTCAGCAGAACATGTGTGTTTATGTCCATCGTAACGCAGGAACTCATAGCATTCATCGGAAACAAGTATGCAATCATGTTCCTTAGTGAGTGCCACTATCTCTTTGATGTTCTTCCGTGAGGCGACAGAACCTGTAGGATTGCAGGGGGAATTAATCACTACTAGTTTAGGTCCAAATTTCTCAATGGCCCTATCAAACGCGTTTACATTCAAATCAAAATCCACTGTCATGGGAATAAGTTCTACTTCTGCACCAGCCATAATGGCTTGGTTAGCAAAATAACCAAAAGCTGGATCCTGGATTAGCACCCTATCTCCAGGATCAATTAACGCAAGCATAATATCTAGCAGACCTTCCAAGGCACCACAAGTAACTAAAACTTCCTCAGGAGTATAATCGAGTTGGTATGTGCTCTCATACCTATTAGCAATTGCCTCACGCAATTCCAGAACTCCAGCATTCGAAGAATAATGAGTTTGCCCAGTAGCAAAAGCGTCGGCGATCGCGTCACCAAGGAATGTGGGTAGAGGTAAATCAAGGTCACCAATCCCCAAGGAAATCACATCAACTCCCTTGGCCGAAAGCTTAGCCCCAATTTCAAAAAATTCGCGTAACCCACTAGGGGATACTGATTGTAAACGCGCAGCAGTTTTTACCAAAGTTGGCATGGCACAGCCATCCTCCCAGGAGCTATAAGCACTAACACAATACTCCTTGAAAAAGTTCTGTACCCACGAAAAAAAGCCAAGTAGCTACCTCCTTAGAGTAATTAAAATTCAAAACACCTCACTGAAGTCCCAACGAAAATGCGTTCAGTAATACCTTATCAGATCTTTGAGTTGGAATTTATGAAGTTATTTTAAGGATAGTGTATCCAACTAGCCTCATGAAGGAATTTGATGTCATTGTTATCGGCTCAGGTTCAGGAGGCATCATTCTGGACTCAGCCTACCGCGCTGGTTTCAAGGTCGCATATGTTGACCGGGGACCACTCGGCGGTACCTGCCTAAATGTAGGTTGCATTCCATCAAAGATGTTGATCTATCCAGCAGATCGCGTCGTTGAAATTCAAGAAGCTCATCGATTAGGCATTGATGCTGAAATAAAAAACATTGATTTTAAAGCAATTATGGCGCGGATGCGCCGACCGATCGATGAAAGTCTAGCTCACATGCGAGCAGGATTACAACATGCTAAAAATCTTGATTTCTATGAAACTGAAGGTTACTTCATTGATGATTATACAATGGAGGTCGCAGAAGAACAGATACGAGGCAAGAAAATCTTCATTGTGGCAGGAGCACGACCTTCAATTCCGCCCATAAAAGGCCTAGAAACCGTAGACTATCTAACTAATGAAACCTTACTGCAGATTGATAAATTACCAAGAAGTGTGGCTATTATTGGAGGGGGCTATATTGCCGCAGAATACGGGCACTTCCTTGCAGCTATGGGATCGCAGGTGACTATGATTCAACGCGGACCACGCTTAGTACCTAACAACGAACCTGAAATCTCTACTACATTACTTAAAGCCCTCTCGCGCCGAATGGCAATTCATACCAATACTTCCGCAATTGAAGTAAAACACACAAAGCAAGGCGATGTTGTCATCGGGAAAAACCAAGAAACTAACGAACTTGCTGAATTTATTGCAGAACGCATACTTGTTGCAACAGGGCGTCGATCAAACGCCGATGTCCTCAAAGTCGACAAAACCGGAGTCAAAACGGATAACCGAGGATTCATCATCGTCAATGATTACCTCGAAACCAGTAAGAAGAATATCTGGGCTCTCGGTGATGTCACGGGGCGTTACATGTTCAAACATGTAGCTAACCGTGAAGCACAAATCGCCTGGAACAACGCCACCCGTGATGAAAAACAAAAAATGGAATATCACGCAGTCCCTTATGCAGTCTTTACTTATCCACAAATTGCAGGTGTTGGTCTTACCCAAAACGAAGCCGCTCAAAAACACGAAATACTCGTTGGAACAGCACGATACTCCGATGTAGCCAAAGGAGAAGCCATGGTCGAAGAAGACGGTTTCGCTAAAGCCATTGTCGATAAGGCAACTTACAAAATCCTAGGATTTCACATCATCGGTCCGTACGCCCCAATGCTCATTCAAGAAGTCGTAGATATCATGGCAATTGGTGGTAACATGTGGACGCTAGCCCAAGGAATGCACATTCATCCTGCACTCACCGAACTCATTGTAACAACTCTTGCTAACCTCTACGATCCCAGCCATGTTCACACCCACAATCATGAACATGAATAACAGTAACAGAGAGACGAATAACCTGACAGGAACAGTCTTTGTTATTATCGCTACAGTGGTGAACGAAAAAACCCCCTGATCGGATTTGTATGCGACACCACCTCCAAAATGCATAGTTAGGTTCGAACCATTAAAACCCTCTTTGCTCCTGCCCAACCACTAATGATCACTAAGCCTCAAGCCTTTCAGATTGTTTGAGTGCTTGCATAGGAAGGCGTAAATGGTACCTGTCAATTCAGCGTAGGACACGGTTAGATACCTGGAGTCAATGGTATAGTTAGGTGTCCAGTTTGAGTATATGGGCAAGATTATTACAAACTCCGCTAAAGGAAGAGATTTACAGCAATGGTCTGGTAACCAGATTATTCTTTCCTTACTGGCCTCAGAACGCCCAATTAGTCTTATACAATAAGAAATAAATATTACTTAATGATTTAATATTCGCACATAACGAGAAATTTACCCTTGTTTTCATGGAGGTTGATCCCCTTTGGGACCCTATGTCACCACTGTGAACTCAAACAAGGGTTAGAAGAAATTAAAACAAGAATGAGCTGTTTCCAATGAACCCCACTGTGGTAGTTGTTAACTGTGATTCATTCACACAGGCTATTGAAACTTTAGGTGGACTAGACGGCCTTAACTCTCCGAAGCAAAGGGTTGTGATTAAAGTTGGAATCTACAACCCCAAGACAGGTATATGCTCCACAGTGAAAACTCTAAACTCCATCATTGCAGCCTTCGATCAGGCTTCAGAAATTCTGATCGTTGAATCAGATAGTGGAGCAGGACCTGGTTTAAAACGATTAGAGGTCTGGAATGAGTGTTATACCGACAAAGCAATTCCATTCAATCTATCAAGGGATAGGAACAAACAACTGGTTGAAGTGGCCGGAGAACAGGTTCCCTTTGCCCAAACCCTGTTAGACCCTATAACCTTCATCAGCACACATGTACCTCGACGCTATGAAAAGGCGGGACTCGAAGATCTGATGAACATGGGATTCGTCATCAAGAACTTACTAGGATTAATTCTTGACATGAACAAACACCGATTCCATGACCACCTACCCACAGCTCTTCTTGACATGTATGAAGCCGTTGGCGGTATTGACCTTGCCGTTTTAGACGCAACGCATGTCTTTCTTGGCTGGGAGAAGAAACGAATCACCGTCTCTCCAGAACTCCTCATCGTCGGCAAGGACGCTTTTGCTGTTGAAGCAGTTGGTGCACATATGGTGGGATTTGATACAACTAAGATGCCGGTGTTACAAGAAGCTCAAGCTCGCGGGTTAGGTGAAATCAACATCGATAAAATCAATATCATAGGTGATTTGGAACCCGCCAAAAAGCAAATATTTCAAGCATTTAGTGAATTAATCCCAAAGAAGGTTCGCAGAGAGTATAAACGGGACTAGCCACAAGGCAACATTAAATCGCGATGCATGTTTCAGTTCGCGTAACCCCATCAACTCCATGAATCCCTTCCATTAACTTCCGGAGATCCTCCGTGGAAGGTAAGACTGCATAAGCAATCACATCATATGGGCCAGTAACAACATTAGATCGGTTGACTCCCGGAATCTTCCCAATGGCTTGGGCCACATCCCATACCTTTCCAGCTTCAACCCGAATTAGCACATAAACAACGACGGGCAACACTAACACCTGTGATACATAACACCCATTCCAGTTATTAATCTAATAGCTCATGAACAATATTGCAACAATGCTAATACGATGATTTGGTATTCAGTGCGATCCAGGGAAGTGAGGTCCAGATAGCGCTGGAAACTGGTCCATTTGTGACTTAAAAGCCTCCAATTTATTTGTTAGCTCCTGATGCATTGCAGTTATGCTCATGATAACCGTGCCATCCAAGCTATGTTTTTCAGCTAACATACTTGCTTCCTGTTGCAGTCTTCCTGTAACTGCAATCATATCCGCAAGGCGTTGTATCATACTTTTCATCAAAGTATCTGTATCGCTTATTACCACACGATCACTTCGGAAAATGGTTCGAACATCGAAGCCATTGAAGCTGAGAAGTTGGTCTTTATATTGCTGAATAATCTCAGGAGTATAGGATTGCAAGAACAAAGAACTGAACCTATTTAGGGCATGGTTTAGCTCGAACTCATCATGGTCATTGGAAGCTAGAATCGCGAACACAAGGTTTTCAAAGACATTGAATGCCATTTTAGCCTGTAATAGTCGAACCCGTTCAAGCGCACCAGCAGAGCGGAGAACTCGAACAATTGTCACCGCTAGCTGAGAGAATAATTGTGCATCCATACCCATTTCTGCAAGCTTACTCTTCTCGCCAGGAATATGATGAAAGAGAGGAAGTTCAGTTTGACGATGGACAATGAGGACATCATGTATCATGGGCGCCACAACTTCTACCAAACCTTCTGGAATGTTGTGTGGAGTAATGTCTTATTAAATCGATTGCCTTCGGCGTCGAAGGAACCAATACCCAACGCCAACAATTGTGGGCCCTATTATTGCCACGCCAAGAATAACTAGCACTGGCCAGGGAATGAGTTCAAATAGACCTATTGGTAGTTCTTGAATGGCAGCAAGTATGTAATCATAAATCAATGTCCCTACAGGAACCTGAAATCCTAAATCATTTGCAGTAAATACGATTACCATATCGTGCTCGGGAATCACAATGATGTACTGCCCTGCATAACCACGAGCTTCAAAGGATTCTAATTGCCCGTTCGTCCACCATTGATACCCATAGCCGGTATTTCCCCCTAAAGATATCTGGGGTATCGTGGAAGCCTCCACCCAGCTTTCAGGAACAACCTGTTCACCTGCCCAGTTTCCATTCTGGAGGTAAAGAAATCCGAACTTAGCCATATCCCGTGGTGTAAGAAATAGAGAACTGCCACCAAAGGGTACATTTTGATCATCTGTCAACCAGAGGTAATCGGTGATGCCTAAGGGATCAAAGAGATTCATTTCTGCAAAGGTCATCGTACCAGTTAGCGAATTCTCATTAATCATTGCAGATAACAAATGTGACGCTCCCGAATTATACTCCCATTCTGATCCTGGATTAGCTCTCATAGGACAATCTAGCACATATTGAACCCAGTTTCCACTACTTTGCATTGCGAAGAAATTCACATCATCATCCCAATCGAAACCAGCCGTCATAGTTAGAAGATGTTCTATTGTGATGGCTTCCTTACGTGCATCCAAATTTGCGATAGTTCGGTCTGAGAAAATGTCGACTACCAACTGATTGATACTTGTTAGATACCCGTATTGCAAGGCGATACCGGTCAAAGCCGATATGATGCTTTTAGTGCAAGAATAGATGATGTGCAGGTCATCTTCATCGTAGAACGAACTTGGATAATGCTCATAGATGAGATATCCATGCCGGACCACTAAAAGAGCCTCCAATGGGAAATTGCCGTCTTCAATGAAGGCATGCATCTCCTGCAAAATTATTGGGTTCATCCCCTGTAACTCAGGGGATGAGACTTGCCAACCTTGGGTAGGCCAATAATCAGGGACTTGGGAAACTAAGAGAGTGTAATCAGCGATACCCTCAGGCCTTAAAGAGAAGAGACCAAAAGCGACCAAAAGAAAAAAGGTCCAATGTTTGGGAGTCAAGGGCAACGCCTCAATTCAGGCAACCTCCCAATGTTACTACTAAAAACTTAACCGATTCAGGCAAGCAGATTAAGGTCCTGCCTGGACCTGTCGAATGGAGCGGTGATAGTTGGTGTTCGCAACAGGACTAACAGCACCAGCAACGGTGGCTAGGGCTAAACGAAGCCGTTGCACTTCTTGGTAGAGCCCCAGAATCATCGACATGAAAATAGCCTCCGACGCGCAGGGTCGGGCTACCGCGCTTGCAGCATCAGCGTAGGTCCTAGCGTAGGTGAAGAGGTTATCGAAGGCAGGCTGCTCATCGGCACGAAGCGCTGTACGGAACATACCCCAGCAACGACGTTCCTTTTCCAATTGCAAGCGATAAGTGGGTACAGTACGCCCCAAAAGACTCACCGCTAGCTGAAATGCACATCATGCTATAAAGGACTCAACCTGACATGCAAGAAAGTACCCAACTAGCCGTTCAGGACAACCGCTTTCTTGCACACCGCTCATGAGCGTTTTAGGTTTTCTGTGAAGGGATCAGCATCATATGTTGATTGTATGCTATTCGTGTTTTCAATCCTAAAAGCTCCCCATTCAAAGATACAAAATGATTGGGACCACAATCTAGTTGGTTAATACTGGGGGAATACGAATCGTAGGGATTATTCTTTGATTTCGGTGAGTATAGAACCGAGGTTTGTCGTCAAGTCGATTCGGAACCATGTGCCTGCAACGATATTCTCGATTTCGTAGAGTTCGTCGAGGGGGTCTTCTTGGGTGTGCCCAAAGATGAGTTTTGCATCACCTGCTTGCCCTTCATGGATTATGAAGTCTAATTTTGCGCGGGTAATATGTTTCACATCAGTGCCTTTTCCATCAACACTGGGGATAACTTTGAGGTTGATAGTATCACCGGTGTCAATCCATTCTCCAGGTCCTTCAAGGGTAACATCAAATTTCATGATTGGCACTTTGTTACTGATGATTTGTGCCTTAATGCGATTCTCTTTTCGGGTGTATTTGATTTTAGCTGGTTTTGAAGGAAAGCCCCAGATCTCACGATGGGCCACCAAGGATGGAATGTTATCAGTATACATCGAAGTACAAAAAACACCATAATGCTCTCCAAATGTGCACTGAAAAACTATGGCTGCCTCCCAGAAGTCACCAAAAGGAGAGTTTCGGAATCTTGCAAGATAAGCGCCCGCCAGAAGTCCAGGTGCCAAGGGCTTAGGGAGTAGGCGTTCAAAACAAGCTTTGGTAGGAGTAAATATGACTTGGGTCATCTCAGAGTTAGTATAGGCTAAAGGACCTTGAAACCAAGATGTGTGAATTGGCATCATCTGCGTTTTTGTCATTGTCTTAGGCACTTCCGTTAAGATTGCGTATCCAGTGAATGGATTCTTATTCTATATGCCCTTACACCTTTTAACTCTACATTTCATATGACAACGCTTTGAAGTCTGAATATTTCGTAAAGATTATCTGAAATGTGAAAAAAGGGAATTGACATGCGAACTATTGACATCTTAGTCCCCCTCGTCCTCGTATTAATTGCAATTATTGTTGTTTGGATCCTAATAATCATTAACCCCGTAATTTTTCCTTTCGCCATCGGTTTAGTCATACTTCTCGTTGCTTTCATTATCGCCTCGTTTTGCTCAGGTCGCTACACACATGAAGAATCCTCGAGACCATATCTTTACAAGCGTTAATTCGCTGTGTTATGGTCCGGGAAATAATATAGGAAAAAGGTAGCTAGTTCCAAAGTCAATGATAGCGATTAGAATAATCGCAAAGATAACGATTGTGAGACCACGGAAAAAGAGTGTATCAAAGAAATGCTGAACAAGAATCATCCAGATGCTGAAGGTAGCGAGTAATCCTACAATATCCCAAGATAAAACGACAAGTGGATTCAATCCGGGAGGTAAGTAGTATCCCATTATGATGTCGATTACTAGTTGTGCAATTAATCCCAGTAATGCGACAAACAGGGCATCAGTAATTTTGGTATTTACTCTAGTTAAAAGGCGGCCTGCAAAAAGAAGGCAACGAAGGCCACCACAACTTCAATGCCAAAGGCTATAAAATCAGCCAATAGTTGCGGAGTGAGAAACAACACTATTTACCTACTCTGAGGATTCGTGGGCTATCATAGGTTGAAGCCCCCCTAAATAACTATGCTCTCCGCATCGTTAAAGCACCACTCAGGAAGCGAAGCTATTTATCATACAAACCGGCAACTGTACCAGTAATCATTCCTTTCTCATTCATTGGAGCGGATCCAATGAGCACAACAGTGGATCTGAGTAAAAAAATAAAAGAATTGTCGATTGCTCAAGTAACAGGACTTGTTCTTGTATGGTATGTGATTGCAGTTGTAGTATCCCGCCTGGTGACAGAGGTCTTGAGTCCAGGTATTAGCATTGAAACCAGCATTTACCACTTCCACCATATCCTCTGGGGTCTTATCCTCATGTCTTTTGGTGGATTCATTGCGATGTACTGGGAAAGTCGCCGTGCAAAAGCTTTTAGCGCCCTTTTCTTCGGACTCGGACTTGGATTGGCTATCGATGAAGTGGGGTTAATTCTAGTAACCTCAGATGTAGGTTATTTTGATCCAATCTCCTACCCCATCATGATCATTGTTGCTCAACTGCTTTTCATCGCGTGGATGGCAGCCCGTCAACAGAAGCGATAAACCTTCTAATCCTCGAAAAAGACGCGTAATGAGGTTCAGCGTTCTTCTTGTAAGCTTTCCAGGCTTTGAATTACCACATCCCGTTGACCCTGCAGCATTAAGCCTTGTAGAAAAGTTCCAAAGATCCCAGATTCACTGACCCCTAAACGCTGCATAGCATGAAGGGCGCGTTTCTTAAAATCCTCATCGTGTAGAGCATGCACATTTACGCCTACAAACTCTACTAATGCAGATTCAGTACGACTAGTAATCACAATATCTTCAGCTACTGGTTCAACTTCGCTAGGAGGTTCTTGCTCAGCTGAGGAAGCAATCGTAGGGATTGGTTCAGGGGTCACTGATTCTTCAAGTTCAGAAGGAACCAGTTCAGGAGGTATTTCTAGCTCATTTGAAGGTGGTTCAATTGGTTGGGTCAATTCATCAACCGTAGGTTGTGGGGAGGAAGGAGAAGGTGTGGGTGGCTCGGATGTAAGTGCATCACTGGGTTCAGGAAGGGGTATTGGTTCCGGTTCAGGAGGGGATATAGGTTCTGTTGGTATGGTGATTGGAGTAGGCTCGGGTTCTACAGCGCTCTCTTCTATTACCTCAGGTGCCGGAGTTGGTGGTTCAGATGGTGTAGGATATACTGGAGCAACCTCTTCGCCGGGGGGTATCCATTCGGGCCATTTGGACCGAATAATGGTTACAGCAATCTGACGAAAGGCATCACCCACATTTTCGTCGAGTTTTGCACTCGTTTCAAGATAGGCTAATCCTGTTTGTGCGGCAAAGTCTTCCGCTTCTTCACGAGACACCATTCGTTGATCTGAAAGATCGGATTTGTTTCCAATCAAAATCCCAGGAACATTGCCAGCGTTCTTCCGCGCTTCTTCCAGCCATCCTGATAGATGGTCAAAGGAAGCACGATCAATCACACTAAAAACATAGATCACACCTGTTGAGCCCTGGTAAAAGAGGGGCCGCACACCACCAAAATGTGGTTGACCCGCGAGGTCCCATATCTGAAGTTTCACCATTACATTTCCTAAATCGACTGTTTTCACTGCAAAGGAAGTACCGATCGTCATTTTGTAGGTATCTGTGAATGTTCCTTGAGTATATCGGACAATGAGACTGGTTTTCCCGACCGCGCCATCACCTGCAACGGGGCATTTAAAGATATACGTGGGCTTGCTCAATATGGGGTGCACTCCTTCAGGGTCAGTAGTACCTTGAGTATTTATTTTCTATGTAGGCTTTTAACTGGATTGGTGCTCGTTGCGTTTTACTTCGTTCGAACCCCAATTAGGGATCTAGCCCTCAAGAGGGCAACCTACGAATGGGTTTCATTATCGTCAGTCGAATTTCGGGATTTGAGTTGTGCTGGTGTGACATTCAAGAAGGCGATGTGACGATAGTGTATATCTGAATCAAGGGTTTTTCGTTTTCGATTTCTTCTACGACCCAAGAGTCCACAATTACATAAACACGGAAAAATAACTACGATGATGATACAGATAATTAGAAAATACGCAAGAAGTGTGCTTAGACTAGAAAATACATCAAGAGGAACCGTCGGGATCGGTTCAGCAGACCATTCATAGTGTGCGATATCTAAGGTAAAATAGAGTGGTATAGAGCCTGTATTGTTCAGAATGAAATACCACCGACTATAATGTGTTAGATTAACGCAACCATCCAAGGTAGCATTAACGGATTCAACGAGTTGGCATTGACTCGTGGAGCCTGATGCTTGCCATAGGGCATACCCTGTTGAGTCACAGATAAGCACGGTTGTGGGAGCGAAACCATGACCACTGAGGGTCAGGTTGATAATCCAACGATCATACGGGCCGCGCGTGTGGTTGAAAATCCATTGGGAATACCCGGGTAGCGTTTCATATAAACCTCTGTATTCGTAACCCACTCGGCGCCAGTAACCTTCAGCTGATTGTACTGGTTGCCAACAAAGAACAGGTAATAAGAAGCACACAGTCAAGATTAGTGTAAACTGATGCGATACCCGCATTTTGAAGGTTCACCTCAGTGTTCACCGCCGATTTTAGTTTCTTTTTAAATATTACCCTTCATAACAACACGGATAGAAATTCAATTGGAGTGGGATGATTGGTAACAACCGGAACACTCTTATGTCAAGTAAACTTTACATTATCTGGATGTAAAGTAAAGTTAACACTAGTGAACGGCTGTGGAAGCCATGATTACAAATCGAATACGAGAACTGCGCGAACATCATATGCAAATGAATTCAGTGCCCTCTAGATGGACCCAAAAAGAGCTTGCCCAACGGGTGGATGTGAGTCGACAAACCATTATTGCCATTGAAAAAGGCACTTACAACCCATCTCTTGAGCTAGCCTTCAAATTATCTCGAGTGTTCAATGTCAGCATTGAAGAATTATTCACCTACCGAGGTAAGGAAGATGAAACGTGAGTTAAAACGAGCTATTGTGGGAAATATCATAGGGGGAGTTGCCCTAGTAATCTTCTTCCTTGTGTTAGAATTTTTAACGCCCATCAGCGTTGCGCTATTGCTAGCGAGGGCAGTTCCTAGTATGGCGGCAGGCATTATAGGGGGATTGATCGGGACTTATATTGCACTTCGTCGAAAACCCGATGAAAGGATGCAACTTATTCTCAAGCAATCTGCCAGGAACGCTTTTTGGATGGTTGTAATGACTCTTCCATTTATGAGCATCGCCTTTATGTTCTTACCCACTCAGACAGGAGTATTCTATGGTATATGGTTGTTCGGCCTCTGGATATTTGGAATGGTCATCTTCTACATCTCAATGATAATCTATTACTATTCATAAAACTAGATTTCGTCCAATCTAGAAAGTCTCACCTTTGAGATTTGTAAAATAGAACATACGCCGTGTTCCCCCTACTCCCCCCTCTCCTGAGGGTAGGAAACAGCGAAATTAGAACAAGTCGTGGCTTATTGGTCAAGATCAACAACGGTTTCGTTATCTGGGAGGTAAGTTATGCGCCAGAACCGTGGATCAAGATATGGTCGATCTGGGTTGAAAGGAGGGTCAGTAGTCACTTCGATCACCAGGAAACACCTTCAGACATCCTTGCATAAATATTCACAGAGAGGAACTGCGAAGTGAATCCCTGTTGCGCAGTCCTTGGAGCGAGAAGGCTAGAGGTTTTAAGGCGCCATTGTTATGTGGAGGCATGTTAATCGCGTCTAGACGGTGTTAGTGATGCCAGATCCCTCTGCTCTTCAAATTGTTCGCGATGCACTACGAGTTCGGGACCAAGAATGTGTGTGGGTTCATTCTTGGAATCATACAGCAGAGCTAGCTCAAGAAATCGTTAAACAGGCGCAGCTACATGGAGCAGCTGTGGCGCTGAGCCTCTCAACCGAAGGGCTGACAACGCACGCCTTGAAAAACGCGCCCTTAGAAACGGTTACGACAGCTCCAAGCCATTGGTTTTCCGGCGCAACAACAGCTGATGCGCTCATCATCCTTGATGGTCCTGCAGATCCTGGTATCTTTAAAAATGCCGAGAAAGGAAAAGCGTTAGCAATTACAGGAACTGTACATCAGCTCTTGGGAAAGGCGTATGCCAACCGTGTAAGGACCTTGTTTGTCCGAACGACAGGTATTACTCAAAAAGCTGCAAAGACCTATGATTTCGACTACGATAGTTGGACACAAGAAGTGAAGCAGTGCTTGTCTAGTAGTCAAGCAGCCATGATCGATTTGGGCCAGCGCCTTAGTATTATGCTCAAAAAACACCGGGAGGTTCACATCAGTTCCAGTGGGGGAACCGACCTTCGATTCCGCACAACAGGGTCACCCCTTATTGACGACGGTATCATTGATCAGGCAGATATTGAATCAAAGAATGTGCTGGCTCAATTACCAGCAGGTATTGTGTCTATTCCCATCAATGAATCTAGTGCAGAAGGCACCGTAGTCTTCACGCTCTCTCGTGCATTTTTAGGAGATGTAGTTGAAAATCTTCGACTTGATTTTACAAAGGGTCAAGTCGTTGGGCTTCGAGCCCAAAAAGGCGAAAAAACACTCGAACGTGCATTTCGCGCTGGCACTGATTCCAAGGATCGACTTACACGTTTGGTCTTCGGGATTAATCCTCAAGCAGTCACACCCTTCGGACAAGTTACCGATGCGCTAATTCCTGGGACCCTTACTCTAGGATTAGGGAACAACACATTCATCGGGGGTCATAGTAAAAGTAACCTCTGTTATGAACATACACTTAATGATGCCATCGTTAGCATTGGACCCCAAGCTGTAATAATGGAAGGCAAACTCACAATATAAAATTAGACTATTGTGATCAGTTGACTTCAAGTGGTTTCTTCAATGAGAATGAGTACGCCACTTATTACAACTAATAGACCTGCAAAACCCCATGCTCCGATTGCCACAATAATACCTAATCCCACTAATAACAGACCGAAGTTAAACGGATTTTCTGAAATTTGCCCAGAAGCCTTGTTATATACATAATAACCTGCTAGAATAGCCAAAACACTCATTACACTCATGGTAGCGTCTAAGAGGTTTATGGCCCAAAGAAGAAAACCTGTTCGACTAATTATAATATAAATCCAAAATATCGCTGAAAAAATTCCTAACACTATACCTAAAAGGCCGCCCACCTTTGCCAGAGTTCGAGATGTTCTAATAAGGTCCATAATGAACTACTTCCTCGTTGAAAGCAAGTCATAATCATTTAGTACTCTCCCTTCAAAAACTTTCAAAAAAGAAAAAATGAGGACCTAGCATTCGAAGAACACTAGTTCCTCGACTGTTATCTACTGTTATCTCTTAAGCTTTTGCTTCTTTTTCAAGGAAGATGATTATACCCGCTATGAAGATTAAGATACCACCAATAGCCACCCAGGAAAGGATTCCAAGTATTACTAAGTATATGGCGATTCCCTTAGGATCTTCGTCTAACATCGGAAAATACCTACGCCAGACGAGAAAACCGCAGATGATAGCGATGATACTGAAAACAATGTATCCGATTACAGATGCGGCAGCATATATCCAGAACGGACCCAAGAGAGAGAACGGTATGAGGGATAAACCATAGAAAGCGATTTCAAGAAATCCTACGACAATCGCAATGATGGCACCCCAAAAGGTCAACGGTTTGACATATTGCATCATAGACATGATTTCAAACTCCCGTTAAACGAGGTTTTCCTTTCATGGCATAACTTGCCGTAAAAGGTTTTCGCGTTACCTTTAAACTGCTCTTCACACTTTAAAATCTCTTCTTTGGTCTTCCGCGACCCAAAGAGATTTATCTTCAGTTTGTGGGGAAACTGAACATTCGGTGAAACGAGTATGCCTAAATCCATACAGTTTTACAGACCTCCACGCCGAGTGCCTTCGGAGCGCTCTGAAGAACCGTCTTCCCGAACACGGATTCGTGACATCCTGCTTCTTTTTGGAATTCTTGTAATCGCGGCCATTACTCTTTACGCAGCTGGATTCGTGTTATACCAAATGGGTTTACCTGGTATGGCTTTAGGCGTTCAAATATTAGCCCTCATCATCGTCTATGTGTCAGTGGGTGTTGGCATAACCGTTGCGATCTCGTACTTCGTGTTGGAGTCTTTTCTTAAAAGAGAATTTCGTAAGCGGTTCGAACGAATGGATAAGGAGCATCAGAAACGATTACAGCAAATGATGGGTTATAGTGAAACAACTGATAAGTTAGAGGAAGATTAAATCCCGATTTGTTTAGGGATATTATTCTCAATCCAAAAATTGTATGAATTTTGAAACTGCTCCCGATTCCCCTGAATCAAACTCCATATCTGTGAAATAAAACGCTTACCTTGTGAGGAAAGTCCCATACGCTTCTTCTTCTCCATTGTCTCAATGAATCGTCGCGCTAACAGTCGACTGTTTACTAAGGCTTTCTTGCGCTCTGCAACCTTATCTTTTGAAGAATATATAACCGTTAATGGAGAGATGACTTGTAGCCCCCAAGATTCCAAAATGGAAGTTAAATACTCAGCAACACTCAACGCTCCAAAATGTCCAGCGGTTACTATAGTAGTTGCATATTTTCCGAAAAGCTGAGGGCGAAGGGTCCAAGGCCAAAATCGATCCAGCAAGCATTTAAGGCGCCCAGGAGGTCCCATTAGATAAACGGGCGTGGCTAAGACAAACGCTGGGGAATTGACTATTTTTGCCTGAAGGTCCTGTACATCATCTTTGACAATGCAAAGCCCCTCTGGTTCACATTCTTGACAGCCACCACAGGCCGCGAAGCTCATCTTTGGCGTAAATTGAATCTTGGCTCGAAACCCCACACGAGTGAGTTCTTCAACGAACTCGTTTGCGATTATTGCAGTCTCTCCCTTCTCCCCCTGAGGACTTGCTACAAGTACAGGAATACTTACCACAATAATCACACTCAAACTTTGTCTTACCAATTTAGATTCGGATACTCTGTCCCTGTGTTCAAAGTTTACATCCACACTAGAGTTTAAGAGGTTGACGGGAACCCACAGAGCAAACCAACAAAAATTAAGCCATATTCATTCCTAAAATATTTGTAAGAATTGAGCAGCCTTCAAGATAGAGTGTTTGAAAGTAGAAGTTCATGGAGGTCAATCAGCCACCTCTTCAATGAGCTTTTGCAAAGCCTGGGTACGAAGACTCGGAAAGTAGTTATGGTGCTTTGAAATGTGTATAATGACTGAGGGAACATGCTCATGACGCCTTGTCGTTCGCGCCATAGTATCTACCTCTTGTAGAGTTTCACCGGTAAGCAGAACTATCAAAACCGGCGCTTCCACCGAAGTATAGATTTCCCACACTGAATTAGAAAAAGTCTCCTTTAACCAAGAAATCATTGTTTGATAGTCAGTTGATCGTTCATCCAAGGTGATTCTCATCAAGAAAGGAATACTTCCTCGTGCGCCCAGTCCCAAATAGACACTAAATCTTATGGCTTGACTCTCGACAAGGTCATTGACTAGTTTCCGTACGCGTCGAGCAGATAAACCAGATTGATTAGCAATATCAACAATTGATTTTCGTGGATCATCAATCAATGTTTTCAAGACGCGAATGTGCAGTGCTGAGAACTTCATTGTTGAGCCGGATTCAGTTAAGAGCTGATGTGTCTCAATGCTTTTCACACAATCGAAGCTTCGTATATGTGCTCCGATATTCCAGAGATCTCGGGGTTCACGAAATTCAGCAACGAGCGCATAATTGCCACCAGTGTAAGAGGCTGCAGCGATGATTTTATCGTCGCTTCCAAGTTCCTCTATGAACTCTGCTTCATCTCTTGATCCATCAGTAGCAAGCATTCCAAACAGGTGGTTTGTACCCACCATGGCAGGCGAGAGATCAATTCGGTAGCCTTTGATGATTCCTGTTTCCTCTAATTTTTTTACTCGTTTTTTTACAGCGTTAGACGATAAATTGAAGATGGTGGCTAGTTCTCGGTATGTAATCCGGCAGTTAGCGATGAGATGCTGGAGAATGCCCTTATCAATTGCATCCATGGTACATAGCCCCGTTTGTCATTTTTGAGGTCAGAAATGGGTACTTTCTTTACATTCGTTTTATTTTCCATTTAAAGTATAATTACAAAGGTTATTGTTTATCTATGCAAAGAGTGATTTAAGAGGAAGCAATAGGAAATAGTATAATTGGTGCTGGCTATGGGATCTGCAAGCGACTTATTTCAGCGGGCAGTTATTGCTTTAAGTGATGAAGACTTCGATCGTGCTGAAAAACTTACTAAAGAACTCCTCGATAAGGACAAATCGAATGTTGACGGTTGGGGACTCCTTGCAAATATTTACCAGCAGAGTAATCAATCAGTGAAAGCCATCGAAGCCGCAAAAAAAGCCACAGAATTAGATCCAGAAAACCTTCAGCATTGGAATAATCTGGGATTTCTCTACCTTTCACAAAGCCAATGGAAAGAGGGTGAGAAATGCTATGCGAAGGCAGAAAAGCTTCCTAATCCTTCCCCAACGATATTTCTTAATCATGCTTGGGCGCTCATAGAATTGGAACAGGAAAGGGCTGCAATTCAAAAACTTAAGGAATCGATTGAACGGGCCCTAGAAGACACTATCACTGAAACCATCAATAGTGATAAGAGGTATACTAAACTTCGACCATTACTCAAGAAAATGAAGTAACTATGGCTCTTCTTTGATTGTAAAGAAAATTCCCGAAGTTACAGTTTGACCAACACCAGGAATTTGTCGTAACTGATTTACGACCAATTCTCCGATTTCTTGTAAGGATGCGCCTCGTGCCTTGAGGATGAAGTCCCATTGCCCTGCAACTACATGGACTTCTACTACATTTTCTAACTGAGCAATCTTCTGGGCTACAGCCTGTTGGGTGGATTTACTCGAAGGTGAGAAATTGACTAGCACAAAAGCTGTTACTGGCAGGCCAATTCGTGCATAATCAGGAATAGCTACAACTCGTTTGATGATCTGATTTTTTTTCAGTCGTTCAATTCGATGTTGGATGGTCGATCGGGGTATGTTCATTTTTCGTGCGATGCGAAGAGCTGATTGACTAGCATCAAGTTGAAGCTCTTGTAAAATTTTGAAATCTATTTCATCAATCATGATTAGCATTATGCTAATTTTAACTTATAATTATTGTTATATTTCGTCATTTTACCATTGCCGTTAGCAAAAAGATAATATGCTTGGTCTACGGGGGACACCCTAGGGTGCGTCCCAATGATATCCGAACTCATTCCGCAACATCAGCCCGCAAGCAAGGTAGTAGAAGAAGTGGAACAAGGAGTTCGGAAGCGTTACCTTTCCATCCGTTCCCCCCGCGCCCGCGCAATACTTAAGGTCCAACATATTCAGTCTCGTGCGTGTCGTCAAATCCTTGATGAAACAGGCTTCATCGAGATCCTCGCTCCAATTATTGGTTCAATTACGGATCCTGGTATCAGAGGTGCAGAATCTGTTACTGTGCCCTATTACGGCGAACCTTATGTGCTAATGACTAGCATGATCTTTCATAAGCAGATGGCTATGGCGAGTATTCCCCGCGTATACGCTTTTTCTCCCAATGTCAGACTGGAGCCACCATCAAGTCAAAGCACAGGTCGCCATTTAGCAGAGTTTTATCAACTTGATTTGGAGGTTGCGCACGGTACTTGCAAAGGTATGATGAAGCTCGGTGACACGTTGTTGTACGAGGTCATCACCACTGTACGCAAAAAATGCAAAGAGTCCTTAGAAACCTTAGGACGCACCCTTCCAATTCCCCCAAGACAGCTGCCTCGCATTACATATGCAGAAGCCATTGAGATATTAACTACTAATGAATTCTGTATCAAATCCTGTGAAGAAATTCCTTGGGAAGCAGAACATTACCTATCCTCACTCTTCGACACGCCATTCTGGATCACTGATTATCCCAAAACAGCTCGAGGATTTTATTACCTCCGTGATTCGAATGATCCAGAGAAGGTTCGATCGATGGATTTACTACTCCCTGAAGGATTTGGTGAAATCTCAAGTGGAGGTGAACGCGAATTCACTCTAGAAGGCGTTACTGAGCGTATTAGAACCTCTGGTCAAGACCCCCGCCAATACGGATGGTACTTGGAAATGCTACGAGAAGGTATTCCTCCTTCAGCCGGATTTGGTATAGGTCTTGAAAGACTTACACGATATCTTTGTGGAGTGCCACATATTTGGGAATGCTCACCTTTTCCAAAGGTCCCAGGGATTTGTTAAGCCCGTTTACTCTTGATCTTGAACTGGTCTTGTTTTCGAAGCTGATGTACCATTAATTTTTTTGCACAATGTGGACATTTTGACCGCTTTTGCACCCATTCTTCCATTTCGTTCGCATGGCCTAACATCTGACAATACGGACATGCTAGTAAATACTGACCACCTGCGACAAAGCGCTGACAAATTGGGCATCGTTGATGTTCCTGACCACAAGCCGGACAGTGCAATGAGGTCTCCTCAGTAATCACAGTGCCGCAATGCAGACACGAACCACCAATCGGACTTGATGATCTATCTGAAGTTTCTAACCCGCTCTGAGTTAAATCCGTGGATTGGTTCTCAGAAGGAGACCGATATGAAGTACCAACAAATGAGGGGCGTGTTTGTGTGGGGCTAGATGGTCTTTCTTCATCAGACTTACAGAGCTTGTAGATCCCATAAAGGAGTAGGATTGCAAAAATGAAAAGGAGTTCATATACTACGAAAGGAATATATTGCAACCCTTAGATTCACCTTATCTCCAAATTAACCTGTGGCAAAACAAGAATAAAAGAGCTTTTAGAATCCTAGTTCCACTAGGTGTTTTACCTCAAACCCCTAGAAGCTCCGCCATTGATTGAAGAAAAGGAGAACACCACCGATGAAAATCAGGATCCTCTCAGCAACCGAGAACCCAGATTTATTGTGTGCAAAAATTGGTCGATACTCTAATGTGTCTGAGACCTGGGATGAAATCGACCGAAAAAAACCTAGTGGTGGATGGGAAGTCTTTCTCAAAAAAGTCATCCAAATGGGACATACCTCCGTTCTTGAACATGCTGTATTCACCTTCGAGATTACTGGTGTTTCTCGAGTATTCACCCACCAGTTTGTCCGCCACCGAATAGCTAGTTACTTACAAAAATCGTTTCGTCGAACCAAAATAAAAAACCTCATTCTCCCCAAATCAGTGATTGAAGCTGCAGAAGATCCTGAGCAGTTAAGAAATGCAGCTGAAACCCTCTACCGCGAATATTATCGCCGCGGCGTTCCTATGGAAGACGCCCGATACCTTGCCCCCATGGGTTCAGAAACAGCCATAATAACAACCTTCAATGCTCGCACCCTGCTCGAATCCTTTTTTCCCTTACGACTGCATCGAACCGCCCAATATGAAATTCGAGCTGTTGCTAATGAGATGCTGCGACTCGTCAAAGGCATTGCCCCTGTTATCTTTCAAAGTCTTGAAGTCGACGAAGAGCTCCTTCAAGACGCAAAAGCCAATTCAGCTCAGTTTAAAACTTAAGCTCTAGACCTTTACCTTCCACCCGAATTCTTGATAGTCGCATGGCATTTAGGATCACAGCTAAGGATAGACCCATATCACCCACAGCAACAGCGGCCCAGAGCGATATGAATCCGGGAATTACGAGAAATGTAAGGCTGAACTTCACTAAAAGAGATGCAATGACATTTTGGCGAACGATTTGCTTTGTCTTGTTACTCAGTTGGAACAGATACGGTAATTTTGAAAGATCATCTTGCATTAACGCGATATCAGCGGTTTCGATAGCGGCATCACTACCAATAGCACCCATTGCAATGCCAACATCAGCTGCGGCCAAAGCAGGAGCATCATTTACTCCATCACCTACCATTGCTATTAACCCGAACATCTCTTGCAGTGATTTGATGACCTCCACCTTATCTACGGGTAAGAGCTCTGCATAGATATGATCAATACCTACTTGTGACGCAATCGCTCTTGCGGTTTCTTCATTATCACCTGTCAGCATAATGGGCGTGATGCCCCTTTTTTTCAACGCTGAAATCGCTTCTAGGGCAGAAGCTCTCACAATGTCTTGAACTGCAATAACACCAATTACTTCCTTTTCAGTGCCCACGAGTACAACGGTCTTACCCTCTCGTTCGAGGCGATCGACGACTATCCGTGAATAGGGAATATCCAATTGAGTGAATAGCTGTTCACTTCCAACAAAGAATTGTTCTCCATTAATTTCTCCAGTCACACCACGACCTGGTATAGAAAAGAAATCTCTAACTTGTTGAAAAGTTACACCAGGATTGCCCATCTTCGTAACAATTGCACGACTAATTGGATGCTCGGAGTATCTCTCCAACGAAGCAGCAATCTCAAGGATCGTATCAGATGAATCTTTTACTGAAACAACATCAGTCACTACTAATTGTCCTGTGGTTAGCGTTCCTGTTTTGTCAAATGCTACTGCTTTTACATTACCGAGTTGTTCAATATACCGACTACCCTTAATCAGTACACCCCTTCGTGTCGCGCTAGTTAGAGCAGACACCATGGCAACAGGAGTTGAGATAGCAAAAGCACATGGGCAGGAAATAACTAGGAGTACGAGTCCTCGGTAAATCCAATCCAACCACGGGAAGCCAAATATCAAAGGGGGAATTAGGGCGAATAACAAAGCGAGAATGACAATCGTCGGTGTATAGAACTTAGCGACTTTATTGATGAAATACTCTGTGGGAGATTTATCCTGTTGCGCCTCCTCCACGAGGATCAAAATTTTAGAGAGAATTGAGTCTTGGGAAAGCCGTGTGACTTGGAGTTCTAAAAAGCCTTCATTATTAATGGTACCAGCAAAAACTTCATCATTGGTCTGCTTTAGTACGGGAACAGATTCACCTGTAATGGGACCTTGATTAACGCTCGAAGTTCCGCTTCTCACGACACCATCTAAAGGAATTTTTTCACCTGGACGAACAAGTACCGTTTCATCAACTTGCACATCGTGCACATGAACCTTTACCTCTTGATTCGCACGTTTCACTGTAGCTATTTCCGGAGCGAGCTTCATTAGCGATGCAACTGATCGCTGTGCATCCTCCTTTGCCCTCCTTTCGAGGAATTCTGCGATGAAATACAGAACCATCACAGCAGCTCCTTCCGCAGGGTGCCCAATGAAGAAGCTAGCGATGGCTGCAATGGTCATCAAGAAGGAAATGTTCAATTGATGTCGTAAGATAAGACCAGTGATTCCAGCTTTGGCAATGAAGTACCCACCTATACAAGCTGCTAAGATGAAGCACACCCATGCAAAGAGAGGTTGACCTAACAGGAATTCGAGGAAAAGTCCTAGACTAAAGAAAATGGCGGATACGAGGAGAATGATGAACCGTTTATTACTCCACAAAGAAGCAGAAGTATCAACTTGAGCGTAATCCACCTCACAAGTGTTACAAGTATTTTCCTCAGTGGATTCACGCACGCTCAATCCCTTCAACAAACGATCAGTTACTAATGAAGAACCGAAAACTTTAGTATTTATTAGCTTAGTGCTAAAATCATGCCTAAAAATAATAAATATTAATAATATCAGTGCTATGAATTATGAAGGTGACTCCATGCCAATCATTAGCATTTCGATGACAACTAAGTTGCTAACACAATTGGATAGGTTCATGAAACAACGCGGGTATTCAAGTCGCTCAGAGGCTATCCGTGATGCAGTGCGAGCTACCCTGTCAGAGTTCGACCTAAGCCGATTTGAAAAAGGACGAGTTACGGCCACAATTACAGCAATTTCAGCGCACGAATTACCCGGTGTTGATGAACGCTTAACTCGACTCCGCCACGAGTACAATCACATCGTCTCAGGTAATATGCACCTGCATTTGGGGAAACACTATTGCCTTGAAGTGTTTATCACCGAGGGAGAAGCAGACACTATCTTAGAGTTCATCAGCCGTATCCGAGCAATGCGAGGGCTTCACCAAGTCACTTACACAATCATGCCCTTGGCAAATGAATAACACAGCATGATTTGTTGGTCTAAGGAACCTTTCATCTTACATAGAGTTATACACTTGGTAACCAAATTGCACTATTATGGTCAAACCAAGATTCGAACGGACAATCTTTCTTATTTCTTCGATTCCTCGTCGAAGTCTTCCATGGAGAACTCTACCTTCTTGAGATGAATCATGCTTCGTCGAGGGCTGGCCTCTATCATGAAGTGTTCCCCGCCCTCAAGTCGCATCATCTCACGGATCTGTTTGGGTATAACCACATGGTAGGTAGAACCATCGGGGCGCATGTACCCTTTCACAATAATGCGAATTCTTTTTCGCTCAAGATGAGGTGGTCTTCGATGAAACGGTGGCTTCTTGGATTCAGGGGGTTTAGGCGTTTCTTCATCATACATGCTTTTTCACTTAGCAATTATTGATGATTATAACGAATATAATCATTATAATCCGTAGTATCATTATACTAAATCGCTTTTAACTCTTACGGTTTAAAAAAACCCAAATAAGTAAAGACCTAAAATCACTTTAAAAAAGTCAAACAGGAGCGACCTACCATCCCTTTTGATGCCATCTTTTTCGATCATGGTCAAACCCTAGTAAGCGCCCTCTCCGTTGAAGACATGAATCGTGAATTTATCTGGCCAAAGCTTAAAGAACTTGGCACCCAAGGCACCTACGCTAACTTCGAACATGCTCGGTCACAAGTATTTGCTGAGAAAGAGCAAGACTACATCATCCCACCCATAAAACCCCGTTCGGAAACCACTCCTTTCTTGAAGCTCGTGATCGACAAGATGGGTCCGACACACTTAACAATTGAACAAATCCGAGCAATCTCAGAAGAAGGATGGCAGTATCACCGGACTATCACCAAGTCCTATCCAGGAACTTTAGAAATGCTGCAATGGATTCGAGACCGGGGGTTGAAACTAGCAGTAATATCCAACTGGTATCAAGAAGAACTTGAAGGCTACCTAGACCAGTTGAGTCTCAGACACTTCTTCGATTTAGTCATGTCATCCGAAAAAGCTGGAGCGCTTAAGATCACCTTGAAACCGTTTCAAAGAGCCCTCAATGAGCTGAATGTAGACCCGAACAAAGTCATCCATGTAGGCGACAGCATTAATCAGGATGGAGCATGCCGCCACTTAGGAATAACATTTGTTTATTGTACTTGGTATCAAGAGGAGTATCCTGATACTCCTGCACCAGCCGTATCCGCTGACCAATATGACTTTTCCGTTAAGAGCCATGCAGAATTAATTGAAACGCTTAAAACCCTCATATAACAAGACAAATAAACACAATACCATTTCCGATGCAACCGGAGATAATTCAATGAAAGTCCTCTTTACATATCGTACCCTAACTGGTAACACGAAAAAGATTGTTGAAGCGATGTATGACGAGGTGCAAGTTGAAAAAGAACTCAAAAGTTGGAGCGACACCGAATCCTTGGAAGGTTTTGATTTGACATTTGTAGGGTTTCCAATTGAAATGTTTGGACCTAGCCGCGAATCCAAGGATTGGCTCGCCAAGCATGTAAAAGACAAACGGATCGTATTAGTGATTACACACGGATCACCTGCTGATGCCCCACCTCTCCAGGAATGGCTAGGGAAATGTCGTGATGCCGCTAAGGATGCAGAAATTATAGGGTTATTCCATTGTAGAGGGGACATGAGTGAACAACTCATCGCAATGATGTCCAATTCTGGAAACCCACAATTAATGGAATGGGCAAAGCAAGCAGAGAAAGCTCCGAGAGGGTTTCCTGATGCCAAAAGCCTGAATGAAGCCCGGGTGTTTGCTCGAAATATCGTAGCTAAATGATCAGCTAGTTTGCTTTATGGATAAGGTGAAAACAAGTCCTCATCATCCAGTATAGCCATTTCAGCAATCACATCATTCTCGTATTTCACTATTTCAGAGTATAAGGCAATCATGTAACCAGCATGCTCTGTGTAGATGAACCCATCACCGATCGCACGCCCAACAAGATTAGTAATTCGAGCAATAGGTTGCCCCTCCTCAACCTTGTCACCGGGATCAACCAAGAACCGAATAAGACCTGAATGTTTCGTCCGCGGATGTTCAATCCGACGATATCGTTGCTCTGACACCATCGTTGGGAACTCACTAATCGGTTCAAAAGACCCTTCGAGCAGTCCCGCCCATTTGAGAACATTCCGCACCCCCTTTACTGATCCTGCAATGATATCAGGGTAAAGAACATTATTAGATCCTAGCTCCACGGTGAAGGCGGGTTTGCGTAAAGTGTTAAGAACTGCACCTGATACGGATCGATGGTATTTGACTCGGAGATACTTCTTCGCAGGAAAGTCAACCGCATAGAATACGCCAAATGCTTCGACCATAGCTTTCTGTTGTTGGGCAAGTGCCTCTGCCTTTTTCTTATCCACATTATTGGTGTAGAAAATTCGATCTAAAATCGAGTAAGGTATTGATCGAAGTGAATGGTTGTGAATGTCCAAATGAAAGTCAGCATACTTCTTCATGTGAGCAAAAATACGTTTGGCAACCAACTCATACCGAACAGGAAATTTTGTATCCTCGTCTTCATCTTCCTTCTTTGCGAATTTACCAGCGGGATAAAGCTTGTTCGGATCCTTCGGATCAAAATCAGGTGAGCGGTCATATGCACGTAACCCTGTGGGGTTTAAGGATGGAATCGCTACCACTGTGCCTTTTAGCTCCTGTGCTAGCTCATCAGTGACTAAGTCGTGAATAACTGCAATTCCTGTTAATTCATTACCATGAACATTGGCTGTAAGAAAAAAAGTTGGACCTGGTTTGTTTCCCTGAGCAATCATTACTGGGATTTGATGACTATACCCAATGGGCAGGTCAAGGGTTTTGATGAATCCATATCTTAGGTGACCGGGCACACTTTTCGCAGTACCTACTTTGATGGTTTTCATAGCAATCAGTTCCACCTCTTTCTACGAACCTCCTATTATTGGCTTGTGTTCACACACCAAGGTGATGTGTGATTGAGGTTGAGAATCAAAGGCGGATAACAAGTGTTTACTCGACCTGACAGGAGGAACAGAAGTAAACAGTTCCACCAAGGTAGGAAATCCTGGCGATCAGGGCTCCGCATTCTGGGCAGGATTGACCCACGCTTTTGCTTTGAAGGATTCGGTTATAGCGACCTGGTTGATTGTGAAGGTCATACTCGCTGTCCCTTCCCCCAAGCTCCACCATTTTGGTAAGGGTCTGCACAATTGCATGATATAGAGTTTTTCGTTCATTGGCTGAGAGACTCAGCATTTGGCGTTTGGGATGAATCTTAGCACGATAGAGAATATCCTGCAGGCATCCGTTGCCGACCCCCCAAACGCCGGGTTCGCTGATGATGAAGTATTTAGCACTGGTTTGCTGTGTCTGCTTTTTTTCTGGTAACGAATCGAACAGCTTGTTAAAGTAATCGAAAGTGAAGGCTTTGCTGAGGGGTGAGATTGCATCCTTCTTAATGTGTGGATGATTAGAGAGGTCAGATTGTTCGAGCAGCCGAACCTCACCCCATCCAGTAATAGTGACCGTGAGATAACTATTATCATGGAAGCCCAGTATGAGTTGGTGTTTCTTAGGCAGGGTTTTTTCATTCTCGTGAAATAGTATCCGTTCTCCACCACAACCTAAGCTAAGTAGATAGCCAGGTTCTAAATCAAGTAAGATTACCCATCCATCCGCTCGGGCTCCATCGATAGTCTTACCTGGCACCATTCTAGCAAACTCTTCGTGAGAATATTTACCGGTGAAGGCAAATTTGTGAGGTGAATATCCTCGTTGAGCAAACACAATTTCATGCCCTTTTAGTTCTTCGTTAATTTGTCTCGCAATAGTAATAGCCTCAGGTAATTCGATCATGTTTTCACCCCCAATCCAGAAGTATACTCGAAACTCATGGTTAAATAGAAAAATACTGTGAAATGAATAAATGCCTTGCAAACTTAAGCCAGCATCATAGGTTCCTTGTGCACGTAATCATTGATTAAAATGTAGTTAATTTCGAGACATTTTAAATTGCATATAGAATAAAAGAACATAAACCTCGAGATAGTAAAGAATGAACCGCCAAACTCGTTTAATTAGATGATCACTACCTATTACTGAATAGAGCGTTTTGCCAGTTATAGGTGTAAGGTTATGGAAAACAAAGAAGTCGTCAAGGTTCTTAATGAAATTGCAGACTTGCTAGAATTACAGGAGGTATCGTTTCGACCAAGAGCCTATCGTCGTGCTGCTCGATCTATTGAAGGTTTATCTGAAAGTCTCCAAGATATTGCAGCGCGTGGAGAGCTAGAAAAGATTCCTGGTATTGGGAAAGGAATTGCAAAGAAATTAGATGAGCTGCTTAATACAGGCAAACTCACATACCTTGACTCACTTCGAGAGGGACTTCCTAGCGATCTCGTGGAGTTATTAGCCATACCTGGTATCGGCCCAAAAACGGCGAAGCTGCTACGAGATAAATTAAGTGTCCAAAATATTCGACAACTCCAACAAGCCCTAGAATCTCATCAACTTAGCAATCTTCCTGGCTTTGGCGAACGGTCGGAAGAGAATATCCGGCACAATTTAGAGCTGTTCCTTCAATACAAAGAGCGTTTCTTCATTGGGAAAGCAGCTCCTATCGCTCAGCGAATAAAAACACAGCTTAGCAGGCTCTCCGAAGTAAAACAAATCGAGATCGCAGGTAGCCTTCGACGCTGGAAAGAAACTGTAGGAGATATCGACATACTCGTAGCGTCTGATGACCCCCTCCCCATCATGCAAAGATTTGTAAGCCTCCCTTCAGTTATTCAAGTGCTAGCACAAGGAATAACAAAATCAAGCGTCATGCTAGAGGATGGCATTCAGGTAGATATCCGAGTAGTTGAACTCGAAGCCTTTGGAGCTGCATTACAGTACTTCACAGGCTCAAAGACACATAACATCGAACTTCGTCGCCTTGCGCTGAAACATGGTTGGAAGCTAAGCGAGTATGGACTTTTCAATCAAAAAACAAATCAAAGAATTGCAGGTTCGTCGGAAGAAGAGATTTACAAAAAACTGGGATTGAAATGGATTCCTCCTGAGCTTCGAGAGGATACCGGTGAAATTCATGCTGCACTTAGGAAGCAATTACCCACCCTGATTACCCTTAGTGATATACAGGGCGACCTTCATGTACACACTAAATGGAGTGACGGTAACGACACAATTGAAGCGATGGCCACTGCCGCTCAGAAGCGTGGTTACAAATACCTAGGTATTTGTGATCATTCCAAACAGATACGGATTGCACACGGTCTAGATGAAGAGAAACTCCGTGAGCAAATCGCTACGATTCGCACACTGAATAAAAGAATTCGAGGTTTACATCTTCTCGCCGGAATAGAAGTGGAAATTCTTTCAGATGGTAGCTTAGATCTTACCAAAGAAGTCTTAGCTGAAACAGACCTCGTTGTTGCAGCTCTTCACTACAGGACTAAAGCTTCTGAAGAAGAAATGACTGATCGGCTAATCCAAGCAATGAAAAATCAATTCGTAGATATTTTAGCCCATCCACTAGGACGAATTGTGGCCCAACGACCAGCTTACGAGGTCAATCTCGATGAATTATGCAGCGCAGCCAAACGCTACAATATTACACTCGAAATCAATGCCTTAGATCGCCTTGACTTACCGGACACAGCAGCCCGATTTGCCCAAGAAAAGGATGTCAAGCTCGCCATCAACAGTGATGCCCATCAAATTTCACAGCTGGATGCGATGATCTACGGTGTCGCAACTGCCCGCCGAGGATGGGTGAAATCGAATTCGGTGATAAATACACTAGCATCGGATAAGTTAGAAAAAACCCTCAAACACGCACATTAACCATATTACCATTCGGTTATCATTTCCTTGTAAGAATTTAAACTGAAATTATAAAGGTAGCATGACCCAAACTCAAATCTCATCCAGTCAGATCCTATATTGACTTATTGGACCCCAGTTCTCGACAATGTCATTCTCTGGTGTTTTTGTACAAAAATGAATTAGAACATCTAATTGATCCAAGTGTGGCTCTCTATCAAAGAGTTCACGATCTCCAAGGCGAATAGCTTCTAGCACAAGAGGTAATTCTCGCCTGAAAATGGTTTCACGGAACCCTCGTGTGCCTAACCCACGACTAACTTGACAATATACATGAAGAGCGATTCGTTCTTTTTCTTGAACCATTTCAGCAAGAACTTCATCTCGCATCAACTTCGTGTACCAACCTTTGATTTGTGAATAATCGTAGTCTTGTCCTATTGTGAGAAAAAGGTCACCAGTTCGATCTGAATGAGTGAGTGTGTAGCGACGAGGAAAATGTAAACCGACTAGTGGGAGTGGAGGAATAACGCGTACATTCAGCTTTTCTGGTTTGAGTCTTGCCATTCGTAACCCCAAAGCCTTTAACGATGTTATTTTAGAGTTTTAGTTCTTGGATTTTTGCGATGATTTCGTCGACATGCCCTGGGACTCGTACCTTCGGCCAGATAAATCGTATTTTTCCTTCACGATCAATTAGAAATGTGGCTCGTTGAGCAGAACCAGTTTCAGGTTTAAGAACATCATAGAGCTTAACAACTCGTTGTTCCTTATCTGCGATTAGTGGGAATTGCAGGGCATTCTTTTCCTTGAACCCAGCTTGTCGTTTAACACTATCAGTGCTTACACCAACCACTTTAACGCCCATTCCCGTTAGGCGAATCATATTATCACGGAAGGAGCAGGCCTCTTTTGTGCAACTTGGAGTACCAGCACGAGGATAAAAATACAAAACCACGATATTTCCACGAAGTTGACTTAATGTTAAATCCGATTCCGCATCGGTGGGAGCTGTAAAATCAGGTGCTAACCGATCTATTTTAGGCATAACCATACCGATCACCTCAAGGTTGTGTGTTTTTTCTTTACAAATTAAAGAAATGAGGGGAAATTTCCCCTCATTACATTTGGATTCATTGCATCCTAATTAGGGAGTATTACTTTGTCGATGACATGGATCACGCCGTTCTCAGCTTCAATGTCAGCCTTGATAACGCGTGCTTCATCAACTTTGACACCGTCAGTGGCGTCAATATGGATGCTCTGACCCTGGACAGTTTTGAGTTCATCCCGACTGACGACTTCTTCAGCCTTGTATTTCCCTGCCACCACATGGTAGAGGAGAATTGTTTTCAGCTTTTCAGTATCTTTTAAAAGCGCATCAATCGTGCCTTCTGGAAGTGCTGAAAATGCATCATCTGTTGGGGCGAAAACCGTAAAGGGTCCATCATTTGACAATGTTTCGGCTAGACCAGCCGCGGTTGCAGCCGTTAACAGGGTGTTAAACTGGCCTGCATCTTTTGCAATTTTTACAATATTTTCCATTTCACATCCATCCTTGAATTTTGACCCGAGGATGGTGATGTTCAATCATTCTCGGTATTAACGGTGTTAAGATTGTAAGTACTATATAAATATTCTTCTTATTAAAAAACTATCTAATCAAATACCATGAGACGGCTATTTATCGAAATATCGCCCCCGAATAAAAGCAGGTTCACTACTTGCAAGTTAACGCCATTGAATTCCAAGGAATTTTTCGGATCAGTTATGCTTCCTTTACGCGGAAGAGAATGATCAGCCCATAGATGATTTTCGTTATCACATCTAAGGCAGCATACAAGATGACCGCGATGAGTGTGTTAATCAACCCAAAGCCTGTTGGTGCAAGGACGAACACTAGAGGGAACAGTGACCAAAAGATGAGAATAAACCACATGATTTGTGAATTCATCCCTTCCTGGGGTACACCTTTGAATAGTGTAATGAGGAGGGCAACATAGGCAATAGAGCTGAACGCAAAGAACCACCAGCGCTCAACAGTTGTGATAAAAGCCGCCAAAAAACCGCAGAACATTACAAGCATCGTCAAGATCGGAATTTTTGAAAGCGTGACAGTGTGTGTCTGTTTGAGAATGACAGCGACCGATACGGTTAGAAGGCTACAACTAGCCATGTAAAATAGCCAACGGCTCCAATATATTGGTTCAAGGTAACTTGAGGTCACCATTAGGAAGCCAAGGGCCATCAGAACATAAGATATAGTGGTTATGAAGGCAACAAGAATATCAACGAAGGAAAGAAATTGATGCGCTCCAGAACGGAACGAAAGCAAGGTAAACATCACAGTTGCGATACCAAAGATCGCAGCCATAATCCAAAAGACGAGTAATTCTTCTCCAGCCATATTTCTTCCTCCAGAGGAGTAGTTTGATGCGCGAAAGTGTATAACTTGTTTTAAAATCTAGCCGCACGAACTAATCTGATAAAAAATCAATTCCGGGAGTTATTCTACTGCAAATAATCCCATGAGAATTGCGATTAACAACATTGAAGCTCAACAAAAAATGCTTATGTATCATCCATCAGACCTAGCTTCATGTATCGGATTTGCTTCAAAGGCTCATATTATGAGATCGGGTTGAGTAATGGTAAACAACTTATCGCCGAAAGAGAAAGGGGATTTCCACCAAAATTTTCTAGGGAAAACCTCGAACGATCTAAAGATTATGAAAAGGTAGTTCATGCGTATTGCCCTGATCTGTTGGATGAATTGCGTGGTATGGCAGAAAGCTGTGGTGTTAATTATCAAGTGCTTGTAGCACTAGAACTTACACCATACAGGCTGAACCCGTCATGCTTGGTGTTTGCCATCACAGGTGAACACACTCAATCCGGGAGATCATTACTAGTAAGGAATCACGAATGGCTAGAAGAAGATAGCAAATATCTTACGATCTGCACTGTGAAGCCGAATCGCAAGATAGCGAGTTTTGGATTTACTTTTCATTGGCCACTCTTATCACGTTATGGTGGCATCAACGAAGCAGGCCTTACGATTTCTTCAGCTACAACATCATTCGTCAATTCTGGGCCAGGAGTGATGCTCAATATTGCGACGAGATGGATTCTTGATAACTTCAAAACAACCGAAGACGCAGTAGAATTCATCGAAGAAATTCCGAAAGTCTGGGGAAACAATTACCTGATCATTGACAAGCACGACACCCTTGCCAAGATTGAAACTCACCGTCAAAAGACCTTAGTCACTTATCCAGCTAATGGGTTCGATATGATCACCTTAACTTACGAAGACCCAGAGATGAGACTATTCATCCCAGATGAAACACGAGACATTCTCGACTTATTTAACACTCGTCGGCAATTTCTCAATCAGTGGTTTAAAGAACACAAAGGTAACATCAAAGAAGAAACAATCTTCGCCGCACTGAAGTCCTGTGAGAACCAACTTCACTACCATGAAAAAGCCCCAAATGGAACATTTGGAACTTGTTGGTCATGGATTCTATCCCCACAATCCAAAGAGGCATGGATCAGTCAAGGTCCACCATGTAAGAACGAATTTAAGTCCCACAACATAGAGTATTCTTTCACTTCACAACAGTGAGTGACCAAAGCATCTGACCACAGAAACATTGTCTTAGAGATTGGAAAACCGATCTTTGTCCACCCACGAAAACTTCAGCGCCCACCCTAGAAATCAAATATCTCCATTCCTTAACTTTTTGACCACGAATTGATGTCTATCACTATGGAGGTTTCAAAGTGGATTGGAAATCCCTCGGAAAACGATTAGCGATTGTTTTGCCCGTCTGTTTTGTAATAGCTTGGCTTGCTACATTTCTTCTTTTTCAATTTTGGACCATTTCGAATTTTTTTATGGTCGTACTGTTCATGGGTATCATTCTCCTCGTCTTTGGCGCATGTTTACGAACACCATTTGTTGAAGCAATGGCAACGACACGATACTCCGTGAACCCTCAGGTTACTCGGGACACCGTTCGAGGTTACTCAGACCGTCGCCGGGAACAATCCCAGAGCGGAGTAGTTATTCTCGTAACAGGAGCCCTCCTCCTAGTCATTGGCTTACTAGGAGTGTTTCTTTTCCCCTAATTTTAGAACTCCTCCAAGCCTTCGAAGCGATAAAAGGGAAAGGCGTGGTTTGAACGCATCCGTTACAGCTTGTCTTACATCATTAAAGGATGCTAGTTCACAGAGATTTGTCTGGAATGGTGTGTAGAACACCATTAGGATCTTTTATGGCATTTATATCTCTGTGAGTTTAACCCAGTTGGGATGGCTCGAATATGGTAAAAAATAACTCTAATTGGGAGATGCTTAACCGACATATTATACAATGTCATCGGTGTTCACGCCTTGTAAATTATATCCATGCAGTGGCAGAAACTAAGGTTCGACGGTTTCAGAAGGAAAAATACTGGGGGAAACCCATACCTGGCTTTGGAGATGTTAATGGTCGGTTACTCATTATTGGTTTAGCACCTGCAGCCCATGGAGGGAACCGGACTGGAAGAATGTTCACTGGCGACAGTTCTGGAGATTGGTTGATAAGAGCCCTCTTCGATGCAGGTTTTTCGAATCAACCTATAAGCCAGAGCCGGAATGATGGACTCATCTTGCGTGATGCCTTTATTACGGCACCCGTTCGGTGTGCTCCACCGAAGAACCGTCCTACCTCACAAGAGATTACTAATTGTAGTGATTTTCTGCTAAAGGAGTGGAGATTATTGAAGAACATCAAAGTGATCTTAGCCCTTGGTCACATTGCGTTTGATGTCTGTCTACGTTATCTTTATCCAGCTTCTCGACCGAAACCAACTTTTCAGCATGGCAAAACTTATGAAATTCGTGATAGTCCAATCTTGATAGCGTCTTATCACCCTAGTCGTCAAAACACACAAACCGGACGGCTTAGCCAGGGTGCATGGAAGAGGATCTTTTCCCGCATTGTAACTTTTTTAGAATAAATAATAGACTACTGACTGCATCATGTTTCTCGGTTTCAGACTGCAACCAGATTGATGAAGTGGGGCTTTGGAGCTAAGGTAGTTTCTTGATAATTTCGCCCATTTGCTCTTTCGAATACGCTTTGAGGGTTGTGGTACGGACATTACCGGCCATGCCTAAACCTAGCAAGAATCGCATCACGACTTCGTCATTGGGTGCGTCCGCTATGCCGATGTAATCGTATTCTCCTAAAGTGACATAGAAGCCGAGTAACTTTCCACCAAGTTTTTCTAAATACTTGATGCCAGATTCGATCCGTTTCGGAGCATCCTTGATCTCTTTTACTCCTTTTTCAGTTAATTTCATGAGGGTGATGTAAATTGGCATATCCCTTCACCTCAGATAGATAATCCTGTTGTAGTGCTTTTTATGTTTTCAGCTTTTGAACGCAGCATTCCAGGCGCGTATTATTTTTTCTAGTGGAGTTCCTTTTAATTGAATCAGGGCATAATTTGATTCACCAATCCCCCGTTCTGCCGCATGTTTGAGATATAATGTGTCAAAGGGATTAATTCCAATGATTTTTGTCGCAATGCAATCGAGAGCTAACGGGTCTCGGCTGGCAAGGATGGTGTTGAGTGCAACAGGTTTCTTCGCTTTAGTTGTGGTCATGTTGATGTCATCACTGACAATGAACGCATCCATGATGTTAAGGGCGGGTTTGATTACCATATTCACATCGACTAACCCTTGGGCTAGGTTAGCATGAATCCGTTTCCTTTGACCACTAGGGCTCCACCATTGCCTGTAAAAGGGATGGTAATATTCGCCATCGGGTGCCCAGAATTCACGGGAACATTCAACTGCCATTCCTGAAGGTCGGGTTGATGAGTATTCACCTCTCCCAGGAATAGTCCCTAAAAGGTTCTTCACTGCCAGACTTGCCCAATCCCTACTTCCAGGAATTTGCTTGTAGAGCTTAAGCTTGGGCACATTGATTAACACATCACATTCGAGAATAAGGTCAGGGATATCTAGCTCCTTCACTACTATCCCGTTAAGAACCTCCACCTTTGTTGTGTGAGCGGTATTTAGATCCACCAATTCAACACCATATCGCTGTGCGATTTCAGTGTACCGGCAACTCAAAAATGCCAACTGAGTATCAATACCACCAGAACCTTCAGCGATAACCACTTCTTTGGGTTTCATGCTCTGACACAACTCAACGATTGCTTGAATCACTGGTGGATCAGTAGTAAATCCGGTAAAAGGTCGAAGTGCGAATACTAAATTCGGTTTAATTACCACCTTATCATGTGGCTTAATAAAATTCTCAATTCCGCCTAGAACCTCAAGGGTTTTTCGTACTGCAACACCTACCTCAGAATCCTGCACGATAGATACCACAACCATCTTCTCACCCGGCATTCTTTCACATCCCTGCATTGTTTGGCTTATCATCCTATCGGTCTATTGAGCCTCACCCCTCCAACCTCATTGCAGATTGTCACCGCCTTTGAAACACCAAATAAAAAAGAAGAGAGTTCTTGGATGATTCCAAGAACCTCTCGTTTCCAGCCTTTTCGTGTATTCCTAGGTTATGATGATGGGACCAATAGCGACACCGACCTCAAATACACTGGTCCACTCGATTTGACCATGCATGTGGACTCGGTGACCCTCTAACCCCTCGTATTTTCCAGTTCCGTCTACGACTATCCCGTTCATCCGGAACCACCAATTGGAAGATCCGGTAATTCCCTGGTCAGTTCCTTTGATCATATCGCCGTCTTCATCAGTGATTTCCCAATATTCCATGAAGAAGTGCACTCGCCATGGGAAGTCAGGTGGATGCCCCAGATCTTTGGCTGGAATGGGTCCTGTGGCCCAGAATAACATCTCACCGTTGATGTCCCCACTCACTGTGCCATTCCAGATGGGTTCAGTCGGATCTGTGAACACTTTAGGATTGAAGTAGACATGCATTTCAGTTCGAAGTTGTTTTGCTTGGGCGCTAGGTATGAAGGCGAATAGGAAGGCCACTGCCAGTAACACAACGCTCACGCGTTTGACTAAAGTTTTAGTTTTCAGCTTGTTCACCTCCCTTGCTATGGCTAGGAACCATAGATTTAGCAAGACAACTGCTCCTCAGCAGTGGTGCAATACACCCGGTTTTTCGCAACAACCGGTGTGATGCAACAGCACTATCTGTAACCCAGAATATCAATCGATGGGAGTCCACACAATTACAAAATGACAAAACATCCCTTCTAATTGCACAAAACAGCTTCATCATTTGCGGAAATTGACCTCAAATAGGGAATTTTTATAAAATTCCGCAACACTACAGCACTAGTTGTACAGGCAGAGGCCAATCACATGACCAGTGTTCAACTGATCTGATTGCAAACATTTCCTGCATGAAATGATGGGTGATGATTTGGTTGGATCCTCAGGACTGGGCGCTGATTCGGGAACTAGAATACGACCCACGGTTGTCATACCAAACACTTGCCAAGAAATTCAATGTCTCACCCAATACTATAAAAAACCGCATCAAAAGAATGCGCGAACAGAGAATGCTGGGAGGCGGGTATGCAATATTAAGCAGGGAGATGGTGGGTGTCGAAGACATCATTACAGTAATTACCACCGATGGATCCGAAAAAGGAGTCGAACTCATGCAAGAGATAGCAACCCAGCCCTCCGGTTGCGAGATTTATCGAACTGGTGATCGCCGATACGAGCTATGGGCCATGGTCGCAGGAACCAGCGAAGCATTAGGTCTGAAAAAAAATCTGGAAAACCTTGCCAGCGTCATTCATGTAGAGATGCGCCCCATCTACTTTGTGTTCCCCAACATGCCACCTGACTATTTCATGAACACTCGTGGAAAGAAGGTGAATTTCTCGCAAAAGCAATTACTAGTGTTACGCCAACTAGTGGAAAGTATGCGAATGCCAGTCACAAGGATTGCCCAACGGACAGGCATAACTCCAAGACGCGTGCGAAAAATCATCTCAGACCTGCAATGGGGTGGTGGCGTCCACCTATGTAATGGCTACAATATTTTTGCCCTTGGTGACATAGAATATCGATTGAAAATCTGGTGGGATCCCAATCAAACCACGGGTCCGGAGCTAGCCACAGTCATCGCAGAAAATTACTCTGACGAATTCTGGTGGTCGAGTGTAACGACCAACGAGCCCATTTTAGATGTGGGGTTAATCATTAGCGATGCCAATCAAGTGGTCCCGATTATTCGCGAGATCAAAGCGAACCCGCACATCACAGCCTTTGAAGATTTTGTCACCTATCCAAGGACAGCGTGGCCCCGAAACCCATTGGGTCGCGGTTTAAGAAAATTGCTTGGGCTCCCAGAACTCAAACCTCGAAGCAAATGAAGGTAAAACCATATTCTTCTTCAAGCTATACCCTCTTCACCTAAAGTGATAATTTGATATTTCTTTTTACAAATTTAATATGTAAAATAATGTATGTGAACACAACACCATCACCCGCCTCAGAAATAGTGGATTTTAAAAAAACACTGACTAATCTCCAACATTAGAATTAATGGGAAGTCGTACTTATTTTAAATTTGGGTAGTTAAGAAACACAAAACATCACCAGTTTCTGATCAAGTTAACTAAGGGGATAAAATATATCGAAGTTAACGCCCGAGTGCCCCTCACACTGATTTATCAAACAATTTATTAACAAATTTACATCCACGATTTTCAGCAGGATTTTTTTCAGTGTAAAAACACATTTTCTGGGGTTCTTCTTTTGAAAATTTCAGGCAACCCCAACATTGGCTGAACAAACGAACCTTGTGCTTGTCCCTGTACTCTCTACATAATTCAACAGCTTTCTCCATAGGAATATTGTTTGGCATAAAATAACATTACTTGCTGAAAATATAACTACTTTACAGTTGTAAGTTTTTCAGCGATCTATTTGCGATGTTTCTCTGACGCTAATCTCGACATATTCAAGGCGTTACTGAGGAGTGTATATGCACAAGTTCTATTTCAACCTAAATCAATACATTTAGGATTCATGGCTACTTTTGAGCTTTGATTAAATTATATAGGTAATCGAAAAGACCAGCAGATTCCGGTCGTATTAAGCGTCCAAACACTTCTTCTTGAATTGAGCGGGTTTTTTCATGAAACATAACAATGCTTATGGCTACCATTTCTGGGATTAGATCATCGTCAATAATTCCCTTTTTCAACAAACGAGCTAAGCCCTCAAAAAATCCAGCTACGGATATGAACTTCGCATAAGCTTCTGGATTGGTTTGCGGTCCATATTTTTGCCAGAAATCATCATAATCCTTCCAAGACCACTTATTAAAAATCTCCATCTGATCCATCATTAACTGCTTGTTGTAAGCCTGAGCTTGGTAGCTAATAAACAAAGATGCTTTACGAGAGACTGTGTAATTCCGAATCGAACGAATCCCAATGACGAAGGCAACAATGACACTACCTGTCGCAACAATTATTGAAATAATTTGGAGTATTTGAGGCTCAACCTGCATACACATCACCAAAAGTCACAATTTCTAAAAGAGGTGCCAGCGAAGCATTTTTTAGTTTTCTAATGTTTAAAGGACGGACTCTCAAAAAAGCAGTTGTGGTAATTTAGCATGAAAGTGTTAGTTGTGTTCGGGCACCCGAACCCGAAATCGTTTAACAATGCTGTGTTAGAATCATTTACCAAAGGGTTGAAAGACGGAGGCCATTCTTTCGAGGTTTCAAATCTTTATGCTCAGAATTTCAATCCTAGTTTTCAAAGTGCGGACTTTCTTCAATTCCAAGGAAAATCTATGCCAACTGATGTTCAAGCTGAACAAGAGAAATTAGCGAACGCTGATGCATTAGTCCTCATTGGACCCGTTCTTGGATGGTTTATTCCTGCGATCATGGAAGGGTGGCTACAACGAATTATGTCGTGGGGATTTGCCTGGACAGCTGACAAAGATGGAATGTATGGACATCTGAAGCACAAGAAAGGTCTCTATATCTTTACTACTGGAAACCCCAAGGAATTCTATGAGACAACGGGACTTGGTGCGGCTATGAACAAGATTCTCCATTCTACACTTACTGAAACAGGAATCAAATCCGCAGAAACTGTTCTTCTCTATCAGGTGTCGTCTGTCGATGATGCAACCCGAAAGCAGTATCTTGAGAGAGTCTATCAACTCGGAAGGGAATTCTAAATTACGGAGTTACAGGCTCTTTCCATGCACACAGTTACTGAATTTTGTTGAATAGGTATCAAACATTTGAAAGGTATTGGGGCGTTTCACATCGATACCTATTTGAACAGCAATAGGTCCAACCTTTCACAAAAAACTCCTAACAGTGATAATCAATAATTCAGGTACCCTGCTTATCGGAATCTAATTTTGCTTCATAAAAAACCCAAACTTTCAGAGAATGTTACTACTGACATTAATCTTGCATCTTAATTAGAAAACTCAAGGCGTCACTCATTTTTAGTAAAACCTGCAAAAGAAACACAAATCAAGACACTGCCGAGTATAAGCAAAAAACAAACAACAAATCATAAAAATTAAGAGATTAGGTATAATGAATGGTGAACGAAATGGTAAGTGTTATTGTCGTTTATGACACAAAGTATGGCAACACAAAGCTTGTAGCGGAAAAGATTCTGGAGGGAATAGGTGAAGTCGAAGGAATAGAAACTGCTATCAGTGATGTCAAGGATATCGATCCTAAAAAAGCAGCCAAGCATGATGCAATATTGATAGGGTCACCAACGCATTTTGGGGGACCTGTTAGGGGTATTAATAAGTTCATTGATAACCTTGGCAGACTTGATTTGAAAGCGAAATGGGTTGCTTTTTTCGACACCTATCTGGGAGAAGACTTCGAAAAATCTGTGAAGAAGATGGAGAAGAGGATAAGCGAAAAGGTTCCCAGATTGAAGCTAATAACTTCTGGGCTGTCAATAAGGGTTGACGGAATGAAAGGTCCAGTCACAGATGGAGAGTTTCCTAAATGCAAAGATTTCGGAATGAAAATCGCAACTCAACTTAAGACTTGACAAGCTATCTTAGAAGGATAAAAACGGAATACATCAAAAAACACAAATGACGATTATGCTGAACATAAGCATCACAACCTAAACGAGTGCGTTCGTGAACTCCCGATATGGCTTGTTGGCAGATAAATAGTTGAACTAATACCACCTCTATGAAGACAAGCAACCCTTATGTGGGTTTTAGGGTCCGGAGTGATAAACCACGAGATTTCCGATAAATGAAATAGAGTAAGAAGCCTACTAGAAACCAGATGAATCCTGCCAAGCGTCCAAATTCTTTAAACAAGACAACAATCAACCACACAGCAAAACATGAAACAACGCCAATCGCCGCGGGTAAGGGAACTTTAATTTTTCTACCGTCGCGCCACGGTACATTGATTGTACCTGGCACACGCCAAGGTCGTTGTAGATCAGGTTGAGTATTTCGGAGTTGTATCAATGCGAGATTTACCATGATGTAACTTATCAGGGCGCCAAAGGCATACAAGTCAACCAGTAAATTTAGATCGCCGAGAAATGCTAGCCCCACACCAATTGTAGAGAAGAGAATTATACTGCGGTAAGGTGTACGATATTTTGAATGTAATTTATTAAACCATTGAGGAATGAGCTTAGATCGGCTCATCTCATACGATACTCGACTTACACCAACTATTCCAGAATTTGCACTAACATAACTAATAGTTACACCAATAATCGCAATGAAAGGTGCAAGAATAAATGCCCAAGGTAAGTAGCTTGCAACAACTGCCAGCGGATTAGCCGTTCCCTCAGCGATGAGCGGCCATGGGACAACCCCCAATGCAAGAAGGGACACAGTCAAAGTGAAGAAAATTATACAAACAATAAGGGCAAGCGTTGATCGGGTAATAGTTTTTCCAGGATTTTTAGTCTCCTCGGCAGCTTCTGAGATAGATTCTAGTCCAATGAAACTTACAGTGGCAACACTGACAGAGTAAAGAAAACTGTTAATTGTGGGGGCTACACCCCATTGAATTTGCTCAAGTAGAAATGCCCAATTCCATACGGTGAAAAATCCAATTACCAAAAAAATAACGAGTCCGACAAGGCAGAGGATTACAAAAATGATATTTAAGTTTGCACTTTCTCGAATTCCTAAATAATTTAAGAAGATTAGAAAAACCACAAGAATGGCTGCTATGATACCCATCACGCTGATGAGAAAAGGTCCGATTAAGATATGTGCGAATATAATTGGTCGAAAAAAGAATCCTAGATAGCCAATCGCTATTAAAGCAAACAAAGGGATGCAGATCGTATAATCAAGAAGTAATCCCCATCCTGCAACGAAGCCTGCGATGTCCCCAAACGCTTTCCGCGCATATACAGACCCTCCACCAGCGATAGGGTAAGTGGATGCAAGCTCAGTATAGCTGAGACCTGTACACGCATATAATATAGATGCTATGAGAAATGCCAGTGGTGTGGCACCCATAGCCCACATAACAACAACACCGAGAGCTAAGAAAATATCTGCTCCAATATCAGCAAACCCCATACCAAAACTCCCCCAAAACCCAAGTGTCTTAACCAAGCTCACTGGTTCTTTTTCTTCTTGGAGCTTTTGGGGTTTAGTAGTCATGTTTACTCAGCTCGGATTTGTTTTTCTTGACTATTCTGTTCCAAAAATCAAGACAACCGCCGCATTAGATTCAGTCGCGATTTTGCGAGAGAGCCGGCCTAAAAAGCCACCAAATCTGCGTGGTTTCTGCTGGGTGCCTAAAATAATTAGGTCAACTTGTTCCTCGTTAGCAATCTCAATGGCTGCATTACTAAGTTTCCTAGCTGCTACATGTCTAGGTATAATTTTGATTCCAGTTTGGTTAGAAAAAATAGTCACATCCTCTATGAACCGTTCGCGTTCAAGCTGGATTTCAGGTGCATCAGTCGCTGTTAGACTTGTTACTAGAGGTAAGAGCGTAATATTCAGGGCAATTAGCTGAGCGGTTTTTGCTGCAGAACTTCTCTTTAGGGTTGCAGCTAAATGAAGGGCTGAAAAGTCTTGATGTTTACTTCGAATTGGAATTAGGATTTTTCGAAGTACTGGTTCTTGGTGTTCAGCGAAATCCTCCAACCATGATGCAATTACTAGCAATGGTACCTTGGTTTTCCTTGCTACCCGACGAGCCGTGGATCCGAATATGTACTTGTAATCAGGTCTCTGTGCAGCTGACATGATAATCAAATCGCATTCTTGTTTATGACTTGATCTCAGAATCGCATCTGAGGCTCTGAAACGCGTTATTTCCTCAAAATTAAATGGAACTTGTAGAAGAACAGAAAGAGATTTTACGTGCCCTGATAAGCGATTGAGCCAGTATTCACTTGTTTGACTAAAGCGTTCTTTACAATGTAAGACGGAAATTTTTGCCTCTGAATATTCTGCCAAGTAGAAGGCAAGATTAATGGCATTCACTTCAGCGGGAAATCCTTGAACCGGAACAAGAATGCGTTGGATCTTGGGCTCTTTCCATTCTTCAGAGAACAAAAAGCTCATGGATAATCTATTCCCTCATCTGTATAAAGAAACAATGTGTTCTAATCTTTCTGTCAAAGGAGGCCTTGAACCTTAATGTCAAAAGTGGTTAAAAAGATGTTCAGTATTGACACAGAGTTAAGTCTTTCAGTTTTATCATCTATCGGGTCAGTGCCACGACAATATACAGGCGGACAGATATCTCAACAACTTGTTAGTTAAATGCTAGAGTATCTCCCCTAAGATACGATCAAACTCCCTTGATAATAACCATAGAATGAGTTGAACCCGAATCTAATATGTTCGCTTGAAATCAGTTATTCCTCAAAACCCTGTATAAGAACTTGCGGATATATTCTAAATTGGAAACTCATGGTTTCATCTATGTTCAGTAAAACCTGCAAAAGAAACACTTATGCACTGTTCAATACTGTATGTATTTAGGGCTGAGAACGGAAGTTAATCCATTTAACTAGGCTGTGGAGAGCATGAGTACTGAACTGTACGCAGCAAAAATCCGTGGATACCTTAGGGAGGCACGGAAACACGAGAACCTCCACGAATACTACACAGCCGGTATGATGTACCAACGAGCTGCTCGAATTGCTTTAAAGGCGAACCGCAGTCCTCGTAAATACGAGACTCAAGCCCTAGCTTGCTTTGAAATGCAAGTTCAACACAGTTTGGGCATCGAAGACTTCTCAGAAGCCGCACAAGCTCTGGAAAAACTTGCCAAGATCTATGAAAAGGCTGGTGATACCCAATTAGCTGCGGAAATGCGGTTTCAGGCGAGTTATCTTCGGTTGCGTGGTATCGAATCCTTGATTTCTTAGGTCCTGCTTCGTTTTACTTCATGTCATAAATGGGTACAGTATAGGCTTCGCCTTCGGCGGGGAACAACCGTGTGATTTTCTTTTTTTGGGCTGCAACTGCAATGTCAAATTGGGTTGACTGAGCAATATCACCCAGTAACGGTAACACATAGCTGGGTTCAAGGCGTACAGCCGCTTCTGCAGCAGCTTGAGGTGAAAATGCTCCGAACCTGGGACCAGCGATGGGGATGCACAGTAGATGAGGACGACAATCAGGTAAGCCATGGAGATCTCGTGCCCGCCCTAGATGTAACACACTGGTCTGATTGCTTGTTACATGATACATCGTATTGGTTAAGAGTTGATCCGCCTCATAGCTCTGCTCGTAGGCCGTAATCAAGACACCCTGATTGGTATCAAAGGTTTCTTTATGCGAAATTACCCGAAGCTGTTTGGTTTCAAAACCTCGCTCTCGGAGATAGTTGATTACTTGAACATTGGCAAAAATCACTCTGTTTGGGTTAGCTTGAAGTTGAGGGATATACCCCATGTACTCATCTGCAGAGTTACTCACTAGAACATAATCAGGATCTGCCGTAACAAGGAGTTCCAGCTCTTCATGTGGGCTTGTACCTGGATTAAGAAGTAGACGCACCCTGAATTCCAGTTCTATGCATGCTAGTCCGTAATATGTAAAGGTGAGCATCGAAACCACCCCACAAAATATTTGCTTTAACTTGAAAACCCATAAAATATGACATGCGTCGTATTAGTTCCCTTCGGTTTAGACAAGACCTTGGGTACTGACTTTTTTCAATCGTTTGAAAATAATTTGACCAAGCTACCCAGTTGCTATCATATCGGCGAATGCCTTGGCAACATCCAAGATTTGCAATTAGGTCTGTATCTCAGACAACCCGTGTTGTGAGTTACATTCCAATCTGGACTCTTCTTCGATGAATCTTTCAACGGTTTCTCGCTAGTACGAGTTCTACTTGAAGCCCAAACATAGGTAATTGATAGTTATTGATGATCATGAAGCCGTTTTTTTGGAGGATTTTACTAGGGTATATCGGGCGGCAATCAACCCAGTGTGGAAAGAAGTCGTGCAAACTTTCATAGACTCGTTGAACCAGCCCTGCCGGATGTTTCTTTGCTAGAGCAACAACCCCCAATCGACCAGTGGGTTTTAGCACGCGTTTACACTGTTGAAGTAAAAAGGGAATTTCTGGTGTATCAAATAGCTCCAGAGTAAAACTCATGAATACAGCATCGAAGAAATTCGATTGAAAAGGGAGTTCTAGTGCATCACCAACAACGATTGTAACTTGCGATACCACACCGGCTTTGTGTAACCGTTGATTGGCGATACGATACATGCCAGATGAAATATCGATGCCGTATACATGACCAGTTTCCCCCACATCCTCTGCCATCGCTACGAGCATGTGCCCGGTTCCATATCCGATTTCAAGTACCCGTTCACCTGATTGGAGTCGGAGTTGCTGCACACCCAATAGGGCATACTTTCTCTCGAATTGACCACCAATTAAATCATACAAGCGACTATATCGGTCGTAGGTCTGTCTCGCTTGTTCTCTTGAACGCAAAACCCGGCTTATTTGCCCATCAAGTGAGACCATATTAACAGCCCTACTGCCGCATCCCATATAAAACTAAACTAGGCAGAAATCGTAGATAGACTTAAGTTTTCGCTTACGAATCATTCAATGATTACTCGCCAGCGAGTAATTCTGAGAATATCGAGGTTATACATATGAGTGCTACTCGAAATCGTATATTCATTCTGGCTCTACTTACTTTCATCTTCCCACTTTTTGCAAGTAACTTTTTGATGGTACCATCGACACCACCTATAACTTCAGCGATACCACCAGTCCCCACCCTTACACCCCGAATCCTTTACTATACTGAGTTTGCTGATAACACGCCCATTGGCGAAGCAGCGAATGTCTGGGCAGCGATTAACGCAACACATGGAACTAACTATATGCGAACGAACCTCACATCCTATCTGGATCTTGCCACTGAACTCCCGAACCATGACATTTTCCTCATCATCGAACAAGAACTGATTTACTCCGAGAATGTCACAGATGTTGCTGCAGCCTGGCAGACCCCACTCAATACTTTCCTAGCCGATGGTGGAATCATCCTCACCATGACCTTCTATTCCCTTGCACAGGGCGATTATGGCCTAACAGCCCGTATCTTAAACGAAACGGGCCTTCTTACCTTTAGCGCTTTAACAGACCGAAGAGGTGACAGTATTGTCATCGACGAGCCTACTAACCCTCTAGTAGATGGCGTTGTACCCTTCATTGGTCCTGATGGTACAGTTGGTTTCGACACATCAGAAACGACAAGTATAGCTTCAGTAGACATTATCGGTCAACCAATCCTCATCCATAAACCAATTGGCGTTGGACACCTAGTTCTGATGGGGTTCGATTGCTACGATAGACACTCCGAAACAGACAAAATCCTTGGTAACGCCATTCGGTTATACCAGCCTCCTTCAGCCCCTACCCTTAACGACCCTGGTACGACGATTCAATCCTTCATCGTTCCCCTTTCATGGAGTGCTGCGACGGATACTGATGGAATCATCGACCATTACGAATATCAGGCCAGTACGGATGCTGGGTTTAGCATTATTGGTCAAACGGATACCACAACGACAACGAACGGCTCCTTTGTCTTCTTAGTCAATGGAACCTATTACTTCCGAGTTCGAGCAATTGATAATAATTCGCTTGCAGGTCCCTGGAGTAATGTGGAGGATGTCGTTGTAGCCATTCCACCAATTACTTGGCCGAATATTCCTGGATTTCCCATCGAAGCAATTGCCCTTGGGCTTCTTCTTTCCTTAGGTGCCATCTTCGTTGTACGCCGTCGTAAACAACAAAAGGTATCTCCATGAGGAGATACCATCCATACTTTTTTGCATAAAGCTAAGTATCAGACTTTCAGATCTAGAGTTACATTTCAAAGCCTGTTTTTCCAGTTCCCCATTTATCCAACGCTACTTTAAGCTCAGAGTGGTCCTCAGCATAGTCTTTCAGTGAAATACCTTTCATGGTTGCTTCAATGGCTTGACGAAACGCCCGAGCGCCTGCAGATGGACCACCATGTTCCGCAGGGAAGGCATGGATGCCTCCTCCGGTTCCAATCATGATGTCAGGCCCAAGATCCTCAATCACCATTGGAACATGCCCTGGAGTGATGCCTCCGCTAGGCATGGGCATGGTGGGTTTGATATGATGGAGTGGATAGTTCATTGCTCGCGCCATCTCAATGTATCTCTGCTTTAACAGTGGAGCTTTCCCATAAGGTGCCGGAAAGACTTCGATATCAATCCCAGCCAGTCGTGGGAATTTGCCGATAACAAGGGAGGTGGAGATACCGCTAATAGGTGAGTAGCTGAGGGCACCAGCAATATCCATGTGTCCAAGTACGGGAACATTGATGCTGGGATCGTCTGTCACTTGTCGAACAGCGCTGTAGCCCACAGCGAGGTAGTTAATCATAAGGGCGTTCGCGCCATGATCAATAGCGGCTTGAGCGTTTTCCATCAACCTAGGAATCCGGTCAGTAATGTTAATGGTGTAAAGGGTCTTTTCCCCTTTCTCAGAGTTGGCTTTATCGATGGCCTCCATATACAAGGGTAGCCTTTCGGTGATTCTATTAAAGACTGGATCAGCAATGAGTTCGTCATCCTTGATAATATCCGCTCCACCCTGTGCAGCTTCGTACAGGAGTTCAGCGCCCACTTCAGGCGTATAGCCGGTGCAAGGTTTGATCATGTTGTTTAGGAGTGGACGACCCTTCACGCCTAATACTTTGAAGACACCTTCAGTGCCAAACTTTGGACCTTGGAATCCTTTCAGCCAGCTTTTCGGAAAGCGGAGATCTAACACTTTCACACGACCACCCATGCTGATGTTTCCCACCACCGTGGATAGTAACATAGGGATCTGTTGTCCAAAGTTAACCCATGGAAAGGCGACTTGTATGATATAGTGTCGGTGGGTCACATCTTTGGGTTCGCTATACTCTGGGTAAGGTCCCTCGTAGATTCCGATGACTTTGGCTACATACTTCTTCCGCATAGCTGGTGTTTCACCTGGTACTAGTACCCAGGTACCAGTGCTTTGTTCAACAGCCGCCATCTCTGCGATATCTTTTATTGGAAGTCCAATCGGTGCTCCAACATAGTAGGTAGCGATTACATATTTTTCATAGTCAATCTCGTCAGGTAGGGCATTTGGTTGGCTTTCAATAGGGAGAGGGTCTTTTGGTGACATACTCTGTTGACCTCTACTAATTGGTGCTATACGGAACTGGAAGTGAAGGGTGTATTTTAGCCTTATCGAAGGTGAGGTTGATAAGCATCTGTCCAGTTATACGAACTCATCAGGGAGTCAATTCTAATCGCATACGGAATAATCGATGGTGTAGTTTGCATTGTCGCTCATCCAGTATTATCGCCAAGTCAGGATTATCAGTAAAAGTAAGGCGGATGTAATCGTATTCGACAGGAATGAACGATCGGAATCCCTCAACGAAATCGTCAAGCCCATCAACTCGATCGAGTTCAAATGGGAAACACCCAGGAAAAGAGGGAGTTAATCTACAAGCACCCACGATAG